>JBFXBD010000014.1:0-112088 GCA_050183625.1 Gammaproteobacteria bacterium
CGTCGAACGGCAGCCCCGAGAGCCGCGCGAGCAGCCATCCGCGCAGCGACCAGGAAGAATAATTCCTGCACGTGATCGTGAGTTTTGCTTTGGCCATGCTTTTTTACCCGTTTCGCCGCAGCGCGCATATTGCGGTGCGGAAAAATACCCTATGCTGTTGCCGTGACAGTTCCCGCACAGCAATCGGCGCGCCAGAAAGACGTTGGCACCCGGATTGCTGCGGCATGAATACCGACCGCCACCGATCCCATCGCGCCTGAACCATGCTCTACGGACTGTACCAATCGTGGGTCGACGTGCTCGAGCCGCTGCGAACCGGCTGGGCGCTCGGCGCCGCCGCCCTGCGCGCGCCGCGCGCCGCGAGCGGCGAATTTCTCCTGACCGGGCGCATGGGTGCCGCATGCGAGGTGCTGAGCGGCCTGCGCATGACCCACGTGAAGCCGGCGTTCGGCATCGATTCGGTGCGCTGCGGTCACGAAGACGCGCCGATCTGCACGGATATCGTGCATGAGACCCCGTTCGGTGCGCTGCGCAGGTTCCGCCGCGCGGACGCACCGGCCGATCGCCCTCGGGTCATGCTCGTGGCGCCGATTTCCGGGCACTTCGCCACCCTGCTGCGCGGCACGCTGCGCACGCTGCTGCGCGACCACGACGTCTATCTCACCGACTGGAGCAACGCCCGCGACGTGCCGCCGGCCGACGGTCGCTTCGGCCTGGACGACTTCATCGCCCATCTGATCACGTGGTTCGAGGTCATCGGCCCCGGCGGCCACCTCGTCGCGGTCTGCCAGCCCTGCGGCGGCGCACTGGCCGCCGTGGCGCTGATGGCCGAGGACGGCCACGCCGCGACGCCGAGTTCGATGACGCTCATGGCCGGCCCGGTCGACGCCCGCATCAATCCCACGCGCGTGAACGAACTTGCGACCAGCAGGCCGATCGACTGGTTCGAGCGCAATCTCATCGCCCGCGTGCCGTGGCGCTACGCCGGCGCCGGCCGCCGCGTCTACCCCGGGTTCGTGCAGTTGACCGCATTCATGCAGATGAACCGAGAGCGCCACTTCGGCTCGTTCGTGTCGCTGTACCGGCACCTGGTCGACGGCGAGCCCGACCGGGCCGGGGCCATCCGCGATTTCTACGACGAGTATTTCGCGGTGATGGACCTGCCCGCGGAGTTCTACCTGGAAACGGTCGACCAGGTGTTCCAGCGCTTCACCCTGGCGCGCGGCTGCATGCGCTGGCGCGGCCGGCCGGTGAACCCCGCGGCCATCCGCCGCACCGCACTGATGACGGTGGAGGGCGAACGCGACGACATCTGCGCGCTGGGGCAGACGCTGGCAGCACAGGACCTGTGCGGTTCGCTGCCGCAGTGGCTGCGCGCACATCACGTGCAGGCCGGCGTGGGCCACTACGGGGTGTTCAGCGGGCGGCGCTGGGAGAACGAGCTCTACCCGCGCGTGAAGGACTTCATCTCCGCGGCCCAGGCCTGAGGCCCCGCCCGTCAACCGCGCGCGGCGATGCGCGCGAAGTCGAAGCCGAAGCCATCTTCCAGGGCCGGTACCCACCATATCTCGTCGGCCGCCAGCTCCTGGCGCCCGGCGCGCGCGGCGAGTTCCGCCCGCACCCGCGCCGCTTCCCCGGGATCCGCGCGCCGCGCACGCCCGTGCACGGTGACGCCCTTGATCTCGTAGTAGCTGGGAAACACGTCCGCCGCGCAGCACACGCGCGGATCGCGGTCGAGATGCGCCGCCGCGGGGCTGGCGGATGCGACCGCGAACCAGAGCCGTTCGCCTGCCAGCAGCGCCGCTGCGGCATCGGCATGAGGCGCGCCGGATGCGTCCAGCGTGCCGATGGCCACCCATTCCACGCCGGCCAGGAACGCGCGGATCTCCGCCGCGCTCATTGCGATCGACTCCCGGCCCACGCCTCAATCCCCGCGCCCGTCGTGCAGGCGGAACAGCATCCGCTTGCCCTGCTCGCGCCGGCCCGACACGCGCTCGGCCATGCCTTCGGGTACCTGCAAGCCGGCCGCCGGCGCGGGCCGCTCGAACGCGCGCACATCCTCGGCCGCCTCCGTGGGCAGCGCCCGGCCCGCGAGGCGCCGGGCCGAACCGGCCGGCGCCGACCAGTCCGCGAGCAGCAACGCCGCCGCGCGCGGATCCCGCAGCAGATTGCGCGCCTTGACGCTCTTGGCGTACATGTTGAACACCGCGCCGCCGGCGCCGGGCGCGGCGGCCATCGGATGGCAGGTCGGCGAACCGTCCGCCCGCAGCGTGAACAGGAATGCCCGACGCACGGTGCTCACCGGTTCTTCCACGCGGGCTTTCTCTTCTGCGCGAAGGCGATCATGCCCTCCATGGTGTCCTCGGCGGTGAGCAGTTCGTCGATGATCGCCACCGGGTTGTGCGCCACCGCGTCGGCCTCGGCCGCGAACTGCGCGGTCTCGTTCATGTGCGCGAGCGACAATCGCACCGAAACGGGCGAGCCCTCCAGGATCTCGTCCGCCAGCCGGCGCGCCTCGGCGAGCGCCTGGCCCGCCGGGGTGACCCGGTTCACGAACCCCAGGCGCTGGCCCTCTTCAGCGCCCACGCGCCGGCCGGTGAGGATCATCTCGGTGGCGACCTTGCGCGGGATCTGCCGCGGCAGGCGCACCAGGCCGCCGGCGCCGGCGATCAGGCCCACGCGCACCTCGCTCAGCGCGAACTGCGCGCTGGCATCGGCGACGACCAGATCGCAGGCCAGGGCGATTTCGAAGCCGCCGCCCATCGCATAGCCGTTCACGGCCGCGATTACCGGCTTGTCCCTGCCCCGGCGGTGCGTGAGGCCGGCGAACCCGGTCTTGGGCACGTACACGGGCTTGCCGCTCGCCGAGTACTTCAGGTCGTTGCCGGTGCAGAAGGCGTCGGTGCCGGCGCCGGCCAGGATCGCGATCCACAGCGACGGATCCGCCATGAAGGCGTCGAAGATTTCCTCGAGTTCCTCGTTGGCCATCGGGTGCAGGCAATTGCGCGACTCGGGGCGGTTGATAGTGACCTCCAGCACGTGGCCGCGGCGTTCGACCAGGCTGTACTTGTAGTCGGCGCGCAGCACCTTCGGCCGCGGCGGATGCATCAGGTCGTGGTGCGCGCGATCGAACGCGATGCGGTTGCCGAAGCCGTAGGAGCGGACATAGACGCGCCTGTCGAGCGGATCCTCGTCGATCATCTGCTGCAGGGTCGCGGCATCACCGTCGTAGGTATTGGCCATGAATCGATCGCCGCTGCCCTCCAGGCGGCCGATGACCACCGCGTACGCGGGCTTTTCCCGGTCGTGGACGATCGTGAACGTCTCGATCGTCGCCCAGCCGTCGGCCTCTTGGGCGATCCTCGGCCCCGGGATCGCGTCCAGTTCCGCCTGCAGCGGCTTGCAGTCCTGCTTCCTGAAGGCGGCCGCGCGGGTGGAATAGATACCGACCGAATACTTGGACAACGCGCCGCCGTTGGCACCGACGAAGCCGTAGCTGCCAGGGTCCGAGCGCACGCGGGCGGCGATCTCGCAGATGCCGTGCATCGAGTAGTTGTTGCCGGCGCCGCCGAAGTACGGCAGGCCGCCGGTCTGGGTCAGCTTGCGCGGGTCGTCCGGCGACAGGCCGAAGGCGTCGCAGACATTGAAGACCGCGATCGGGAAGCAGCTGTACAGGTCGATGTAGCGCACGTCGGCCATGCCGATCCCGGCCGCCTTCAGCGCCGCGTTGCACGCCGCG
Source organism: Gammaproteobacteria bacterium (assembly GCA_050183625.1). Taxonomy (GTDB): domain Bacteria; phylum Pseudomonadota; class Gammaproteobacteria; order JADZEE01; family JADZEE01; genus JBFXBD01. The sequence goes on from JBFXBD010000014.1 coordinate 3,740, forward strand.
CGCGCCGCCGGCGACGCGCCCAGGTCGGCGCGATCCATGATCTCGCGCTCGGTGAGATCGGCGTAGCCGTGCAGGTAGACCCACTTGGCCTGGGGGATGCCGAGCTCGCGCGCCTTGCCGGCCGACATCAGCAGCACCGCCGCCCCCTGGTTGACCTGATCGCGGGCCACCAGCAGCCGCGGATACGGATCGGCGATCATGCGGTTGCGTTCGGTGACGGTGACGAGCTGCGCGCCGGTGTAGGCGGTGGTGCCGGAGGACGAGTACGGATTGGCGGCGGCGACCGCGCTGAGCGGCGCGAACAGCCTGCCCATCTCGTCGGCGTAGTCCTTGCGCGACAGGCGCATCCGCCGCCGGCGCGCATGTTCGAACAGCGCGTACTGCGGCGGCGCGCCGAACAGCTTGTGGGCGAGCGACGTGCGCGTGATCATGCCCTTGGTGCCCGGTCCGCGGTCCTCGACTTCGCCCTCGACGGTCTCGGACCAGTCGACCTTGGCCTTCTTCGCCATCAGGTCGCGCCCGGTGGAGATCGCCTCGGCACCGAACAGCAGCGCCGCGTGCACCTCGCCGGCCGCAATTTTCTCAGCGAACTCCGAAAGCAGGTGCTGCGGCGACTGCCCGCCGGCGATCTCCCACACCACCTTGCGCGGCGCGGCGCCCAGGCGCCGGGCGACCGACCAGGGGAAGTTGTTCGACTTGCCGAACGGCATCGCCATCCGCGGCGAGGAGTCCTCGAAGGTACGCACCGCCCCCATCGCATCCACGTGCGGCGCGAGCCTGTCGGCCGCGAGCGCGTCGTCGAGCGCCCGGCGTGCCGCCTCGGCGGCGAGATTCACCGGCGACAGGGCGCGGTAGTCGGGCGAGTCCAGCCGCTCGCAGATCTGGCCGACGCCGACGATGACGGGGGTGTTTGGGTCCAGCATGGGCAGGCTTCCTCCGGGTTCCTGGAATGGCGCGCCAGGCCGCGATGGGCGGAGCCGGCGGTTGCCGCGGAGGCGGCGCCGGATGGCGCAGCCCGATGATGGGGCGGCCGATGAGCGATGTAAAGCCGGCGCGGCACGCGCGGCAAATTGACTTTGCGCTCGCGGCGAACGGATCATGCGGACATCGCAGGGAGGACGCAGATGAACGACCAGGGGGCCGGGTTCGTCGCCGGCGCAATCGATCTCTACGTGCACGCGGAGCCGGACCTCATCCCCCGGCACTGCGACGACGTCGAACTCGCCGGCCGTCTCGCCGCCGCCGGCTACGCCGCAGCCGTGCACCGCAACCACTTCTCGCCCACGGCCGAGCGTGCGCGCCTGGCGGCACGCGCGACCGGGTTCGACATGCACGGCGCCATCCTCGTGCACGACTTCGCCGGCGGCATGAATCCCGGGGTGGTCGAGCTCGCCCTGCGCATGGGCGCGGTCTGGGTGGGAATGCCCACGCTCGGCGCGCGCCGGTTCCGCGGCCGCCTGACGGCGATGCCCGAGGACATCCGCACGGTGCTCGGCCGGGGCCGGGCGGTGGACGTGGTGGACGAGAACGGCCGGCTGCTGCCCGCGGTACATACCGTGCTCGATCTCGCGCGCGAGCACCGCGCGGTGGTGGCGACGGGCTACCTGCAGAAGACCGAGCTCGCGGCGGTGGTCCGCGCCGCGGTGGAGCACGGCGTCGAGCGCATCGTGCTGTCCAATCCGCTGTCGGCGGCCATGGGCCTGACGCCGGCCGAGGTCGGGGAAATCATGACGATGGGCGAGGTGGTGCTGGAACAGAGCGTGTACCAGCACCTGCCTGGGCCGAATCCCGCCGCGGCGACGCTCGCCGACTGCGCGGCGCTGGTCCGCAGCGTCGGCGTCGCGCGCGCGGTGCTCAGTTCCGACGGCGGCATCGCCACCGCGGCGCCGCCGCAGGTGCTGCTGGCCCAGGGCTGCGCCGCGTTCCTCGACGCGGGGTTCGACGCCACGGACGTGCGCCGGCTGGTGCGCGACAATCCCGCGGCCCTGATCGGGCGCTGATCCCGGCCCCGATCAGGGCGCCTTCCAGGCGTGGGTCACCTCGGTGGCCACCTGGACGATGCGGCTCATGTCGATGAATTCGCCCGCGGCGGCGACGAGCGCGTCGAGTTGCGCGCACGGCGCCATCGCCGTGCGCAGATCCTCGAGCGAATCGAACCACAGCTCGGCCACCGCGTCGAACTCGTAGCCCGGCGGCGGCCCCGGCGGCACCACGATGTTCTGCACGTAGCGGCGCAGCAGCTTCAGGAGCGGCGCGCCGCGCAGCAACGCGCCGGTGCGCGGCGCGAACTCGGTGGTGTAGATGCGTTCGAAGTCCGCCGGGCTGACGCCCGGCCTGCGCGGCACGAATTCGATCAGCACCGCCTTGCCCGGTCCCCGGTCGGTCAAGACGCGCTCGCGTGCGAACAGCGCGAATTTCTCGACGTAGGTGCTGAACACCTTCAGCTCGTCTTCGCGCGTCACCGGATTGGACACGGTCTGGCGATGCATCTCGGCGAGCTGGCGCTCGTCCGCCACGCCGACCAGGCCGACGCCGTCGTACTCGTCGCGGTTGTTCGCGTACAGCTCGCGCCCCGGCACCACCGTGCAGTAATGCACGCTGGTCGCCACGCCGACCACGTCCGGCAGGGTACCGGCGAGCTTGGCGTGCTGGCGCCAGCGGCGCGGGAAGGCTTCGCGGGCAAGCGCCGGATTGCGCCTGGCGAGATAGATCATCTTGGCGGTCATGTGTCCTTCTCCTCACTTGCCGGTCAGGCGGCGGCGTTCATCCAGGCCGACGCCATGGTTGATGAACTGCAGCGTCGCCACCCGCGCCGGGTCGACGTCGCCGGGCGCGTACAGGCCCGCGCGGACCATGTCGTCGTAGAACGCACGGATGCGGGCCGGGTCCATGGTACCGATGCCGGACCCGATCGCGGCACCCGAGTCCACGATTCCCTGCTTCAACATCAACGCGACCGACGCCTCGATTTCGGCCCGCGTCAGCTCCGGGTTGTCGCCCAGCATCCGCGCGTTGGCGGCCGCGCGGTCGCCGTACAGGTATCTGTACCAGCCCAGGATCGAGGCGTCGACGAAGCGGCGGACGTAGTCGGGCCGCTTGTCGACGAGATCGCGGCGGGTTTCGATCAGGGTGCTGTAGGTCGAGAATCCGTGATCGGCCAGCAGATGGACCACCGGATCGAAGCCGCCCTGCTGGCGGATGTAGATCGGCTCGGCGACGGAATACCCCTGCTGGATGGCGCGCTTGTTCGACAGGAACTGGCCGAGGTTGAAGTTGTACGGGCGCAGGTGCTCGTCGGAGAAGCCGTGGCGCACCTTCAGCCACTGCCACCAGGTGAACTGCGCGTCCTTGGCGATCAGCGCGACCGGCGCATCCTTGAGCGCCTCGAAGCGCTCGTAGCCCTGCCCCGGATGCGCGATCAACGCCTGCGGATCCTTCTGGAACATCGCCGCCACCACCACGGTCGGCAGGCCCTGCCTGGCGTTGTCGAACGCATGCAGCAGGTTGCCCGTCATCATGAAGTCGATGCGGCCGGCGGTCAGCAGCGGGCGGTTGTTCACCTGCGGGCCGCCCTGGCGGATCACCACGTCCAGGCCGAAGCTGCGGTAGGTGCCGTCGACGAGCGCCTGGTAGAACCCGCCGTGCGCCGCCTGCGCCTTCCAGTTGGTGCCGAACACGGCCTTGTCGAGCCGGCCCGGCGCGCCTTCCTGCGCCCGTGCACCGGGGCCGGCCGCGATCAGCGCGGCTACGCCTGCCAGGAAGGTTCTCCGATCGATGCGTTTCATGCTGCGTTTCCCCCGGTGCGCCTGCCTCAGCGGCGCAGTTCGGTTGCGTGCCAGCGCCCGAGCAGCAGGCGCGACAGGAGATTGAAGGCGACGAAGATCGCCACGCCGGTCAGCGCCACCAGCACCAGCGCCGCGAACATGCGCGGGATGTCGTTGCGGAAGCTCGCCTCCAGGATGCGCGAGGCCAGCCCGGTCTCGCGCCCCGCCGCGCCGGCGGCGAACTCCGCCACCACCGCGCCGATGAGGGCCAGGCCGCCGGAGATCTTCAGCCCGCCGATGAAATACGGCAACGCACTGGGAACCAGCAGCCAGCGCAGGCGCTGCCAGCGGCTGGCGCGGTACAGGGTGAACAGATCGCGCAGGTTCGGATCCGCGGCGCGCAGGCCGATCACGGTGTTGGACAGGATCGGGAAGAACGCGACGATGAAGGCGCAGGCGAGCAACGCGGCGGTCGTGCTGTCGACGTAGATGAGGATGAGCGGCGCGATCGCCACGATCGGCGTCACCTGCAGGGTGATGGCGAACGGCAGGAACGCGGTCTCGACCGTGCGCGACAGCGCGAACAGCACCGCCAGCGCCACGCCGCCGCCGATGGCCAGCGTAAGCGCGCCGAAGGTGATCTTGATCGTGAACCACCACGAGGGGGCGAGCGAGCCGAAATTCGCCGCGAGCGTGGTGGCGATGAGGCTCGGCGCCGGCAGGATGTAGTGCGGCACCTGCGCCAGCCGCACCCAGGCCTCCCAGGCGCCGAGGGCGGCCGCGAATACGATCGCCGGCAGCAGGTACGCCGCCAGCCGGTTCATGCGCCGGCCTCCGCATGCCCCGACTCCAGCGCCGCCGAGGCCTGCCTGCACAGCCGCGCATAGGCCGGGTCGGTGCGCCAGTCGGGGCCGCGCGGATACGGCGCATCGACGACCAGGTCGGCCATGATCCGCCCCGGCCGCGCGCTCATGACCACGACCCGCTGGGCCAGGAACACGGCCTCGAACACGCTGTGGGTGACGAACACCAGGGTGAAGCCCTGCGCCTGCCACAGCGCGAGCAGATCCGCGTTCAGGCGATGGCGGGTGATTTCGTCCAGGGCCGCGAACGGCTCGTCCATGAGCAGCACGTCCGGGTGCGTGACCAGCGCGCGCGCGATCGACGCCCGCATCCGCATGCCGCCCGACAGCTCCGCCGGAAATGCGCGCTCGAAGCGCGCCAGGCCCACCGCCTGGAGCATGGGGTCGACGCGCGCGCGCGCGGTGGCCGGATCGAGACCGGCGATCCGCAATGGCAGGCGGACGTTGTCGTACACCCGCGCCCACGGCATGAGCGTGGGCTCCTGGAAGACGTACGACAGGACCGGCTGCGCGGCGCCGGCGGCAGGCGTCACGCGCAGGCTGCCGCGATCGGGCGCGTCCAGGCCGGCGATCATGCGCAGGATCGTGCTCTTTCCGCATCCGGAAGGCCCGAGCAGCGACACCAGCGCTCCGGGCGCGATCGCCAGGTCGACGCCGGCGAGCGCCTCGACGCCGGTCGCGAAACGGCGGCCGACTCCATCCAGGGCGATCGCGGCGGTCATCGGCCGTGCGGCGGCGCGGGTACGCGGTGCATGGCGGCATTGTAAAGAACCGGCGCGCGGGATGCGGCACCGCCCGCGGCGCGACTCGGATCCGCCGCCGTGCCGCAATTTCGCCGACGGCTCTGTACACTGGCCGCGGCCGACCTCCCGAACCGGATCCCCCGCGATGGCCCCACCCCAGAACCGCCGCCGCCCGCCCGGCGCCGGCGCAGCGCGCCGCCGGTGAACACGGTCGCGGCCGTCGCGGGCGCGCGCCCGGTCAACCGCGCCGCCGTCGTGTTCGCGGTGATGGCCGCGCTCATCATGCAGACGCTGGACTCCACCATCGTCAACGTCGCGCTGCCGCAGATGCAGGGCGAGCTCGGCTGCACGCCGGACGAGGCGAGCTGGGTCCTGACCAGCTACGTGGTGGCTGTGGCGATATTCATGCCGCTCACCGGCTTTCTCGCCGATCGCATCGGCCAGCGCCTGGGAGTGACGCTGCTGACCTGCGGCTTCGTGCTGGCGTCGGTGGCGTGCGGCGCGGCGCGCTCACTCGATCAGCTCGTGGCGATGCGGATCCTGCAGGGCGCGATCGGCGCGATGATCAATCCGCTGGCGATGTCGGTGATGATCAACGTCTACCCGCTCGAACAGCGCGGCCGGGCGCTCGCCTGGGCCGGCACCGGCGCGATGATCGGCCCGGTGCTGGGGCCGTCCCTGGGCGGATGGCTCACCGAGGCCTATTCCTGGCGCTGGACCTTCTTCATCAACCTGCCGATCGGCCTGCTCGCCGCGGCGCTCGCGTGGCTGCACGTACCGCCGACGCCGACCCGCTCCCGCTCAATGGACTGGCGCGGCTTCGCGTTGCTGGGGCTGGCCCTGGGGGCCATCCAGTACACGCTGGATAGAGGCAACCGCCTGGACTGGTTCGATTCCGGCCGGATCGTCGCCTCGGCCTGCCTCGGCGCGACTGCACTTGCGGCGTTCGTCGTACACGCGCTGGGCACGCGCGCGCATCCCGTGGTGGATCTGCGGGTGTTTCGCGACCGCAACTACAGCATTGCCAACCTGATCAGCGTCGGCCTGGGCGTGGGCATGTTCGGCACCATGATCATGCAGCCGCTGCTGATGGAATCGGTGCTGCAGATGCCGCCGGACGTCGCCGGCATGATCATGGCGCCGCGCGGCGTCGCGGTGATCGCAGGAATGCTGCTCATCGGCCGGCTGATCGACCGTGTCGACGCCCGGCCCCTGCTCGCCGCCGGCTGCGGCGGAATGGCGCTGTCGGCGTACATGATGAGCCGGCTGTCGCTGGAAGCGGACGCCTGGTCGATGATCGCCCCGGGCCTCATCCAGGGCGTGGCCACCGCGTTCGGAATGATCACGCTGTCGTTCACCGCGTTCAGGACCCTGCCGCCGGCACACACCGCGGAAGCCTCGGGGGTGTACACACTGCTGCGCAGCGTCGGCCAGTCGATCGGCGGTTCGATCGCGGTGGGGCTGTTCATCCGCCATACCCAGGCGGGCTGGAACCAGCTCGGCGGCCACCTCACCGCGGTCAGCCCGCAGGCGCAGGCCTACGCCGGCCGCCTCGGCCTGGTGCCCGGCGATCCGCTCGCCGCCACGCTGTTCGCGGCCGAGGTGCAGCGCCAGGCGATGATGGCCGCGATCGTCGACGTATTCGCGCTGTTCCAGTGGCTCGCGCTCGGCGCACTGCCGCTCCTGCTGCTGTTGCGCCGCCGCTGAACCCTCGCCCGCGGCGCCCTGCGCACCCGATGTGCGCGCGAACTTGGGTCAGCGCTGCGCCGGGGTTAATCTGTCGGCCTCCCAGGCCACGGGCGCCGTCCTGGCACCCGGCACGACCCGGACCCACGCCCATGCTGCACACGCTCGCATTCGACAACCGCTTCACCCGCGAACTGCCGGCCGACCCCGAGCCACGCAACTTCCGGCGCCAGGTGGCCGGGGCCTGCTACTCGCGCGTGGCGCCCACGCCGGTGGCGGCGCCGCGGCTGCTGGCGCATTCGGCCGAGGTTGCTGCGCTGCTCGATCTGGACGAACCCGCCTGTCGCACCGAGGAGTTCCTGCAGGTGTTCGCCGGCAACCGCCTGCTGGACGCCATGGATCCGTTCGCGATGTGCTATGGCGGCCACCAGTTCGGAAACTGGGCCGGCCAACTCGGCGACGGCCGCGCGATCAACCTGGGCGAGGTCGTCGACCGGCGCGGCAGGCGCTGGTGCCTGCAATTGAAGGGCGCCGGCCCCACCCCCTACTCGCGCGGCGCCGACGGCCTGGCCGTGCTGCGATCCTCGGTACGCGAGTTCCTGTGCAGCGAGGCGATGCACCACCTGGGCGTACCGACCACGCGCGCGCTGTCGCTCGTCGCCACCGGCGAGGAGGTGATCCGCGACATGTTCTACGACGGCAATCCGCGCGCCGAGCCGGGCGCGGTGGTGTGCCGGGTCGCGCCGAGCTTCGTGCGCTTCGGCAATTTCGAGCTGCCGGCGGCGCGCGGCGACGTCGAACTGCTGCGGCGGCTGGCCGACTACACCATCGCCACCGACTTTCCCGGCATGGCGACCGGGACGCCGGCCGCCTGGTCCGGCTGGTTCGAGGAGATCTGCCGGCGCACGGTCGACCTGGTCGTGCACTGGCTGCGGGTCGGCTTCGTGCACGGGGTGATGAACACGGACAACATGTCCATCCTCGGCCTGACCATCGACTACGGGCCGTACGGCTGGCTGGAGGGCTGGGATCCGGGCTGGACGCCCAACACCACCGATGCCCAGGGCCGGCGCTATGCCTTCGGCCGCCAGCCGCAGATCGCGCTGTGGAACCTGACGCAGCTCGCCAATGCCCTGTACCCGCTGGTCGGCGAGGCGGCACCGTTCGAGCGCGCGCTGGACGCCGCCGTAGCACGCTGGCAAACGGGATACCGGGACATGATGGCCGCCAAGCTCGGCCTGCAACGGGCCGGCGGCAGCGACGACGACGCGCTGATCGACGAACTGCATGGCGTGCTCGGGTGTACCGAGATCGACATGACGATCTTCTTCCGAGCGCTCGGACACCTGGCACCGGCGCCGGACTGCGGCGACGACGCGCTGCTGGCCGGCATCGCGGATGCGTTCTACGCCGCCGAAGACCTCAGCGCCGACGCACGCGCCCGGATCGCCGCCTGGCTGCGGCGCTGGCTGGCGCGCGCGCGCGCCGATGGCGACGACGATGCGCGCCGCGCGCGCATGCAGCGCGTGAATCCGAAGTACGTGCTGCGCAACTGGCTGGCGCAGGAGGTCATCGACGCCGCCGAAGCGGGCGACTGCGCGCCACTGCACGCGTTGCTCGACGTGTTGCGCCGGCCGTACGACGAACAGCCGGGCCGCGAACGCATGAATGCACGCCGGCCCGAGTGGGCCAGGCACCGCGCCGGCTGTTCGATGCTGTCGTGCAGTTCCTGATGTTCGCACCCGCGCCGGCCCCTTTCGCCGCCGGGCGGGTATGGGTTAGATTCCGGCCTCGATTAAGCGTGCGCCGGGAGGAATCCGCACCATGACCGCCAGCCAGGACGAGGAACTGCTCGCACGGTTCCCGGATACCCGCATCGATCACGACAACAAGCATTTCTACGCCGGCTGGCTGCAGAAGAAGCTGCTGCTGAACCGCTGCGAGGACTGCGGCCACTGGCATACCCCGCCGCGGCCGCTGTGCCCCAAATGCTGGTCGTTCAAGGTCAAGCCCACCGAGGTCAGCGGCCGCGGCACGGTCCACCTGCTGATCCGCCTGCACCAGGGTCCGCCGGCACCGGGCGTGGACTACAAGACCCCGCATCCGGTGGCCACCGTGGAACTGCCCGAGCAGCCCGGCCTGCGCATTTCCAGCACCGTGGTGAACTGCGCGCCGCAGGACATCCGCATCGGCATGCCGGTCAAGCTCACCTGGATCGACCGCTACGGCGCACCGTACCCGGTCTTCGAACCCGCGGAGGCACGCTGATGGCCCGCAACCCGATCAAGGACAAGGTCGCCATCGTCGGCATCGGCTCGACCGGCTTCTCCCGCGACGGCGGCGGCCGCTCGCGCAACAGCCTCGCCGCCGAGGCGGCGGTGCAGGCGATCCGCGATGCCGGCCTCGCGGCCGCCGACATCGACGGCGTGGTCGCCACCGCGCATTCGGCGGCGTGGATGGCCTCGGCGCTCGGCCTGCCGGCAGTGACGCACTACGTCAGCCACCCGATGCCGCTGGTGTTCGGCATCACCGACGCCATGAACGCGATCTTCTCCGGCTCGGCGGACTGCGTCCTGGTCTACCACGCCGTGTACCGCACGCCGGCCACGTCGCGCTCCGCCTATGCGGATCCGTTCCGGCGCAAGCTCGGCTTCGGCGGCACCGAGCCGACCGTGCCCGAGCGCCACGAGCCCGAGAGCATCTTCGGCGGCCCCGGCTACACCGCATGGGCCAGCCGCTGGGCGCACGAATACGGCGACCTGCGCGAAGCGCTCGGCCGCATCGCGGTCAACGATCGCAGCGGCGCGCTGCTCAATCCCCTGGCGGCGATGCGCGAGCCGCTCACGCTCGAGGACTACATGAAGGCGCGCATGGTCCGCGAGCCGCTGTGCATCCTGGACATGGACGTACCGGTGGACGGCGCCGATGCCTTCGTCCTGACCACCGCCGAGCGCGCCCGTGACCTGCCGCGCAAGCCGGTATACATCCATGCCGCGACCAACGGCCTCATCGGCCAGTGCCAGGAGGACCAGACGCCCGGCCTGCACCATCACGGCCAGCACGTGGTGATCGAGGAACTGCGCGCCAAGAGCGACATCTGGATCCCGGACGTGGACGTCTACCTGCCCTACGACGGCTTCAGCTTCATCACCCTGTCGTGGATCGAGAACATCGGCTGGTGCAAGCCCGGAGAGGGGCCGGCGTTCCTGCGCCAGCACTGGGACGCGGCGAAGAACCGCTTGATGATCAACGGCCGCATCCCGATGAATCCGCACGGCGGCGCGCTGTCCGAGGGCGGCACGCAGGGCTCGGGGCACATCCGCGAGGCAGTCACGCAGTTGCGCGGCGACGCCGGTGCGCGCCAGGCACCCGGCGCCCGCACCGCCTTCCTCACCCCCGGCGGTTTCTTCTTCAACGCCCAGGGCCTGGTGCTGCGCACGGACTGAGCCCGCAGGTTCCCGTCCCGATGGCGCAGGACGCGGTGCCCGATCGCGAATTCGGCCTCGTCACCGGGCTGGTCCGCGATCGGGCACGCTCGGCACCGGATTCGATTGCCTTCATCCAGGGCGGGCGATCGCTCAGCTACGCGGCGCTGGATGCGCTCGCGGATCGCGTCGCCGCGGCGCTTCAGCGCGACGGCGTGCCGGCCGGCGAAGCGGTGGCAATCTGCGCCGCGACCTCGATCGAGTACGCCGCGGCCTGGTTCGGCATCCTGCGCGCCGGCGCCGTCGTCGCGCCGTTGCCGCCCTCGTCCACGGCGGAATCGCTGGCGCAGATGACGGCCGACTGCGGCGCGCGCCTGCTGCTGCTCGATGCCGGCACCGCCGCCCTGCTGGCGCCGGTGCGCGATCGCATGCGCGCGCGGATCGTGGCGCTGGACGGCAGCGACGCCGGCGAGCGGCTCGAAGCCTGGCTCGCCGCCGAGGGCACGGCGCCGGAACCGGTCGAAATCGCACCGGACGCACCCTTCAACATCATTTATTCCTCCGGCACCACCGGCTCGCCCAAGGGCATCGTGCAGCCGCACTCCATGCGCTGGCGGCACGTGCAGCGGGGCGTGAACATCGGCTACGGCCCGGGCAGCGTCACGCTGGTGTCGACGCCGCTGTACTCGAACACCACCCTGGTGTCGTTCATCGCCACCGTGGCACTGGGCGGTACCTGCGTGCTGATGGCGAAATTCGACGCCGGCGAGTTCCTGCGCCTGGCGCAGGCCCATCGGGCCACGCACGCGATGCTGGTGCCGGTGCAGTACCAGCGCCTCATGGATCGGCCGGATTTCGATCGTTACGACCTGACCGGCTTCGTCACCCGATCCTGCACGTCGGCGCCGTTCTCCGCCGCGCTCAAGGCGCAGGTGCTGGCACGCTGGCCCGGCGCGCTGGTGGAGTACTACGGCATGACCGAGGGCGGCGGCACCTGCGTGCTGCACGCGCACCTGCACCCGGACAAGCTGCACACCGTGGGCCGGCCCGCGCCCGGGCACGACATCCGCCTCGTCGGCGAGGACGGCCGCGAAGTCGCCCCAGGCGGGATCGGCGAGGTGGTCGGCCGTTCGGACGCGATGATGCTCGGCTATCACAACCGGCCCGACCTGACCGCGGCCGCCTGGTGGCAAGACGCGGACGGCCGGCGCTACATGCGCACCGGCGACATCGGCGGCTTCGACGAGGACGGTTTCCTGGTGCTCATGGACCGGCGCAAGGACATGATCATCTCCGGCGGCTTCAACATCTACCCCAGCGACATCGAGGCCGTGCTCGCCGCGCACCCCGCGGTGCGCGACGCGGCGGTCGTCGGCGTGCCTTCGCGGCGCTGGGGCGAGACGCCGGTGGCGTTCGTGGCCGTGCGCGATCCCGGCATCGACCCCGCCGCACTGCGCGAGTGGACCAACGCCCGGCTGGGCAGGACCCAGCGGCTGGCCGACGTGGTCGCGCTCGGCGAACTGCCGCGCAACGCCATCGGCAAGATCCTCAAGCGCGAACTGCGCGATGCCTACCGGGGCGACGCACCGTGACGCCGTTGCCGGCATCGGCGCCCGCGGTGCCGCGCGCGGCCGTCACCGGCATGCCGGCGATCCTGTACGGCACCGCCTGGAAGCAGGCGCGCACCGCGACGCTGGTGACGCAGGCGATCGGCGCCGGCTTCCGCGGCATCGACGCCGCCTGCCAGCCCAGGCACTACGACGAACCGGGCGTGGGCGCGGCAATCGCCGCCAGCCTCGGCAGCGGGTTGTCGCGCGCGGATCTGTTCGTGCAGACCAAGTACACCCCGCCCGGCGGCCAGGATCCCCAGCGCACGCCCTACGATCGGCACGCCGGGGTCGAGGCCCAGGTGGCGCAGTCGGTCGCGGCGTCATTGGCGAACCTGCGCTGCGAAACGCTCGACTGCCTGCTGCTGCACTCGCCGCTGCCCACCGCGCAACTGACGCTGCGCGCCTGGCGCGCGCTGGAAGCCGCGCACGCCGCCGGGCAGGCCCGCCTGCTCGGGATCAGCAACTGCTACGACGTCGCCGGGCTGCAGGCGCTGTGGGGCGAAGCGGCGGTGAAGCCCGTGGTGGTGCAGAACCGCTTCCACGCCGCCACCGGCTACGACCGCGCCATCCGTGCGCTGTGCCGCGAGCGCGGCATGGTCTACCAGAGCTTCTGGACCCTGACCGCCAACGCCGATCTGCTCGCGCACCCGTCGGTGGCCGGCAGCGCCCGGCGCCGCGGCCGCACGCCGGCGCAGATCCTGTTCCGGTACCTGACGCAGTCGGGCGTGGTTCCGCTGACCGGCACGACGAGCCCGGAGCACATGCGCGAGGACCTGGAGATTTTCCGGTTCGAGCTCGAAGCAGCCGAATGCACCGTGATCGCGGCCGCACTCGACCGGTAGCCCGCGCCGGCCGCGGACGCCGCCGTGCGGCGCCAGCCGGCCACCATGCAAAGGAGAACTGACGTGAACATGCAATACCGCAGGCTCGGCGGCACGGGTCTTCTGGTCTCGCGGCTGTCGCTGGGCGCGATGACCTTCGGCGAAGGCGCGGGATTCGGCAAGATGTCGCGCGACGACGTCCGCGCCATGATCGATCGCGCGATCGACGCCGGGATCAATTTCATCGACACCGCCGACGTGTACGTCGGTGGGCAGTCCGAACGGCTGCTCGGCGAGATCCTCGGCGAGCGCCGCCGGCACCTCGTGCTCGCCACCAAGGTCAACGGCCGCACCGGCCCGGCGCTGAACGACGCCGGCCTGTCGCGCCTGCACGTCCTCGCCGCCTGCGACGCGAGCCTCGCGCGCCTGCAGACCGACTACATCGATCTCTACATCGTCCATCGCGAGGATCCGCTGACGCCGATTGAAGAGACGCTGGAGGCGCTGAACGACCTGGTCCGCGCCGGCAAGGTGCGCTACGTCGGCTTTTCGAACTGGTCGGCGTGGAAGGCCGCGATCGCCGTGCAGACCCAGGCCGCGCGCGGCTGGGCCCGATTCTGCAGCGGGCAGATGTACTACTCCCTGCTCGGCCGCGAACTCGAGTACGACGTCATCCCGTTCATGCAGTACGCGGGCGTGGGACTGACGGTCTGGAGCCCGCTGTGCGGCGGCATCCTGAGCGGCAAGTACAGCCGCGAGAACATCGACGATCGCGCCACCGCCGCGCCGGACACGCGCCTGGGCGCGGCGCCGTTCATGCCCTACCGGCGCGACACCGCGCACGCGGTGCTCGAAGCGCTGCGGACGATCGGCGCGCGCCACGGCGCGACGGTGGCGCAGGCGGCGATTGCCTGGGTGCTCGCCCGCCCGGCGGTGGACAGCGTGATCATCGGCGCAAGCCGCATGTCCCAGCTCGAAGACAATCTCGGCGCCCTGGGCGTGGAACTCGGCGCCGCCGAGATCGCCGAGCTGGATCGCATCACCCGGCCGGCATCCGTCTACCCGCAGTGGTTCAACGCCCGCAACGACGATCCACGCTACAAACTCACCGGAGGCCCGCGATGAAACCTGCGCAATCCTCATGGCTCGATGTGCGCGGGGTGCGCTACCACTGCCGCACCTGGGGCGCCGCCGGCGCGCCGGTCATGTTCCTGCTGCACGGGTTCCAGGACGTGTCGGCCTCCTGGCAGTTCACCGTGGATGCCCTCGCCCACGAATGGCAGGTCGTGGCGCCGGACTGGCGCGGCTACGGGCTGTCCGGGCGAACCGGGGGCGACACCTACTGGCCGGCGGATCTGGTCGCGGACCTGGACGTCCTGCTGGAGCATTTCGAACCGGTGCGCCCGGCCCTGGTCATCGGCCACAGCATGGGGGCGAACGCCGCCGCCATCTACGCCGGCGCGCGCCCGGATCGCATCCGCAGGTTCGTGAACATCGAGGGCCTGGGCGGGATCGACACCCGCGCCGAGGAAGCACCGCGCCGCTACGCCGCCTGGCTGAAATCCCTCGCCGACCCCGAGGGCCAGCGCCCCTACGAGGATTTCGACCAGTTTGCCGAGCGGATGATGGCGGAAAACCCGCACCTGACGGCGGACCGTGCCGGATTCCTGGCGCGCCACTGGGGCGAGGCCCTGGCCGACGGGACTGTCGTCCGGCGCGCGGACCCGGCGCACGCGGCGCCGCGGCCGGTGCTGTGGCGCCTGGACGAGGCGATTGCCTGCTGGCGCCAGATCAGTGCCCCGGTCCTGTGGATCGAGGGCGAGGAATCCGAGTTCATCGGCCGGATGGTCGGCCGGCCCGGGGGATACGACGATCGGCTCGACGCCTTCGGCACGCTGGAAGGGGTGGAGCGGATCGCCGGTGCCGGCCACAACGTGCACCACGACCAGCCGGAACTCCTCGCCGCCGCGATCGAGCGCTTCGCACGCGCCCGCTGATCCGCCGGCCGCGGATCAGGGATTCCCTCATTGGCCGCCAGGGAATCCCGCATTTTCGCGCGAAACGGCGGTTCCGCGCCCGATTCGGCTGAAACGAAACGCCATGCCGGCCGATAGGTGCTAGGCTTGCAGAGCCGGTTGGTACGCTTGGCGCAACGGACCCCACGATACCAGCGGCACCGCGGTCGAGGGGCCCGATGGACAAGAAGCACACGATACTCATCGTCGACGACTCACCCGAGAATCTCGCGGTGCTCGGCGACCTGCTGCAGCCCGGCTACCGGGTGAAGGTGGCCAACAACGGCCGGCGCGCGCTGCAGATCGCCGGCGCCGGCCAGCGCCCGGATCTCATCCTGCTCGACATCATGATGCCGGAGATGGACGGCCACGCCGTGCTGGCACGGTTGCAGGACAACCCCGCCACCCGGGACATTCCGGTCATCTTCGTGACCGCCCTGGACAGCAGCGAAGACGAGCAGCGCGGCCTGGACCTGGGCGCGGTGGACTACATCACCAAGCCGTTCCGCGGGCCGATCGTCCTGGCCCGGGTCCGCACCCAGATCGAACTGGCCAACGCGCGCGACCGGCTACGGGATCAGAACGCCTACCTGGAGCAGGAGATCGCCAGGCGCCTGGCCGAGAACCAGCTCGTGCAGGACGTCAGCATCCACGCCCTGGCGCGCCTGGCCGAGGTGCGCGACCCGGAGACCGGCAACCACCTGCGCCGCACCCAGGAATACGTGCGCACGCTGGCGCGGCAACTCGGCCGGCAGCCGCATCATGCCGCGGCACTGGATCCCCGCACGGTGGATCTGCTCGCCAAGTCCGCGCCGCTGCACGACATCGGCAAGGTCGGCATTCCGGACAACATCCTGCTCAAGCCCGGCAAGCTCACCGATGCGGAGTGGAACGTCATGCGTACGCACTCGCGTATCGGCAGCGACGCGATCGAGCAGGCCGAGCGCGACGCCGAGCGGCCGGTGGCCTTCCTGACCTTCGCCAAGGAGATCGCCCGGCATCACCACGAGCGCTGGGACGGCAGCGGCTATCCGGACGGCCTTGCCGGCACCGCCATCCCGCTGTCTGCGCGCCTGATGGCACTCGCCGACGTCTTCGATGCACTGATCTCGCGCCGGGTCTACAAGCCGCCGATGCCGTTCGGCGAGGCGCGTGCCATCATCGTCGCCGACCGCGGCCGGCACTTCGATCCCGAGGTGGTCGACGCCTTCGTCGAGGTGTTCGACGAGTTCGCCCACATCGCCGAGCGCTACAGCGACGCCCCGGAGCACGCCCCTGCCACGACGCGGGTCGCCGCCGGCGGCTGATCCCGCCCCCGCCGGCGGGCCCGGATTTTGCCTTCCAATCGCAACCTGCCCGCTACCCGTCGGGTAGCGGGCCGTCGCCTGCGTCGAGCGCCCAAGGCGCCCGATGGACGGCGCATCATCGGAGTCGGCAGTCGCATGCAACACCCTGTCCATTGGAATCGCCGGCCGCCCACCGTGGCCGGCCCGCTGCACATCGTCGCAGCCTACGTCGCAATCGCGGCCACCTGGTTCGTCGTCGAGGCGATCCTCGGACACCATTTCACAAGCTCCGTGCGCCACGCGGGACTCGATGCCGTGGTTCACGCCGCTTTCACCGCCATCTCGGCCGCACTGCTTTACGCGCTGGTCCGACGGATGAGGGACCGGCTCGCCGCACGTGAACGAAGCTGGCGCGATGTCGTCGATCAGGCCGGCGACGCGATCGTCCTCATGGACGCCGGGGCGAATCGGGTGCTCTACGCCAACACCGCGGCGAAGATCCTGTTCGGGCGCGACGCCTGCGATGCGGGCGCGCCCGATCTGCTCCCGGAGGAAGAGTACGGCCGCCTGTCGTCATACGTGCACGGGCTGGCGGACGGCCGCGCGCAGCGGCGCGTCTGGCAGGTCAAGCGCGCCGACGGCAGCGTTACGCAGGCGGAAATCACGGCCCAGCGCCTGGCCGACGGCCGCTACTGCGCCATCGGCCGCGAGTTGAACGAACTGCAAAGTGCCAGGCGGCAGGCCGAGGTCGAGCGCCGGCGGCTGCGGCTGCTGTTCGACCTGATCCCGGACCCGATCTGGCTCAAGGATGCCGACGGGCGCTACACCGCATGCAACCCGGCCTGCCTGCGTTACTTCGGTGGCAGCCTCGACAACGTCATCGGACGCACCGACGCCGAACTGGCGGGCCCGGAGCAGAGCCGGTCGTTCGAGCAATCCGATCGCGACGCGATCGACGCCGGCGGGCCGCATCGGGTCGAACAGCGCGTGAAGGATCTCGCCACCGGCGAGGAGGCGGTGTTCGAGACCACCAAGCAGGCCATCCGCGACGCCGATGGCCGCTGCACCGGCATCCTGGGCATCGGCCGCGACGTCAGCGCCAGCCACCGGCTGAACGCGGAAATGCGGCAGCGCATGGAGGCCCAGCAGCAGCTCGAACGCATTGCGGCAACCGCGCCCGGAATCCTCTATTCCTGCCTGAGGCGACCCGACGGGAGCACGGCGTTTCCGTACGTCAGCCCGCGGCTCACCGCGATGTTCGGCGTGACCCCGGCGCAGTTCAGCGGCGATCCGGCGCCCTGGCTCGCCATGATCCACCCGCAGGACGCCGCCGCGGTGCAGGCCGCCACCGACGAGTCCGCGCACGCACTGCAGCCGATGCGTGTGGAGTTTCGCGTCGTGCCCACACCCGGCCAGGAGGTCTGGATAGAGGCAAACTCCACTCCGCAACGGCTGCAGGACGGCAGCACGCTGTGGAACGGGTTCCTGGCCGACATCAGCGCACGCAAGCAGGCCGAGCGGCAGCTCGCGGCGACCGAGGCCCGGTTCCAGACGCTGTTCCGGCGCGGTCCGGTGGCCTGCGCCATCACCCGCGCCCGCGACAGCGTCATCGTCGAGGTCAACGAAGCCCACGAATCGGTGACCGGGTGGCCGCGCGAGGAAGTCATCGGACGGACCGTCGCCGAGCTCGGCCTGGAGACCGGCCCCGGCCAGCGCGACGCGCTGCTCGAAATGCTGCACGCGCAGGGCTCGATCACCAACGTCGAGACGACGCTGCGCAACCGCGCCGGGCAGGTGCGCACGGTGCTCATCTCGGTCGAGCGGGTCGAGGTCGACGATGAGCCCTGCCTGCTGCGCTCGACGCTCGACATCAGCGAGCGCAAGGCCATCGAATCGCAGCTCGCGCAAAGCGAGCAGCGCCTGCGCCTGGCGCACGACGCCGCCGGGCTGGGCGCCTGGCAGTTGGACGTCGTCCGCGGCGAACTGCGTTTCGACGATCGCGCGTGCGCACTCAGCGGCATGCCCGGAGCGAATGCGACGCCCGAGGACCTGTTCGCGCGGCTCCACCCCGAGGACGCGGATCGACTCCGTTCGGTCATGACGACCGCGCTCGACCCGGCGGGTCCCGGCGGCTTTCAGATCGAAGTCCGCACCCCGGCCCACGGCGGCGAGACGCGCTGGCTGGCGGTCCGTGCACGCACCCGCTTCGAGGAGCAGGATGGATCGCGGCGCGCGGTCGAGACGGTCGGGACACTGCAGGACGTGACGGCGCGGCGGCGGGCGGACGATGCGTTGCGTGCGGCCGAGCAGCGCTGGATCCTGGCCCTCGAAGGCGCGGGGCACGGGGTGTGGGACTGGAACGCCCTCACCGGCGAGGTCTGGTACTCGAAGCGCTGGAAGACGATGCTCGGCTACGACGAGCACGAGATCGGCAATACGTTCGCGGAATGGTCCGGCCGGGTGCACCCGGACGACCTGGCGCCGGCGCTGGCCGCTATCGACGCGCACCTGTCGGGTCGCGTGCCCGACTACCGCAGCGAACACCGCATTCGCTGCAAGGACGGTTCGTGGAAATGGGTGCTCGACCAGGGCGCGGTGATGACCCGCGACGACGCAGGCCGGCCGTTGCGCGTGGTCGGCACGCACACAGACCTGTCCTGGCGCATGGAAATGAATCAGCGGACCCGCGACAGCGAGGCGCGCTACCGCACGCTGGTGGAGAACCTGGGCGCGGGCGTGTGCCTGTTCGACGCCGGCGCCGTCGCCCTGACCTGCAACGCCGCCGCCGTGCGCATCCTCGGCGCATCGATCGCCGGTTGGCCATTCGGAGGCGATCCGGCCTGCGGCACCGGGATCCTGGCCGAAAACGGCAAGCCGATGCCTGCGCCAGATCGGCCGGTCGAACGGGCGCTGGCCACCGGCATGCCACAGCGCGACGTGGTGATCGGGCTGCAAACCCGCGCGAGAACCGCGTGGCTCATCCTCAATGCCGACCCGGTTCCCGGCGCGGACCCCGCGCAACCGGCATCCTGCGTGGTCTCGTTCATCGACATCACCGAGCGCCGCGAGGCCGACGAACGCCTGCGACTGCTGTCCACGGCGGTGGAGCAGAGTTCCAACGGCATCCAGATCACGGACACGAACGCCCGGATCGTGTTCGTCAACGACGCGCTCGCGCGCAACGCGGGCTACGCGCGCGAGGAGCTGATCGGGCGCAACCCGCGCCTGCTGGCCTCCGGGCGCACGCCGCGGGCGACGTACGACGCCATGTGGTCCGCCCTGGGGCGCGGCGAGGACTGGAGCGGCGAGTTCGTCAACCGGCGCCGCGAAGGCTCGCTGTACATCGACGAGTCCCACGTCTCCCCGATCCGCGACGCCGCCGGACGGATCACGCATTTCCTCGCGGTCAAGGAGGATGTCACGCAACGGCGCGCGATCGAGGCCGAGCTGGCCTCGCACCGTCGCAACCTGGAGGAGCTGGTGGCCGATCGCACCCGCCAGCTCGAGGCCGTCAACACCGCGCTGCTGCAGCAGAGCGCGGAGGTGCAGACCCTCTACGACAGCGCGCCCTGCGGCTACCACTCGGTCGGCGCGGACGGAACGATCCTGCGCATGAATGACACCGAGCTCGGCTGGCTCGGCTATGGCCGAGACGAAGTCGTCGGACGGATGAACATCAAGGACTTCCTCACGCCCGAGAGCGTCCAGACGCTGGCGCACGCATATCCGTCCATGATGCGAACGGGGCGCGCGAGCAACGTCGAGCTGCAGTACCGGCGCCGCGATGGCGCGCTGCTGCCGGTGCTGATGACGACGAGCATCGACCTGGACGACCAGGGCTGCTTCCGCAGCAACCGGACCTCGGTGTTCGACAACACCGAGGGCAAGGCGCGCCAGGCCCAGATCGCGGCCCTGAACGACGCATTGCAGCGCCGCGCGACCGATGCCGAGGCAGCCAATCGCGCCAAGAGCGCCTTCCTCGCCAACATGAGCCACGAGATCCGCACGCCGATGAACGCCATCATCGGCATGACGCACCTGCTGCAGCGCACGACCGCGGACCCGGCGCAGCGCGACAAGCTGGACAAGATCGGCGCCTCGGCCCATCACCTGCTGGCCGTGATCAACGACATCCTGGACATCTCCAAGATCGAGGCCGGCAAGCTCACGCTCGAGAACGTGGATTTCGACCTGGAACAGGTCCTCGCCAACGTCTGCACGCAGGTGGCGACGCGCGCGCATGCCAAGGGGCTGGAACTGGTGGTGCGCATCGATCCGGCGCTCGCCCGCGTGGTGCGCGGCGATCCGGTGCGCCTGACGCAGGCGCTGCTCAACTACGCCAGCAATGCCGTCAAGTTCACCGGGCGCGGGGCGATCGAAATCGATGCGTCCGTCGTCGACGAATCCGAGCAGGACATCGTCGTGCGCTTCGAGGTCCGCGATACCGGGATCGGCATCGACCCGGATTCCGCGGCACGAATCTTCGACGCCTTCGAACAGGCCGACAGCTCCACGACGCGACGCTACGGCGGCACGGGCCTGGGGCTGGCGATCAATCGCCGACTGGCGCAATTGATGGGCGGCGAGGTCGGGGTGACGAGCGCACCGGGCGCGGGCAGCGCATTCTGGCTCACGACCCGCCTCGCGGTGCGCGCCCGCCCCGCGCACAGGAGCGGCGGGGAGGCACTGGCCGGGCGCCGCGTCCTGGTCGTGGACGATCTGGCGCAGGCGCGCGCCGCCGCAGGCGCGATCCTGTCCCAGTTCGACATGCGCGTCACCGCGGTGGCAACCGGCGAGGAGGCGCTTGCCGCGCTGGAAGCAGCCGATCGCGATGGGGATGCCTACTTCGCCGCGCTGGTCGACTGGCGCCTGGCCGATGTCGACGGAACGCTCACCGTCCGCCGGATCCGGGAACTGCCGATCCGGCAGCCGCGCATCCTGTTCGCGGCGCCTGAGACGGCGGGCGTTCACCGCGAAGCGATGCGTGCCGGTTGCGATCAGGTGGTCGCCAAGCCGGTCACGGCTTCGGGGTTGCTGGACACGCTGATGGTGCACGCGCGCGAAGACGCGGTGCCGCAGTCCGCGATAGGCGCCGCCGAACACGGCCTGCTGCGCGAGCACCGGGGTGCGCGCGTGCTGCTCGCAGAGGACAACCCGATCAACCAGGAGGTGGCGCTCGAACTGCTGCGCGCCGCGGGGCTGGCCGTGGACGTCGCCAGCAACGGCCGCGAGGCCGTGGACCGCGCCGCCGGCAACCCGTACGCGCTCATTCTCATGGATGTGCAGATGCCGGTCATGGACGGCCTGGAGGCGGCACGCGCGATCCGCGCGCTGCCCGGCCATGAAAAGACCCCGATCCTGGCGATGACCGCCAATGCATTCGCCGAGGACCGCCGCCAATGCCTGGCGGCCGGCATGAACGACCACGTCGCCAAGCCCGTGGATCCGCCGGCGCTGTACGAGCAGATCCTGCGCTGGCTGTCCGAGCGCGGCACGCCGGCGCGGCCCACGCCGGCCGGGCAAGCCGCCGCGGCGCGCACCCCTCTACCACCTGCCAGTGTGGCCGGCGGCGAATCCAGTCCCTACGCGCGCATCCCGGGGCTCGACCATGCCAAGGGCCTGAAGTTCTCGGCCGGCGATCCGACCCGCTACGCGCAGATGCTGAACCGCTACGCTGAAACCAGCGCCGGCGAGATCCGCGCCGCCCGGGATGCGTATGCTGCCGGCCAGACCGAGCAGGCCGCCGCGACGATTCACTCGCTGCGCGGCGTGGCCGGGCTGCTGGGGGCGACGGCGGTAATGGCGGCATTGAACGACCTGCAGGTGGCGATCCGCGCCGGCGATACGTTCGACCGCGTCAGCGGGCTCGCCGACGCCGCCGACGCGCTCCAGCAGGCACTGATCGCCGGCATCCGCGATTGCGGCGATGCGCGGCCTGCGGCCGCCGCCCATCCCGGGGATCAGCCCGCCGTCCCGGAGATGCTCGCACGGCTGGAAAAGCTGCTCGCCGACGACGACATCCAAGCCCACGGACTGGCGAGCGCGTGGGCGCCTGCACTGCGCGACGCGCTCGGCGAGCGGGCCGGTGCGTTCGCACGCAGCGTCGAGAGATTCGATTTCGTCGACGCCCTGGCGATTCTGCGCGGCGAGCCGCCCGCGGCACCGTCACGCCGTGCGGCCGGTTGAACCGGCCGCATCGCGCGCTGGACCGCCGGACGTTGCCGCTCAGGCGGACTTCGGGACCAGCACCGCCTTGGTCTCGAGATACTCCTCGATGCCGAGATCGCCCCACTCGCGGCCGTTGCCGGACTGCTTGTAGCCGCCGAACGGCGCCCCGAAGTCGGTCGGCGCGCCGTTGATGTGGACGTTCCCGCTGCGGATGCGCGCGGCCACCGCGCGGGCGTGATCGATGCTGCCGGACTGCACGTAGGCGGACAGGCCGTAGGCCGAGTCGTTCGCCATCTCGATCGCCTGATCTTCGCTGTCGTACGGCAGGATGCACAGCACCGGCCCGAAGATTTCCTCGCGCGCGATCGTCATGTCGTTGCGCACGTTGCCGAAAATCGTCGGCCGCACGTAGTAGCCCCGGGGCAGGTCCTGCGGCCGGCCCGTGCCGCCGGTGACCAGCGTGGCCCCCTCGTCGATCCCCTTCTGGATGAGCGCCTGGACGCGCTTGAACTGCACCTCGCTCACCACCGGGCCCATCGGCCGGCCTTCCGCGTTCGGCGCGCCGGGCTTGACGCGCTCGGCCGCGGTGCGGGCGATGGCCAGGGCTTCGTCGTGGCGGGCGCGCGGCACGAACATGCGCGTGGGCGCATTGCAGGACTGGCCGGTGTTGGCGAAGCAGCCCACGACGCCGGACGACACCGCCTTCTGCAGGTCGGCATCCTCCAGGACGATGTTGGCGGACTTGCCGCCCAGTTCCTGCGCCACGCGCTTGACCGTGTCGGCCGCGGCCTTGGCGACCTGGATGCCGGCGCGGGTCGAACCGGTAAAGGACACCATGTCCACGTCCGGATGCGAGGAAATCGCGGTGCCCACCGTCGGACCGTCGCCGTTGACCAGGTTGAACACGCCCTTGGGCACGCCCGCCGCGTGCAGGATCTCCGCCAGCAGGCAGGCGCTGAGCGGCGCGACCTCGCTCGGCTTGAGCACCATCGTGCAGCCGGCCGCGAGCGCGGGGGCGACCTTGCAGGCGATCTGGTTGATCGGCCAGTTCCAGGGCGTGATGAGCCCGCACACGCCGATCGGCTCCTTGCGCAGGAAGAAGCCCTGCTTCTGAACCTCGAATTCGTAGCTCTGCAGCACCTTGCGCGCGATCGAGAAGTGCGCCTCGCCGGTGGGCGCCTGCGCGGCGCGGGCGAACCACATCGGTGCCCCCATCTCGGCGCAGATTACCTGCGCCATCTCGTCGATGCGCTTTTTGTACTCGGCGATGATCGCCTCCAGCAACGCGAGGCGCTGCTCGCGCGTGGTCCGGCCGAAGGTGGCGAAGGCGGTGCGCGCAGCCTTCACGGCACGATCGACGTCGGCGGCGCCGCCGAGGCTGATCTTCGCGCATGGCTGCTCGGTCGACGGATCGATGACGTCGAGCGTTCGGGGGGCGGCCGGATCGACCCATTGGCCGTCGATGTAGAACTGCAGGTAATCCTTCACTGGGCAACTCCGCGGGGTTGAATCAGGATGGGCGAACGGGCCGGCGGCAGGCGCGGCCGGTGGAAACTCTACCAGAAAACCGTGTACCCCCGAACGGTCGCCATGTGCGGATGGCAGCGCGTAGAATCGGCAGGCGCGGACGCCACCGCGGCTGTCGAACCCGGGGCACCGGGCACCGGCCGCACCGTGCGCGCGCCGGCCCGGCCGCCAGCGCCGGATCCAGCCGCAGACCCGAGGAGTTTGCATTGCCGTTGGCCATCCCCGCCGCACGCCACCGAGCCGCCGCATGAGTCCACGCATTGCGCGCCACGTGGCGCATTTCGAACAACTCGGCCGAACCTGCGAGCGCTCGGGATCGCCCCTCGCCGGCGCGCTGCTGCGGGCGATGGCCGCCGCGCTCGGGCAGGGCGGGCCGCTGGCCGGGATGGTGCTGGCGTGCGCACTCGACGACGCCAAGGCCGTCATCGGCCTGCGCCTGCTCGGCGCGCTGCACCGCGCCGCACTCGACGGCCGGGCACCGGATCTCGCCCGGTTCTTCGCCACCGCGGGCGGTCGCTACGCCGGCAGCGCGGACGAATCCGCGCTCGGCACCGCCGCCATCGCGGCACTGGAGGCCAACCCCGATCTCGTCCGGACCTACCTGGCCGGTCCGCCGCAGACCAACGAACCGGCGCGCTCGATCGGCCTGCTCGTCGGCTTTCTCGATGTGGCCCGGCAAACCGGGCTGCCGCTCGACCTCATGGAGATCGGCACCAGCGCCGGGCTGAACCTGTGCTTTGATCGTTACCACTACCGGCTCGGGGATGCGGACTTCGGCGACCCTGGCTGCGGCATCACGCTCCAGACACATTGGACCGGCGCGCTGCCCGCGCTCGACGCGCCGCTCGCGGTGCGGCAGCGGGCCGGCACGGACATCGCGCCGATCGACGCCACCGATCCGATCGCGCGCCAGCGCCTGCTCTCTTACGTCTGGCCCGATCAGCGCCAGCGGCTCGACCGCCTGCAGGCCGCGCTGGGAATCGCCGCGGGGGTCGAACGCGACATCGCGCGCGAGAGTGCGGACGCCTGGCTCGCGCGCCGGCTCGCCGCGCCCGCGCCCGGCGCCGCGCGCGTAGTGTTCCACTCGATGATGTGGCAGTACATGCCGGCGCCGGTCCAGGCCGGCGCGCAGGCGGCCATCATCGCAGCCGGCGAACGCGCCGGCGTGGATGCGCCGCTTGCCTGGCTGCGCATGGAGCCGGAGCCGGGCCACATCGGCTTTCAGATCCGGCTGACCTGCTGGCCGGGCGGGCATTTGCGCTGGATCGCCGCCGCGCATCCGCACGGCGCCTGGGTACGCACCGATGCGCCGCCGGTCGTCGAGCGCGGCAACGACATGACCTGACGGGAGACGACGATGCAATACAAGCGACTGGGCAATGCAGGCATGCCGGTTTCGCGGCTGTGCCTGGGCACGATGACCTTCGGCTACCAGTGCGACGAATCGCTCTCGCGCCGGATCATGGATCGCGCCGCCGATCACGGCATCACCTTCCTGGATACCGCCGACGTCTACCCGCTCGGCGGCGACGCCGGCACGCGCGGGCGCACCGAGGAGATCGTCGGCCGCTGGCTGCAGGGCCAGCGCCATCGCTACGTGATCGCGACCAAGTGCTCGATCCCGATGTCCGATCTGCCCTGGGACCGCGGCAACTCCCGCAAGCACATCCTCGACGCCATCGACGCCTCGCTGCGCCGACTGGGCACCGACTACGTCGATCTGTACCAGTTGCACATGGACGACCCGCAGACCCCGCTCGACGAGACGCTCGAAGCGCTGGATGTCGTCGTACGCGCGGGCAAGGCGCGCTACGTCGGCTGCTCGAACTTCCTCGCCTGGCGCATGGCCCGGGCGCTCGGCCGCAGCGAGGCGCGCGGGCTGGTCCGCTTCGCCTCGGTACAGCCGCGCTACAACCTGCTGTTCCGGGAGTTCGAACGCGAGCTGTTCCCGCTGTGCCTGGAGGAAGGCGTGGGCGTCATCCCCTACAACCCGCTGGCAGGCGGCCTGCTGACGGGCAAGCACCGGCGCGACCGCTCGACTCTGGATGGCACGCGCTTCACGGTCGGCACCAGCGGGCAGCTGTACCAGGACCGCTACCTGCACGATCGCGAGTTCGACGCCGTGGAAACGATCGGCGCCGCCGCGGCCGCCGCGGGCATCGCCATGACCACGCTCGCGGTGCGCTGGGTGCTCGCGCATCCGGCCGTGACCAGCGCAATCATCGGCGCGAGCCGTCCCGAGCAGCTCGCCGAGAACGTCGCCGCGCTGGAAGCGCCCCTGGACGAGGCGCTTGCCGCCGAGCTCGACGCGCGCACGCGCCAGTTCCGCCACGGCGACGCCCAGCGCTGAGGTCGCGGCCCGGTCTTTCCGTTAACGGATTTACCCGATAGTATTGTCCGCCGCGCTTCGGCCCGCCGCAGGCGGCGCGTTGCGCGGCACCCAGCCACGATTCCCCCGGGAGGGCACGTGCGATCATGAGCAGCAGCATCAAGGACAAGGCGGCGGTCGTCGGCGTCGGCGCGACCCCCTATTTCAAGCGCGGGCAGTCGTATCCGGAAACCGAGCTGTCGATGGCGTGCACGGCCACCCTGCTCGCGCTCGAGGACGCCGGCCTGACGATCAAGGATCTCGACGGCTTCGCGATCTACTCCAACTCCTGCGATCCGGCCACGGTCGGCGCGACCCTGGGCGTGCCTGAGATCCGCTTCGCGGCGACGCTGACCTCCGGCGGCGGCGGTTGCGCCGGCGCGCTCGGCCTGGCGGCGGCGGCGATCCACGGTGGCATGGCGACCTGCTGCGTCACGCTGATGACCCTGCAGCAGCTCAACAAGCGCCTGGGCGGCTCGGCGGTCGGCGGCATGCTGGCGTACGCGACGGCCTCCGACAGCGCCAGCCCCTACGGCGGCGGCGGCATCCCGCCCTCGGCCGCATTCACGGCCAACAACGGCCTGCTCTCGCCCGGCCACAGCTTCGCCCAGATCGCCAGCCGGCACATGCACCTGTACGGAACCCGGCGCGAGCACTTCGCCGAAGTCTGCATCTCCCAGCGCGCAAACGCCGTGCGCCGGCCGAAGACCGCGCTGCGCACCGAACCGCTGACGAAGGAGGAGTATTTCGCCGCGCGAATGATCTCCGACCCGCTCTGCCTGCTCGACTACACCATGGAAAGCGACGGTGCGGTCGCCGTCATCACCGTCTCGGCCGAGCGCGCGAAGGATCTGCGCCAGCGGCCGGTCTACATCATGGGCTCCGCCAACGGCGGCGCCGGGCGCTGGGGACCCGCAATCTTCCGTTACTTCCAGTCGCCGGACGAGTACTTCGCCTCCTCCGGCCATCGCACGGTGGCCCGCCGGATGTACGAGATGGCCGGCGTCGGTCCCGGGGATGTGGACGTCGCCCTGCTCTACGACCACTTCTCGCCGATGGTCGTCATGCAACTGGAGGACTACGGCTTCTGCCCGATTGGCGAGGGCGGGCGGTTCGTCCAGGACGGCAACATCCGCTGGCCGAGCGGCAGGCTGCCGGTCAACACCCACGGTGGCAACCTGTCCGAGGCCTACATCATCGGCATGACGCACGTGCGCGAGGCGGTGGAACAACTGCGCGGCACGGCCGTGAACCAGGTGCAGGACGCCGAAATCGCGCTGGTCACCGGCGGCCCAGCGGGCCTGCCGGTCAGCGGCACGCTGCTGCGCAGGTGAGGAGAACACAGATGGCCAGTGGATTCGGGGAATTGAAGCAGGGCGTGTTTCCGACCATCCTGAAGGAGACGCACGCGGACGCGGCCACGCAGCCGTTCTGGGACGCCGCGAAGCAGGATCGGCTTGCCGCGCCGCGCTGCACGCATTGCGGCACCTTCCGGCTGCCGCCGTCACCGTACTGCTTCGTCTGCCAGCACCGTGAGGTGGAATGGGTCGACCTGCCGGGCACCGGCACCGTCTACTCGTTCACCATCGTGCGCCATCCGCTGCACCCGGACCTGGCCGCGTGCTGCCCGTACGCGGCCGGCGTGGTGGAACTGGACGGCACCCAGGGTGCCGGCGCACGCATGCTGGTGAACATCGTCGACTGCGACGTGGACACGCTGAAAATCGGCGACCGCGTCCGGATCGTGTTCGAGCACGTCAACGCGGAAATGTCCGTGCCCCGGTTCCGTCCGCTACGCTGACGCGGCGCCGGCCTCCGGAACGGCTGGCGCAGGCGCCCCGGTGCCGCTTCAGTCGCCGTGGCGCAGCGCGGCGGCGACGCCGCCATCCACCAGCAGATCGGTGCCGGTGACGAACGACGCCCGCTCGGACGCCAGGAACTCCACCGCGTCGCCGATCTCGTGCATCGTGCCTTCGCGCTGCAATGGGGTTTTCGCCAGCAGGGCGTGCTTGACCGGCGAGCGTTCGAACTCCAGTGCCCCCATCGGCGTGGCGATCATTCCGGGCGACAACGACACGATGCGCGCACCGCGCCGCCCCCACGCCGCCGCGCGCCGCGCGCACATGCGGATGAGCGCGAACTTGGACAGCTGGTAGGCCAGGGTCGAGGTCATCGGGCCGGCCGCGGCTTCGAGCGCGGCGAGGAATTCCGGCGCGAGCGGTGCGTCGAGCAGGGTGACGGTGTGCGCCGGCGGCGCCACGTTGTGGCCGGCGAGCGAGGCGATGAATATCGCCGCCGTGCCCTGGCCCGCGAGCGCGAGCATCGCCTCGTCCATCAGGGTCGGGCCGACGAGGTTGACGCGCATGATGGTTCGCCAATCGGCCATGCTCGGCGACAGGCCGGCCACGTGCGCGAGCACCCGCAGCGGCCCCTGCGCGCGCGCTTCGTGCGCGAGTGCGGCGACCGAGGCCGGGTCGGTCACGTCGCAGACCGCTCCCGCGGCGTCGTACCCCTGCGCCTTCAGCACCCCGACCTGTTGCTCCAGGGTCGCGGCATTCACGTCCGCCAGCAGCAGCCGGTGGCGCTGCCCGAGCCGGCGCGCCACCGCCATGCCCAGTCCGCCGGCGCCGATGACCACGGCCAGCGCCAGATCCGGCCGTTCGCTGCTGCCGACCTTGTAGCTCATCGCTGTCTCCCGCCGTCAGCGCAGCGCGGCGCGCCCCTGGCGCCGCTGCCGCCTCATTCCTTGCCGGCCAGGAACTTCGCGACCGAATCCGGGGGTGAATTCTTGAACCAGGTACCCGGCCAGTTGAACCAGCCCGCGGAGGCGAAGGTGCCGCCGTCCGGGTGGATCGCCGTGCCGGTCACGTAGCGCGACAGATCCGAGGCCAGGAACAGCACCGCGCCGCCGACGTCCTCGTACACGCCGTAGCGCCCCATCGGGATCGTGACCTGCTCGTTGATTTCCTGCGCCCGGCCGCCGTCGTCGACGAATACCGACGAGCCCGAAATCCCGCGAATGCCCTCGGTGGGCGTGATGTCGGGGGCGATGGTGTTGACCCGGATCCGCTCCGGCGCGAGTTCGACCGCGAGTGTGCGGGTGAAATTCTCCACCGCCGCCTTCATGCCCGCGTACACCGCGAATCCCGGTGCCGCACGATGGCCCTCGATCGAGGTGAAGCTCATGATCGAGCCGCCGCGGCCGGTCTTGCGCATGCGCGGGATGGCCAGGTGGGTGGCGTGCAGCAGCCAGGTGAAGTTGGTGCGGATGAGCGCGTCCCAGCCGCGGGCGTTGGTGTCCGCGAACGGCTGGTGGAATGTGCCGCCGACGACATTGACGAGAATGTCGAGCCTGCCGCCGTTGTGCGCGTCGCAGTCGGCGAAGAACCGGCCGAGCGCCTCCGGGTCGCGCGCATCGAGGACCTGCGCCAGCGCCACCGCGCCGCCATCCGCCCGAATGCCGGCGACGGTCTCGTCGAGCAACTCCTGGTTGCGATCGCACAGCGCCACGACCACGCCGGCGCGGGCCAGATCGACCGCGGACGCACGGCCCAGGCCACCGCCGCCGCCGACGATGATCGCGAACCGCCCGGTCAGCCCCAGGCGCGATTCGAGGAAGGATGCGGGATTGGCCATCGGTCGTCTCCGTGGATGGGAAGGCGCAGAGTATGCCCCATGCCCCTGCGTCGCGGGAACGCCGCCGCGGCGCGCGGCGCATGCGAAACCGATTCACCCGGCGAGCAGCGGCGCATCCGAAGCGAGTCCAAGCATTACCCGGCCGGCCGAAATGTAGCGCGGCGTGGACTTGGTCGCGTGCTGCGTGACCGTGTGCGCGTCGCGGAACAGGCGCGCCAGGCCCTGATCGTTCCGGATCGACGCGCTGCCCGCGGCCTCGTGCACGAGATCCACGGCACGCGCACCCGCCTCGGCGGCATTGCACGCGGCCAGTTGCAATCGCAACCGCTCGGCCATAGTGAGGGATTGTCCGTCGGAAAGCACCGCCCAGGCCTCTTGCGCCGACTGATGCAGGTAGGCGCGCGCGGCATCCACGAGAGCCACGGCGCGTCCGAGGTCCAGTTGCACGTACTCGCGCTCACGCAGCGGCACCTGCGAATACGACGCGGACCTGGCGTGCGCAATCGTGACCAGCCGGTCGATCGCGGCACCGGCGATCGCCAGCGACGCCACTGCTTCGCCGTGGATCGCCTGCCAGGGATGGAACGCGAACAGCGGCCCGGCGAACGCCGGATGCAAATCCGGGCCCGCGAGCGGTGCCACCAGCGCCGCGGGAACGAAGAGATCCTCCAGCAGCACGTCGGCGGAGCCGGTACCGCGCATGCCGAGCGTATCCCAGGAATCCAGAATCCTGGCGTCGGAGCGGGGCAGGAACGCGACCCGAAGCTGCGGCTGGCCGGTAGCGGGGTCCAGCCGCGGCGCGCCGCCGGTCACCGGCATCGCGATCACGAACAGCCAGTCGGCATGGTGGCAGCCGCTCACGAACGGCACCCGTCCGGACAACCTGAACCCGCCGTCGACCTCCACCGCGGGACACGGCGGCGCACCGGCACCGGACAGGATCGGCACGCCAGCCCCGTAGAGGCGCTCGATGCCCGCTGGCGGCAGCCGCGCGCTCATCCCGAATCCCGCGCTGCCCTGCTGCGCAAGGTTCCAGCCCGCCGCCGAATCGATGCGGCCGACGGCCTCCCACACGGCGTAGGCACTGGTCGGCTCGATTTCCATCCCGCCCAGCGCGCGCGGTGCGAGCATGGCGAACAGACCCTGGCCTCGCAACGCCTCGACCGTTTCCCCGGTCAGCCTGCATGCCCGCTCGGCCTGCTCCGAACCGCGCGCGAGTACATCGGAGATCGCGGCGACCCGGGCGAGCAGTTCAGAGCGGATGTCCATGCCGGATGGTCCTCTGCGCGTCGTCATTGCCTGCGCGCACTCCATCGTCCGCGCCGGCACCACGATAAGCGCCGCCACGCGCAGCGTGCAAGCCACAGAAGGCGGCCGTCACGGCGCCGGACTGCCTTGCACGGAGCCGACCGAACGCACTTCGTCGTGTGTCGATGCGAACGCCCGGTCGCACCGGGAAATACATGCGCAGCCGTTCCCACGCCATGCGATCGGCAACCGCGGCGGGCAGGCTATACTCGCGAGGCCGGGCGTCGCCAAGCGTGCGCCCGGAACCCGCATGGTTCCGCGCGCCGGCGGCCCGGCGCTCCCATACCCATCGCCAGGAGATTCGCACATGTCGCTCGAAGGCCAGGTCGCCGTCATCACCGGAGCCACCCGCGGAATCGGCAAGGACATCGCGCGCTCGCTCGCAAAGCGCGGCGCGCACCTGGTGCTGTGCGGGCGCAGCACCAACGACAACCCGAACCGCGCCGGCCTGCCCGGCACGCTCGAGGGCATCGAGGCCGAACTGCGCGCCGCCGGCACCGAGGTGATCGTCGTCGCCGCGGATCTGGCGCGCGCGGAGGATCTGCAAAAGGTGGTGGACGCAACGATGAGCCGCTTCGGCCGCTGCGACCTCCTGGTGAACAACGCCGCGGTGAGCTTCCTGGGGCCGTTCCTGGAAGTGCCGGTGCGGCGCTGGCAACCGGTGATCGCGGTCAATCTCATGGCGACGGTGACGCTGTGCCATGCATTCCTGCCGGGCATGCTCGAACGCGGCAGCGGCCGCATCATCAACATGAGCTCGGGCGCCGCCGACACCAAGGTGAAGCAGGAAGTTACGCAGCTTCCGTACAGCGCGAGCAAGGCGGCGATCGAGGCGGTGACGTTCAGCCTTGCGCACCAGTTCGCACCGCACGTGGCCGTGAACTGCACCCGCCCGCAGGTGCTGACCGAGGCGGTCACCTACTCGGCGCCGCAGTTGCTCGGCCGTCCGGACTGGGCGCAGCCGGATGACTACGGCGAAGCGATGGCCTGGCTCGCGCAGCAGCCGCTCGATTTCACCTGCCACTGCCTGGACAACGAGGCCCTGATGAAGCTGGGTGCCCTGCCCCGGCGCTAGCGACCGCGCTTGCCGCGCCCCGTCATTGCGAGGCCGAACCGGACCCAGGCCCGGTCCGGCTTCGCGACGGGGGCAGGGAGTGGTTCAGCGCGCCGGAACACCCTCGCCGTCCAGGCGCGAGAGATCCTCCGCGGATAGATCCAGCCACGCGGCGTCGACGTTCTCGTCCAGGTGGCGGATGTCGGACGTCCCCGGAATCGGCAGGATCGACGGCGAGCGTCGCAGCAGCCATGAAAGCGCCACCTGTTGCAGCGGTACGCCCCGCGCCTGCGCGATCGCACGCGCCTGCGGCTCCGCGCCGGTACCGCCGAAGATCATCGGCGCCCAGGGCACGAACGCGATCCCGGCGTCCGCGCAGGCCTGCAGCACCGCGGCGCTCGCCTGATCACCGACATTGAAGCGGTTCTGCACCGATACCACCGGGACGATCGCGCGCGCCGCCGCCAGATGCCGGCGCGAGACATTCGACACACCGACGTGCCGGATCTTGCCGGCGCGCTGCAGGTCGGCGAATGCGCCGATCGTGTCCTCGTAGGGGACGCTCGGATCCGGCACGTGCGACTGGTACAGGTCGATGCATTCCACGCGCAGGCGCCGCAGGCTCGCCTCGCAGGCGGCACGGATGTGCTCCGGGCGCCCGTCGACCGGCATCATGCCGTTGGCAGGGTTGATCCCGCCCGGCAAAAACCCCGCCTTGGTCGCGATCAGCAACCCTGGTGGATACGGATGCAGCGCCTCGGCAATGATCTCCTCGGACTGGCCGATGCCGCCGGGACCGTAGATGTCGGCCGTGTCGATGAAGTTCACGCCTCGTTCGTGCACCCGGCGGCACAGCGCCCGGGCCGCGGCGCGATCCGGACGTCCGTCGGCGCCCGCGGCCTGCCAGATCCGCATCGCGCCGAAACCGAGCCGCCGTACGCGGATATCGCCGATGGCAATCGTTCCTGCGGTACCGTCTTCGAGCGTTCTGGTCATCCCCACACCACGTCATGCCGCATGATGCGCGCGCATCGCCGCCCGTGCCGTACTCAGCCCTGTGCCTGCGGCGCCGCGCGCAACGCGTTCTTGTCGACCTTCTGCATCGCGTTCACCGGCAATTCCTCGACGATGACCAGCCTGTCCGGCGCCTTGTAGTCCGCGATCCGCGCCCGCGTCCAGGCGCGCAGGGTTTCCAGGTCCGGCGGTGCGCCGCGATCGGCCGGCACCACGAACGCCACGCCGATCTCGCCCAGCACCGGTGCCGGCACCCCGACCACGGCCGCGGCGGCCACCGCCGGGTGCTCGGTCAGCACGTTTTCGACTTCCAGCGGATAGACGTTGTAGCCGCCACGGATGTACATGTCGCCGACGCGGCCGGCGAGGATGAGGTTGCCCTGCGGATCGAGCCGGCCGAGATCGCCGGAGGTGATCCAGCCGTCCGGCGAGAGCACGGTCGCGGTCAGCACCGGTTCGTTCCAGTAGCCTCGCATCGCCGTGGGCGCATGGATGCGCACCCGGCCCACCTCGCCCGGCGGCACTTCACGGCCTTCGCCATCGACGATCTGCAGCTTCACGCCAATCTGCGCCCGGCCGACGGTGCGGTACTTCACCTGCGGATCGTCATCCGGCTCGCTGCCGGTCACACCGGCCACCTCGGTCATCGCGTAGCGCGAGATCACCGGGGCACCCAGGATCCGCGTCAGCTCCTCGATCAGCTCCGGCGGGGTCGGCGCGGTGCTCGACATCGCCAGCCGCACGTGCGGGAAGCGCAGGCCGGCCAGCCCCGGCAGCTTGACGAACTTCGCCCACTGCGCCGGCACCGCGGAGGCGAACGTAACGCGCTCGTCGACGATCAGGCGCAGCATGTCGGCCGCCGGGCAGCGCGGCGGTGCGACGACGATGTCGATCACGAACGCGACCTGCTCCCAGACCTTGACCATGAAGCCGGCATGCGCGAACGGCGTCGCCGCCAGGCGCCGATCGAACGGCGCGCCCATCACCCCGGCCACGGTCACATTGGCGTACAGGCCGCGGTGATCGAACCACGCGCCCTTGGGAATGCCGGTGGTACCGCTGGTCCAGATGATGACCGCCGGATCCTCGTGGCGCCGCCGGGGCCTGCGGGCTCCCAGGCCCGTGCCGCGATAGGCGGCCGCGAGCGCACTCATCGGCAGGGTGTCGATCGGCCGGCCAACGTCCGGCAGGACGGTGCCGTCCTCGACGATGACAAGCCGCGGCGTGCACTTGTTCAGGATGCCGGCAATTTCGCGCGGCCCCAAACGGGTATTGATGCCGGTGCCGATCGCGCCTGCAAGCTGCGCGGCGCCGTAGCAGATTGCGAAATCGATGCCGGTGGGCAGGAGGATGGCGACCACGTCGCCCGGGGCCACGCCGCGCCCGGCAAGCGTGGCCGCCAGGCCATCCGCGTCCCGGTGCCACTGCGCGTAGCTGAGCCGGCGCGTACCGTCGACGAAGGCTTCGTAGCGCCCGTACTCGCGCGCAGCCTCCTCGAACGCATCGGCGAAGGTCGGGCGCGGGCCGGCAATCAGTGGAGTCGGATACATCGGTTCGTGAACCTTTGGCGGGAAAGCCGATGATGCGGCAGGCGACCGGGTGCGGCTATTGCCAGCGATCCCAATGAAGTATCTCGTCCACGGGCCGGCGCGCGGCGCGCTTGAACGGCTCGCCCTTCACGTAGGCCACCGGGATCAGCGCGATCTGCTTCACGTCCGGCGGGAGGTTCAGGACCGTCGCCGCCTCGGCTTCGCGCAGCAGGTGCGCGGTGGTCAGCACGGTGCCGAGGCCGCGGCTGTACGCGGCAAGCTGGAAATTCCAGATGGCGGGGTAGATCGAACCGAACAGCGTGGAATCGTTGAACGCGTCGCGCAATCCGCTCGCGCCGGCGATGCACGGAATCACCATCGCCGGTACCCGCGCCAGGTGTTCGATCAGGTACATCGCCGAGCCCATCACCCGCTCGGTCTGCGCCGGATCGACCAGCGCCCGGTTCGCGGCGGTGGCTTCCATGTACTTCTGCACGCTCTCGCCGCCGGCCGCCATGGCGCCGGCGTACAGATCCGCCAGCGACCTGCGCTGGGCCGGATCGGTGACGATCACCCAGCGCCAGTTCTGCGTATTGGAGCCGGTGGGTGCCTGGATGGCGATTTCAAGGCACTCGCGCAGCAGTGCGCGTTCGACGGGCCGGTCGAAGTCCAGGCGCTTGCGTGCCGCGCGCGTCGTGGTCAGCAGCCGATCGGTGATCCGGCGTTCCTGGTCGGTGAACATGGCGATCGTCTCCATCGTGGCGGGCCGTTCCTGACTGGCGTTCGTGCGCGGCCGGGGCTGCAGTATAGCCAAAGGGTCAGTCGGAGCGGCCGCGGCGGCGCAACGCGCGCACGGCCAGCAGCGCGAGAACGACACCGATCGCACCGCCACCCAGCCAAAGCGAGAAGTGGTGCGCGCGGTCGATCGCGCCGTTGAACAGATCCGCGTCGCGGCCGAAGCTCTGCCACAGCCAATGGCCGATCCAGACGAACAGGGGCACGCTGACCAGCGCGGCCAGGCCGTCCAGGCACAGGAAGGTCCACGGCGACACGCGCATCGAACCGGCCGAAAAGAATATCGGCGCACGCAGCCCCGGAAGGAAGCGGGCGAGGAAGATGCCGACGGCGCCGTGGCGCGCGTAGAACGCCCGCACCCGATTCTGCTTGTGAGGCGGCAGCACCGCGTGCATCCAGCGCGACTCCAGCAGCCGGTCTCCGAAACGACGGCCACCGTAGAACGTGAGCAGATCGCCGCCGAGCACGGCCGTGTACATCAGCGCGCCCACGAACGGCCAGGCCCGGCCCTCCATCGCCGCCAGCGCACCGGCCAGGATCAGCACGATGTCCTCGGGCATGGGCAGCCCGAGGCCGCACAGCACGAGGATCGCGAACGGCCCCCAGAGCGACAGCGGTCCCTGCAACTGCGTCAGGAAGGAATCGATCATGACCTCGGTTCGAGCTCATCGGGCTGGCGTCCGGCGCCACGCGCAAACGCGCGGGACGGGGCGCGACTGAGCGTGCGCCTGCCCGCTGCTCGCGGGCAGTATAGCGACGAACGCGCGCCGGATCGCCGCAATGCCTTCGAACGGCGAATGCATCGCGTCATGCGCCGTCGGACCGGCCTAGCCGGTCTGCGCGCAGACGAAGTGCAGGAAGTCCAGCACGCTCGCTGGAACGCCCGCGGCGGCGACATCGGCCTGGAAGGCCGCGGGATCCGCGAAGTCGATCCGGCGCAGGCCCTGCCGGGCGAGAAATGCGTCGATGCCGGCGGGTTCGATCGTGAAGCGGAACACTTCGCCGCTGGAGGCGTTGTCCGCGCGGATGTGGGCGAGGCTGCGGGCGCTGATGGTCCACGGCGGCATGAAGCTGAAGATGAAACGGCTCGGGCGAGCGGCGCGCTCGCGCACGAAGCCGAACATGTCCAACACCGCTTCCTCGGGCAGCCACTCCATCACACCCTCGGACAGGAACAGCGTGCGCGCGCCCGCCTCGTAGCCTGCACCCTGCAGCCGATCGCGCCAGGCCTCGCGCTCGAAATCGATCGGCAGCAGGGTGACGTTCGGCGGCAGCCGCCCGTTCGCGTCGATGCAGGCGCCGCGGTAGGCGATGACTTCCGGGGTGTCGATTTCGAACACCCGCCGTGTACCGATACGGTCCGCCAGGCGCAGGGACAACGTATCCAGCCCGGCACCGAAGACGACGATCTGTTCGATGCCGGCATCCAGCGCCGCGAGCACGTGCCGGCGCACCCAGGGCTTGCGATAAACGTGATGGGTGCAGATGCCCGGCTTGCCGTTTTGCGCTTCGAGCGCGGCGATGTATTCGCGCACCGCCCGCGGATCGCTCAATGCCGCGATCGTCGCCCCCGCCTCGGCGGAAATCGCAGCGGCGAACCACTGCGCGTACGGATCCTGCAGGATGCGCGCGTAGTCGGGATCGCGGTTCATGATCGCGATGCTGGTCGCGTTCATCATCGCGCTGCGCGAAATAGGGCTGTTGGCTGGCTGGCCGATGCCGCCGATGCTCATGGTAGCCGTCCGGTGTGATCGACGACCGCCAATGTATCGATTCCGCGCCGGCCGGAACACCGTCGCGATGCCCGCCGCCAGGACATGGGCAACCGGCCGCACTCGCCCCTGCCTGACTCCGGGAAATTCCCAGCCCGCTGCCCGGGCCTGGCGAACTGGAGGCGAAGTGGCGTCCCCACGGGGATTCGAACGCAATACCGGCTATTTGGCGATCCCCTGGCGGGCGTAGTTCCACACCGGAATCCAACTGGTAGCGTCATCGCCACCGGAGCGGCGACTGCCGAACCCATCATTGGAGCGACAAATGCCCTGTTCTAATCAGCTGTGTATTCGAATGCGGCATTCTTCAACGATCCAGAGGGTACCGGGCAGCGACTCCGCGGTTAATTGCTCCAGAACACGTCGGATTGCGGCTTCGACGGCGGCATGCGCCTGCGTTGCCAAGCGCAGCACGACGATTCCCGCGTACTCGGCCGGCGGATAGGAAAGTATGTTGGAAAAGTCGAGGTCCAGGGTCACGAGCGTTCGGTGCTCGTCCCGGCACACCGCAATCACGCGTTCATCCGGGTGGCCACCGAGCGATTGATCAATAACGGAATGCGCTTCGTGTCCGGCCGCGGCAAACAGTGCCGCCAGGGAGGGCGAAAGATTTTCGTCGAGCTTAAATCTCACGCCGCACTGATTAGCACGATACGCTCCCGCGCCAACTCTGCCGCGTAGGCCATCACCGCCGTCAAGTCTTCGCGACACAACGTCGGGTAGTACCGCAGGATTTCTTCCGGAGACTGTCCCGCGGCAAGATTGTCGAGCACAACGGATGCCATGATGCGCGTGCCCTTAATGCAGGCTTTGCCGTGGCACACCTTCGGGTCAGCGGTAATGCGGATTCGCCAGTCCATTGGCGCAGTATCGGCCTCGAACGCGGAAGATCAAGTACTCAATTCTGATCGGTATCCTCGAAGTCCCCGGCGTGTGCCGCAACTTCGGCGACACACGCCGCTGATAATTTAGACGCCGATCTATACCATGTTGATGATTATAGTAATTTTTGGCGTCCCCACGGGGATTCGAACCCCGGTTACCGCCGTGAAAGGGCGATGTCCTAGGCCTCTAGACGATGGGGACGGGAACCGACCTCAAACAAAAAGGCCCGCAACCAGCGAGCCTTCAACGATTTGGTGGAGCTAGGCGGGATCGAACCGCCGACCTCTTGCATGCCATGCAAGCGCTCTCCCAGCTGAGCTATAGCCCCACGAGGTAATCCGGCAATTTAAGTATCGGTCCGTTTCCTGTCAAGAATTCTTTGCGCCCCGGATATGATCCGCGGCCCGGTCCAGGCGAGCCAGCACCCGCTCGCGTCCGATGAGTTCGGCCGTCGCATCGATCGGCGGCGACACCGTGCCGCCGGTCAATGCCACGCGCAGCGGCTGGGCCACCTTGCCGAGCTTGACGCCCTGCGCTTCGGCCACCGCGCCCAGCGCCGCGTGGATATCCTCGCGGACCCAGGCCGCCAGAGCTGTCAGGCGCGCGCGCAGCGCTTCCAGCGCGGAAAGGTTATCGGCCGTGAGCTGTGTTTCCGCAGCCTTGTGTTCGTAGGCCTGCGGCTCGAGGTAGAAATACCGGCAGGCTCCGGCCATCTCCACGAGCGTCCTTGCGCGCTCCTTGAGCACGTCGACCACCGCGGCGAGCGGCGGGCCGGCCGCGATGTCCACCCCGTCGCGCTCCAGGTGCGCCCGCAGCCGCGCGCCGGTCTCCTGCAGCGGCCGGGTCTTGATGTAGTGCTGGTTCAGCCACAGGAGCTTGTCCGGGTTCACCGCCGCTGCGGACTTGTTCAGATCGGCGATGTCGAATCGCGCGATCATCTCCTCGCGCGAGAAGATCTCCTCGTCGCCATGCGACCAGCCCAGCCGAACCAGGTAGTTGTTCAGCGCCTCGGGCAGGATGCCGTCGTCGCGGTATTGCAGCACGCTCACCGCGCCATGGCGCTTGGAGAGCTTCTTGCCGTCCGGGCCCAGGATCATGGGCACATGGGCGTACACCGGCCGCGGCGCGCCGATCGCCTCGATGATGTTGACCTGGCGCGGCGTGTTGTTGAGGTGGTCGTCGCCGCGGATCACGTGGGTGATGCGCATGTCGACGTCGTCCACTACGACGCAGAAGTTGTACGTCGGTGTGCCGTCGCCGCGGGCGATGACGAGATCGTCGAGTTCGTCGTTGCGGAACCGCACCATGCCGTGGACGCGGTCGTCGACCACCACTTCTCCGCCAATCGGGTTCTTGAACCGGATCACAGGCGCCACCCCCACCGGCGGCGCGGCGTGGCGCTGGCGGCAGCGGCCGTCGTAGCGCGGCTTGTCCCCGCGTGCCATCGCCGCCGCGCGCATCGCGTCGAGTTCCTCCCGGCTGCACCAGCAGCGGTAGGCCTTGCCGGCGCGCAGCAGTTCCTCGACGACCTCGCGGTAGCGTTCGAATCGCTGCGTCTGGTAGAAGGGGCCCTCGTCGTAGTCCAGGCCAAGCCAGGCCATGCCGTCGAAGATCACCTGCACCGCCGCTTCGGTGGAGCGCTCCCGATCGGTATCCTCGATGCGCATCACCATCGTGCCACCGTGGTGGCGCGCGTACAGCCAGTTGAACAGGGCCGTGCGGGCGCTGCCGATGTGCAGGTCGCCCGTGGGGCTGGGAGGGAAGCGGGTGCGAACCGTCATGGCGGCGCCGTCGTGCGGAAAGCGGGCGATTATACCGTGCGGCCGGGCCCCGGGTTTGACCGGCGCCGGGCGCGGCCTCTAGAATCTGCCACCTCTGATCAGGGCGATTAGCTCAGCGGGAGAGCGCTCCCTTCACACGGGAGAGGTCGTAGGTTCGATCCCTACATCGCCCACCAGTCCCACTGCGGCGTCCGTGCCCAGAGCGCGAACCAAATCGACCCCCGTCCCGCCGCCGAACGATGAGCTTCAGCCTCGACCAGTTCTACCAGCTCAACCGCAAGGCACTGATCTGGGCGATCCTTGCAGTCGTGCTGTGGCTGATGCGCGACTTCTTCGCGCTGATCTTCATGACCTTCCTGCTCGCCTTCATGGCCGCTCCGCTGACCCGCCTCGGCGCGCGGCGCCTGCGGCTGCCCGAGCGCGTCGCGCTGGTCATCGTCTACCTGCTGTTCCTGGCGCTGCTGACGGCCTTCGCCCGATTCGTGCCGCCGGCGGTCGCGCGCGAGGTCAACCTGCTGGCCGGCAACGTTGAAACCTTGCAGACACGCCTGTTCGAAGCCAAGAACGAACTGGTGGACCGGTTCCCGCCGCTGCGGCGCATGGTTCCGGAGCTTATCCGAGGCGAACTGGACGATCGCCAGCTCGAGATCCTCGACGCCGAATCCCGGGCCGAGCAGGTCCAGCTCGGGATTGCGGACGCCGAGCTGGCCGAATTCCTGGCCTCGGGAGCGGCGCCGGAGGGCCGCGAGCCGGTGTTCCGCAAGTTTGCCCTGGACGCCGATCAGCGCCTGCTGAACGCGGCATTCGAGCGCATGCGCCCGGGCATCGTGAGCGGCGCACGCGCGGGCGCGACGCTGCTCTACCAGGCCACGGCGACCATCCTGCTGGCGCTGTTGTTCAGTTTCCTCATCCTCATGGACATCGCCCGGATTCGCGCCCAGGTACAGGCGCTGAAGTCCTCGCGGTTGCGCGATTTCTACGAAGCGGCCGCAATGCCGGTGGTCAGGTTCGGGTACGTCGTGGGGCGCGCGTTCCAGGCCCAGGCCATGATCGCGGTCACCAATACGGTCCTGACCGCGCTCGGCCTGGTGCTGTTGTCCATCCCCTCGCTCACGATGCTGTCGGTGATCGTGTTCCTGTGCAGCTTCATCCCGGTGCTGGGCGTCTTCATCTCGACCACGCCGATCGTGCTGGTCGCGCTGAACGCCGGCGGCGTCGGGCTGGCGCTGGCGGCCATCGGACTGGTGATCGTCATCCATGCGATTGAAGCCTACATGCTCAACCCGATGATCTACGGCCAGCACTTCAACCTGAACCCGGTGCTGGTACTGATCGTGCTGTTCATCGCCCACCATGCGTTCGGCGTCTGGGGCATGCTGCTCGGCGTGCCCGTCACCCAATACATCCTGCACGACGTGTTCGGCGTGCCGGTCTGGAACGAGAAACGGATGCCACGGGCGACGGCCCGGACGCCGGACGGCTGACTCCATGCCGCGGCGTCGGGTTCAGATTTCGATCTGCGAACCCAGCTCGACCACGCGATTGGGCGGGATGCGGAAGAAACGGGCCGCGTCCAGGGCGTTGTGCTGCATGAACGCGAACAGTGCGCGGCGCAGCCGCGGCAGCATCAGGCGCGGGCGCAGGCCGAGGATCAG
Organism: Gammaproteobacteria bacterium; assembly: GCA_050183625.1. Classification (GTDB taxonomy): domain Bacteria; phylum Pseudomonadota; class Gammaproteobacteria; order JADZEE01; family JADZEE01; genus JBFXBD01. The sequence goes on from JBFXBD010000014.1 coordinate 45,445, forward strand.
CGTCTCGCGCCCCAGGAAGAACGTGGTATCCATCATGTCGATGTCAATGTGCGGGCCGGCCACCCGCGTAAGCGCGATCGGCACGGCCGGGCGCTGGGTATAGCCGTAGCGCAGCGTCGCGCAATAGAACCCCTGCCCCAGCGGCCGGATGTCGCCACGCTCGTCCTCGTCCACCGTCGGGATGCGCTCGGTGAGGACCGTCAGCAGCACGACCTTCTCGTGCAGTACCTTGTTGTGCTTGAGGTTGTGCAGCAGTGCGCGCGGCACCGCCGACGCCTGGCGCGTCAGGTATACGGCCGTGCCCGGAACCCGCACGATGCCCTGTTCGCCGAGGCTGGACAGGAACAGCTCGAGCGGCAGGCTCTCGGCATCCAGCGCCGAAGTCAGGTAGCTGCGTCCGCGTGCCCAGGTCGCCAGCGCGACGTAGATGAGCACGGCGATGGCAATCGGAAACCAGCCGCCGGTCGGGATCTTCAACAGCGTGGACAGCAGGAACGCGGATTGAACGACCAGGAACGGCAGGGAGAATGCCGCCGCGAGTGCCCGCGACCAACCCCACACCCGGCGGGCGACGAAGTACAGGAACAACGTCGTCAGCAGCATCGCGGCCGCCACGGCGATGCCGTAGGCGGAGGCCAGCCGGCTGGAGGTCTCGAAGTGCAGCACCAGAGCCACCGTGCCGGCCAGGAATCCCCAGTTCACACCCGGGATGTAGACTTGGCCGATCACCTCGTTGGAAGTCTGCACCACCCGCAGGCGCGGGCAGTAGCCGAGCTGGATCGCCTGGCTGGTCATGGAGAACGCGCCCGAGATCACCGCCTGCGAGGCGATCACGGTCGCGCAGGTCGCCAACACGACGAACGGCACCAGCGCCCACTGCGGCGCGAGGCTGTAGAAAAGGCTCCCGAGTGCATGCGGTTCGCGCAGCAGCAACGCGCCCTGGCCGAAGTAGTTCAGCAGCAGCCCGGGCAGGACGATCGCGAACCACGCGACCCGGATCGGCAGGCGGCCGAAATGCCCCATGTCGGCATACAGCGCCTCGCCACCGGTGATCACCAGGAACACCGTGCCGAGCAGCGTGAAGGCCAGCCAGCCGTTGCCGACGAAGAAGTCGATCGCGTGCCGCGGGTCCACCGCCGCCAGCACGTGCGGCGTGTGCGCGATGGACACCGCGCCCAGCACACCGAGCAGCGCGAACCAGGCGAGCATGATCGGCCCGAATACGCTGCCGATCCGCTCGGTGCCGAAGCGCTGTGAAAGATACAGTCCGAACAGTACCGTCAGCGCGATTGGGATGACGAAGTGCTCGAAGCGCGGCGCGACCGACTCCAGCCCCTCGACGGCACTGAGCACCGAGATCGCGGGCGTGATCATCGCGTCGGCGTAGATGAACGCGGTCCCGAGCAGGCCGGCGATCACCAGCCAGGCAATCCCGCGCCTGCGCTCCGAAGCTTCCGCGACCAGCGTCATCAAGGCCAGGATGCCGCCCTCGCCGCGGTTGTCGGCGCGCAGCATGAACACGACGTACTTGATGGAAACCACGAGGATCAGCGACCAGAACATCAGCGACAGGATGCCCAGGACGTTGGCTTCCACCGGCGCCAGGACGCCCGAGAAGCATTCCCTCAGGGCGTACAGCGGGCTGGTACCGATGTCGCCGTAGACGATGCCCAGCGCGCCGAGTGTCAGCATGCGCAGGCGCCCGGCACCGGCCTCGCCGTGCGAAGGACCCTCGCCGCTCATCCGACCACGTACCCGAGGTATGCCAGGTACAGCCCGCCGTTGACTGCGAGATGCCACACGCGCAGCCGTCCGCGTGCGAGCGCGACGTGAAGCCAGATCGCCGCCGCGAGGGTGACGACGAAACCCGCCACGACCGCCGGGTCGGGCGACCAGGGTGTCATCGCCATGCCGATGGCGGGGAGGATCGAGCCCTGGAACACCATCGCCCCGGTGATGTTGCCGAACGCGAGCGTGTCCTTGCCGCGGCGTGCCCAAAGGATGCTGTTCACCTTCTCGGGCAGCTCGGTCGCGACCGGGATGATGAGCAGCGACAGGACCAGCGCCGACATCGCGGTCTGCGTCGACAGGCGCTCGACGCCGTCGATGAACGAATGCGCGCCGAAGATGAGCAGGCCGAAGCCGATGACGAGCTGGACGAGGATGGCCGGCCAGCCGTCGGGCACGCCCAGGCGGCACAGGAAAAGATTGGTGTGGGCCTCCGTGCCGTGCCCGTCGGCGACGAGCTGCGAGGAAGCGCGCACCGTCATCATGACGTAGAAGAAGTAGATCATCACCAGCAGGATTGCCAGCGACGCGCGCAGTTCCGCGTGCGCCGGCGGAACGAACAGCGCCGCACCGGCGATGCCGAACGCCAGCAGGAAGAAATTCAGATCGCGGCGCATGCCGGTCGGTTCCGGCCGCATCTCCCCACCGGCGCCGCGCCGTCTCAGCACCGAGAAGGCCATCAGCGCCAGCGACAGCGTCGAGAGCATGAGCGGTGCACCAAGGATCGCCCCGACCCCGATGTCGTCGCTGACGGTCGAATCGTTCGAGGCGGTGAAGAACGCGAGGATCGGCACCATAGTCTCCGGCATCGCCGTGGCCACCGCCGCGAACAGCGACCCGGTCACGCCTTCGGAAATACCGAGCCCTTCGCCCAGGTGCTCGACGGCATTCGTGAACACCTCGGCAGCGACGAGGATGATGAGCAGGGACAGGGCGATTTCCGCGCCCACGGGCATTGCGTGCATGTTCGCCTCGCCTGGAGAGGGCCGGCCCTCGGGGTTCAGAACAACCAGGGCGCGCCCTGGCGCCGGCGTGCCTCGTAGGCGCGGATCTCGTCCGCCGCCTGCAGCGTGATGCCGATGTCGTCCAGGCCCTGCAGCAGGCGCTGGCGCACGCCCTCCGGGAAGTCGAAACCGTGGCGGGTGCCGTCCGGCCGGACGACGATCTTCTCGCGCAGATCGATCGTCAGGCGGTAGCCCGGTGTCGCGAACACCTCCGTGAACAGGGACTCGACGACGTCGGCCGGCAACGTCACCGCGACCATGCCGTTGTTGCAGGCGTTGGAGAAGAAGATGTCGGCGAAGCGCGGCGCGATGACCGCACGAATGCCGTAGTCGAGAAGCGCCCAGGCCGCATGTTCGCGCGAGGAGCCGCAGCCGAAGTTGTCGCGCGCGAGCAGGAGCCCGGCGCCGCGGTAACGCGGCTGGTTGAGCACGAAGTCCGCGTTCCGCGGCCGCGCGGCGCAGTCCATGCCGGGTTCGCCGCGATCGAGATAGCGCCACTCGTCGAACAGGAACGGACCGTACCCGGTGCGCTTGATCGACTTCAGGAACTGCTTGGGGATGATCTGGTCGGTATCGACGTTGGCGCGGTCGAGCGGAACGACCAGCGCCTCGTATCTCGTGAATGGTTCCATGACTCGTGCGGCTCGCTTTCTTGCGGTGGATTCAGGCGCCGCGCCGCCGCCCGGGGCCGTCCCCGACCCGGAAGGGGCGCCCGCCCGGGCTCATGCGAACGTGCGGACGTCGACGAAATGACCGGCGATGCCGGCGGCGGCGGCCATCGCCGGGCCGACCAGATGGGTGCGCCCGCCGCGGCCCTGGCGACCCTCGAAGTTGCGGTTGGACGTGGACGCGCAGCGCTCGCCCGGTTCGAGCTGATCCGGGTTCATGCCCAGGCACATCGAGCATCCCGGCTCGCGCCATTCGAAACCGGCGTCGCGGAAGATGCGGTCCAGCCCCTCGCGCTCGGCCTGCTGCTTGACCAGTCCCGAGCCCGGCACGACGAGCACGCGCTTGACGCTGGCGGCACGGTGCCGGCCGCGCGCGATCGCGGCGGCGGCGCGCAGATCCTCGATGCGCGCGTTCGTGCACGAGCCGATGAAGACCTTGTCCACCGGAATGCTCGCGATTGGCGTTCCAGGCTGGAGATCCATGTAGGCCAGGGCGCGCCGGTAGCCCTCGCGGCGGATGGGATCGTCGACCTGCTCCGGATCGGGCACCCGGCCGTCCACCGGGGCGACCATCTCCGGGGACGTACCCCAGGACACATGCGGCGCGATCGCGGCAGCATCGATCTCGACCGTGGCATCGAAGCGGGCGTCGGGATCGGACTTCAGCTCGCGCCACGCGGCGGCGGCGCGATCCCAGGCGTCGCCGGCCGGCGCGTGCGGGCGGCCGCGCACGTATTCGAGCGTGGTGTCGTCCACGGCGATGAGGCCGCTGCGCGCACCGGCCTCGATGGCCATGTTGCACACCGTCATCCGGGCCTCCATGGACAGGGCGCGGATCGCCTCGCCGGAGAACTCGATGGTGTGGCCGGTGGCGCCGGCGGTGCCGATTCGGCCGATGACGGCGAGGATCAGATCCTTGGCGGTGACGCCGGGCCCGAGGCGATTGCGCAGTTCGATGCGCATGTTCCTGGCCTTGCGCAGCATCAGGCACTGCGTCGCCAGGACGTGCTCGACGTCCGACGTGCCGATCCCGAACGCGAGCGCGGCGAGCGCGCCGTTGGTGGAGGTATGCGAGTCGCCGCAGACGATCGTCATGCCGGGCTTGGACAGGCCGAGCTCGGGACCGACGACGTGGACGATCCCCTGGCGCGGATCGCCGACGTTGAAATGGCGGATGCCGTGCTCCTTGCAGTTGCGGGCCAGGGTTTCGAGCTGCTCGCGCGCGATCGGATCGCGGACGTTGAAGACGTCTTCGGTGGGAACGTTGTGATCCGAGACCGCGACCGTTGCGTCCGGGCGCCAGACCGGACGTTGCGCGAGCATCAGGCCCTCGAAAGCCTGCGGCGTGGTGACTTCGTGGATGAGGTGCAGATCGATGTAGATGAGCGTGCCGCCATCGGGCAGCTCGCGCACCACGTGCGCGTCCCAGAGCTTGTCGTACAGGGTGCGGCCCGGCATACGGCGTTCACCACGAATTCAGGGAAAGAGCGGCATTATAGCGCCGCGCGCAACGGAACGTTTCGCGGCGCCGGTGCATGCGCTAGCATGGCGCGCCCGCCACAGGAGGATGAACGCATGTTCCGCAGGATCCTGCCCGCCGTACTGGCTACCGCCCTGCTCGCGATCGCGGCGCCCAGCCGGGCCGATTTCAACGACGGCGCGGTCGCCTATTCGATGGGCGACTACGAACGTGCACTGCAGACGCTGCGGCCACTGGCGGAAACCGCCAATCATGCGTACGCGCAGTACTACCTGGGCGTGATGTACATGAACGGCCAGGGCGTGCCGCAGGACTTCAAGCAGGCGGCGAAATGGTTGCGCTCGGCGGCCGAGAAGGGCGTGTCGTCGGCGCAGAGCAAGCTGGCCCAGCTCTACATCGACGGGCGCGGCGTCCCCAGGGACATGGAATTCGCCTTCGCCTGGCTCAGCACCTCGGTCAAGCTCGGCAATGCCCGGGCCGCGGCCATGCTCGAACAGGCGCGCGCGAAAATGAGCGCCGGCGAGCTCGCCCAGGCCGAGAAACTCGCCGCGGAATACGTCGCCCGCTACGGCACCGTGCCGAAGGAAACCAGCCGGGCGCAGTGAACCGGACTCAGACAGCCACGTCCACGTAGCGCCCCGGCCGGCGCGGGTCGTCCGCGCCGCTCATGCGCAGGATCAACGCGGCGAGCAGCGCGGCCGGACCGGAACGGCCGGCATGGGTACCGGCCGGCAGCCCGTCCGCATCTTCGACCGCCCGCCGGCGGCGCGGCGTATCCACCCGGGTGGATACGCCGGGCAGGGCCGGTCCGCCGTTCGGAATCGCCGGGCCCGATCGGGGCCGGCCCGACGGGCCGGGGGCCAGAGGGTTGAAGACGCGCATTTTTCCCGGGGCCCAGGCCGTTCGTGAGGGTTTCGGCGGCAGGACTGCGGCTGCCGCGCGGATGCGGGCGCCAGCGTACCGGCAATGCCCGCGGGCGAATGCCTCGGGCTGCCGCTTGCGGCGACTTGTGACAATTCTTTGCCGGCGGGCCGGCAAAGTCCAGGCGCCGGGCGGCAGGGCCTGACCGGCATCAAGCCCCGTGAGGGATCAACCGAGCTTCTGCATCAGGCCGGAGAGGTTGGACAGCGACAGCAGGTGGGCGTAGACGAGATCCATGAACCCGCGCCCGACGAGATCCTGCAATCGCTCGCCCGGCAGCGATTTCAGGCGGTCCCGGCTTACGCAGGAGAACCCGGCGAGCGAGAACTTCTCGCCGGTCTTCATCTCCACGTTCGCCTGCACCGGCTCGAGCAGCGCCAGTTCGACCAGCAGCCGGCAGAACTCGGTCGTGACCTGCGTCTGGCGCTGATAGTCCTTGAGGAACTCGACCGACCGCGCCAGCAGCGCTCCGTGGCTGCCGTCGTCGTTGATCAGCCGCTCGCCTTCCTTGACGGTATTGAACCCGGCGTAGCTCTCGTCGATGCAGACCGTGAAATTGGCTCCGGTGGAATCCGCGGCGAGGATGAACGGATAGCGCCGGACATAGGCCGGCACGTAGCTGCCCTTCCAGGTCCCGTCGGCGGCGAGGAACAGGTTCTGCTCGGGCTTCAGGCCCAGCAGCACCACCGGTACCACTGCATCGCCACCCGCGGCCGCGAATACGATGGCGTACTCGCGTGCGGCCACCGGGAACTCGATGCCCGCCACGTAGACGCAGTTGGTCCTGGCCGCGAATCGAAAGCCCGGATCCGGGTCCACGTACCAGGCGCCATGCCGCTCGCGCGACAGTGGCACGACCTTGCGGTAGAACAACGGCAACTGCGGCTGCGGCTCGGCCATCGGAACTCCAGGGTCAGTAGCTGCGCAGCGCGCGCGGCATCGTCAAATCGCCGGTGAACACCACCGGGCGCATGGCACCGGCGTCGAACCAGGGCCACGCATTGACGTCGGCCGACGGCACCGGAACCATCGGAGTCGCATCGGCATCGTCGAACTCGCCGCCGGAGCCCTGCTTCGGCGCGGGTGCCGGAGCCGGCGCGGGCGCCTCCGGAGCCGTCGCACCGGGCTCGGGCTGCGCGCCCGCGGGCGGGTTGCCCTCCTCCGGCACGTCCCCCGGCGGGCTGCCGCCATCGTCGAATTCCCCACCCGGGGCGGCATCGTCCGAGCCGCCGGAACCGTCGTCGAACTCGCCGCCACCCTCGTCGAACTCGCCCGCGCCCTCGCGTTCGCTGAACGCGGCAAGCTGCTGGCGCAGGGCCTCGAATCGTGCAATCTGCTCCCGGAAGCCGGCGATGAGCTTCTCGACCCGCTCCGGATCCTCCTTGCCGGCGGCACGACGCTGCTCGAGCTCGGCGATGTTCGCCTGGATCTTCTCGACCAGCGGCCCGATTTCGTCCTCCGTGATCGCCGGGCCGCAGCCCTCGAGCTCTTCGCACTGTTCCGGCGGCATGCCGATGGCGAAGCCGATCTGGCCGATGAGTTCCAGCTCCTGTTCGAACACGCTGATGTCGATGAAGCCTAGCTGCGCCAGCGCCTCCAGGCCGGTGCTGATCAGGCCGAGGAAACCCTGGACCTGCCGCAGGTTGGAGAACACTTCCGCGCCCAGCAGGTTGCGCAGCGACTGCACCAGGGCGAGATCGTCGCTGTTGAAGGCGGTCGCGTTCGCGCTCGAGGAGGCCTCGAAGCGCGGCTGCTCCGCGGTGGAGGAGGCCGCGATGTGCGCCTCGCCTCCGCTCAGGTCCAGGCGGATATTGCTGCTGTTGGCGATTTCGTTGTTGGCGATGATGGTCGCGAAACCGGCTTCGAGCACGGCCACGCCGGCCGCCGGCCCGGTGATGTCGCCGGGGCCGTCGGCCACTGCCTGGCCATTGGCATCCTGGCGCACCCCGACCGCGATCAGCGTCAGTGCATCGCCGCGCGCGCCGCCCGCGCTGAGGCTGGCATTGAGGTCGATGTTCGCCGCCAGCAGCGTCAGCGGCCCACCCGAGCGCAAGCCATCGTTGACGGTGATGCGGCTGGCGGTCAGCGCGGTGACGTTCTGTTCCTCGGCCGGCGACTCCATCGGCTTTTCCAGCGCACCGCCGATGATGAGGTGGCCGGTGAAGCCGTTCCAGATATTGCCGGGGATGCGGCTCGCCAGGTCACCGGCGTTGGCAATGGTGAGCGTCGCGCCAGCGGCCGGCACGATGGCCAGGTTGCCACTGCCCAGCATCACCGCCGGGAATACGATGGTGCTGTTGCTGGAGCGCAGGATGACGTCGCCCGAGACGTTGACCGCGGTTGCGTTGAACGCCAGCGTCGCGGCCGAGATGTCGTTCGACAGGGCGACCGCGCCGGCGGTGAAGCTCAGGCCCGCGTTCGGCTGGTCCGTCATCGGGCCATTGATGGCGATGTTGCCCGCCCCGGCGTTGAACGCCACCGCGCCGGTACGCGTGATGGTCGCGCCCGGTGCGCCAAGCACGAGATTTCCGCCGCCGGTCGTAACCGCATTCAGGCCGGCGCCGGCAAGAATGTTGAGGACCGGTGCGATCAGGTTCGTCGCCCCGCCGGCGCCGGAAATCGCGCCGTTGAGGTTGATGGTGCCGGCGTTGACGTTGAAATTGCCTCCGTCGTAGCTCACCGCCTGGTTGATTGCGACCGCCGCCCCGCCGGCGTCGATGTTGGCATTGCCACCACCGCCGGCGGTGTTGATCCCGCCATTCAGGGTGATGCCGCCCGGACCGGACAGTGCAATCGAGCCGCCGGCGGTCGTCAACGTCCCGGCGGTGGTGGTGATCGCACCGCTGGAGATCACGTTGAGGTTATTGGCGCCGGTGTTCACGCTCGAAGCGATGCTGGTCGCGCCGCCGCGGATCGTCAGGATCCAGGGCAGGACGGCCGGGGCCGGAGCGCCGATATTGACGTTGACCGCGCCGCCATCGGCCCGGCCGATCACCAGGGAGCCGATGCCGCCGATCGCGGCGAGATCGTTGTTGCCGACCGTGAACTGGCCGGCACCGGAGCCGATGCCGACGGTCGCGCCGGCCGCCGCCGGCTGCAGCGTCAGCACGCCGGTTCCGGCGTAGGTCACCCCTGCACCGAAGGTGACGTCCACCGCCGATATCGTGCGGCCCGCGCCGCCGTTGGCGACGTTGCCATTGAAGGTGACCGTGCCGCCGGTGCTCGTCAGGTCGCCGAACAGGTTCTGGATGGTGCCGCCGTAGGTCTGGTCGCCCGAGGTCGTCACGGTACCGAACTGCATCGCCGCACCGTTCAGCGTCAGCGTCGTCAGCGGCGCCGTGTTGCCGACGTTGCCCAGCACGATCTGGCCGGCGCCGCCGTTGGCGGTCGCGGTCAGGCTGAACGCACCGTTGACGTTCTCCAGCGGGGCGAGAATGGCACCCGCGCTGGTCAGCGTACGGTTGCCGGTAAGCGTGATTGCGTCGCCGTCGGCGAGGCCGGCCAGGCCGATGTTGCCGACACCGGTCGTGACGTCGCCGTTCAGCAGCAGGGCGCCGCCGCCGATGACGTTTACCGTGCCGACGTTGACCGTCTCGATCTGGATGGTGCCGGTTCCCGCGTTCAGCGCCAGCGTGCTGCCGGCACCCTGCACGGTGGTATTCGTCCCGCCGTTGGCACCCAGGTTCAATGTTGCGCCGGTTGCCGAGGAATCGAAGGTGACTGCGCCGGTGAGATTCACCGTGGCCGCATTGCTCAGATCCAGTCCGCCGGTCGCCACGGTTCCGGTCGGTGTCGCGCCGTCGTTGGTCAGGCCGTTGATGGCAATGACGTTGTTGTCGAAATTGAGAGGGATGCCGGCGGCGGTCGACAGGCCACCGACGTTGGCATTGATGCCGGCGGCGAAGTTCACCGCCGTTGCACCGTCGATGGTCAACTGGCCGAGCGGGCCGCCGATGATGGGTATCGCACCCGTACCGAGGCTGCCCAGGAAGTCAATCGCGCCGGTCGCGCTCAGGCGCACGCCGTTGAACTCGTTGATGGCGCTGGACAGCGTGCGCTGGAACTCGATCCTGCCGCCGGTGGAGGTGATCTGTACGCCTGCGGCCACCGGCGCGGTCGGATCGACGATCACGTCGTTGTTGAAGATGAGATCGCCGTTGACGGTGATCGCGTTGGTCACCACCTGCGCGGTGCCGGTCAGCGTCAGGCTCGGTCCCGGCAGGATGGCGGACGGACCATTCACCGAGCCGCTCAGGCGGATGATCCCCAGCGGCGTCTGCAGTTCGAGCGGGTCGTGAACGCTGATCGCGCTGAGATCGGCGTCGATCAGGTGCGAACCGGTCACCGGTGTGCCGATGATGATCTTGAGGAACCCGTCCTTGATGGCGGCGAAATCGGTCGGCGAGATGTCCACCGTGCAGGTGCCGAGGCAGGCACTTGCCGGGCTGCCCAGGCCGATGCTCGCGCCCACGGACAGGGAGCGCAGCGTGATGGTGCTCGCGCCGGGCCCCGGCGCGACCGCGGTCGACCGGACCGAGTCGACACCACTGGTGATGGCGATGTCGCCATCGGCGGCGACCTCGATGTTCTGCCCGTCGACGACCTGGATGCCGGTGACGGTACCGATGTCGTCGGTGACCGAGCCGATCGTGACGCCCGACTGATCGAACACCTGGAGCGAGCCGCCGGCCATGTCGGCCGCGATCGTCGTGAAGTCGTTGTTGACGTCGGCGAGGACGACGTTGGCGCCGGCGCGGATGAGCAGGCCGCCGACGATCTGCACCGAACCGGTCTGGGTGATGCCCTGCGCGGTGTTCAGGCTGAGCACGCTGGACGCGAACTGTGGCGGCGCGGCGATGGTGCCGAGCGTGATCGCGCCCGAATCCGCCTTGCCCAGGCGCACGTTCTGGGCCCGGATCGAATCCGCCTTGGCGATGTTCAACGCGCCCGCGCCGCCGGACAGGCCGATGGTCACGGCCGCCGAAGTGGGCTCGATGCGTACGCGAGTTGCTGCGCCGGAGCCGATGCCCGAGCCGCCGATCTGCGCGGAGGCGACGACGGTGCCGGAATCCCCCGTGAGATCGATGTTGCCGGTGGACAGCACCGCGGAATTCGCCTGCAGATCGATCGCGCCCGTGCCGGCGTTCAGGGTGACGGTCTGGGCATTGCCATTGACGACGTTGCCGGTCAACACCGTGATGCCGGTGGCGTTGGCGGTAAATGCGCCGGTGGACACCGAGCTCAGCAGGTTCAGGGCCCCGGCACCGCGCAGGCTCACGCGTCCGCCGGCCGTGGTCGTCGTACCGACCTGCGCGCCCGCGGCGAAATCCAGCGCGTCCGCACCGACACCTGCCGCGCCCTCGATGTTGCCGGCGGCGGTCAGGAGGATGGAGGTTCCGGCAGTGATGTCGGCCAGGTTGTCGTTTGCGTCGTCGACGATCGTGCCGGTCGTGGCCGTGAGCGTCGCGCTGCCGGCGGCGGTCACCGTGCCGACGACGATGTTGCCGGCGTCGCTGGTAACGGCGAGGTTACCGGCGCCGTTCTGCACCAGGCTGGTCAGGGTCAGGCCGTCCGTCTCGCGCAGCAGCAGCGGGCCGTTGTTGGCGGTCGCGGTGATGCTGGCGACCGTGGTGCGCAGGGGGAGCCCGCCGATGCCGAGCCCGGCGGTCAACTGCGCGTCGGTGGCCGTAATGCCGGCGCCGCCGCCTTCGGAAATGGCGCCGGTCGTGGCATTGAGCGTGACGACGTCCGGTGCCGACACGGCGACCACGGTGATGTCGCCCGCGGCGGCGTTCACGACGACGTCGTTGCCGGCGCCCGCGGCGTTCAGCGAGGTCAGCACGATGCCGTTCTGCTCGGCGACGAAGATGCCGCCCGCGCCCGCATTCGCGGTCAGTGTGGTGAGCGAGGTTCCGATCGGGTTGGCGAGCGTGCCGACGGCGTTGGCGGCCGTCAGGATGGCGTTGGACGCCGTGATGAAGGTCGCGCCGTTGCCGTCGTCGACGATGCCGCCGCCGGTCGCGTTCAGCGCCACCGCGTTCGGCGCGTTCACGGTGCCGACGGTGATGTTGCCGGTCGCCGCCGACACGGAGATGTCGTTGCCGGCACCCGCAGCCGTCACCGTGCCGATGACCAGCGCGTTCGCCTCATTCACGAACACGCCGCCGGCGGCGGCCGAGGCATTCAACGTGCCGACGTCTGTGTCGATGTCGTTGACCGCCAGGCCGATGCCGCCATTGGCAACCAGGTTGGCGCTCTGCGCCGTGATGCCCGTGCCGTTGTTGCCGTCGTCCAGGATCGAGCCGAACGCGTTCAACGTCAGGTTGCCGTTCGCGAGCGTGATGCTGTCGACGATGATCCCGTCCTGCTCCTGGAACTGGGCGTCGCCGGCGCCGGTGACGGCAGCGGTGATGCGAAGCACCTGGATTTCCAGCGCGTCGGCCGCGCCGATACCGGAGCTGGCGCCCAGCATTGCACCGCCGATCAGCGCGGAGATATTGGAAACCGCGCCGTTGCCGTCGATGATCGCGCCCGAAGTGCTGGTGATGCTCACCGCCGCATTCACGCCGCTGGTGCTCACCAGGCGCCCGAGCGTCACGCTGCCGTCGGAGAGCAGGGTAATGGTGCCAACGCCGGCGTCGAACAGCGACACGCCCATCGTGACGGCGCCGCCGTTGTTTCCGGCGGCGTTGTCCGCGGTGACGGAGATGTCCCCACCGCCGCTCGTGACCACGGCTGCGGCACCGAACTGCGCATGGCGATTGGCCGTGATGGTCACCGCGCCGGTCGCGGAGATCTGGTCGTTGACGACGATGTCGGTGGCCGCGCCCGCGGCCGCCTGCTGGTTGATCGTCACGGTGGTTCCGGCCTGGACCGTCGCGCCGGCATCGATCAGCACGCCCGCCGTCGGTACGGTGGCGGTGGGGTCGAAGATATCCGAACCGGTCATGAGCAGCGAACTGCCGGCGAGCACCTGTCCCGCGGGCTTCACCCAGATTCCGCCGCTGCCGTCCGGCGCACCGCCGACCGTGGGCCCGTCCTGGCCGTTGTCCGCGAGCAGTTGCAGGCTCGACCCGCCGGTCGTCTGCACGATTGCGTTGATGATGATGTCGCGGTCGGCGGCGATGCCGAAATTCACGTTCTGGATGACGTTGGCGTTGATGACGACGTCGTCGCCCGCGCCGTTCAGCGTGATGTTGCCGCTGCCGACCGAAGGATTCACGTTCAGCGTGATGCCGCCGCCGCCCAGCGTCAGCGTGCCGGTGGCTGCGCCCTGGGTGGTGAGCTGGCCGTTCACCGCAATGGAGGTCGCCGACACGGTGATGTCGCCCGTGGTCGTAATCGCCTGGCTCAGGTCCTCGGCGCCGGCGCTCGCGATCGTGAACGAAGCCAGCGGCGTCGTGCCGCCGACCGCGCCGGTGAACTGCACGACCCCCGTTCCGGCCGTGAGCGTCAGCGCCTGCGCGCCGTCCACGGTCCCGAGGACGATGTTCTTGTTCGAGGAAGTGATGCTCACCGCCCCGCCCGAGAGCTTGGTCGGGCCGAACGTCATCTGGTTGAAGCCGGTTCCGGTCCAGGTCAGGCCGTCGAGCTGAACGTTCGCCAGCGCGGTGGCGGTGTCGCCCGTCGCGAGCGTCACGTTGTCCTCGAAGCGCAGCGTCGTTCCGGCGCCGCCGACGATCCCGGAATTGGCGCCGAAAGTACCCTGGAGGCTCACCAGCCCGGTGACGCCTGCCGCCACGTCCAGGGCGGCGCCCGTGCCGCTGCCGAGATTGCTCACGGCACCGGCAACCGTCGTCGTTCCGGCGCCGATCCCGGCCACCAACGCCAGGTTCTGGCCGCCGCCCGCGATCGACGCGATCTGGATATTGCCGCCGTTGGAGTTCAGGGTGACCGCGGCGCCGGAGAGCGTGGTGGCGCCGAAGTCGATGCCGTCGAAGCTCGACCAGTTCAGGCCGTCCAGGCGCACCGTGCCGGCAATCGCGGTCGCGGTGTCACCGTCGGCGAGCGTCACGTCGCCGTCGAAGCGGAACTGGCTGGTTGCGCCGGGCGCGGAAATGCCCGAGGTGCCGGCGAGCGTGTTCTGGAACCGCACCAGCCCGGTGACGCCGTTGGCCACCGTGAGCGCGGCACCGGTGCCGCTGCCCAGGCCGGTGACCGCGCCGGTGAAGGTGGTCGTGCCGGAACCCACGCCTGCGGCCAGCGTCAGGTTCTGGCTGCCGCCGGTGAGCGAGGCGATGGAGATGTTGCCGCCGTTGGAATCGAGCGAGACGCTGCCGCCGGAGAGTGTCGTCGCGCCCAGGGTGATCCCGTCGAAGCTCGACCAGTTCAGCCCGTCGAATTGCACCGTCGCCAGGGTGGTCCCGGTGTCGCCATTGCCCAGGGTGACGTTGCCGTCGAAGCGCAGCGAGGTACCGGCGCCGGCGGTAATGCCCGAGGCGCCGGCGAGCGTGCTCTGGAACCGCACCAGGCCGGTGACGCCCGCCGCGACATTCAGCGCCGGGCCGGTACCGTCGCCGAGGTTCGTGACCGCACCGGTGAAGGTGGTCGTGCCCGCGCCGATGGCCGCGCTCAGCGCCAGGTCGTTGCCGCCCGCATCCAGCGTGCTGCCGAACAGGATGTTGCCGCCGGCGCTATTGAGCGCCACGGCGCCGGTGAAGGTCACCGCGCTCTGGAAGGTGATGTCGTCGGCCGTGGTGGTGATGTCCGCGGCGGTCGACACCGCGCCGGTGCCGTCCTGCAGGAAGGCGCCGTCCAGGGACATGTCCGCCGCCGCGGCGAGCGCGAGCGTACCGCTGTTGGTGAACGTCACCGTGCCGTTGCCGGCGGTCGCAATCGACTGGCTGACCGTGATGTCGCGCGCGGTGACTGCGAGGTTCTGGATCTTGGTGCCGTTGCCGATCTTGCCGCTGAAGGTCACGTCGCCCTTGCCCGCCTTCACGGTCAGGCCCTGCGCACCGGCCGCGGTGGCGTCGATCGCACCGGTGAAGCTTGCGTTGCCGCCGCCACCGACGCCGTCATCGGTGTTCACGGTGACCGGATTGATGCCGAGCTTGGTGGTCGTCGCGTCGACCGTGGCCGCGCCACCGCCCGATACGAGGTTGCCGTTCAGCGTGATCGTCGTCGCCTTGAGCCCGATCGCGCCGCCGCCGGTGTTGATGCCGCCAGCCGCGATGGTCAGGGTGTTGGGACTGCGAAGCTGGATCGCGCCGTTGCCGGTGCTGGTCGCGGTGACCTGCGAGCCATTGGCGAGATCCAGGAAGGCATCGCCCGGCCCAGGGCCGCGGATGTTTCCGCCCGCGCTCAGCGTGATGAGGCCGCCGGCAGTGATGTCGGTCGTGGTGTCGTCGGCATCGTCGAGGATGTCGCCCGCGGTGGCGGTGACGTTGACGGTGCCGGTGGTGGAGATCGCGCCGATGAGCGCGTTGGCCGCCTGCTGCACCAGCGCGACGTTGCCGGCGCCGCCGGTGGCGACGTTCCAGGTCGTGTTGCCTACCCCGCCGGTCGAGGTGACCGCGACGTCGTTGCCGCCGGTACCGGTGATGGTCAGTGCACCGACGTTGACGATGAGGATGCCGTCCGCGTTGTTGGTGCCGTGCCCCACGTCGGGGTTGGTATCGGTATTGTCGATGCCGATCGTCCCCGCCGAGGTCAGGGTCAGCGTGCCGCTGGTCTGGAACGCCACGCCGCTGCTGTTGTCGCGGATGAGGCCGTTGGCGGCGTTCAGCGTCAGGTTCTGCCCGCCGCCGCCGAAGGCCGGCGCGGTGCGGTCGATGACGATGTCGCCGCCCGTCACGTTCACGGTGATGTTCTGCGACGAGAACAGCGCCGCCATCTCCGCGTCGTCGAAGGCACGCGGCTGGCCGACGCCGGAGCCCACGCGCGGCGCCGAGCGCGGCGGGCCGGTGATCGCGTCCGTGCCCAGGAGCACGTCGCCGACGAAGTTCAGTGTCAGGTTCGCGCTGATGATCTGCGGAATGCCGGTGATCGTGTTGTTGTCCAGGTAGTCGGCGCTGCCGTCCATGAAGACGTTGTCGACGCTGACCGAACCGGCCGCCGCGCGCAGCACCGAGTTCACTGCATCACCGAGCGGATCGCCGGGCGTGGGGATGTGGCTCGGAGGAATGCCGGGGGTGCGCTGGCCGTCGTTGAGCACGGTGAAGCCGCCGGTGGCGACGTCGGTGACGATATTGCCGGTATCCGCCTGCACGGCGCGCTCGGCGACGTTGTAGCCGGGATTGCCGACCACGTTCGTCGTCGTCGAGCCCAGGTTCGGCAGGCCGGTGGTGACCACGGCGATGTTCGCGTTCAGGGCCGTGCTGGTCAGGACGATGTTGCCCGCCTGCGCCAGGATGTTCGATTCGATCCAGATCGAGTAGTTGTTCGCATCCGTGCCGGCTTGGGAGCCGCCCGCCGACACGTTCATGGCGTCGGTCACCGCCTGCCCGCGCAGGATGATGTCGCCGCCGGCGGAATCCGTCGGGCCGCCGGGGTTGAAATCTCCGATTTCCACGCCAAGTTCAATGAACCCGGACGCCGTGGCCGCGAGCGAGTTGGCGATGAAGGCGTCGGCCGTCAGCGCCAGGTTCTGCTTGATGGTATCGGCGATGCTGATGCTGAAGTTCTTGACCGTGGTGATCTTGACGTCGCCCAGCGGTTGGACGGTACCGACCCTGGCGCTGAAGGTCACGTTGCCGCTGCCGGCGCCGACCGTCAGGTTGCGTGTGAAAGGCGCGTCCCCGTCCACCGTGCCGCCGCTGGCGAACAGCAGGTTGTTGTCGGTGGCGCCGTCGGTATCGACGGTGACGTTCTGACCGAGCACGACGCCACCGGTGAAGGTCAGCGTGTTGCCGCCCTGGTCGTCGACCTGGAGGGTCTGCGCCGCGGCGGCGTTGAAGTTGATGGTCTTGGCGGTGGCGTCCAGGTCGGCCAGCGCGCCATTGCCCCCGGTGCCGACGTTGCCGGAGAAGTTCACCGTGCCGCCCGACGCGCTGACGCTCAGCGTCCGGTCGTTGACCGTGCTGTCGTCTGCATTCACCGTCGAGGTGAACGAGACCGTGCCGCCGTTGTTCGAGTTGACCTGGACGGCGCCCCCGAGGACCAGCGGCCCGTTGAAGGCGACCGTGCCGCCCGTGCCGGTGGTCGTTCCGGCGCCGCCGGAGGCGTCAATCGTGCCGGATACCACGGCGATGTTCGGGCCTGCGTCGATCGTGATCGCGCCGCCGTTGCCGCCGGCGGCACCGGTGCCGTCGCCGCCAATCGCGGTCGCGTTTGCCACTCCAATCGTGCCGACGGCGGCGGTCAGGCTGATGGTGCCGGCCGCGAATCCCGCACCGGCGCCATTGTCGGCGCCGCTGGCATCGATGCTGCCCGTGAGGACGAGATCGCTCGCCGCGCCCGTGGCCGCGATGGATATCGAGCCTCCGGCGCCCGCCCCGACCGATTCGATCGTGTTGCCGGCATTGGCGATGTCGCCGGCGGCGGTGATCGTAATCGCACCGCCCGCGGTATGGATGCCACCCGCGCCGACGTTCAACGCACCCAGGCCGCGCAGCCGGATCAGCCCGCCGGTGGAAGACGCCGTCACGGAGGAACCCGCCGCGAGGTCGAGGAAGTCGTCGGCAAATGCCTGGCCGTCGATGTTTCCGCTCGCGGACAGCGTGATCAGGCCACCGGCCGTGATGTCGGCGATCGTGTCGCTCGCGTGGTCGCTGATGGTCCCGGCAGCCGCGGTCACGGACACCGTGCCGGTGGAATCGATGCGCTGGATGAGCGCGTTCGCGGCCGACTGCGTGATCGTCACCGCGCCGACCGCGGCGGTGACGCCGATGTCGTAGGTAGTGTTTCCGACCGAACCGACGTCGGTCATGAACACCGCCTGGCCACCACTGTCGAACACGCTGACGGCGCCGACGTCGACCGTCAGCGGATTGCCCCCGGTACCGATGGCACCCGCGTTGGTCTGCATCAACAACTGCCCGCTCGCCGATACGGTCTGGAACGCGGTACCGACACCCGCATCGGTAATCGTCTTGCCGGCCGTCTCCGTAACCAGGAACAGGTTCTTGGCGAATGCCGTTGCGCGGTCGATGATGATATTGCCGGCGACGGCGATGATCTTGATGGTGGGCTGGACGCTCGCGCTCGCCGCCAGCGCGTCCATCTGCAGATCCGTCAGGGTGATGGTCGCCGTCGAATCATCGCCCAGATGGACGTCGCCGGTCTTGAACTCGCGCGTGAATACGCTGGAGACAATCTGCGGGAACTTGATGTCGTCGAGCTTGTTGCCCAGGACGTAGTCGCCGTCGCCGCTAAGACGGACTTCCGTCAGCACACCGCCGTTGGCGACCAGCCGCGTGTTCTTGCCCTGGTTCGCCAACGTCGAAGCACCGACATTGGCATCCTCGAGGCGCACCCGCGCGCTGCTGCCAAGCAGCGAAATCGTGATATTGCCGTTGCCTGCGGTGACGTCCCGGTTTTCCGGCAGATCGCCGGCGCCGCCGGCCCCTGCGCCCGTCATGCCGGTGACCGAAACGCGCACGTCGTTGCCGCTGCCGGTGGAGGTCAGGGCGATGTCGCCGTTCGTGGCCGTGATGCTGGCCTGGATCAGGATGGCGTCGGCGCCGCTGGCGCCGCTGGTGGTGAGATCCAGCGTGTTGCTGCCGTTGGTGCCGGTCAGTTGCACCGGCCCGCCCGTGCCGCCGGCGCCGCCGAAACGGACGAACCCGGTCAGCGTGCCGGACTTCAGGGTATTGGCGACGAATTTGTCGTCGATGAGCAGGTCGCGCCCGCTGCTGACGAGCACGTCGCCGAGCGCGACCGTCCCGCCCACCTCGCCGGCGACGCTGATGTCCCCGGTACCGGCCACGAGCGTCAGGTTCTGACCACCGTCGACCGTGCCCGTGAAGTTGATCGCGCCGTTGTTCGAAGTCAGCGTCACCGCGCCGGAAGAGAGCGTCGTGTCACCGAAGCTGATGCCGTCGAAGCTCGACCACGCCAGGCCGTCGAACGTCACCGTCCCCGCCAGGGTCGTGCCGGTATTGCCATTGCCGAGCGTGACGTCGCCGTCGAAGCGCACGGCGGATGTGGAGCCGGCAGCGGAGAGGCCGGAATTCGCTCCCACCGTGCCCTGGAAGCGCACCAACCCGGTGACGCCGTTCGCCACCGTCAGCGCCGCGCCGGTGCCGTCGCCCAGGTTGGAAACATTGCCGGTTACCGTCGTGGTGCCGGACCCGACTCCGGCCGCCAGCGTCAGATCCCGGCTGCCGCCGTCGATCGACGCAATCTGAATGTTGCCGCCGTTGGAATCCAGCGTGACGTCCGCGCCCGAGAGCGTCAGCGCGCCGGTGGTCAGGCCATCGAAGCCCGACCAGGCCAGGCCGTCGAGCTGCACCGCAGCGAGCGTCGTGCCGGTGTCGCCATCGGTCAGGGTGACGTTGTCGTCGAAACGCAGGCTGGTCCCGGCCTGGGCATTGATGCCCGAATTGGCGCCGAACGTGCCCTGGAACCGCACCAGCCCGGTGACGCCGTTCGCCACCGTCAGCGCCGCGCCGGTGCCATCGCCCAGCGCGCTCACGTTGCCGGTCACCGTCGTCGTGCCGGCACCGATGCCGGCCGCCAGCGTCAGATCCCGGCTGCCGCCGGCGATCGAGGCAATCTGAATATTGCCGGCGTTGGAATTCAGCGAGACGTTGCCACCCGACAGCGTCAGCGCGCCGGTCGTGAGCCCATCGAAGCCCGACCAGGTCAGCCCGTCGAAGGTGACGGTGATGAGCGTCGTGCCCGTGTCGCCGTCGGCCAGCGTCACGTCGTCGTCGAAGCGCATGATCGTGCCGGCCTGGGCCGTGATGCCCGAGTTGCCGCCGAACGTGCCCTGGAACCGCACCAGACCGGTGACGCCGTTCGTCACCGTCAGTGCCGCGCCGGCGCCATCGCCGAGGTTGGCGACGTTGCCGGTCACGGTCGTCGTGCCGGCAGCGATGCCGGCCGCCAGGATCAGATCCCGGCCGCCGCCTGCGATCGAGGCGATTTGAATATTGCCGCCATTGGAATCGAGCGTGACGTCCCCGCCCGACAGCGTCAGCGCACCGGTGGTCAGGCCGTCGAAGCCCGACCAGGCCAGGCCGTCGAGTTGCAGCGCGGCGACCGACGTCGCGGTATCGCCATCGGCCAAGGTGACGTCGCCATCGAAGCGCAGGCCGGTCCCGGCCTGGCCATTGATGCCCGAGTTGGCGCCGAACGTGCCCTGGAACCGCACCAGCCCGATGACGCCGTTCGTCACCGTCAGCGCCGCGCCGGTGCCATCGCCCAGGTTGGATACATTGCCGGTCACCGTCGTGGTGCCGGACCCGACTCCGGCCGCCAGCGTCAGATCACGCCCACCACCGGCGATCGAGGCGATCTGAATGTTCCCACCGTTGGAGTTCAGCGTGACGTCGCCGCCCGAGAGCGTCAGCGCGCCGGTGGTCAGGCCATCGAAGCCCGACCAGGCCAGGCCGTCGAGTTGCACGGCGTCCAGCGTCGTGCCGGTGTCGCCATCGGTCAGGGTGACGTTGTCGTCGAAGCGCAGGCTGGTCCCGGCCTGGGCATTGATGCCCGAATTGGCGCCGAACGTGCCCTGGAACCGCACCAGCCCGGTGACGCCATTGGCCACCGTCAGCGCCGCGCCGGTGCCATCGCCCAGCGCACTCACGTTGCCGGTCACCGTCGTCGTGCCGGCACCGATGCCGGCTGCCAGCGTCAGATCCCGGCTGCCGCCGGCGATCGAGGCAATCTGAATATTGCCGGCGTTGGAATTCAGCGAGACGTTGCCACCCGACAGCGTCAGCGCGCCGGTCGTGAGCCCATCGAAGCCCGACCAGGTCAGCCCGTCGAAGGTGACGGTGATGAGCGTCGTGCCCGTGTCGCCGTCGGCCAGCGTCACGTCGTCGTCGAAGCGCATGATCGTGCCGGCCTGGGCCGTGATGCCCGAGTTGCCGCCGAACGTGCCCTGGAACCGCACCAGACCGGTGACGCCGTTCGTCACCGTCAGTGCCGCGCCGGCGCCATCGCCGAGGTTGGCGACGTTGCCGGTCACGGTCGTCGTGCCGGCAGCGATGCCGGCCGCCAGGATCAGATCCCGGCCGCCGCCTGCGATCGAGGCGATTTGAATATTGCCGCCATTGGAATCGAGCGTGACGTCCCCGCCCGACAGCGTCAGCGCACCGGTGGTCAGGCCGTCGAAGCCCGACCAAGCCAGGCCGTCGAGTTGCAGCGCGGCGACCGACGTCGCGGTATCGCCATCGGCCAGGGTGACATCGCCGTCGAAACGCAGGCTGGTACCGGCCTGGCCATTGACGCCCGAGTTTGCGGCGAACGTGCCCTGGAACCGCACCAGCCCGGTGGCACCGTTCGCCACCGTCAAGGCCGCGCCAGCGCCGTCGCCGAGATTGGTGACATTGCCGGTCACCGTCGTCGTGCCGGCACCGATCCCGGCCGCCAGCGTCAGATCGTGCGGTCCGGTCAGGGTCGACTGGAAGGCGATGCTGCCGCCGCCGCTGTTGATCGACAGGGAGGTCGCGAGCACCACCGGCGCCGAGAACGTGATATTGCCCGTAGTGGCGATGTTGCCGTTGAGCGTCGCCGTGCCGGTCGCGCCTGCGCCCTTGCCCGTGGTCGTGACCGACAGGCCGGTCAGCGCCGCTGGTGTACCGACCGCACCCAGGGTGACGTTGCCGCCGTCTTCGTCGGCGTCGGCGCTGTCGGCGCTGGTATCGATCACCAGCGTCTGCGCGCCGCTGACTGCCGAGGTACCGAACAGCACGTCGCCGGCCGCGGTCGTACCGGCGGCCGCATCGGTATCGAGCGTCACGCCGGCGCCCAGGACCACCGCCGTCGCGCCGGTGAAATCGATGTCGCCGCCGCCGTCGACGCTGACATTGCCGTTCAGCGTGACCTGCGCGCCCGAGGCCTTGAACGACGCGAGCCGGGCCGTGCCGCCGACCGTGCCGAAGGTAACCGTCCCGGTTCCGGCAGCGAGCGTGAGGTTCTCGGCTCCCGCGCCGGCGTTCCCGTCGATCGTGCCCTTGATCGCGATGTTGCCGCCGGTGGCGCCGCCGGACAGCGTCACGGTCGCGCCGTCGGCGAGGGTCACATTGCCGTTCTTGGTGTTGCCGAGGGTGAGGTTGTTGTTCTTGAGGGTGATGTTCGCGCCGTTGCTGAACGCAATCGTGTCGGCGTCGAGTTCGAGGCTTTTCGAGTTGGCGTTGGCGCTGGCGTCGATCGCCGTCTGCACGTTGATGGTGACGTTCGCCTGCAGCTTGACGTTGACGCTGTCCAGCTCGCTGACGACCTTGCCGGCGCTGATCGTAAAGGTGCCGGCGCCGCCGTCGGCGAACAGGATTTCGCCGCGCGGACCTCCGACGTTCGGGACATCGACGTTGAGTTGGGCGTCGTCGGTCGTGGTGGCGCCGATATTGATGACGTCCGGATCCAGCAGCAGGCTCGCGGCCTGGACGTGCCCGTCGTACAGCAGATTCCGCTTGCCCGATACCTCGACGTCGCCGCCCTTGCCGGACTGCGCGCCGCCGCGCGAGGCGATGCTGCCGTAGTAGCGCGTGGTGTCGTTAGACCACACCACGACCCTGCCGCCGTTGCCGGATTCGAGCGCGCTGGCGTCGATCGTGACACCCGCGCCGACATAGGCGAATTCGGCGTTTCGGATCGCCGGGTTGGAACCCTGGAAATCGCCGCCGACCAGGATCGTGCCGCCGCCGAGCTTGCCGGATGCATCCACCACCACGTCGCCGACCAGGCCGACCTTGCCGCCCAGCAGGTGAATCGTACCGCCGGAACCGTTCGCATCGGCCGCCGAGATCCGGGCGCCGTCGCCGACGATGGTCGTATCCGACGACTGCACTTCGACCGTACCGCCGCCGCTGGCGTCGAGCGTGCCGGTATTGACGACGCTGGCTTCCGGCCCGCTGCCGGACAGCCGGATCACGCCGCCCTGGTTTTCGATCCGCGCGGCGCGGATCACGCCGCTGTTGTTGATGGCACGGTCGAACACGCCCTGGGCCGTGGAAGCGGACAGCAGCACCTGGCCGCCGGCGGCGTCGATCGTGCCGCTGTTGGATACCGCGGCTTCGGCGCCGGCGGGATTGTCGAGCACCGCCTCGTCGACCGCGAAGCGCATGAGGCCGTCGCCGTCGAAATCCAGCACGACCTTCTGCCCGGACACCAGGTTCACGCGCCCGGCGCTGGCGAGGATCACGCCCTGGTTGCTCACGCTCTTGCCGACCAGGGTCACCGAGCCGCCGGTGGCGGCCTGGATGGTGCCCTGGTTGATGACGGTGCCGTCGGCGCCCGGCAGCGCATCGAGCCGGTAGCGCCCGGCCATGAAGTCGGCGGCGTCGATGTTTGCGCCGGCGGCGACCAGCGCGCCCACGTTCACCTGCGCGGTCGGGCCGAACACCACGCCGTTCGGGTTCATCAGGAACACGCGGCCGGTGGCCTGCAGGCGGCCGTAGATCTGGCTCGGCTGCTGGTCGTAGATGCGGTTCAGTGCCGATGCGGTGGAATTGGGCTGATCGAAACGGACCAGTTCGTGGGCTGCGACGTTGAATCGGGACCAGTCGAGCGCGAGATTCTGGGAAGTCTGCTGAATGAGCGTGGTGCTGGCATCCGGGCGGGTGATGCTGCCCTGGCCCGCGACCACCGTGCCGCCTTCCGGGCCGGCGAACACGGCGCCGGCGTGGGCACCGAGCAGCAGGCCGGCGGCGGGCAGGCAGGCGCCGCGCACCTGAGCGGCCAGGCGCGACAGCCTGAAGGGGTTCGGATCGGGCGCCGTGCGGACGGGGGTCGTCGGTCTGCGATGCGGTTTCGTGTTCATAAGCTGACTGCCCTCGTTACACCCGCGCTGCGGTCCTGGGCCTTTCGGTCGGCGCGCCGGTCAGGAGCACGTCAGGAAAGGCCCGGCGCCGGATCGATGCTAGGTTGCACCCATGGCTCCGTCCGTGACCCGATTCACACGTGGCTAGAAGAACCAGGTGAAATCGACCCAGCCCTGGGGACTCTTGCCGTTCTGCGGGGTGGGTTCGGTGAGCGGGTAGGCAATGGTGATGGTGGCGTTGAATTTGTTCGGCACGTCGAACGACACGGCGGCGCCGGCGCCCTGGTAGAGGTTGGAGAAATCCTCGTTCGGCAGCCGCTTGACCAGGCTGCCGTAGGCGCGGTCGTAGAACAGGTGCGCGCGCAGCAATTCACCCCACGCCCGATTGCCGAAGGGCGAGGGTTTGTCGGCGATCAGCGGCGCGTTGATGATCCATTCCAGCGAGGCGAAATAGCCGCGATCGAACAGCGCGTCCGTCGGCTGGTACGCGCGCACGCTCGCCGGGCCGCCGATGGCGAACTGCTCCAGCGGAACGAGCACATCGGAGGTCCACTGGCCTTCGAACCGGAACAGCAGCGACTGGTTCTTGAGCTTCTCGTGCAGGATCGACAGCGCCTGCAGGCGCTGGTAGCTCATGAAGGCCTTGTTGAATTCGCCGGTGGAGAACTCTCTCGATCCGCCTGAGCCTGCGACGCGGCTCGGTGGCGTGGCGGCGGCGGACACGGCGTCCTGGTCGCCCATCGCGCCGAGGAAATCGTTGAAGCCGTGAGTAATCTGGACCTGGACGAAGTTCAGGCCCGCGAACCGGGCATCGACGCCGTCGTAGTTGGCCTCGAACGCGAGCGAGGTGAGGTTGTCGCGCGAGACCGGCACGCCGCGCGCATTGGTCTGGGCGCGCTTGCGCGCCAGGTCGATCTTGGCGTAGAGGTTCTCGGATCGGCCGCGCAGGATCGATTTCTCGACCCAGATGTGGCCGTTCATGGTGTCGGAGAACAGGCGCTGGTCGCGGAACTGGCCGAGTACGTCGAAGCGGTTGCGGTCGAAATTGACGTTGACCCGATAGGTCGGGTCGAACCACAGCGGGCGCTCGTACTCGGCGCGCCAGAAGAACGTGTCGCGCGGGTTGGAGTTGGCCTGGGCGGTCAGCCGCAGGATGTCCGCGGCGTAGGTCACGTTGTTGACGTCCGCCTCGAGGCGGTAGCGGCGCTGGCCGGTCTCGCGCACGCCGTGGTTGTCGGCCCGGGCGCGGAAGTTGAATTTGCGCTCGTCCTGGACCTTCAGCACCAGATCGGCGTCGCCGACCTGCTGGCCGGGCTGGAATACCCCGAAGACATTCATGCCGGGGTAGTCGGTGACGGTCAGGAGCTTGGACTCCATCTGCTCCTTGGTGACCGGCTGGCCGATCGCGCCTTCGAACGGCTTCTGCAGCAGCCCGGTGCGGTAGTCCTCGTTGCCCTCGGCCAGCACGCGGCCCAGGCGGCCTTCGAGCACCTCGATCTTCACCACGCCGTCCTTGACGTCCTGCACCGGAATGAACGCCTGGGCGAGGATCAGGCCCTGGCTGCGCAGGTACTTGGTGACTTCCGCGGATACCTCTTCCAGGTAGCCGACGGTGAAGCCTTCCGGATGGGCGGATCGCTTGGATTCAACCAGTGCCTGGAGCTGTTCCAGGGAGATGCCGAGGTCGGGATGGTCGGCGATGCCGACGAGTTCGAAGCGGGAAACGACGACCTTGGGCCCTTCGGAGGGCACGATGTCGCGATCGAGCCGGGGCGGAACCGAAAATACCGCGCCGGCGGGTTCTGGCGGGCTGGTCGGGCGCTCCTCGCCGGGGCGCAACGCGCCCGGCCGCACGGCTGCGGGTGGCGTGTCCCCGGCTGCGACCGACGCCGTGGCGGCAGCCAGCAGCACGGCGCCTGCGGTACAGCGCGCCGCCTTCCTCCCGATGTTCCGTGACTGCGCCAGAATCCCCACCTTCCGGTTACGAGCGGTTGTGCCGTGGCCCCCCGGCCGCAGCGGTCACCAGGGACGGCCGCAGCAACACCGTCCGGACCCTGCCCCGCGGCCGAGTATAACAACCGCTTTGCGAATCCAGCAACGGTTTTTTTACTGCGGTCGATGTCGAGATGAGGCGCTTAATACCCTGAACTGAAAATTGTTTCGGAATGATGCCAGCCGGATGTGTTGCTATCAGCATACGCCGCGGGCGGCAGTGCGGCCACCCGCCGTCAACCGGCCTTTGCCGGCGTGGCGGCGAGCGTCTTGCGCCAGGACTCGATCTGGTCGTCCGGCGCCTGCAGGCGGTAGGTCTCGCGGGCCTTGGCCGTGATCTGTTCGCGGACCTTGGCGCCGGCCTCGCGCAGCAGCAGTTCCCTGGCCTGGGCCTCGACCTCGGTGAACTCCAGCTTGCGACCGGGGACGATGGCGCCGCGTTTGACCAGGTGATAGCCGCTGGCGGTGCGGACCGGCTTGCTGATTTCGTCCTCCGGCAGGTCCGCCACGACGGTTCGCACTTCCGGCAGCAGGTCGTTGACCTGGAGCAGGCCCATGTAACCGCCGGAGAACCGGCTCGCCTGGTGCCTGGAATAACGTGCCGCCGCGTCGGCGAAGCTGATCCGGCCCGCCCGCAGATCGGCCGCCACGGCGTTGGACTCCTTTTCCGCCGCTGCCCGGGCCGCGGCCGGCGCGTCTGCGGCGGCCGGCCAGAAGATCTGCCAGACGTGGACCTGATCCGGGACCGCGAACTTGTCCCGGTTGTCGTCGAAGATCTTGCGGACCTGCTCCGGCTTGGGAAAGTCCGCGCCGAGGGTCTTGCGCACCAGCTCGCTGAGGTAGGTTTCCACCAGGATGCGTTCGCCCTGGCGCCGCATGAGCCCGGCAATGGTCGGATTGTTCTGCAGGTTGTTGGCCCGCGCGGCGGCAATCAGGGAGCGCAGCGCCCCCTCGCCGTCGACGAAGCGCTTGAACGCAGTCGGATCCTCGACCACCGCCTTGCCCTGCGCCGGCGGCAGGAAGGCCAGCAGACCGCGGATGTCCTCCAGGCCGACCGCGGCTGGTTCGCCGAACATCGGGCCCGGCCCTGCGCCAGCGACGGCATTGGCGGGCGCCGCGGGCGCACCGGCGGTGGCCGGCGCGGGGGCGGACGCACTCCCGGCGGCACCGGGTCCGAACCTGTTTGCGACCAGGGCACCGATGACCACTCCGGCAGCAAGCAGGGCGATGTACGGGACGGCTTTCATGGCATTGTTCACGGGTGTCTCCAGGAACGTGGGGCGCAGCAACGGCCGGCGCATGGCAAATCCGGCGTTCAAATCGTAGAATCCCGGGCAATGTGTCGCGGCTGCGACTGCCAGAAGATTATTTTGTTATTCTAAAGAATGTTCCAGGCATTAGTTCAATCTGTTTGGAAAATTCCACGATCCCTGGCGTACGCGTCCGCGAGCGCGGCACCCGGGCAAAAGCAGTGGATGGGGGGAGATTCTGCATCCTGGCCGCGCCGGGGAGCGGCGCGCCGTCGCCACCGCAGCCGGCGAATGACCCGTGGCGGATGCCCCATGATGGGTGAAGTCGCGTCGATTCGTCGGAATCGCCCGGCCCGGGCCGGTACCTAGGAGCGCAGCAACCGCACGTTCATGGCACCCAAGACCCAAAATCTTGCCATCCTCTTCGCCGACGTGAGCGGCAGCACGCGGCTGTTCGAGATCCTGGGCGACGTCATCGCCCGCCACAAGATTGCCGAATGCCTGGCGCTGCTCACCGACGTGACCAAGCGCCACAAGGGCACGGTGATCAAGACCATCGGCGACGAGGTGATGTGCACCTTCCCGACCGCCGACGCCGCGGTCACCGCCGCCTGCGAGATGCACGAGGCGCTCGAGGACGAATCCACCGAGATGACCGAGAAGGGGCCGGTGTCGTTGCGGATCCGCGTCGGCCTGCATTTCGGCCCCGCCATCCTGGAAGGCGGCGACGTCTTCGGCGACGCGGTGAACGTCGCCGCGCGCATGGCCTCACAGGCCAAGGCGGGGCAGATCATCACCACCCAGTCCACGGTCGAGGTGCTCGCGCCGATGCTGCGGGCCGGCACCCGGTTCGTCGACCGCGCACCGGTGAAGGGCAAGAAGGAAACGATCGACATCTACGAGGTGATCTGGCAGCAGGAGGACGTCACCCGCATGTCGACCGCCGTCAAGGTCGACAAGCTCCCCTCCGCCACCATGACGCTGCGCTACAACGACGAACGGATCGTCATCGGCGAAGACCGCTCCGTCGCCGTGCTGGGCCGCAGCAAGACGGCGGACGTTTCCGTGAACGAGAGCCTGGCCTCGCGCCAGCACGTGCGCATCGAATACCGCCGCGGCAAGTTCTTCATCATCGATCAAAGCACGAACGGCACCTACGTCAAGCTCGCGACCAACGAGGAGGCATTCCTGCGCCGCGAGGAAATGCCGTTGTCCGGGTCGGGACGCATCAGCCTTGGGCGCGCGTTCGCCGAGAACCCCCAGGAGGTCGTCCATTTCGCCTCCGATACCTGACGGCCCGGCGGCATGTGCGGGGCCCGCGAACTGCGCTCGTGGACACCGGCCCGTGCACGCGCGCGACGCGGGGCCGTGGACCACCCGCGGAATTGACCGACGATGACCACGACTTCCCTCGGCTGGCATTCCGCGACCGTCACGCACGTCGGCAACGTTCGCAAGCTGAACGAGGACTCGTGCCTGGATCGCAACGACATCGGCCTGTGGGTGGTGGCCGACGGCATGGGTGGCCACGCCGCCGGGGATCTGGCCAGCCAGCTCGTCGTCAGCACGCTGGCGAAGGTGCCCGAGGGAAATTCCCTGAGCGAGTTCGTGGACGCGGTCGAGGACGCCATCCTGTACGCCAATTCGCGGCTGGTGAACCTGTCGGCCGAAACGCAGCAGACCAGCGGCAGCACCGTGGTTGCATTCCTCGCCCGCGAGCAGCACGGCATCATGCTCTGGGCGGGTGACAGCCGGCTGTACCGGCTGCGCGCCGGGCGGTTGAAGCAGCTCACCACCGATCATTCCCAGGTCGAGTACTACGTCCAGAAGGGCATGCTGACCCGCGAGCAGGCCCTGAACCATCCGGCCGCGAACATGGTCACGCGCGCGGTCGGCGCCGGCCCGGACCTGTACCTGGATGTGGACGTCACCGACCTCATGGCCGGCGACCGCTATCTGCTGTGCTCGGACGGGCTGGACAAGCACGTCCCCGATCCCGACATCGCCGCGCTGCTCGGCATGGGCGACCCGCAGAGCGCGGCGCAGAATCTCATCGACGCGACGCTCGCCCGCGGCGCGACCGACAACGTCACGGTCTCGGTCATCGAGATCAGGCCCGTGGCGAACGGCGGTAAAGCACCCGCCAGGGGCGCCGATAGCGCCACGGGCGGCGGCTGAAGCGCCGACCGATACCGACGAGGGGACCGATCTTGGCCGACTTCAAGACCGCACTGCAGGCATTGGCGCGCAACGAGATCAAGCTCGAGGCGCTGGTGAAGAACATGGACAAGCTGCTGCGCAAGCAGCCTGCCCTGGCCCAGCAGATGCTGGGCGAGCTGCGGGATGCCTACGCCAACGACGTCATCGACGCGCGCACCTATGCGTCGCTGAAAAAGCGCGTGCAGGATGTCGCCGGGGCGGGCGTGGAAGCCGGCGGCAACGCCGACGAGCGCACCCGCGTCGCCGCGGGCGACGGTGACGAACGCACGCAGTTCGCCCCGGCCGACGACCGCACCCAGGTCCTGAGCGACGCGGACATGGCCGCAATCGCCGAAGAGGCGCGCGCCTCCACCCGCATCGACATCACCACCGGCGAGACCACCGGCGGCATCGACTTCGATCTGAGCACGCCCTCCACCGGCTCGGGTAGCTGGACCGGCACCGCCACCGGCGCCGGCGCCAGCACCGGTACCGGCGCCACCGGCACGGGCTGGGCGCAGCCCGGGCGGCCGCCGGCGGCCGAGTCGGTCAAGCTCGGCCCGGGT
Organism: Gammaproteobacteria bacterium; assembly: GCA_050183625.1. Taxonomy (GTDB): domain Bacteria; phylum Pseudomonadota; class Gammaproteobacteria; order JADZEE01; family JADZEE01; genus JBFXBD01. Next base: position 75,182 of record JBFXBD010000014.1, read on the forward strand.
TCGGTACTCAAGGAACGCTTCCAGCTGCTGGAAGTGCTCGGTGTCGGCGGCATGGGCACCGTCTACAAGGGCATCGACAAGATCAAGGAGGAAGCGCGCGACAAGAACCCGTACGTCGCGCTCAAGGTCCTCAACGAGGACTTCAAGCAGCATCCCGACGCCTTCATCGCGCTGCAGCGCGAGGCGAGCCGGCAGCAGAAGCTGGCCCATCCGAACATCGCCACGGTCTACGATTTCGACCGCATCGGCGGCACCGGCAGCACCGTGTTCATCGTCATGGAGCTGATGGAAGGCACCCCGCTCAACAACTACATCAAGAAGACGGTCAAGTCCCGCAACGGGCTGCCGTTCGCGGAGGCGTGGCCCATCATCCAGGGCCTGGGGCACGGCCTCGTCTACGCGCACGAGCGCAAGATGGTCCACTCGGACTTCAAGCCCGGCAACTGCTTCCTCATCAAGGACGGCTCGGTCAAGATCCTCGACTTCGGCATCGCGCGCGCGGTGAAGAACCCGCTGCAGGGCGACGCCGAGAAGACCCTCTTCGATCCCGGCAAGCTCGGCGCGCTCACCCCCGCCTACGCAAGTGCCGAGATGCTCGAAGGCCTGGACCCGGATCCTCGCGACGACATCTACGCCCTGGCCTGCGTCGCCTACGAGCTGCTGACGGGCCGGCACCCGTTCAACAAGGTGCCTGCGAACTCGGCGCGCGAGAACAAGCTCGTGCCGGCGCCGATCAAGGGCCTGAAGCGCAGGCAGCTGAAGGGGCTGCTGCGCGGGCTGGCCTTCAACCGCGAGGATCGCAGCCAGAACGTGCAGCAGTTCCTCGAGGAACTGGAGGGCACCAGCACCTGGTACAAGAATCCTTTCGTCATCGGCGGGGCGCTGCTGGTGGTCGCGGCCGTGGCCGGCACGCCGCAGATGATCAGCTACATGCACAGGAAGACGATCGACGCGGCCGTCGCCGACATCAACAGCGGCGACGCGGCACGCATCGTCGCGGTGCTCGACCAGTTGCCGACGCTCAAGCCGAACGAGAAGACGAAGTTCGATGCCGACGATCAGAAGCGCATCCTCGATGACGCGCGCGAGAAGATCCAGGCGTATTTCCAGAACCAGATTGCCGACCACACCGCCAAGGGCAGCTGGGCCGAGGCGCAGTCCGCCCTGGCGCGATTCACGTCCCTGTACCCGGACTCCTCCACTGTCAAGGAGACCACCGACAAGTTCGACGAGGCACGCAGCACCGCGGAGAACCAGTTGAGCGCCCGCTACAACCGCATCCTCGAGGAAGGCCGGCTGCTGCCCGACGAAGGCGCGGACGACCTGGGCGACGTGCTCACCGCGATCCAGAAATTCGATCCGCGAAACCCGCTGCTCGGTTCGCCGCGCGTGTCCAACGCCTTCCTGACCCAGGCCGAGCAGGCGCTCGCGTCCGGCGATTTCGAGCTGGCGCAGAAGCTGGTCGATACCGGCAAGGGCGTGGTCGCGCACTTCGCCGGCGCCAAGAAGCAGGACATCTACCTGGCCAATCTCGGCGACAAGGTGCGCAACCTGCGCGACCGCGCCGAGCAGGACCGGCTGATTGCCGGCGCGGAGCAGACCATTCGCGCGCAGCAATCGGCCTTGAAGGCGCTGCCGAGCTTCGCCGCGGTCGCCGACGCGGTCGTGCAACTGGCCGCCATCGCGCCGGCCAATGCCCTGCTCGGGGAGGTCTCCGGCGCCCTGAAGCCGGTGCTCGCCGCCGAAGTCTCGCGCATCCGCAGGGATCAGGACTGGGGCGCGGTCGACCCGCTGTTCGTCGACTACAAGCCCATGCTCACCGCGTTGCGCGCCGACGCCGAGCTCCCGGCGCTGGATGAGGAACGCCGGGATTACAACCAGAAGGCCGACGGCTACCTGCTGAAAATCGCCGCGGCGCTGGGCCAGGGCCGCATCGCCGGCGCCGGCGCCGAGAATGCGGTCGCGATCGCGGACGAACTCGCCAGGACGCTGCCGGGCAGCACCCGCGCGTCACAGGCGCGCGACATGATCGCTCGTGCCTACCTGCGCCAGGCGCGCATCGCCCGTGCCGGAGACGACTACGCCAAGGCCCGGGCCCAGCTCGACGCAGCGCTTGCGCGCAAGCCCGGCCCCGACGTGCAACAGGCACTGGCCGCCGAGTCCAACATCATCAGCCGGATGGAGAAGCTGCCGGCGGCGGACCGCGACCGCATGAAGGCCGAGCAGAAATCCGAGGCCGCCTCCGCTGCGGCCGAGGTCGACAAGCTGCTGGCGCAGATGGAGCCCACGCGCCGCAGCGCGGCGGCCGTGCTCGCGGCCGTCGATCGGCTCGAGGCGCTCGATCCGCTCGCGCCGAAGGTCGGCACCACGCGCGCCGACGTCGGCGCCAGGCTGGCGGCGGCGGCCGACAAGGCCGGCACGACCGGCAATTGGGACGTGGCCGTGGTTTCCATGCGCGACGCACTGGCCTATATGCCCGAGTCCGACAAGCTCGCCGCCACGCTCGAGAAGCTGCAGCAGGGCGCCAAGACCGCGCTCGCCGAGGCGCAGAAGCGCATCATCGCCGAGGGCAAGCAGAAGATCGCCGAGTTGATGGCGAAGAAGACTTTCGATCACAACTGGGACCTGGCGCTGACGAACGAATTCGCCCGCGTCCAGCCGCTGGTGCCAGACACCGATCCGTGGCTGGCCCAGACCCGGCGCGAACTCGGCGCGATGTACCTGGGCCGGGCCGCGCAGATGCGCGAGGAACAGCGTTACGAGGAGGCCGGCAGCCTGATCGCCAAGGCCGAACGCTACGCAGCCGATCTGCCGGCGTTCAGCACCGAGAAGGGCGCGCTGGCCGCGGCCCAGGCGGAGTTCGAGAAGGCGCGCCAGGCAGAGCTGCAGAAGGCGGAAATCGACAGCCTCAAGCAGAGCCTGGTCTCCCAGGCCAAGGCCAAGGACGTCAGCAACGCGACCAAGGCGCTCGAGAAGCTGCGCGCGCTGCTGCCGGCGGACGACGCCTTCCTCACCACGGAGATCCCCCAGCTCCTGGGCGACGCCTACCTGAAGACCGCCGACGCACGTGCGGCCAAGAACGACTTCCTCGCCGCCCTGAAGGTGGCCAGGGAAGGCCTCACGGTCGCCCCGAACCACCCGGGCCTGAAGAAGGCCGTGCAGAAGTACACCGTCGACGGCGACGCCGCGGAGTTGAACCAGATTTTCGGCGGCGACTTCACGGAAATCGACGTCGCCCGCGTCGGCGCCCTGCTCAAGGAGGTCGATCAGGTCAACTCCACGCGCGGCGCAGAGCTGAACGCGGCCCTGGAGAAGAAGGCCGCGGATCGGATCCGGGCGCTGGCCGCAACCCAGCCGGCGATCGCCAAGGACCTGCTCGCCCAGGCCAAGCAGGCCTTCCCGGGCAGTACCGTGCTCGCAGCCGTCAAGCTCGAGGACATCGCGCCGAAGGCGCCTTGCAAGTCCTGCGGACTTGCGAACGAGGCGATGAAGTCCGGCCGCCTGACCAGGGCGCGCGAACTCATCGACGCCGCCAGGCGCGATCCGGCCGAAAAGGACCACCCGGATCTGCAACGCGCGGAGAACAACCTGAACAAGCGCGTGGATCAGGCCAACACCGCGCTCGCCGAGTACCAGGCGTTCCAGAAGGAACTCGCTGCCAGGACCCGCCTGACGCGCGAGGAACTCGACCAGGCATCGAGCCTGCTCGGCAATGCCGAGGACGGTTGGAGCGACCGCAAGGACTTCGACTACAAGGGCCAGCGCGCCTGGATCGACGCCGAACTGGCCAAGCTCAGGACCAGCGGCCGCGCCGGGGAGGCCGGCGGGCCGCGTCCGGGCAAGGTGACGCGCAAGGGCGCCGTGACGCCGTTCGCGGGCACCTCCCCGCAACCGTGCAGCGAGGGCCTGGCCGGTTACGGCGAACGCAAGAAGGGCCAGTGCTTCGCCTGGGTCGACAGCGACAAGCGCGGCCCGATGATGGTCGTCGTGCCGGCGGGCGGCAACGTCCAGAAGGCGTTCGCGATCTCCAAGTACGAAGTCACCTACTACGACTACAACCGCTTCTGCGAGGTCAGCGGCTGGTGTACGCCGTTCAACGTGCGTAAGGAAGATGCACCGCTGCCGGTCACCGGCATCTCCGTCGACGATGCGCGCGCGTATACCGAATGGTTGTCACGCCGCACCGGCACGGCGTACCGGCTGCCGACCGACGACGAGTGGTCCTACGCCGCGACGGCCGACGGCAAGGCAGTCAAGAAGGACTACAACTGCCGGGTCGAACAGGCGGGCCAGGTCCTCAAGGGCCAGAGCGTCATGCCGGTCAATACCGGCACCCCGAACGGCTGGGGGCTGTACAACTACGTCGGCAACGTCCAGGAGTGGGCGACCACCGGCTCGGGCGTGGTCGCGCGCGGCGGTGCGTACCAGGACAACTTCTCCAAATGCGAAACGGCGATGGAGCGACCCCACGACGGCAATCCGGATACCGTCACCGGGTTCCGCGTCGTACGCGAGATGAACTGACCACGGCACGCCCTGGACTGGCACGATGAGCGATCTCTCGCTGCGCGACCTGGCCCGTCGCTATGCCGACGGGCGCATGGACCGCGACGAATACCGCCGCAGGCGCGCCGCGCTCCTAAGCGCGATCGTCGAAGGTTCCGTCGGCGTCGGGCCGGGCGCGGACGAGGATCCCACCACCGACGCGGTCACGGGGCCGACGAATTTCACCATCACGCCGGTCACGGCGCCGGAGCGAACCGCACCACCGCCGCGCAAGCGCTCGGGGTTGGCCGTGGCCGCCATCGGCGCCTTCGCCGTGGCCATCGGCGGCTGGTGGTTTTTCGGTCGCGGCACACCCGTGCCCGACACCGCGCCGGCGAGCCAGGCTGCGCCATCGATTCCCGTGCCGGAATTGGTCAGCGGGTTCCTGGAGCATCCGGACTGGAGCCCCGCCGGCATCGATGGATTGCATGCCGGGTGGCTCGCGTTACCGGCGCAGGCACGAGCGCCGTTCGAAGGCAGCCAGGCCAAGGCGGAACTCGCCGATGGCATTTACCAGCAACTTGCCGAGGAACGCACCGTCGCCGGGGTGGATCCGAACCTGCAGTCGGTGGAACGCCAGACAAAGCTCGCCGCCCTGGCTTCGGCATTCTCGATCCAGGATCCGCGCATCGAGGAAGTCGTGGCCGCGCTGGAAGCGCGGCGTACCGAACTGGCGGCGGCAAGCGCAGCGCAACCGGCGCAGGACGCTGCGCCGCAAGCCGCGCAGGTGCAGACGACAACGGCGTCGCCACGAACGCCGGCACCGGCGACGACGGAAGACGTCACGACACCGGCCGCAGCGACCGCCGCCGCAAACACAGCGCCACCGGCGCAACCGGCCCAGGCGGCACCGGCGCCGGTACCCACACCCGTGACCGCGCCCGTACCGGCAGTCGGCGCGGCCGCGACCGCGGCGACCGCTCCTCCCGCAAAGCCTGCACCGACGACCGAAGACGCCCCGGCCGCGCCGGCACCGTCCGTGGCCGCCGGCGACGGCCACGGTTGCAACGCCGCGCTCGGGCGTACGCGCCGGCCGTTCTGCCGCGATCGCCTGGGCACCGCGGGCGAGGGACCGCTCATGGTCGTGCTCGTGCCGGGCGAATTCACCATGGGCGGGACCAAGGCAAGCGAACAACCGAGCCGCAAGGTCCGCATCGGCTACGCGCTGGCGGTGGCCGCCTACGAGACCACCGCGGGGGAGATGCAGCGCTTCTGCAAGGCCAGCGGCCACCCCTGCCCGGGCCAACCGTGGAACGATGCCGGATACCCCGCCGTGAACGTGACCTGGAACGATGCGGTCGCGTACGCGCAGTGGCTTGCACGCCAGACCGGCCGGCCCTATCGGCTGCCGACCGAGGCGGAATGGGAGTTCGCGGCGCGTGCCGGTACCACGACGGCCTATCCCTCCGGCGAGGACCTGCTGCCCACCGATGCCCGGTTCAGCTACCACGGGCCGGTGAACTCGCCATTGCCGATCAGCGATCGCTCCATCAATCGAAACCGCTTCCGCTTGTTCCACATGGTCGGCAACGTCCGCGAATGGGTCGCCGATGCCTGGCATGACAGCCACGCCGGAGCACCCGCCGACGGCTCCGCGCGCAGCGGCGGCACGATGCGGGTGGTGCGTGGCGGATCGTTCCGCAACGGCGCCGATGCGCTGCGCTCGGCGGCACGCGAACCGCGCCCCGCTGACGGCAGTGACGACGAGACCGGGTTTCGGGTCGTGCTCGCACTCGACGACGCCGCGCGGTAACCGCCCTGCCCGGCGGTGTCGGCGCCGCGTTCCCCATGTGCTAACGTTCCGGCCGTGGAGAATCTCGATCCGAACGAGGTCGCGCGCTTCGATGCCGCCGCCGCCCGATGGTGGGATCCCGACGGCGAGGCCCGCCCGCTGCACGACATCAACACCGCGCGCCTGGCCTACATCGTCGAGCGTGCGCCGCCCGCCGGGCGGCGGGCGATCGATGTCGGCTGCGGCGGTGGCTTGCTCACCGAAGCGCTGGCGCGCGCCGGAGCCGACGCAACCGGCATCGATGCCGCACCCGCGGTCCTGGAGGTGGCCAGGCAGCACGCACGCGGCACCGGCCTGACCGTGAATTACGCGCAGGCCACCGCGGAGCAGCACGCGCGCGATCACGCCGGCAGCTACGACCTCGTTGCGTGCATGGAGTTGATCGAGCACGTGCCCGATCCCGCCGGGCTGGTCGCGGCCTGCGCCGCGCTCGCGCGCCCGGGCGCGGACATCGTGTTCTCGACCATCAATCGTTCCGCACGGGCCTATCTCGGCGCTGTGCTCGGCGCCGAGTACCTGCTCGGGCTGCTGCCGCGCGGAACCCACGACTACGCGCGCTTCGTGCGTCCGCACGAACTGGCGCGCTGGCTGCGCACGGCGGGTTGCGAAGTGCTCGACGTCCGCGGCATCCGCTACAACCCGCTCACGCGCCGCAGCGGTCTCGGCCGGAATGCCGGCATCAACTACCTGATGCACGCGCGCCGCGCATGAGCGCGGCCGCGGCACCGCGGGCGATCTGGTTCGACCTGGACGGCACGCTCGCCGACACTGCCCCGGATCTCGCCTACGCATTGAACGCGTTGCGTGCCGAGCACGGCTTGGCCGGGCTGGAGTTCGCGGCGATCCGGCCACTGGTTTCCGCCGGAAGCTATGCGCTGATCGCGCTGGGCTTCGGCGTCCAGCGCGAGGATCCGCGTTGCGAACCGCTGCGCGATCGGCTGCTGGCGATCTATGCCGCCCACCTGGTGTGCGGGACGCGCCTGTTCCCCGGGATGGAAGCGGTGCTGGACGCCCTCGATCGGCTCGGCATCGCCTGGGGCGTGGTCACCAACAAGCCCGACCGGCTCGCTGCGCCGCTGCTGGCCGGCCTGGGCCTGTCCGGCCGCGTGCGCTGCCTGGTCGGCGGCGACAGTACGGTGCGCCGCAAGCCCCATCCGGATCCCCTGCTGCGGGCAGCCCAATTGTGCGGCATGGCCCCGGGCGACTGCGCCTACGTCGGCGACGCGGCGGGCGACATCGCCGCCGGCCGCGCCGCCGGCATGCGCACCGTGGCCGCGGCCTGGGGCTATATCGCGCCCGGAGACGATCCGGCCGGCTGGCGCGCCGATGCGGTGGCCGATCATCCGGGGCAGGTGCTGGCGCGCCTGGGCTTGCCGGCGTGACCGAGGCCGGCGATACGGGCCCGGCCGCGGGCAGCGCGCAATATTACGCGCTGCTGCGGGAACCCGCCGCGGTGCGCGCGGCGATCGCCGCGCTGCTGGCCCTGCACGAATACATCGCCAGGATCCCGGCGACGTGCAGCGATGCATCGGTCGCGCGAATCAAGCTGGCGTGGTGGCGCGAGGAATGCGACCGGCTCGCGGCCGGCGAACCGCGCCACCCTGCCGCGAAGTCCTATGCGGCGGCGATGCGCAGCCACGCGTTGCCCGCCACGCTGCCGGGCGCCCTCGTGAACGCGGTCGACGCGGGCCTGGGCCTGCCGGTACCTGCCGGCCGCGAGGTGCTGCGCGAAGCCTGGCGGCGCGAAACCGGCTTGGCGTGGCGGGCATGGGCAGCGTGCCGCGGCGCCGGCGCGGATGGCCAGGCCTGGGCCGAGGCCGTGGGAACGATCGCCGGGCACTGCGAAAGCCTGCGCGAGTTGCGCATGGATCTGGCCGCCGGGCGGATGCGCCTGCCCGCCGAGGATTTCGCCGCGGCCGGCACGACGCTGGCGGACCTGGTTTCACGCCCCGGCGGCGAGGCCGCGCGGCGACTCGTCGCGATGCAGTTGGATCGCATCGGCAGCGGCCTGCGGCAGGCGCTGGCCGCGGTACCCGCGGCCGATCGCGGCCGGCTCGCCGGCCAGCGCGCGCTGGCCGCTATCCTGCGCGCGACCATCGAGGAGGTGGCGCGCGACGGCGGCGCGGTGCTGCAGCGCCGGATCGATCTGACCCCGTTGCGGATGCTCTGGATAGCCTGGCGCACACGCTGAAGGCGCGTCACGGGTGGCGGGCGCGCACGCGCAGGCGGCGCAGATCCCCGGCCGGCGCGTTGTCCGCGGTGAGGATGACCGTGCGCCTGCGCCCGTCGTCGAGATGGAAGTTCAGGATCGCCAGCCAGGGCAGCACCAGCAGTTCGCGCCCGAGCGCCGCGCCGCACTCCGGCGCACGACGCGTCGTCACCCGCCACTCGTCGCGGCCGCCGGCGGCGACGGCGACCACCGCGTCGTCCAGATGCAGCACGTGTTCGCGCAACGCGCGCACGAGGCCGCCGATCAGCAACGCGGCCGCGGCCACGCGCACGCCCACCGGCACTTCGGCAAATGCGGCCGCGACCGCGGCGCCCAGGTGCATCGCGATCAGGGCTGCCGCCAATCGCGGCGATCGACCGGGCTCGATGCGGATCCATCCGCTTGCATGCATGTTCCCTTGCCTTCCCGCGCGCCCGCGCGGCCTTGCAATCCATGGACATCCTCATGATACTGTCGAGCGCGCCGCAGCAATAAGACAACGACCGTACGCGGCCCGGCCAGATTGTCCGCATGTCGAATCCGCCCGCCGAACCGAATGCGCCGGACCCGATTCCGGCTTCGCCCGCGCCGGCCACGGCGGAAGCGGCACGCGCCGCCGAGCCGGCCACCGCACGTCCGCGTGAGATCGGCGGCCCGAAAGGGCTGGAGCCGACGCGCTACGGCGACTGGGAACGCAAGGGCCGCTGCATCGATTTCTAGGCAGCGTCCCCGAGCCGCACGGCGGCACGACAATCCCGAACAACCGCAAGAGCGACCACCAGACCCATGGCGATACAACGTCCTCTCTCGCCTCACCTGCAGATCTACCGCTGGCAGCTGACTTCGGTCACCTCGATCCTGCACCGCGCCACGGGCATCTTCCTCGCCCTCGGCGCGCTGGTGCTGGCGTGGTGGCTGGCCGCGCTCGCCGGCGGCCCGGAAACCTTCCAGCGCGCGCACGAATGCCTGGCGTCGGGCATCGGCAGGCTCGCGCTCCTGGCGTGGACCTACGCGCTGTTCTATCACCTGTGCAACGGCATCCGCCACCTGGCCTGGGATGCGGGCAAGGGCTTTTCGCTGCCGGCGGCGTACCGGTCCGGTTACATCGTGTTCGCGGCAAGCGTGGTGCTCACCGCCGCCACCTGGTTCGTCGCCCTGTCGCGGAGCGCGCAGCCGTGAACCTGCGCAGCCCGCTCGGCGTCGTCCGCGGCCTGGGCTCGTCCAGGTCCGGTTCGGATCACTGGTGGCTGCAGCGCGTCACCGCCGTCGCGCTCGTGCCGCTCACGGTCTGGCTCGTGGCATCGCTGGTGTGCGTGGCAGGCATGGACTACGCGCAGGCGCGCGCCTGGCTCGCCGCCCCGCTGAACGCCACGCTCGCGATCGCACTGGTCATCGCGCTGTTCTGGCACGCGCAGCTCGGCGTGCAGGTGGTGATCGAGGACTACCTCCACGGCGACGGCGCGAAGATTGCGGCGCAGATGCTGCTGCGGTTCATCGCCGCGCTCGCCGGCCTGGCCAGCGTGCTGGCGATTCTGAAGATTGCATTGGCGGGTTGATCGATGGCGAACGCTTACCCAATCATCGAGCACAATTACGACGTGGTCGTCGTCGGCGCCGGCGGCGCAGGGCTGCGCGCCACGTTCGGCATGGCGGCCAAGGGCCTGGCGACGGCCTGCATCACCAAGGTGTTCCCCACCCGCAGCCACACGGTGGCCGCGCAGGGCGGCATGAGCGCGGCCCTGGGCAACATGGGCGAGGACGACTGGCGCTGGCACATGTACGACACCGTCAAGGGGTCGGACTGGCTCGGCGACCAGGATGCCATCGAGTACATGTGCCGCGAGGCGATGGCATCGGTGATCGAGCTCGAGCACCAGGGCGTGCCGTTTTCGCGCACCGAGGATGGCCGCATCTACCAGCGTCCGTTCGGCGGCATGACCACCCACTACGGCAAGGGCACCGCGCAGCGCACCTGCGCCGCGGCGGATCGCACCGGCCACGCCATCCTGCACACGCTGTACCAGCAATCCCTCAAGCACGACGCCGAGTTCTTCATCGAGTACTTCGCGATCGATCTCGTCATGGATGCCGACGGCACCTGCCGCGGCGTGCTGGCGTGGAAGCTCGACGACGGTACCCTGCACCTGTTCCGCGCCCACGCCACCGTGCTGGCCACCGGCGGCTATGGCCGCGCGTATTTCTCCTGCACCTCGGCGCACACCTGCACCGGTGACGGCAATGCCATGGTGCTGCGCGCCGGGTTGCCGCTGGGCGACATGGAATTCATCCAATTCCACCCCACCGGGATCTACGGCTCGGGCTGCCTCATCACCGAGGGCGTGCGCGGCGAAGGCGGCTACGTCACCAACTCCAAGGGCGAGCGCTTCATGGAGCGCTACGCACCCAACGCCAAGGATCTCGCCTCGCGCGACGTCGTCAGCCGCTCGATGACGATCGAAATCCGCGAGGGCCGCGGCGTCGGCCCCGACAAGGACCACATCCACCTGCACCTGGAGCACCTGGGCCCGGAGGTGATCAACAAGCGCCTGCCCGGCATCGCCGAATCGGCGCGGATCTTCGCCGGCGTCGACGTCACCCGGGAACCGATCCCGGTCATCCCGACCGTGCACTACAACATGGGCGGCATCCCGACCAACTATCGCGGACAGGTGACGACCGCCAAGGACGGCAACCCCGAAACCATCGTTCCGGGCCTGATGGCGATCGGCGAGGCCGCCTGCGTCTCGGTGCACGGCGCCAACCGTCTGGGATCGAACTCGCTGCTCGATCTCATCGTCTTCGGCCGCGCGGCGGCGAACCATTGCGCCGAGACCATCCGCCCGGGCATGCCGCACAAGCCGCTGGCGCGCGACTGGTCCGAAGCGATCCTCGGCCGCTTCGACAGGCTGCGCCACGCCAACGGCAGCGAGCCCACCGCCCGCATCCGCAACGCCATGCAGCGCACGATGCAGTCCAACGCTGCGGTGTTCCGCACCGGCGAGTCGATGCAGGAAGGCGTGACGAAGCTCGAGGAAATCTGGAAGTCCTTCGGCGACGTGAAGGTCGCGGATCGGTCGATGATCTACAACACCGATTTGTGCGAGACGCTCGAACTCGCCAATCTGCTCGGCAATGCGATGACGAGCATCAAGTCCGCCCTGAACCGCACCGAGAGCCGCGGCGCGCACGCGCGCGAGGACTTCCCCGAGCGCGACGACGTCAACTGGCTCAAACACACCCTGGCCTGGGTCGACGACGCCGGAAACGTGAAGTTCGAATACCGGCCGGTGCACATGTACACCCTGACCGACGAGGTCGAGGTGATCGCCCCCAAGGCGCGCACGTACTGAAGACGAAAGAGACATCGCCATGGCGGAATTCTCGCTCCCGAAGAACTCCAAGGTCCTGCCCGGCAAGGCCCACGCCCCGGCCGCCGGCGCCAAGCGGCCCAAGCGCTTCCACGTCTACCGCTGGGATCCGGATGCCGGCGCCAATCCGCGCCTGGACACCTACGAGATCGATCTCGACAAGTGCGGGCCGATGGTGCTCGACGCGATCATCTACATCAAGAACGAGGTCGATCCGACGCTGACCTTCCGCCGCTCCTGCCGCGAGGGGATCTGCGGCTCGTGCGCGATGAACATCGACGGCGCCAATACGCTGGCGTGCACGAAGCCGATCGACGACGTCTCCGGCGACGTGCGGATCTACCCGCTGCCGCACATGCCGGTGCAGAAGGACCTGGTACCGGATCTCAATCACTTCTACGCCCAGTACGCCTCGATCGAGCCGTGGTTGAAGTCGCAGACCCCGGCCCCCCCGGATCGCGAGCGCCTGCAATCCGTCGAGGACCGCGAGAAGCTCGACGGCCTGTACGAGTGCATCCTGTGCGCGTGCTGTTCGACGAGCTGCCCGAGCTACTGGTGGAACGGCGAGCGCTACCTCGGCCCCGCCATCCTGCTGCAGGCCTACCGCTGGATCATCGACAGCCGCGACGAGGCCACCGGCGAGCGCCTGGACAACCTCGAGGATCCGTTCCGGCTGTACCGCTGCCACACGATCATGAACTGCGCCAAGGCCTGTCCGAAGGGCCTGAATCCCGCCAAGGCCATCGGTGAGATCAAGCGCCTGATGATCGAACGCAAGCTCTGACGCCCCCGCGCGGGCCGGACCGCCGCAGGGCCTGCTCCGGCCCGGATGCAGGCCGCGCACGCCGGTCGGGCACCCCACCGGCGCCCTTTCGATACAATGCGCGCATGAGCATCGGCCGGATACGCTGGCGCTGCCGCCGCGGCATGAAGGAGCTGGACGTACTGTTCACCGCCTTCGTCGACCGTTGCTACGATGCCCTCTCGGATCCCGAGCGCGAAGCGTTCGAAAGGCTGCTGGATACGGCCGATCCCGAACTGTACGACCTGTTCACCCGTCGCTGCCGGCACGGCGATCCGGCGCTGCAGGCCCTGATCGAGCGCATCGCGCCCGCGGAAGCGTCCGCCCGATGAGCGCCGGTACGTTCGAGGCCTTCGATCTGGACCATCTGGCGCTGATCGACGTGCGCGGCGCGGATGCGCGCGCGTTCCTGGCCGCGCAGCTCACCAGCGATCTGCGCCGGGTGACTCCCGCCGCCAGCCAGCTCTCCGCGTGGTGCACGGCGCAGGGCCGCGTGATCGCGACGCTGCGCGTGGTCGAGATGGACGCTGGCTTCGTGCTCGTGCTCGCCCGCGATCTGGTCGAGCCGGTGCTCAGGCGCCTGCGCATGTTCGTGTTGCGCTCGAAGGTGACGCTGGCCGCGGCCGCGGAGCTCGCCGTCTTCGGCGTTCGCGGCGCGCCGCCCGGCTGGGCGCCGGATGCACTGCCACGGGACGTCGACGGCGCCACGCGGTTCGATTCCGGAGTCGTGGTCCGCGTCCACGGCACGCCGATGCGCCACCTGCTGCTCGCACAACCGGCCACCATCGACCGCCTGCGCACGGCCGCCCGGACCGCCGGCTCGCTCCGCGACGCCCTCGCGTGGCGCCACGCCGACATCGACGCCGGAATCGCCCACGTCGCGCTCGCCGCCAGCGAGCAGTTCCTGCCGCAGATGCTGAACCTGGACTGCGTCGGCGCAGTCGCCTTCGACAAGGGCTGCTACCCGGGCCAGGAGGTCGTGGCACGGCTGAAGTATCGCGGTCAATTGAAGCGCCGCATGTACCGCGCGTGGTCGGCGGCCGCCGCGACTCCAGCGCCGAACGCCCGCCTGGCCGTCATCGCGGGCGATGCGCAGGACCACGGCAACGTCGTCGATGCGGTGCCCGGCGGCGACGGCCGCCAGCGCATGAGCGTGGTGCTGCCGATCGCGCTCGCCGATGCGCGCATCGGGCTCGACGACGCCGACACCGCACCGGTGGACGTGGAACCGGTACCGTACCCGCTCGCGGATTGAACCGCTCGAAACGACGAGGCCCTCACATGCCGACCGAAATCCAGGCCACCGACGTCAGGATCCGCTACGCCAGCATCGCCGAGGCGCGCCGCATGTCCGGCCTGCGCCTGGTGCTGGGCGCCTACGCCATCCCCGGGCCGTGGCGCGAGGGCTGCAAGGGGCTGTTCCACGTCAAGGGCATCCCGTTCGCGTCGGTGGTGACCTGCGGGGACGGCGGCGCCGACCTGCGCATGGGCATGGACGGCGCCGACCGGGAACTGCGCGAGTGGACCGGCCAGTCCAGCGCCCCGGTGGCGATCTGGAACGACGAGCGTCCGCGATCGACCTGGATCGAGCAGATCGCGCTCGCCGAACGCCTGAATCCGGATCCGCCGCTGGTACCCTCGGCGTTCGAGGACCGCGTGCGCATGTACGGCCTGTGCAACGAAATCTGCGGCGAGAACGGCCTGGGCTGGTGCAAACGCCTGGTCATGGTGGATGCCGGCCTGGCGGCCCTGCCGGCCGGCGACCCCGGGCGGCCCTCCATGGAGCACGTCGGCCGCAAGTACGGGCACTCGCCCGACGCCGCCGCGCACGCCACGGATCGAATCGTCGAGATCCTCGGCGCGCTGGATCGCCAACTGCGCGAACAGCAGGCGCGCGGACGGCAGTTCCTGATCGGCGAACATCTGACCGCGCTCGACATCTACTGGGCGACCTTCGCGGCGCTGTTCGATCCTCTGCCGCCGGACCTGTGCCCGATGGCGACCGCGATGCGCGGCGCCTACGCCAACCACGATCCACGCACCCGAAGTGCGCTGACGCGCGAATTGATCGCGCACCGTGACTTCGTATACCGGCGATACCTCGAACTGCCAATCGTGTTCTGAGAACGGGGCCGAAGCCACGTGAACGCCACCCGCGCCAAAACCGCCCGCGCGCCCTCGGTACGCGAGCGCCTGCGGATCTACTCCTGGAACGTGAACGGCATCCGCGCCGTGCTCAAGAAAGGCACCTTCCAGGACTTCCTGGCCGAGCATCGCCCGGACATCCTGTGCCTTCAGGAAACCAAGGCCGAACGCGGACAGGTCGAAATCGACGTTCCCGGCTATCACGAGTTCTGGAACTCGGCCGTGCGCAAGGGCTACTCGGGTACCGCGATATTCACCCGGATCGCGCCCCTGGCGGTGACCAACGGCTTTCCGGAAGCCTTCTCCAGGCGCTTCAGCTTCGCCGACGAACTTCAGCGCGACAGCGCCGAGGAAGGCCGCGTCATCACCGCCGAGTTCGATCGCTTCCACGTCGTCACGGTGTATACGCCGAACGCCAAGGAGGATCTCAGCCGCCTGAAGCTGCGGTTCGAGCACTGGGATCCGGCGTTCCTGGAATATTGCCGGATGCTGGAGAAATCCAAGCCGGTGATATTCTGCGGCGACCTGAACGTCGCGCACACCGAGTTGGATCTCGCCAATCCCAGGTCCAACCGCGGCAAGAAGGGCTTCACGGACGAGGAACGCAAGGGCTTCGACAACATCGTCGAGGCCGGCTTCGTCGACACGCTGCGCCTGTTCCGGCAGGGCAACGGTCACTACACGTGGTGGAGCCACTTCGCCAACGCCAGGGCCCGCAACATCGGATGGAGAATCGACTACGTGCTGGTGTCGGCGACGCTGCGCGATGCGGTCCAGGCCGCGGACATCCATCCCGACGTGATGGGCAGCGACCACTGCCCGGTCAGCATCACGCTGGAAACCTGACGCCCGCCGCGCGCGAACCGTGAGCGGCGCGGATCGGGAAGCGTTCCGCCCGGCCTGGTTCCTGCCGGGGCCGCACCTGCAGACCCTCTGGGCCGCGCTCGCACGCCGGCGCACGCGCCTTGCGGTACGGCCCGAGCGCCTGGAACTGCCCGACGGCGATTTCGTCGATCTCGCCTGGACCGGCCCGGACGCCGGCCCGGTGGCGATCGTGCTGCACGGCCTGGAGGGCTCGCTCGACTCCCCGTACGCGCATGGCATCCTCGCCGCTCTCGCCGGCGCGGGCTGGCGCGCGGTGCTGCTGCACTTCCGCGGTTGCAGCGGGCCGCCGAACCGCCTGCCGCGCAGCTATCACTCCGGCGAGACCGGCGATCTCGCATTGCTGGTCTCGATCCTGCGCGCGCGCCACCCGCAACGGCGGCTGGTGGCGGTCGGGTTCTCGCTCGGCGGCAACGTGCTGCTGAAGTATCTCGGCGAACACGGCGCAGGCGCGGGCCTGGAACGCGCCGTCGCGATCTCGGTGCCATTCGACCTTGCCGACGCCGCCGATCGGCTCGACCGCGGCTTCTCGCGCCTGTACCAGCGCCGCCTGCTGCTGAGCCTGAAGCAGCGGGCGCGGCTGAAGGCGGCCCTGTTTCCGCGGCACATCGATGCCGCCACGCTCGCGCCGATGCGCAACTTCCGCGATTTCGACGATCGCGTCACCGCGCCGCTGCACGGCTTCGCCGGCGCCGACGACTACTACCGCCGGTGCAGCAGCCGCGCCTTCATGAGTGCGATCGCGGTGCCGACGCTGGTGCTGCACGCCCGCGACGATCCGTTCATGACCCCGCGGGCCATTCCGAAGCCGGAGGAGATCTCGCCCAGCGTGCGTTTGGAGATTTCCGCCGGCGGCGGCCACGTCGGCTTCGTCGCCGGCCGCGTGCCATGGCGCCCGGTGTACTGGCTCGAACATCGCATCCTGCGCTTCCTGCGCGAGCCCGCGCCCGCGCACTGAGCGTCCCGCATGGTGCCGGCCCCGCGGCGCCTTGCCGGCCTGACATCGCCTCTCTATGCTCGCGGCAGGGTTCCGATCCGAGGTCAGGTACGTGCCCCCAGCCCCGATGCCGCCAGCGGCCCAGGTTGCCGCCTGGATCGCGCAGTTCGAATCCGCGCTCGCCCGCGGCGAAATCAGCGCGCTGCCGGAGTTGTTCGACGAGCACTGCTACTGGCGCGACCTGCTGCCGTTCACGTGGAATATCCGTACCCTGGAGGGCCGTGACGCGATCTACGCGATGCTCAACGCCCGGCTCGCCATCGTGCGGCCGCATGCCTGGCGCGTCGACGGCCAGGCCACCCTGACCGACGGCGGGGTCGAAGCCTTCCTGACCTTCCAGACCGCGGTGGCGCGCGGCATCGGCCACGTACGCCTGCGCAACGGTCGCGCGGTCACGCTGCTGACCGCGATGAGCGAGTTGAAGGGGCACGAGGAACGGCGCGGCGGCACGCGCGAGATCGGTGCCGAGCATGGCGCGATCCGCGGCCGGACGACCTGGCTGGACCGGCGCACGCGCGAGCAGGCCGAACTCGGCCACGCACGCCAACCGTACGTCGTCATCGTCGGCGGCGGCCAGGGCGGCATCGGCCTGGGCGCGCGCCTGAAGATGCTCGGCGTGCCGACGATCATCCTGGAGGCGAACCCGCGCCCCGGTGATTCCTGGCGCAGGCGCTACGCGTCGCTGTGCCTGCACGACCCGGTGTGGTACGACCACCTGCCCTACATCCCGTTCCCGGATCACTGGCCGGTGTTCACCCCCAAGGACAAGATGGGCGACTGGCTGGAGATGTACACGAAGGTGATGGAACTCGACTACTGGGGGTCGAGCCGCTGCACCAGCGCCACCTGGGACGACGCCTTCGGCCACTGGGAGATCGCGGTCGAGCGCCCGGCCGGGCCCGTGGTCCTGCGGCCGTCGCACCTGGTGCTGGCCACCGGCCTGGCCGGCATGCCGAAGATCCCGCGCGTCCCCGGCGCGGAGCGCTTTCGCGGCGACCAGCACCACTCCAGCAGCCACCCCGGCGGCGCGGCCTGGGCCGGCAAGCGCTGCATCGTGCTGGGCGCCGGCAATTCCGCGCACGACATCTGCGTCGACCTGTGGGAGCACGGCGCGCAGGTGACGATGATCCAGCGCTCGCCGACCACCGTGATCCGATCCTCGACCATCGTCGAGCAGGAGATCGGCGCCTTGTATTCCGAGCGCGCCGTCGAATCCGGCATCGACGTCGATCGCGCCGATCTAATCGCCGCCTCGATGCCCTATGCGTTGCAGCCCGCCCTCGGCGTGCAGGCCAGCCAGCGGATCCAGGCGCAGGACGCGGATCTGTACCAACGCCTGCGCAAGGCCGGGTTCATGGTCGACTTCGGCGAGGACGGATCCGGCCTGGGCATGAAGTACCTGCGCCGCGGCTCGGGCTACTACATCGACGTCGGCGCCTCGGACCTCATCGCCGACGGCCGCATCGGGCTGCGCAGCGGCACCGGCCTGCGCGAGATCCGCCCCGACCGCGTCGTCCTCGACGACGGCACCGAGCTGCCCGCCGATCTCATCGTCTACGCCACCGGCTACGGCACGATGGACGCCTGGGCCGAGCGGATCGTTTCGCGCGAGGTTGCCGACCGCATCGGCCGCTGCTGGGGACTCGGGTCGGGCATGGCGGGCGACCCCGGCCCGTGGGAAGGCGAGCTGCGCAACATGTGGAAGCCGACGCGCCAGCCGGGGCTGTGGTTCCACGGTGGCAATCTCGCGCAGTCGCGGTTCCATTCCCGGTTCCTGGCACTGCAGCTCAAGGCACGGCTGGAAGGGCTGCCGACGCCGGTCTACGGCGAGCCGTCGTTCTGCCCGCGCGACTGACGATCGCCCGACGCCCGATGAAATCCGATCCGCGCTTCCCGAACCCGTTCGTGCTCGACCACCCGCTGGTGCAGCACAAGCCCACCCACATGCGCGACCGCGCCACGTCCACGCGCGGCTTTCGCGATTTGCTCCGCGAACTGACGCTGCTCATGTGCTACGGATCCACCCGGGACCTGCCGCTGGCGACGATCCAGGCGCCGGTGGCGGCCGGCGACGAGCCGGTGGTGTTACCGATCCTGCGCGCCGCCGGCGATCGGCAATTCGGTACGATGGGCTGAGCAGATGCAACCCGAACGAGTCCCGCATCGCGTCATTGCGAGGAGCGAAGCGACGAAGCAGTCCACGCGCTGCCGATGGCATCCGGGCCGATTGGGTCGCTTCGCTGCGCTCGCGACGACGAACGGATGAATCAAAGCCGCAATCGGCCGGACCCCGATTCAATTCGCGCTCGCAAGGTCAACCGACCCGCGGGCACCCGACCCCGGCAGCGCGGTGGCGCGCCTGCAACGATGGAGCCTGAGCATGACGATCGCACCGATTCCGTTCCTGGGCGGCTTTTCGCAGGTCGCCTACATCACCACCGACATCGACCGCGCCGTGGCGCTGTTCGGCGAGCGCTACGGCGTGGCGCGATTCGCGATCACGCGCGAGGTGCCGTTCGACCCCGCCACGCGCATGGACATGGCCCTGGCCTACTCCGGCACGACGATGCTGGAGATCATCGCCGCACGCGGCAACGGCGGCTCGCTGTACGAGATCGGCATGCCGGCGACGGGCTTCGCGCTGCAATTCCACCACTTCGGGCACGTCGTGGAATCAATCGCGGACTGGAACCGGCTGCGCGAGCGGGTCGCGGCAGGCTGGCTGCCGATCGCGATCGCGCGCGAGGATCCGGCGGGTGATTTTCCGTTCATGTACCTGGACGCGCGCGCCGAACTCGGCCATTTCATCGAGTACTCGCTGCTCACCCCGGCGCGCCGCGCGATGTACGCGTCGATCCCGCGCAACTGACGACCGGCCGCGCGCAAGCCTGCCGCGAGGTGCACGCGCGGCAGGCGTGAAGCGAAGCCGCGGCAGTGAGGTATCATCGGCCAATGCGCGTGCAACGGATGATCATCGCCTTCCTGGACGCCCGGCGCCTGCCCTTCGCGGTCATCGCGGCCGGCTGCGCGGCGCTGCTGGCCTACGGATTCCACCTGCAGTTCGTGCAATTCCAGGAACCGTGCCCGATGTGCATCCTGCAGCGCTACTTCTACATGCTGGCGATGCTGTTCTGCCTGGCGGGCGCGGTGCACGGCGCGCGCGGCCGGGCCCGGGCCGTCCATGCGGCGCTGGTCGCGGCTGCGTCGCTCGGCGGCGGCGGCGTCGCCGCGCGCCAGGTCTGGCTGCAGCACCTGCCGCCCGACCGCGTCCCCGAATGCGGCCCCGGCCTGGATTTCATGCTCCAGATCTACCCCTGGCACGAGGCCATCCTGAAGGCCTTCAAGGGTACCGGAGACTGCGCCCTGGTGACCTGGACCTTCCTGGGCCTGTCGATCGCGGAATGGTCGCTGGCGTGCTTCGCGCTGATGGCGGCGGCGGCGATTGGTGTCGCGCTGCGTTCGCGCGGCGCAGCGCGCGGGCCGTAGTCAGGCCGGCCTGGCGGGCGCGGCCTTGGGCGCCGCACCGGAAAACTGCGCCTGCAACGCCAGGAACCGGTAGCCGCAGAGTTTGTTCTGCGGCTGGCTCACGTTCTGCAGGTAGAGCTTCGCGACCAGTTGGACCTCGGCGGGATTGTCCGAGCGCCCCAGCCCGTGCGGGCGGGTGTTCTTCCTGACGGCCGATTCCAGTTCGAGGATCACGGCGGCATAGGCAGCCTTCGACGCCTGCTCCCAGCGCCGATAAGCGTCGCGCACCGCCTTCTGATCGATGTCCATTCCCGCCAGCGGCCGCTGTGGATCGCGGTGGATAACGTCGCGCATCGCGGCCCGGAACGCGCGCCCGAGTTCAGCGCCGCAGAGCTTGTCGACGATGCGGTCGGTCACGGCCAGGCAACGCAGCGTGCCGTTGGGCTTGCGGAAAGCGCCGTATTGCAGGGTCGCGGCCAGGCGCTCGGCCTCCGCGCGCCCCGGGGACGTCGCCTTGCCGGTGCCGAGGGCCGGCTTGCGGCCGCGGCCCGGCAGCGGATCGCTGTGATTGCGAAGCCAGCTCAGGTGACAGAGCGTTTCGGCGACGCCACGATTGAGCGCCGCGACGTGCAGGCCGGCTGGGAAGCGGTAGGTCGGAGCGAACGTGCGGCCGGCCGTCGCACCGGACTGCTCCTCATCGACCGCGGCCTTGGTATCGAACAGCACCAGTTCGCCGCGCTCGAAGCGGCGCCAGAGCTGCGGCCGGACGTAGCGCTCTTCACGCGTGAAGCCGAGAAAGCCGCGGCCGTCCTCGCGCATCAGTTCCTGCAGGAAGTCGAAATCGTGGATGCGGTAGCGTTGCGCCAGCGCCTGTTCGAGCTGAAAGCGCGCCAGCGAAAGCGACGGCACGATCTTCGCCTGCTGATCCCGGGGCACCTCGCTCAGGCGCTTGATTTCGAGCATCGACGTTTCTCCGCGGCCGGCAGCGGTCGCATCGGCTTCACCGTGGACTATGTAACACGCCCGCCCCCGACACGAAAGGCCCGGACCGGCCAACGCGGTACGGGTTCTCGCCACCGACCGCGCTCACTCGCCGACACGCAACAATTGGCCACGTTCGCGCGCGGCTTCGAAGGCGCGCAGGAACAACGCAAAGCCTGCGCCCAGGTACAGGCAGGCGAGCAGGAACGCGCGCAGCCACAGGCCGGCGTCGAACTGCCCGGTCTGCAGCACCGCGCGCAGGCCCTCGAACACGTAGCTCGAAGGCAGCGCCCAGGCGATCGGTTGCGCCCACGCCGGCAGCGTCGCGACCGGGTAGTAGATTCCGCTGACCGGCGCGAGCGCAAAGATCGAGGCCCAGGCGAGGCCTTCCACGCCCAGGCCCCAGCGCATCAACGCGCTGCACAGCGCCAGGCCGATGCCCCAGCCGAATATCATCAGATTCACGAAGAACGCCACGAACGGCAGGCCCAGGTCGAAAATCGAATACTGGTACAAGGCGATGGCGAGCAGCGCCGCGGTGCCCACGCCGACGACGGTGCGCAGCAACGCGATCAGCGTGAGCGCGACGGCCAGCTCCCAGGGGCGCAACGGGCTGACGAAGAGCTGGGCCAGGTTGCGCGCGTAAAGTTCCTCCATGAAGCCGGTGGAAACACCGAGTTGGGCCCGGTAGAGGATGTCCCAGAGCAGCACCGCGCCGATCAGCACGCCGGCGGCCCCGGCCGCCCAGCCGCCCTGGCTGGAGAAATACCGGGTGATGAGGCCCCACATGATCATCTGCACGGTCGGCCAGTAGGCGAGATCCACCAGGCGCGGCCAGGAACTGCGCAACAGGTACAGGTTGCGCAGCAGCGCCGCCACGATGCGCCCGGCTGACCCCGCGAACGCGCGCGAGGGGCTCATCGCACCGCGGCCTGCGGCGTCCTGGCGCCGTCGCGGGCCACGTCCAGGAACACCTCCTCCATCGTCGTGCGTCCGAAGCGCGCGATCAACGCCGCCGGCGATCCGGTGGCCACGATGCGGCCGGCGCGCATCAGCGCCACCTCGCCGCAGATGCGCTCGACCTCAGTCATATTGTGAGAGGCGAGCACCACGGTCGCGCCGGTCGCCCGCTGGTAGGTGGCCAGGTACGCGCGGATCCGATCGGAAACATCCGGATCCAGGGAAGCGGTCGGTTCGTCCAGCAGCAGCAGGGCGGGACTGTTGACCAGCGCCTTGGCGAGCGCGACCCGGGTTCTCTGCCCGGCCGAGAGCGATCCGTAGCCGCGATCGAGGAACTCCTCGAGCCCCAGATCCCCGGCCAGCACCGCGATCCGGTCCGCGAGCCGGCGCACGCCGTAAAGGCGGCCGTAGAACAGCAGGTTCTCACGCACCGTCAGGCGCAGCGGAAGATCGACGTAGGGCGAGGAGAAGTTCAGCCGCGGCAGGATTTCGTAGCGGCGCCGCGCCAGATCCAGGCCGAACAGTCGGATACTGCCGGCGCTGGGGGTCACCAGGCCGAGCAGCAGGGCGAGCGTGGTGGTCTTGCCGGCTCCGTTGGCACCGAGCAGCCCGAAAGTCGAACCGGCCTTCACGGTGAAGCTCACCGCGTCCACGGCGCGCACCGCATCGAATGTCTTGGACAGGCCGCGCACGTCGATGACGGCGTCCGGCGCGCCGGCGTGGGAGGCGTCTTCAGGCTGCATGGGTGGGGCGCGCGCCGAGGCGATACAATGCCCGGCATGATAGCCGCAAACGCTTCGGAAACGACCCGGGCCACCCGCCCGATGCAGGCCTGGCGGCTTGCAATCCTGCTCGCGCTTTCCTGGCTGCTCGCCCCTGCCGGCCAATGCGGGGAACTCTCCGCCGCCTTCCAGTCATTGCGCGGGCTGCGCGCCGCGGCGCTGACGATCGACGGGGTGGCACCGGACTTCGCCCGCTACGGCATCACGGCGGCGCAGATGCAGGCGGGCGTGGAATCGCGCCTGCGTGCCGGCGGCCTGGACGTCATCCCGGCGCAATCGCTTGCCGCCACGGCCGGGGCGGTGCTGGTGGAAATCCGCGTGCGCACGGTATCCAACACCGCCACCCTGCTGCCCTACTGGTCCTATTCCGTGGCGCTGATCGTCCGGCAGAAAATCCCGCTGCCCAATGCCCCGGACGCCTACGTGCCGGCGACGATCTGGTCGCGCAGCGACATCGGCGCGATCGAACCGGTGCGGTTGTCGCGCCTGTACGTAGTCGCCGACGAACTCGCCGACGAATTCGTCGCCGAACTGCGGCGCCAGAACGCGCGCTGACCGGCGCGCAGGCCCGGCCGCAACCGGCCGCCCGCCGCGGCTCAGGCCTTGGACTGGGCGTCCGCCGCTGCCAGGGCGCTCATGTTCACCACCCGGCGCACCGAGGCCTGGGGCGTGAGCACGTGCACCGCACGCGACAGGCCCAGCAGGATCGGCCCCACGGCGACGCCGTCGCCGAGCACGTGCAGCAGGTTCAGCGCGATGTTCGCGGCATCCACCGACGGCATCAGCAGCAGGTTGGCCTGCCCGTGCAGCGGCGACTCGCCTATCCGCCGCTGGCGGGCGATCTCCGACAATGCCAGTTCAGCACCCATTTCGCCGTCGATCTCCAGCCCGGGCATCCGCACGCGGATGAGTTCCAGCGCCGCGCGCATCTTGCGCGCGGCGGGCGTATCGTGGCTGCCGAAGTTGGAGTGCGACAGCAGCGCTGCGCGCGGCTCGATGCCGAAGCGCTGGACGTGCGGCACCGCGAGCATGGCCATCTCGGCGATGGTCTCGGCGTCCGGATCGGCGTTGACCTGGGTGTCGCAGATGAAGAACGTGCCCTTCTTGAGCAGCAGCGCGTTCATCGCCGAGGCGCTGCGCACGCCGGGCGCGAGACCGAGGATGTCCGTCACCGCCTGCAGGTGTTCGTGATAGTGGCCGGTGGTGCCGCAGATCACGGCGTCGGCATACCCCAGGTGCACCGACAGCGCCGCGATCACGGTGTTCTGGGTCCGCACGATGGTCCTGGCATCCTCCTCGGTCGCGCCCTTGCGGCGCATGATCCGGTAGTAGGCCTGCCAGAACTCGCGGAAGCGATCGTCGCTCTCGGGGTTGACGATGGTGAAGTCGACGTCGGGCTTCATGGTCAACCCGAGCTTCTGCATGCGCGCCTCGATGACGCGCGGGCGGCCGATGAGGATCGGCGAGCCGAACCCTTCGTCGATCACGGTGCGCGCGGCCTGCAGCACGCGCGGCTCCTCGCCCTCGGCGTAGATGATGCGCTTGCGATCGCGCCGCGCCTTCTCGTACAGCGGCTGCATGATGAGCGCGGAGCGGAACACGAACCCGGTGAGCTGGGCCTCGTAGGCGTCCAGATCCGCTATCGGGCGCGTGGCGACCCCGTCGGCCATCGCCGCCCGGGCCACCGCCGGCGGCAGGGTGGTGATGAGGCGCGGATCTATCGGCTTGGGGATGATGTACTCGGGGCCGAATTTCAGCTCGCTGCCGCCATAGGCCGCCACCACGGCCTCGGACGGCTGCTCCAGGGTGAGATCGGCGAGCGCGCGCACGCAGGCGAGCTTCATCGCGTCCGTGATGCGGGTCGCGCCGACGTCAAGCGCGCCGCGGAACATGAACGGGAAGCACAGCACGTTGTTGACCTGGTTCGGGTAGTCCGATCGGCCGGTGGCGATGATCGCGTCCGGGCGCGCCTCGCGCGCGACCTCCGGCATGATTTCCGGGGTGGGATTGGCCATCGCCAGGATGATCGGATCGCGCGCCATGGTGCGGACCATGTCCGCTCCCACCAGCCCCGCCGACGACAGCCCCAGGAAGATGTCCGCGTCCACCATCGCGTCCGCCAGGGTGCGCGCGTTGGTGTCGCGCGCGTAGTGGGCCTTGTGGATTTCCATGTTCTCGTCGCGGCCGCGGTACACCACGCCCTTGCGGTCGGTGATGGTGATGTTGCGCGCCGGCATGCCGAGCAGTTCGAGCAGGTTCAGGCAGGCGATCGCCGAGGCCCCCGCCCCCGAGGTGACGAGCTGGACCTCGTCGATTTTCTTGTTCACCAGCCGCAACGCATTCAACACCGCGGCGGCGGTGATGATGGCGGTACCGTGCTGGTCGTCGTGGAAAATCGGGATCTTCATGCGCTCGCGCAGCTTCTCCTCGATGTAGAAGCACTCGGGCGCCTTGATGTCCTCCAGGTTGATGCCGCCGAAGGTCGGCTCGAGGCTGGCGATGATGTCGATGAGACGGTCGGGGTCCTTCTCGTCGATCTCGATGTCGAACACGTCCACGCCGGCGAAGTTCTTGAACAGCACGCCCTTGCCTTCCATCACCGGCTTGCCGGCGAGCGCGCCGATGTCGCCCAGCCCCAGCACCGCGGTACCGTTGGTGACCACGGCGACCAGGTTGCTGCGGCTGGTGTAGATCGCGGCCAGGCCCGGATCCTTCTCGATCTCCAGGCACGGCGCCGCGACGCCCGGCGAGTACGCCAGGGACAGGTCGCGCTGGGTGGCGACGGGCTTCGTCGCGACGACTTCGATCTTGCCCGGGCGCGGCGAGCGGTGGTATTCGAGTGCGCTCTTGAACAGGTCCTCAGCCATTTTCCGGTCTTCTCTCTCGTGCTCGTCCGATGGGTGCGCGTCAGAACCGCATGCCGCGCGGCATGTTCGCGCGCATGCCGCGCATGAGCTTGGCCAGCCCGCCCTTCTTGCCGATCTTCTTCATCACCTTCTGCATCTGGCCGAACTGCTTGAGAAGGCGGTTGATGTCCTGGATCTGGGTGCCCGACCCGCGCGCGATGCGCTGCTTGCGCGAGGCCTTGATGACGTCCGGATAGCGGCGCTCGCCGGGCGTCATGGAGTCGATCATGGCGGCGAACTTGACCATCTCGCGGTCGTCGATGCGGCCCGCGACTTCGGGCGGCAGTTCGGACATGCCGGGCAACTTGCCCATCATCTCCTTCAACCCGCCCATCTTGCGCATCTCGTCGATCTGGGCTCGGAAGTCCGACAAATCGAATTCCTTGCCCTTGGTGATCTTGGTGGCCAGGGCCACGGCCTTGTCGCGATCGACCTTGCGCTCGACCTCCTCGATGAGGCCGAGCACGTCGCCCATGCCGAGGATCCGCGAAGCCATGCGATCCGGATGGAACGCCTCCAGGGCGGCGGTCTTCTCGCCGACGCCCAGGAACTTGATCGGCCGGCCGGTGACGTGGCGCACCGACAGCGCGGCGCCGCCGCGGGCGTCGCCGTCGGCCTTGGTCAGCACCACGCCGGTGATCGCGACCGCGTCGTTGAAGGCCTTGGCGGTGTTCACCGCGTCCTGTCCCATCATGGCGTCGAGGACGAACAGGGTCTCCACCGGCTTGACCGCCGAGTGCAGGCTCCGGATCTCGTCCATCATCGCCGCGTCAACGTGCAGGCGTCCCGCGGTGTCCAGGATGAGAACGTCGGCGAAGATGCGCCGCGCGTGCGCCAGCGCCTGCGCGGCGATGTCGTTCACGTCCGAACCCTGGCCGCGCAGGAACTCCACGCCGACCTCGCGGGCCAGGATCTCGAGTTGATCGATCGCCGCCGGGCGATACACATCGCAGCTCGCCAGGAGCACCTTCTTGCGCTGCTGCTCGCGCAGCATGCGGGCGAGCTTGGCGCTGGTGGTGGTCTTGCCCGAACCCTGCAGGCCCGCCATCAGCACCACCGCGGGCGGTTCCACGTTCAGAGCCAGCGGCGCGCTCGCCTCGCCCATGAGCGCGGTGAGTTCGTCGCGCACCACGCGCACCAGCGCCTGGCCCGGGGTGAGGTTGTCCATGACCTCCTGGCCGACCGCGCGCGCGCGGACGCGCTCGACGAATTCCCGGACCACGGGCAGGGCGACGTCGGCCTCCAGCAACGCGACCCGTACCTCGCGCAGCGCTTCGCCGATGTTGTCTTCCGTCAGGCGCGCCTGGCCGCGCAGCCCCTTGATGACCTGGCTCAGCCGCTGCGTGAGATTGGCGAACATGGATGGTGCTATTCCATTGATTTGGCGGGATGCCCGAACGCAGCCGGACGGTCGCGCCGGGGCGGCAGGGTGGCGGCGATTATAGCCGAGTCGGCGCGTCATCCGCGCAGCCCGCGGCGCGGGAACCGGCGCGCGTCCTTCAATCGCCCGGGCGATTGTGCGATCATCGCCCCATCCCCTTCCGGTCGCTGATCATGAACTCGGGCGTTCTCGGCGTCGCTGCGATGTTCCTGTACGGGCTCGCCGCGGCGCGCATCGCGGCGCTGCTCGGCAGGTCCGCGGCTCCGGCGGCCCGGCTTCAGGGCATCGGCCTGGCCTTCGCCGCGCTCGCCGTACACGCCGTCCTGCTTTACCAGGGAATCGTCACCGGCAGCGGCCTGAACCTGTCGATAGCCAATGCCGCCTCGCTCGTCGCCGGGCTGGTATCGCTGGTCGTCGTGGCGGCTGCCCTGACCCGGCCGGCGGACGGGCTGGCGGTGCTCATCCTGCCAATCGCGGCGCTGGCGATCGGCGCGGAGATGCTGTTCCCCGGCCAGCGCATCCTGCCGCGCGACGCGCCGCGCGGGCTGGAAGTGCACGTGGCACTGGCGATCGTCGCCTACAGCGTGCTGGCGGTCGCCGCCATCCAGGCCCTGATGGTGGCGTTCGCCGAGCACCGCCTGCGCCAACGCCGGCCGACCCTGGTGATGCAGTTGCTGCCACCGCTGCAGACCATGGAGGATCTGCTCTTCCAACTCATCGGCGTGGGCCTGTTCCTGCTCAGCCTCGGGCTGGTCAGCGGCTTCATGTTCGTACACGACCTGTTCGCGCAGCACCTCGTGCACAAGACGGTGCTGTCGCTCCTCGCCTGGATCACCTTCGCGGTGCTGCTCTGGGGGCGTCGCCGGTTCGGCTGGCGCGGGCGTACCGCGGTGCGCTACACGCTCGCCGGGTTTGCGTTCCTGGCCCTGGCCTTTTTCGGCAGCAATTTCGTCCTGGAAGTGGTCCTGAAGCGCGTGTAGCACGGTACGGCCGGTACACGCCCGACGCGCACCGCCGGCGCCCGCCTCATTGGAGCATCGTCATGGATTCCACCGTTGTCGTTATCGACGATTTTCCGGCCTCGCTGCTTGCGGCCGCGTTCGTGATCAGCATCCTGGTGTCGGCGTTCTTCGCTGCCGCCGAAACCTCGATGATGGCCGCCAACCGCTATCGGCTCAGGCACCTCGCCGCCCAGGGCGACCGGGCCGCGGCCCGGGCCGCGGAATTGCTGGAGCGACCCGACCGGCTGATTGGGCTCATCCTGCTCGGACAGAACTTCGCCAATGCGATGGTGACGTCGCTTTGCACGATCCTCGCGGTGCGCAGGTTCGGCGAGGCAGGCCTGGCGATTGCACCCGTCGTCAGCGCCACGCTGCTGCTGATGTTCGGGGAGGCGCTGCCGAAAACACTGGCCGCGCTACGGCCGGAGGCGATCGCCCTGCCTTCTGCCTTCGTCCTCAAGCCGACCCTGCGCCTG
The DNA here is from genome assembly GCA_050183625.1 of Gammaproteobacteria bacterium. Lineage (GTDB taxonomy): Bacteria > Pseudomonadota > Gammaproteobacteria > JADZEE01 > JADZEE01 > JBFXBD01. The sequence goes on from JBFXBD010000014.1 coordinate 103,874, forward strand.
CTCTACCCGGTGGTCTGGGCGGCGAACGCGCTGGTCAACCTCATGCTGCGGACGATGCGGATACGGGTCGACGAGTTCGAAGAGATGCCTCTGTCGCGCGAGGAACTGCGCACGATCGTCAAGGAGGCCGGGGCGATGATCCCGCGCAAGCACCAGCAGATGCTGTTCGGCATCCTGGACCTGGAAAAAATCACCGTCGAGGACATCATGGTTCCGCGCGCCGATGTCACCGGGCTGGACCTGGACACCGGCGCCACGGATCTGGAGGACGCCCTGGTCAACTGCCGCCACACGCGCCTGCCGGTGTACCGGGGCAGCATCGATCACGTCATCGGCATCCTGCATGTACGCCGCGCGCTCGCCCTCATCAAGTCCGATCGGCTCACGACAGCGGAAGTCGAGGCCATCCTGAGCGAACCCTACTACGTGCCGAGCGGAACGCCGCTGCATACGCAGCTGTTCAATTTCCAGCGCCTGCGACGCCGCATAGGCCTGGTGGTGAACGAGTACGGCGACATCATCGGCCTGGTCACGCTGGAGGACCTGCTGGAGGAAATCGTCGGCGAATTCACCACCGACACCCAGGTCTTCAGCCGCGACATCCATGCCCAGGACGACGGCAGCTTCCTGATCGACGGCGGCGCCAGCATCCGTGACATCAACCGGCAGACACATTGGCAGCTCCCTGCCGATGGACCGCGGACGCTGAACGGCCTCATCCTGGAAACACTGGAGAACATTCCCGAGCCCGGCGTCAGCCTGCGCATCGGAAGCTATGTCGCCGAGATCGTCCAGACCGCCGGCCAGAGCGTGAAGACCGCCCGCCTGTGGCACGCCCCGCCCTCTACTTCCGAACCGCACCCGCCCGCCTGACCTGACAGGGCGTCGGCCAACCGCCGCCTTGCCGGCCGAACCCGGGACTTATTCAGGTGCCAGGCACCGGAAAATTTCCGGTGCCTGGCACCTGAACAAGTCGGGGTCAGAGATGCGACAGGGCGTCGGCGAGGGTGCGGACGCGCTCGATCTGCAGCCCTTCGACGCCTTCGCGCGGGGCATTCTCGGCCGGGACGATGGCGCGCCTGAAACCGTGTTTGGCGGCCTCCCGCAACCGTTCCGGCCCACCGGGGACCGGCCGGATCTCGCCTGCCAGGCCCACCTCGCCGAAGGCAAAAAGATCCTGCGGGATGGTACGGTCGCGCAGGCTGGAGAGGATCGCGGCGAGGATCGGCAGGTCGGCGGCGGTCTCGCTCACCCGTACCCCGCCGACCACGTTCACGAACACGTCCTGGTCGTGCGTGGCCACCCCGGCGTGCCGATGCAGGCAGGCGAGCAGCATCGCAAGCCGGTTCTGCTCGAATCCCACCGTGACCCGCCGCGGCGCGGCCAGGTGCGAGGTGTCCACCAGCGCCTGCACTTCCACCAGCATCGGCCGCGTACCCTCGCGCGTGACCATGACGATGCTGCCGCTCACGTCCTGCGGATGACGCGAGAGGAAGATGGCCGACGGATTGCTGACCTCGCGCAGGCCGCGATCGGTCATCGCGAACACGCCCAGCTCGTTCACCGCCCCGTAGCGGTTCTTCACCGCGCGCAGGATGCGAAAGCGCGCGCCCGACTCGCCCTCGAAGTACAGCACCGTGTCGACCATGTGCTCCAGCACCCGCGGGCCTGCAAGTGCGCCTTCCTTGGTGACGTGGCCGACCAGGAACAGGGCGGCGCCGCTGCCCTTGGCGTAGCGCACGAGCTGCGCCGCGCTCTCGCGCACCTGCGCGACACTGCCGGGCGCCGAACCCAGCACCTCGGTGTACACGGTCTGGATCGAGTCGATCACCAGCACCCGGGGGGCTTCCCTGGCGGCGCATTCGATGATGCGCTCAACGTTGGTCTCGATGAGCATGCGAAGCGGCCGCGGATCCACGTCCAGGCGCCTGGCACGGGCGCCGATCTGCTGGGCCGACTCTTCCCCACTGACGTAGAGCGCCCGCCCGCCGCCGTGCGCGGCGACGCTCGCCAGCGCCTGCAGCAGCAGCGTGGACTTGCCGATGCCGGGGTCACCGCCTATCAGCACCACCGACCCGACCACGAGCCCGCCGCCGAGCACGCGATCGAGCTCGGCCAGGCCGGTGCCGATGCGGGTTTCCTGGCCGGTGTCGACTTCGGCCAGCGAACGCACGCTGGCCGGATCGGCGCTCCAGGCCGCGGCCCGGGCTCCGCGCGCGGCTTTCAGCGGCGCCGCCTCGACGGTCTCGTCGAGCGCATTCCACGCGCCGCAGGAAGGACACTGGCCGACCCACTTGGGCTCGATGCCGCCGCATTCGCGGCACTGATAGGCCGTGCGTGCCTTAGCCATCTTCGACGAATCGTGCGCGCATCTTCACGCTGCACATGAGCTGGTACGGCACCGTCTGGGCGTGACGGGCGATCTCCTCCACGGGCAGTCCGCGCCCCCACAGCACCACCGGCGCACCGACCTGCGCGCGCGGACAGGCGCGCAGATCCACGCACAGCATGTCCATCGACGGCCGGCCGATGAGCTGCGCGCGCGCGCCGTCCACCAGCGCCGGCGTACCCGACTGCGCGTGGCGCGGGAAGCCGTCGCCGTATCCCATCGCGATGACGCCGATCGGCATGCGCTCCGGGCTGCGCCAGGTCCCGCCATACCCTACGGTCTCGCCGGCGTCGATCCACCGCACCGCGATCAATTCCGAGCGCAGGGTCATCACCGGTCGCAAATCGAAATCCGCGCCGGTGCGGTCGTCGAGCGGGGAAGCGCCGTACAGCATCAGCCCCGGCCGTACCCAATCGCAGTGCGCGCCGGGCCAGGCGATGACGGCGCCGGAATTGGCGATGGAGCGTTCCACGTCCAGTCCGCGCGTGGCGGCCTGGAACGCCTCGATCTGCCGGTCGACCGAGTGGTCCGCGGGTGCATGTGAACACGCCAGGTGGGTCATGAATCCCAACCGTGGCGCGACGTTCGCGCAGGCGGACAGGCGCGCGTGCAGCGCGCCGGCAAGGCGCGGTTCGAAGCCCAGCCGGTGCATCCCCGTGTCGAGCTTCACCCAGACCTTCAGCGGCGGCCCGGTCGGAGCATGCTCGAGCATCTCGACCTGCCCTTCGTGATGCACGACGACCGCGATCCCGCGGCCGCGGATGGCGGCGAGCTCGTCGGCATCGAACGCCCCCTCCAGCAACACCACCGGCGCATCGACCCCTGCCTGGCGCAGGGCGAGCGCCTCCTCGGCACAGGCCACGCCGAGCGCGTCGGCATCCGCGAACGCGCGCGCCATGCGCACCAGGCCGTGGCCGTAGCCGTCGGCCTTGACCACCGCCATCACCCGTGCCGCGGGTGCGTACGCCCGCACCCGCGCCAGGTTGTGGCGCGCCGCGCAGGGATCGATCACCACGCAGGCGGGGCGGGTCATGCGCGGCGGCGGGCGGAGGCGGCAGTCCTGTGGAGCGCGGACACGCGGCGGGGCTCAGTGCTGGCCGTAGTCGTCGGTGGCGAGGTTCTCGAACGTGGTGTACTGGCCGAGGAACGCGAGCCTCACCTTGCCGATCGGGCCGTTGCGCTGCTTGCCGATGATGATTTCGGCCACGCCCTTGTCCTCGCTGTTCTCGTTGTAGACCTCGTCCCGGTAGATGAAGACGATGAGGTCCGCATCCTGCTCGATGGCTCCGGACTCCCGCAGGTCCGACATCTGCGGCCGCTTGTCCTGGCGCTGCTCCAGGCTGCGGTTCAACTGCGACAGTGCGATCACCGGCACCTCCAGTTCGCGCGCGATCGCCTTGAGCGAACGGGAGACTTCGGAAATCTCGGTGGCGCGGTTCTCCTTCGTGCCCTGCACCTGCATCAGTTGCAGGTAGTCGACCACCACCAGGCCCAGGCCGTGCTCGCGGGCGATGCGCCGGCAGCGTGCGCGCAGTTCGCTCGGAGTCAGGGCGGGCGTGTCGTCGATGAACATCTTCGCCTCTGACAGGATCGTCACCGCGGAGGTCAGGCGCGGCCAATCGTCATCGCCGAGCTTGCCGGTGCGGACCTTGTGCTGGTCGATGCGCCCGAGCGAGGAGATCATGCGCATGGCGAGCTGCTCGCCCGGCATCTCCATGCTGAAGACCACGGCCGGCAGGCTGCCCTGGATCGCGGCGTGCTGGGCGATGTTGAGCGCGAAGGCCGTCTTGCCCATCGACGGCCGCCCGGCGACGATGATGAGATCGCCGCGCTGCAGCCCGGAGGTCTTGTCGTCGAACTCGTAGTACCCGGTGGGCACCCCGGTGATGGAACTGCCCTGCTCGAACAGCGTGTCGATCCGATCCACCGCCTTGAGCAGCAGTTCCTTGATGCCGTGGATGCGGTTGTGCGAGCGTGCGTGCCGGTCGGCAATCTGGAACACGAGGCGCTCGGCGTTGTCCAGGAGTTCGTCGGCGTTGCGGCCCTCGGGAACGAAGCCGCTGCCGGTGATCTCGGTTCCCGCGGCGATGAGCTGGCGCAGGACCGACCGCTCGCGGACGATGTCGGCGTACGCGACGATGTTCGCCGCGCTCGGGGTGTTCTCAGCGATGCGGGCCAGGAACGGCAGGCCGCCGGCCTGATCGAGCTGGTTGTTGTGCTCGAGCCATTCGGCGACGGTGACCACGTCGCAGGGCTTGGCGTCGTTGCTGAGCGAGTAGATCGCGCGGAACACCAGCCGGTGATCGGCGCGGTAGAAATCCTCCTCGACCACGCGCTCGGCGACCGGGATCCAGGCTTCGTTGTCGATCATCAGGCCGCCGAGCACGGCCTGCTCCGCCTCGATCGAATGCGGCGGCAGTTTCAGCGCATCGAGCGAACCCGGGCGCGGATCGAAGGCAGCGGTTTTTTCCATCGCGGCGTCGCCCCGGTACGGAGCGTGGTTAGGGCCGGGCCAGTGTACCGCCGCGGCCGGTGCGCCGCGAACCGCAGCGGCCGGCGCGGCCGCGACAGCGGCACGGTCCGTACCCTCGCGCGGCGGAACGGACCGTGCCGCCGGGTCAGCCGGCCTGTTCCTCCGCGGCGTCGGTGTCGGTGTCGGTGTCCACGTCGTCGTCGGCTTCGGACTCCTGCGCCTCGGAGTCCAGCTCGCTCTCGCCCTCGCCGACCACGCGTACGGTGATGGCAATGGTCACATCCGGGTGCAGGTGGATTTCCACCTTGTGTTCGCCGGTTTCGCGGATCGGGCCCGAAGGCAGCCGCAGCTCGCGGCGTTCGATCTGCACGCCGGCCGCCGCCACCGCGTCGGCGATGTCGAGCGTGCCCACCGAACCGAACAGGCGGCCTTCACTGCCTGCACGCGCGGTAATGCTCACGACCAGATTCTCCATCTGCGCACCGCGGGCCTGGGCGCGGCCTACGGCGTCGGCCTGCGCGCGCTCGAGCTCGGCGCGCCGGGCCTCGAATGCGGTGATGTTCGCCGGCGTCGCGGCCACCGCCTTCTTCTGCGGGATGAGATAGTTGCGGCCGAAACCGGGCTTGACCCGGACGCGGTCGCCCAGATTGCCCAGGTTGCGCACCTTTTCGAGCAGGATCACTTCCATCGGATTGCGTCCTCGTTAAATGCTCCGCACGAACGTCAGGCCGGCCTGGGGCCGCCATCGAGCCTGCGGAAGTTCATCACCGCGTCGGCGACGCCGATCATGCTGATCATCGTCGCGAAAAGCTGCGGCAGTAAAAATGTCCCGGCGTACATCAGCGCCAGCCACCCGCGCGGCACCGCGCGCGCCCTGGCATGGTGGTGGACCACCGCCAGGCCCTGGAACAGGTATGCCACCGTCAGCAGCATGAACAGCTCGGTAGCCGGCACCAGCGCGCCGGTCCAGGCCCCCGTGAGCGCGAGCACGCCGGAGATGACGGTCGCGAACCACAGCACGCGCGGCAGGCGCAACCGACGGAACTCCGTGCCGAAGCCGGACGGGTTGTACAACTCCGCCTGCCACCAGCGCGCCAGCAACGCCGCGCCGATCAGCATCAGCGTGATCAATGCCACGACCACGCCGGTCAGGATCCTGGACAGCGCGTCGCGCTGTTCGGGCGTCACCCGCAATTCCACGTGCTCGGGCAGCGAGCGCTCCAGTTCCGCCCAGCGCGCATTCCAGAACTGCACCGGATCGCCCGTCGCCGCGTGCCACAGGAGCAGCACGGCGATCCCCAGCACCAGCAGCGAGGCGACCATGAGGCCCTGGGACTCCGTCCTGCGCAGCACGATCGCGGCAAGCAACACCGGCAGCCACAACCCGGCCAACAGGGCCAACGTGAATCGCATGTCGCCCACCAGCGCGAAGGACAGCCCCGCGCTGACCAGCACCGTGCCGCTCAGCACCCGAAGAGCCTCGGCGCCGCCCTTGCGCAGCGCGCACAGTGCCAGGAGCCCGCCGGAGAGCAGCCACGCCGGGTAAGTGACGGGAATGAGCAGCCACGATATCGTCCCCAGGATGGCGGTCAGCGCGATTGCGTGCCACCGGCTGCGCATGGCGAACGCCGCCAGTGCCCGCACGGTCCACCTCGCGCGCGACGCGCGCTCAGTGCGCGTCGCTGTACGGCAACAGCGCGAGAAACCGGGCGCGCTTGATGGCGCGGGCGAGCTGGCGCTGATAGCGGGCCTTGGTGCCGGAAATCCTGCTCGGAACGATCTTGAAGTTGTCGGTCACGTACTGCTTGAGGGTGGCGAGATCCTTGTAGTCGATCTCCTTGACGCCCTCGGCGGTGAACTTGCAGTAGCGCTTGCGGCGGAAGAATTTGGCCATGGCGGTTCCTACGTTGTCTTCAGTGCGTCGTCACGATTCGGAGGCGGCGGGTGCGGCCGGCGGTGCGGCGGCACGATCGCTGCGGTCGCCCCGATCTCCCCGATCTCCCCGATCTCCCCGGTCGCCGCGATCTCCCCGGTCGCCCCGTTCACCGCGGTCCCCACGATCTCCACGATCGCGGCGCTCGCGGCCTTCTTCCCGGCCTTCCTCGCGCGCCTTGGTGAGCGGGGACGGCTCGGTCACCGCGTCGTCGCGATGCGTGACCAGATGCCGGATGACGGCATCGTTGAAGCGGAAGGCGCTGACGAGCTCGTTGAGCACGGCGCTGCCGCACTCGATGTTCATCAGCACGTAGTGGGCCTTGTGGACCTTGGCGATCGGGTAGGCCAGCTGGCGCCGGCCCCAGTCTTCCAGGCGGTGGATGCGGCCGCCGTCGCCCTCGATCATCGAACGGTAGCGTTCGATCATGGCGCCGACCTGCTCGCTCTGGTCCGGGTGGACCAGGAAGACGATCTCGTAATGACGCATTGAAGCTCCCCATGGATGACGCCGCCCGCGGTACGGTGCGGCAAGGAGTGTTCCGGCAGCCTCAGGCCACCGGGGGCGCGCATTGTATGCCAGGCCGGCGCGGCGCTGCAAACCGCGCGGCCTCAGCCGCGCCGCTGGCGTAGCGCCTCGAACAGGCAGATCGCCGTGGCGGCGGAGACGTTCAGGCTCTCCACGGTGCCGCGCATGGGTATGCCGACGAGTTCGTCGCAGGTCTGGCGGGTCAGGTGCCGCAGCCCCTCGTCCTCCGCGCCCAGTACCAGGCACAGCGGGCCGCGCAGATCCGCTGCCCACAGATCCCGGCCGGCGCCGACGCTGATGCCGATCACCCGCACGCCGCGTTCCTTCAGCCGCGCCAGCGCCCGGACGAGGTTGCGAACCTGCAGCAGGGGAGTGTACTCGGCAGCGCCGCTGGCAGCCTTGGCGGCGGCCGGCGTCAGCCCGGCGCCGCGGTGCAGCGGCGCGATCACGGCAGCCGCACCTGCGGCATTGGCCGAGCGCAGGCAGGCGCCGAGGTTGTGCGGATCGTAGACGCCGTCCAGGGCGAGCAGCAGCGGTTCGCCGCCGGCGTCCGCGATCGCATCGAGCGCATCGTCCGGGCGGGCATCGCTGCGCCGGCGGCGCAGCGCCACCCCCTGATGCGGTACCCCCTGGGCCAGGCGGTCCAGGGTCTTGCGCGAGGCGGACTGGACCGCGACGCCGGCGGCGGCGGCCAGCGCGCGGATCTGCGCCAGGGCCTCGACCCCGGCATCCTGCAGCAGCCAGATCTCCAGCGCGCGCTCGGGGTTGCGCTCGAGCGCGTGGCGCACCGCGTGAATGCCGACCAGGATGTCGTCCGCGGACACGCTCAGCTGCGCCGGCGCCGGCGCCGGCGCGACCCGGCGCGATCCTCGCGCCGCCGCGGCGCGCCCGC
>JBFXBD010000015.1:0-109326 GCA_050183625.1 Gammaproteobacteria bacterium
TCCGAGCCGAGACGATCAGCCGGACGGCGATCGACCCGTGCAGCACCAGCGTCTTGGTGCCGTTGAGGGTCCAGCCACCGCCGGTGCGCAGCGCGCGCGCATCCACCGCCTCCAGGCCGAAGCGCCGCCCGGGCTCGTCGTGCGCGAGCGCCAGCCGCGTGCGCCCGGCCGCGAGATCGGCCAGGATCCCGGCGGTCGCCGGTGCGCGTTCGAGCAGGGTTGCGCACAGCACGGCGTTGACCACGTAGGGTTCGAGCACCAGCCCGGCACCCAGTTCGGCGGCCACCAGCGCGGTCTCCACGAACGAGCAGCCCAGCCCTCCCGCCGCCTCGGGCAGCGCGACGCCCAGCCAGCCCAGCTCGGCGAACTGCGCCCAGTGCCCGTCGCTGAAGCCCGCCGCGGTCGCGGCGATGCGGCGCCGCTCGGCGGGGGTGTACTGCTCGCGCACGAAGCGGCGCACCGCCGCCTGCAACATCTTCTGTTCGTCCTGCAAGTCGAAATCCATGCGCGTGCTCCGCGTCAGAGCCCGAAGGCGAGCTTGGCGATGATGTTCTTCTGGATCTCCAGCGATCCGCCGTAGATCGTGAACACGCGTCCGAACAGATGGGTGGCGAGGTGGCCAGGCACGTAGTCCGGCCAGGCGTCGCTTTCCTCGGCCGCGACCGTGTCACCGTGGCCGAACTTGCGCAGCGCGCGCATGCCCATGGCGTCGAGCACGAGCTGCGATATCCGCTGCTGCAGCGGCGAACCGCGCGCCTTCAGCGCCGAGGCAATCGCGTTCGGATGCACGTCCGTCGGCTCGTTCGCCAGCACGCGCAGCACTGACCATTCCAGGCCGGTAAGCTCGGCATCGGCCAGCGCCAGGCGCCGGGCGAAGGCCGGATCCTGCAGCAGCGGACGGCCGTCTACCGCGGTCTCCTGCGCGGCGATGCGGCGCACCGTGCGCAGCGCGTGGCGCGACCAGTAGATCTCGGCGCTGGTGGTGCGCTCGTTGTCGAGCAGGAACTTGGCGTAGGTCCAGCCCTTGTTCGGCTCGCCGATCAGATTGGCCGCCGGTACGCGGACGTCGTCCAGGAACACCTGGTTGGTATGGTGCATGCCGTCGATGGTGACCACCGGGCGCACGCTGACGCCCGGGGACTTCATGTCGATCACCAGGAAGCTGATCCCGGCCTGTGGCTTGGCCGCCGGATCGGTGCGCACCAGGAAGAAACCCATGTCGGCCAGGTGTCCTTCCGTGGTCCAGAGCTTGCTGCCGTTGACGATGTAATGATCGCCGTCGCGCACCGCGCTGGTCTTGAGCGAGACGAGATCCGAGCCCGAGCCCGGCTCGGAGAATCCCTGGCACCAGTTCCAGTCCGCGTTGATCGTGGGCGGCAGGATCCAACGCTTCTGTTCCGGGGTGCCGAAGGTGTAGACCACCGGGCCGAGCATGAATACGTTGAACCAGTTCAGCGGTGGCGCGTCGGCGCGATAGCACTCGTCCCAGAAGATGTGCTGGCGCAGCGCGCTCCAGCCGCAGCCGCCGAATTCGACCGGCCAGTGCGGCACGGCCCAGCCGTGCGCGTGCAGGATTTTGGTCCAGCGCCGCCGATCGGCGTCGACGGGATGGAAGCCGCGCGCACGACGTGCACGCATCTTCTGCGGCAGGTGCTCGCGCAGGAAGGCGCGGACCTCGGCGCGGAACTGCTCGTCTTCGTTCGAAAAGCTCAGTTGCATGCCCGACCTCTCCGCGTTGCGTTGCCGATCTACCAGCCCTTGAACTGCGGCTCGCGCTTCTCGAGGAACGCCTTCGCCGCCTCGCGCCCATCCTCGCTCTTGATGCAGCGGATCATGTTGCGCGTTTCCAAGTCGAGCACGCGCGGCAGATCCCCGGTCAGCGCGGCGTTGATGTTCTCCTTCATGTAGCGGTAGGCCACCGGCGGTCCCTTGGCCAGGCGCGCGGCGAAGGCGTAGGTCTCGGATTCCAGCGCGGCGTCATCGACCAGGCGCGTCAGCAGCCCCAGGCGCAAGGCCTCCTCGGCGTTGATCCGATCCGAGAGCATGTAGATCTCCTTGGCCTTGGCGGGGCCGACCAGCCGGGTGAGGAAGTAGCTGCCGCCGAAATCCCCCGAAACGCCGATGCGCGCGAACGCGGACAGGAAGAACGCGCCCGGCGCGCCGATGCGGAAATCGCACGCCAGGGCGAAGCTCATGCCGGCGCCGGCCGCCGCGCCGCGGATCATCGCGATCGTCGGCTTGCCCATGCCGTGCAGGAACTCGGACAGGACCACGAACCGGCGCAGCCGGTCCACGCGCATTTCCAACTCGCCCCAGCGCTCGGTCCCGGCCCATTTCCGTGCCAGCGGATCGTCGGGATCCACCCCGCCGAACGAGCCGACGTCGCCACCGGCGGAGAACGCGCCGCCGCTGCCGGTGAGCACCACCACGCGCACGCCGGGGTCGTAGGCGGCTTCCCGCAGATTCTCCAGCAGCAGCGACTGGGCGCCGAGATCCAGGGCGTTCCTGGCCTTGGGCCGATTCATGGTCAGGGTCAGGACGCCTGCGTCGTCCAGGGTCGACAGGATGCTCGGTTCGCTCATCGATGTGTCCGGTTGGATGCGTTGGCGGGGATTATAGAGACATGGAAGAATGCGTCACACCGCGGCTCGCGCGGCAGAACGGAACCGCCGTCCATGAATGCACCCGCCATCTCCCTCGCCGGACGCAACGCCCTGGTCATCGGCGGCGCCAGCGGCATCGGCCTGGCCACCGCGCGGCTGTTCGTCGCGCTCGGCGCAGTCACCGCGATCGCCGACCGCAATGCGCAGGGGCTGGAGGCCGCGTGCGCCGAGACCGGCGCGCGGGCCGGCTTCGCGGTCAACGTCACTGCCGAGGATCAGGTCGAGACGCTGTTCACCGAAGCCGAGGCCACGCTCGGCGCGCTGGACATCGTGGTCAACTGCGCCGGCATAGGCGGGGACTTCGTGCCCACGGTGGATCAGGATCTGAAGCACTGGCAGCGGATCGTCGACGTCAACCTGCGCGGCACCTGGCTGGTCTGCCGCGCCGCCGGCCGCCGCATGCTGCCGCGCCGGCGCGGTTCGCTCATCAACATCGCCTCGTTGACCGGCATGGGCGGCTTTCCGCGCCGCAATGCCTACGGCGCCTCCAAGGCCGGCGTGGCGCTGATGACCAAGGCCCTGGCGAGCGAGTGGGGCCACGCCGGGATCCGCGTCAACTGCCTGGTGCCCGGCTACATCCGTACGCCGACCGTCGCCGCGTGGGCCGACGGCAACCAGCTCGACGGCCAGCGCATCATCGACCGCACGCCACTGCGGCGCTGGGGGCAGGCCCAGGATCTCGCCCACGCGATTGCCTTCCTGGTCTCGGACTGGGCCGGCTTCATCACCGGCGCGGTGCTGCCGGTGGACGGCGGCTGGACCGCCTTCGAAGGCGCCGGCGAAGTCTCCAGCGCCTGAGGCGGCTGCGGTGCGTCAGCGCCCCGCGGCGCGCGGGACGCGGATCCAGGGCACGAGCGCCGCCGCCAGCACCAGCAGCACGACCAGGCCCTGGTACCCCGGCACGTAGCTGCGGGCGACGTCGTAGACCCGGCCGATCGCCAGCGGCGCGACCATGCTGGCGAAGGCGATCAGGGGAGTGATCAGGCCATTCACGCGGCCGAAATTCTCCGGCCCGAACAGCCGCGCGATGATCGCACCCATGATTGAGAATCCGCCGCCGAAGGCCAGGCCCAGGACCATGCACCCCGCGGCGATCACGACGTAGTCGCGGCTCACGCAGAACAGGCCCACGCCGACGATCGTGCACCCGAACGCGATCAGCACGCAGGCGCGCAGGTCGATCCGATCCGCGGCCACGCCGAACGCGACCTTGCCGACGAGACCGGTCACTGACAGCGCGGGAATGAGCCAGGCACCGCGCGCCGGCTCGATGCCGATGCTGGTCGAAAACAGCACCAGGGTCGACAGCGCGGTGGTGAACGCGCCCAGCAGGATGGTCATCGACACCGCCAGCAGCCAGAAGTCGCGGCTGCGCAGCACCGCGGCGGTGGTCAGCCCGGCGGCATGCGCGGCCGCGGCCGGCGGCGCGTCAGCGCCATCGGGGAACTGGCCGAGGTCCTGTGGCCGATCGATCGTCATCCACCAGGCGACCGGCAGGATGATGACCAGCACCGCTGCCGCGAGCAGCAGGAAGGCGTCCTGCCGGCCAAGCCCGTCGACCAATGCGCGCACCGTGGGCGGCAGCACGAACCCGCCGACCGACGTGCCGACCAGCATCACGCCCAGGGCCAGTCCCCGGCGCCGATCGAACCAGCGCGCGACCAGCGCGTAGCACGGGTTCGGGCCGCACAGCACGATCGCCAGCGCGAAGAACACCGCGTAGCTCGCGATCACCTGCCACATGGCGGTGGCCACGGCCAGCACGGCGAGCCCGAGCGCGAGCGCCACGGCTCCGGCGACCAGGAACCAGCGGATCGGCCGGCGATCGAACCAGGGCCCCACGACCGGCGCCAGCAAGGCCTGGGTCAGCACCATCGCCGCGTTGCCGAGCATGAGCTGGGCGTGCGACGCCTTGAACTCGACGGCGAACTCGTGCGCGAAGACGCTGAACGAATAGGTCGCCAGGCCGATGCAGACGCCGATGGTCACGAACCCGACCAGCACCTGATGCCAGCCCGCAAACCCGCCGCGCAGCCAAACCAAGGATGCCACCACAGTGTCCCCTCCCCCACGGCCATGGCCCGCGCTGCGTCCCTGCGGACGCGGCGCGGACGCCCCGGGGCATGGTAACCGATCGCGGTGATCGATCCCTGGGCCGCGAGGCGGACAGGCGCAGCGCCGTGCACCTGCCGCGCGCTACAATCCCGCGCTCGCGCCCCGAAGGAGTGCCCGCCGATGCCTCGCGCCTCGTGCCTGTGCGGCAGTGTGCAATACGAGTACCTGGAGCCGTTCCAGGCCATGTTGCACTGCCACTGCTCGATCTGCCGCAGGCATTTCGGCACCACGTTCTCGACCGTCGTCGCGGTGCCGGCGCAGCACTTCCGGCTGCTCGCGGGCGCCGAATCGATCCGCCGCCATGCGTCCCCGGCGCCGATCGAACGCGCATTCTGCGGCCGCTGCGGATCGCCCGTACCCTCCGGCCGCGACGACGGCACGATCGTCGGCCCGGCGGGCGGCATCGTCGATCCGATTGCAGCAAGGCCGCAGGCGCACCTGTTCGCAGGGTCGCGGGCCGGCTGGTATCCGATTGCCGACGCGCTCGCGCAATTCGATACCTGGCCACCCGGCATCGACGGCCCGGTGCTCGATCGCCCGGCGTTCCTCGCGCGGCCCGGCATCGCCGAGGGTGGCTGCCTGTGCGGCGAGATCCATTACGAGATCCACGGGCCGCCGATGCGGATCTGGGACTGTCACTGCTCGCGCTGCCGTCGCGCGCGCGGCGCGGCGCATGCCACCAACGTGTTCTATTCGGACCGCGATTTCCGCTGGACGCGGGGCGAAGCGCTGTTGGGCAGCTACAGGCCGCCGGACGCGCGGCACTACACCGCCGTGTTCTGCACCCGCTGCGGCGGCAAGCTGCCCCGGGTCGCGCCTGATCGCCACCTGGTCGTGGTGCCGGCCGGCAGCATGGACACCGACCCCGGCATCGGGCCGTCCGCGCATATCTTCGTCGGTTCCAAGGCCTCCTGGTTCGAAATCGCCGATGCGCGCCCGCGCTTCGAGGAAATGCCACCCGCCTGAAGGACATTGCGCATGGAAGAACGATACGACTACATCATCGCCGGCGCGGGCAGCGCCGGCTGCGTGCTCGCCAACCGGCTGTCGGAGGATCGCTCCGTGCGGGTGCTGATCCTGGAAGCCGGGGGCGCGGCGAATTCCCCGCTGATCTCCACGCCCGGCGGGTCGATCGCGCTGATGCAGAACCCGAAGTACGACTGGAGCTACGAAACCGAGCCCGACCCGTCGATTGCGGGCCGGCAGTTGCGCTGGTCCGGCGGCAAGGCACTCGGCGGCAGCAGTTCGATCAACGGCATGGTGTACATCCGCGGCCTGCGCCGGGACTACGACGAATGGGTGCAGGAATTCGGCTGCCCGGGCTGGGGCTGGAACGACGTGCTGCCGTACTTCGTCAAGTCGGAGACCTTCAACGGCCCGCCGTCGCAGGCACATGGCTACAACGGCCCGCTGCAGGTCTCGCCGCAGAAGTCGATCCACCCGTTGAGCGCGGCCTTCATCGAGGCCTGCACGCAGCAGGGCCTGCCGCGGCTGGACGACTACTGCGACTGGAACGGCGACGGCGCGTTCATGAACTACGCCACGCAGCGCGACGGCAGGCGCTGGAGTTCCGCCCAGGGCAGCCTGGGTGCAGCGGCCGGCCGCCCCAACCTCACGGTGCTCACCGAGGCCCTGGCGGACCGGGTGCTGTTCGAGGGCAGGCGCGCCAGTGGCCTGCGCGTACGCCATGCCGGCACCACGCGCGACTTCCACGCCGCGCGCGAGGTGATCGTCGCCGCCGGCGCGCTGCAGTCCCCGGGGCTGCTCATGCGCTCGGGTATCGGGCCGGGGGCGCAGCTATCCGCGCTGGGCATCGCGCCGGTCGTGGATGCACCGGGCGTGGGCCGCAACCTGCAGGATCATTGCGGCGTCAACATCAGCAAGCTGACCAACGTCTCGACCTACAACAGCGAGATGACGCCGCTGCGCGGCCTGCGGGCGTTGTTCGCCTACCTGATGTTCAAGGACGGGCCGCTGTCCTCGGCGGCGGTGCAGGGCATGGCCTGGCTGCGCAGCGCCCCGGATCTGGCCGAGCCGGACATTCACCTGAACTTCCTGCCGTACTGCATCGACTTCAGCATCACCCCGCCGAACTTCCACAAGAAGCCCGGCGTCACGCTCGGCACCTGCGTCTCCCGGCCGCACAGCCGCGGCGAGATCCGCTTGCGCAGCGCCGATCCGGCCGACAAGCCGATCATCGACCACCGCCACGTCGGCGACGAGCGCGACCTGCAGGCGCTGGTGCGCGCCTGCCATGTCATGGAGGCGATCTACGCCCGGCCGGCGCTCGCCGGTGCGGTGGTGGCGAACAACATGCCGGTGCGCACGCCGCAGGACGATCGCGAATGGGAGGCGTACTGCCGGGAAACGGCCGGCATGGGCTTCCACCCGGTCGGCACCTGCCGCATGGGCAGCGACGCGCAGAGCGTGGTCGACCCGCAGTTGCGGGTGCGCGGCGTCGAAGCCCTGCGCGTGGTAGACGCCTCGGTCATGCCGCGGCTGGTGTCGGCGAACACGAACGCCTGCGCGATCATGATCGGCGAGAAAGCCGGCGATCTCGTGCGCGGTGCGGCGTGAGCCGGAACCGGGAACCGATTGGCACAACCGTGCATGGCGGCCGCGGTGCGATCGCGGCATCATGGCCGCGCCGGGATCCAACGGGACCCCGGATCAATGTTCCATGGACATCGGGGCACGACCTGCAGGCGGGCCTCGTACAGGGAGTGAGTGTCGAATGATCGGGAAAACAGGTCTCATCCGCGGCGCCGCGCTGCTGGCCGCCGCGGTCCTGCCGGCGCCGTGCGCGGCAGCGACCTACACCGAATTCGCGGATCGGCCGTCGTTCTCGCTGGCGACCGGCGCGAAGATCACGGATCGCTACGAAGACCCGGGCTACCAGTCGGTCATGACCGACGCACAGATGAGCGCGGTCTTCGGGCAGGCGACGTACTTCACCTACGGCGGAAACGTCACCGACTACAACAACGTCCTGCCCGGGTTCGGCGTGAACGGCAGCTACGCCTACTGCTCGCTGTGCTACGGATCGTTCCGTCTGGCGTTCGCGACGACCTCGATGGCGGTCGCCGGCGCGATTTACGGCGTGGGCCTGGATGTCACGCTCAACGCCGCTGCCGCACCGCCGTTCAAGTATTCCGCGACGGTCGCGTTCGCCGACGGGCAGGTCTCGTCATTCGAGTTGCCGTACGTGCCGGAATCCTACCCGGCCCACCCGGATGCACGGTTCTGGGGGATCACCAGCGACGAGGGGATCGTCTCCATCGACTTCGTCAGCCATGCCACCACGGGCGACGAGCGCACCTACCTCATCATCGATAACCTGACGATCGCCAGCCCCGTCCCCCTGCCGGCGCCGCTGCTGCCCACGCTGGCCGCGGCGGGCTGGCTCGCCCGGCTGGCGCGCCGGGGACGGCGCGTTCAGTTCACCGAGCGGCACTGACCGCCGTCGACACGGAAATTGGCGCCGGTGATGTAGCCCGAGGCCGGGCTCGCCAGGAAGGCGATCATGCGGCCGATGTCCTCGGGGCGGCCGATGCGATCGGTGCACAGCGGGATCATCTCGCGGGTGATGCGGCCCTCGATGGCGTCGAGATCCTCGCCCCAGCCGTTGTTGCGGCCCACGGCCGTGAACCAGCCCGCAATCGCCGGCGTCATGACCAGCCCCGGAGTGACGGTGTTCACCGTGACGCCTGTATGCGCGAGGTTGCGCGCCATGGTCGCGGTGATCGCGATGATCGCCGCCTTGGCGCCGTTGTACTCGGCCAGGTGCGGCTCGGGTTGCACCGCCGAGGCGCTGGCGAGGTTGACGATCCGCCCCCAGCCCCGCTCGGCCATGCCGGGCGCGAAGTGGCGCATGAGCCGTACGCTGGCGCCCACGTTCAGCTCGTAGGTGCCGAGCCAGTCGTCCCAGCCGATCTCGTCCCAGCGCGGGCTGCCGGGTGCGGTCTTGCCGCCGGCATTGTTGACCAGGATGTCGAGCCCGCCGAAGGCGTCATCCACGGCCCTGGCCACCGCCTCGCTGCCGGCCGGGGTGGCGATGTCGCCGACGATCGCCACCGCCTCGCCGCCCGCGGCGCGGATCGCTTCGGCCACCGCGCCGGTGCGTTCCCGATCCCGCCCGTGCACCGCAACCCGTGCGCCTTCGGCGGCAAGGATGCGCGCGGTGCCGGCGCCGATCCCGGCGCTGCTGCCGGTCACCAGTGCGCGCTTGCCCGTCAGTTGCAGATCCATGCCCGTGTCGCCCCCGGCTCCGTGAATCGTCAGAGATAGCTGCTGCTGGCGGCCGCGCCGACCCGGGCACCCGGCGTGAAGGTCGCCGGCAGGCGGTGCCAGCCGTTGACGACGCCGATGCTCTGGTAATGCTCCGCGCCTTCGGCGAGCCGGTAGTCCGGCATGCGCTTCAACACCTGCTCGACGGCGATGCTGAATTCGTAGCGGGCGAAGGTCGAACCTAGGCAGCGGTGGCCGCCCAGGCCGAATGCCTGGTGCAGGTTCGGGAACCGATCGATGTTGAACTCCTCGGGCTTGTCGAACTTGGACTCGTCGTGATTGGCCGAAGCCCAGCAGATGAGCAGCCGTTCGCCCGCCTTGATCTTCTGCCCGCCGACTTCGACGTCCTTCGTGGCAGTGCGCGACAGCGCCTGCGTCGGGGTGTTGAAGCGCAGCAACTCCTCGCAGAAGTTCATCATGATGAGCTTCGGATCGGCGAGCAGGCGCGCACGCAGTTGCGGATGCCGGCCGAGGTAGTCCAGGCCGTGGCCCATCAGGCCGGTGGTCGTGTCCAGGCCTCCGCCCAGGATCAGGTTGCAGATGTCGACGATGGTCTCGTCCGGGATCTTCGCGCCCTCGACCTCGACCCTCGTCAGGTGGGTGAGCAGATCCTCGCGCGGTTGCCGGCGGCGCTCGGCGATCGCCTCGCGTACCCGGTCCAGCGCCGCGAGGATGCCGCGGCTGGCGGCTTCGTGCTCCGGCGTGCCCGGCGGATAGGCGACGCCGTTGTGGTAATGCGGCGCGTACAGTTCCCAGTCCTCGGCCGGCAGCCCCAGGAACACCATGGTGACGATGCCGGGGATCGGGTTCGCCAGGTGCAGGATGAAGTCGATCGAACCGCTTTCGATGCGATCGTCGAGGCACTCGGTGACGTAGCGCAGGATCTGCGGCTTGACCTTTTCCGCATACGCCGGCGAGAACCACTTGGTGAGGATCTGCCGGTAGGCCTGGAACTGCGGCGGATCCATCTCGATCGGCGTGGAGCGCACCTGGTTCGGCGGCAGCACGATGCCGGTGTAGGAGTTGCCGTTGGGCAGGTCGTGGCGCGAGGAGAAGGTGTAGTCGTCGCGTGCCACCTCGGCGATGTCGTCGTACCGGGTCACGACCCAGTAGCCGCCGTGGCGGTTGCTCCACGCCACCGGGCACTTGGAGCGCATGTCCTTGTAGGTGGAACGGAAATCGCGCGCGTACTGCGGCGAGTGATGGTCGAAGTCGACTTCGGGGCGGGGATCGGACATGGTTCGTCTACCTCGTGTCGCGGTCGTTCGCGTGGACTTGAAGGACCGGTTCAGGCCGGCGCATGCCCGGCCAGCCAGGTTTCACGCAGGGTGCGCTTCAATATCTTACCGGAGGCGTTCCGGGGGATCTCCTCCAGCCAGGCGATGGATCGCGGCAGCTTGTAGCCGGCCAGATGGTCGCGCGCCCAGTGCAGCAGGTCTTGCTCCGTCAGGGTGCCGTCGCGGCGAACGACGAAGGCGTGCACGGTTTCGCCCCACTGCTCGTCCGGGATGCCGACCACGGCGACGTCCATGACGTCCGGGTGCTGGTCCAGCGCCGCCTCGATCTCGGCCGGATACACGTTCATGCCGCCAGTGATGATCATGTCGTTGCGGCGGTCGCCGATGTACCAGTAGCCCTCCTCGTCGAACCAGGCGACGTCGCCCACCGAGAGCCACTCGCCGCGGCGCGCGCGCTCGAATTTCTCCGCCGCCTTGTGGTAGGCCACGAACGAGCCGCGACTGCGGACGTAGAGGTCGCCGTGCACGCGCGGCGCGTCGATGCGGTTGCCCTCGGCATCGAACAGCGCCAGGTCCACCCCGGGTGCCGGCCGCCCGCAGGATCCGGGCTTGCGCAGTTGATCCTCCGGCCGCAGCACCGTGTCGACCCCCAGCTCGGTGGAGCCGTAGACCTCCCAGAGCGAGTCGGGCGGAAAATCCGCCAGGTACATGCGCTTCAGGGCCATCGACCAGGGCGCGGCGTTGGCGATCATGCGTTTCATCGAGGTGCGCGCGTAGCGCGCCTTCACCGCCGGATCGAGCTGGCAGACGAGCCGGATCGGCGTCGGCGCGGTGAACGTGGTGGTGACGCGGTGGGCGTCCACCAGCCGCAGCCAGTCCTCTGCGTCGAATTTCCGCTGCACGACCACGGTGCTGCCGACCAGGTGCGCGATCGAGGCGAAACCGCCGGGCCCGGAGTGGTACAGCGGGCCGGAGGTCAGGTATACGTCCTCGCGCACGTAGCCGATCTCGGCGACGAGCCGCGCGAGCGATTCCGGATCGCCGAGCACCGGGCGCACCGCGCCCTTGGGCCGGCCGGTGGTGCCGGAGGTGTAGATCATGGTGCACGGGTTGACCGCGGCGCGGTCGATCGGCGGCGGCTGCCCACCGGCGCCGGCGACCAGGGCTTCCGCGTCCAGCATCCACGCCGGGGCCGGGCCGCCGTAGGACAGCCAGTGCCGGACCTTGGCCGCCGCGGGCCGCAGCGCCGCGAACAGTGGCGCCATGTCCGCGTCCGCGTACACCGCGATCGCGTCGGAATCGTCCAGGATGTAGCCCGCCTCCTCGGCGGTGAGGCGGTAGTTCAGCGGCACCGCGGTCACGCCGAGCTTGCGCGCCGCATGCATCATGCGCAGCACGCCGGCGGAATTCATTCCGCACCACAGGACCTTGTCCCCGGTGCGCACGCCCAGCGCGGCCATAGCGTTGGCGAGCCGGTTGGCCTGCGATTCCAGCTCGGCGAACGTCCACATCAGGGGCGCGTGGCCGGGGCGATCGTCGATCACCGCCACCCGATCCGGCTGCGCGAGCGCGTGCGCGGTGAGAAAGTCCGCGGGCGCGGCGTTCACGACGGTCTCCTCTCGGATAGCCGCTGGCGCTTGGACATGCACGATTCCTCCGGGCCCGGATGGCCGGGCCAGTATACGTTCGGCATGCGGCGCGACACAGCGTCCGCACCCATCCGGTCCGGCGTCGGAAGTGGATACCTGCAGTTAAGACGGAAACATGCTTGCCGTGCACGGGGACCGCCCGCTCGGCCGCCCGTCATGGCAGCAGGCGTTTCAAGTCGTGTTCGAGCGCAGCGATGGAGAAACGCGCCGCATATGCGGTGTTCACGGACTCCGTCTGATACTTGGTCGGATTCGTCAGGAAGACGAACAGGCCCCACGCAATGGAGCGCCGGTAATCGAGCCACGCGGACTCGAAATCCGGCGCGTCGACGCCCTGGCGGCGAAGGCCCGCGAGATAGCGTTCCAGGAGCGGCCCCTCCCACCGGGCGCGATTGGCGCAGTCCAGCGCGCATACGACGTGGTAGGAAACTTCGTGGTGCCACGGCATCCGCGCGACCTGCGCGTCGAGGAACCCCGGCGTGCCGTCTTCGTAGATGAACAGGTTGCCCAGGTGCGTATCGCCGTGGATCATGCAGACGGGCTGGTTCTTCTGGAGTTCGCCCAGCGTCATCAGCGCGCGTTCCATCCAGTCCTTGTCATGCCACAGCACCGACGCCGCCGCCCCGCGCGGCGAGGCCATGAAATGGTCCCAGACTTCGGGCACGAAGAACCGGCGGATGAACTCCAGGCCCCAGCTCTCGAACCGCCCCGGGATATCCTCCCAGCGCCCTCCGGGCTCGAACTCCCGTGAATTCCAGGTCTGTGCGTGAAAAACCGCCATGGCATCGATCCGGCGCGCGACCTGGTCGTAGCTCTGCGGTTTCAACGCGCTGCAGAACTCGATGCCCGGTCGCTTCAGGTCCTCCATGATGACGATCGACTGGTGCGAGCCGGGATCGCTGCCCGCGAAATGGCAATCGGGCGCAGGCATGGTGATGTGAGGCAGGATGTCCGCATAAAAGCGGATTTCATTGGCGTACATCGGCCCCATGTTGGAACTGTGCTCTTCGAAACCGCCCTTGATGATGAGCGTCTGGGGCAGGTCATGCGATCCGGGCCCGTCATAGCGGCAGCGCACGCGAATTTTGGTCGACGTCCCCAGGATGACGTCCACGATCTCCATGGCCGTCACCGTGACGTCCTGACGACGCTGTCGCAGCGCCGCGGTCAGCCAGCGTTCCGACAGGCCTTCGGGCCGCAGAGGCAACGGCAGGGTATCGGCGGGAGCCGGAATGATGGGCATATGTGGGTCCGTTTCTCTGGTCGTCGGGCGCCATGGGCGAGGCGCACGCAAGCCCTGGCGCTGTGCTAGCCGACGGTGTACCACCGTCAGCCACGATGGTCTGCCCGACAATATAGTCCGACGCGCCGGAGGCCAGAAAGAGGCATGTCGAGGCGATGTCCTCGGGCGTGCCGAATCTCCCGACCGCCGCTCGCGTGCCAATTCCATCGATTACCGCGTCGATTTCCTGCGCCCAGCGCTGCGGTTGCCCGGGCGTGACGGGACTTCCATGCATGACGCCGCCCCGGGGTGATCCCGGCGATGGGGCATCCATCGAGGATGGCCGCCGTGGCCGATCCCTCCACCGGCACCGGTCAGGATGGCCACCTTGTTTTCTACGCTGAACGGATTTTCGCGGTGAAGGATAGCCTCCAGGCTCATCTGCCGCGGTGAACGGGAACGCGCTCGGCCAGCATCCTCGTGACTTCCGGCCCGAACCAGACGTGCTCGATGTAATGGCCGAGCGACGCGCGTTCATCGGTGTAGATGACGCGCGCGCCCTCGCCGAGATCGCCACGGTAGTAGTGCGGACGACCCGGCCCGACATCGGCGAGATGCTGTCGTCGCGGAACACCGCGAGCGCGCGGGCCATGTCGCTGGTGACGTACGCGATCTGGTGGAATGGGCCGAACAACGGGTTCATCGGTGCTGCCTCGCGGTCAGAAATGGCTGGCCTGCCATCCGCCATCGATGTTGATTATGTCGCCGGTATGGAAGCGCGCGGCGTCGCTGGCCAGGTAGGCTACGATCCCCTCGAGTTCCGCCGGGTCGCCGACGCGCGCGATAGGCGTGCGCCGTGCAATCTCGTCGTTCATCGGATTGGCGCGCGTCATCTCGGTGATGAAATAGCCCGGCGCGATCATGTTGATGCGGATCTCATGACGTCCGAGTTCGACTGCCATCGTACGCATGACGCCGACGAGGCCGTTCTTGGCTGCCGCGTAGTGCGCCAGGCCGGCCACCCCGGCGAAATTGGCGCCACTGCCGCAGATAATGAGCGAACCGCCCTTCTCGCCCGCTTCGGTGCGCTGGATCATCCGCCGTGCAGCCTCGCGCAGCGTGTAGAACGCGCCGTGCAGATTCGTGCCGAGCACCGCGTGCCACATGTCGTCACTCATGTCGGTGGTCGGCGCCATGCCGGCGATGCCCGCGTTGGCGACCACGCAGTCGATGCGCCCGAAGCGTTCGAGCAAGGCGGTGAAGCCATGCTCGATCGCTCTTGAGTCGGTGATATCCACGCGCCGCGCGGCCACCCGCGTGGCAAATTGTGGAGTTCTTCCAGCGCGATCGCGTTCTTTTCTTCGTTGCGCCCCCAAATCTCGACGTCCGCGCCCTGCCTGGCCAGTCCGCGCGCGAAAGCCAGCCCCAAACCGCCGTTGCCCCCCGTCACGAGAGCCACCTTGCCGCTCAAATCGAACAAATCTCCCCGCATACGCACTGCCTCCGGATGTGCCCGGGTGGTTGATGAACTCGAAAAACGTTCGGTTCGATGCGGGCGTCGGCACCGCGCATCGGCCGCATCAATCGACCTCGACACGCACCCGCGGGAAACGCTCGTAGTAGAACGAGAAGCGCTCGCGTATCCGGCCAGGGTCGATGCCGAAGTCGCCGCGCAGATCGTAGACGAGCTGGCCATGCCTGCCGCGCCGGTTCGCCTCGATGGCGCCGTTGAACGCGGCACGGGTCCGATCGTCGAACGGCACCGCGGCCCGGGCGTAAATCGCCTCGAGCTCGCCGATCGGATCGGCCATCAGATCGTGAAAGTAAAGGTCGTAGGTGCGGCGGGGATCGAGCTGATCGCGGTCGCGCACGCAGGCGCGCAGCAGGCGTTCGTAGCGATCGATCCAGTAGTCGGCGATATCGGCAAGGTCGACCTTCGTGCGGGTCAGCCGGCTCGAATAGGCCACGCCCGTGATTGCCGACTGGATCGAGGCCACGGGATCGCGGTGGCTGATGACGATGAAGGCGCCGGGCATCGCCCGCCCGACCGCGAGCATCTGCTCCATGTGCTGCGGGCACTTGCCGACCCAGCGATTCGGCCCCTTCTGCCAGACCAGGAGCTGGATGGCGCGACGCAGATAACGCAGCCAGGGGGTGGGATCGTGGGCGAGCTGGTAGTCGCGCCACTGCGGCACCCTGGCAATCCATTCGAAGTAATAGCCGCCGAAGTCCATGCCGGTCAATTCGATGTCTTCCGTGATGTGTTCCGGCGCGAATTCGTGTATCAGCTTGGTGTACGGCAGGACCGCGTCAGTCTGCGCCCATTCGGCGGCGCAGAGCTCGAAGCGCGTATCCCGGCCATCGACGATGAAGTGCTCCGCGACCGGCCGCACGCCCTCCCAGTGCGGCAGCGACCGCAGGCGCGGATCGGCGGCCATCAACTGCAGCATGTACGTGGTTCCCGAGCGCGGCAGCCCGGCGATGACCAGCGGCGGCTCCAGTTCGACCTGCTCGATCTCCGGGTGGCGACGGATCAGATCCTCGACCTGGAGCCGGTTGGCCGCATAGCGCACGGCGAGCGCGAATGCGCCGGCCCGGCCCACCGGCGACAGTTCCCGATCCGCGTCTGCCGTCGACATCCACAGCGCGAGCCTGGGCAGGAAGCTCTCCTCGCCGAAGTCTTCGAGCCCTGTGCGTTCGCGGGCGGCAGCCATCACCGCCTGCGCCGACAGTGCCACGGGGTTGGCGGTGGCATGGGCCAGGGCCTGGCGCTGCAGATCGCTCAACGCCGGATTGGCGAGATCGGAGATCCGGATCTTCTGGGCAGTCACGGTCGGTATCGCTCCCGGTGAATCCTGTCGCTGCCGCCCGTTCAGGGCAGCGCGTCCAACGCGGCACGGGCCGCCATGATCCGCCCCTCCAGCCAGCCGAGCAGGTCGAAGATCCTGCCTTCGGTCAGGTCGGCGAGCCGCTCGTACACGGCGACCTCGACTTCGCGAACCTCGCGGTCATCGGGGCAGGTGAACACCGCCATCTCGATGAGATGCAGCGCCTTGTGCGCGTCGCCCGCGGCGAGATGTCCGCGCGCCCGGGCGGCAACCGCCCGGGCCCCGCCCGCGTACTCGACGAGTTCCGCCCAGATGGCGGTTTGCGGCGTTGCGTAGAGCTCACTGGTACGCTCCTGGCGGAACCAGCCGGCATATTCCTCGTAGACGGCGCGGGCGATCCAGTCCGGCGGGCAACGGCCGTCACGCGGGGAAAGATCGCCGGGAAGGTCCAGTTCGGCCATGATGGTGTGCAGCGGGGTTCCCGCGTTCATTCCCTTGACGGTCTGATCGTGGATGGACTGGATTGCCGCCCGCACCTTGCCCAGCTGGGCGCGGATGCGAACCGCGCCCACGACCGGTTGCTCGTGCCCGGTAATCAGCAGGTCCGGTTCCTGCGCGAGCAATGCGTCGCAGTGCCCGAGCCAGCCCGGGATCGAACGCTGTCGATCGCCGCGCGGAGTATAGAAATTCGGCAGCGCTCCCTGGATGGCTCCGGCCCAGTTGCCCGTGAAAACGGTCCTTTCGGCCGGGATCCAGACTGCCAGCGAATCGATCGTTTCGCCCGACCACATCGAGATCAATCTGTAGCGACGGCCCGAGCAATCGAATTCCAGTGCGTCGCCGAAAACCGTCAACGGCTCGGGATCCGGCGTCTCGAACCACGCCCGGGCCGTTCCGGGCGGAGTCATCGCGGCGAGCACGTTGCGATTGCGCGGGCCGAAAAACCCGCCGAGCATCCTGCGCTCGGCACAGATCTGCGCGAACATGCGCTGGGCATGGATCTGCGTGCCGGGCGCGACGAAAGCCTGCCAGCCTCCGGTGTGGTCGGGATGGCTCTGCGTGAACACCAGCCTGCGCACATCGAGCGGGCGGCCGATCAGCGCCTCGAATTTTTCCCGAATGCGCGCCCCCTGCTCGCGGGTCCCGGTGTTGACGACCACGTCGCCCGCATCGCCCGTGATCACGTAGGCGTTGGAAGTGGCGTGGACCATCGCGATGTGGTCGTTGATCCATTCGGCAGGACGCTCCGGATCCCAGGCGATGATCCCAATCACCGGATGATCGACGGTGCGATACCTGGTCATCGGCGAAATCCCCTTGACGGCCGTGCGGTGGACCGTGGTCAGCGAACTCGACTTCAAAACCTGCGTGCGTGACGCCGGATTCTGACCGTTCCGATGATCCCGATGCAATACCGAACCGGGCAGCCCCGGACTGCCCGGGGTGTGGACTTCGCCGCGGCCAGATCGCGCCGCGGCGCGATCTGGCAGGTTCACCCCAGCCCCACTCGAGAAGGAGGCGAACTTGACTTTGAAATCATTCCGCTTCGGCGACAGGGTCGCGGTCGTGACCGGGGCATCCGGCGGCATGGGACGAGCGTGTGCCGTGCTCATGGGGCAGGATCATCGACTGGTCCTGGCCGATGTGAAAAAGGACGCGGTGCAGGCGCAGGCCGCTGGATTGCGCGCGGATGGTTACGACGTCGCAGCCGCGCTGGCGTGCGACGTCTCCAACCCGGCGGACGTGCCAGCGCTGGCCGCCGCAGCGTCCCAGGCGGGGCCATTGGGCGCGCTGATCCATACGGCCGGACTCTCGCCCGCTTTCGCCGACTGGGAGCCCATCGTGCGCGTGAATCTGGTGGGGACCGCGCGCATTCTGGAGGCATTCCTGGAGCAGGCCGGACACGGCAGCGTCGCGATCTGCATTGCCTCCCTGGCTGCCGACCTGGGCGAACGCGATCCACGGGTGGAAGCGCTGCTCGATGCACCGCTCGCACCCGACGTGATCGCGAAACTGGAACCCTTCGTCATGGCTGCCGCGCAAGCTTCAGGGATGTCGCCACGCTATCCGGCCTACGCGATCTCAAAGCGCGGAGTGATCCGCATGGTCGAGGATCAGGTCAGGCACTGGGCAGGCAACGGCGCGCGCATCGTGTCGATCTCGCCCGGACTCATCGCCACGCCGATGGGTTTGCAGGAGGCGCAAACCGATGGCCCGGCGGCGCTGGTGCGCATGACGCCGGCGGGTCGATGGGGCACCGCCGTGGACATCGCGAACGCGGTCCGCTTCCTGTGCTCCGGCGCATCCTCGTTCATCACCGGTTGCGACCTCAGGGTCGACGGCGGCGTGGCGCCGCTGGTGACCGGGCGCAACGCCGCGGCGATTTGAGCTGTCGGAAAGCTTTCTGCTTTCCGCGTTCCCGCGCTTCGCGCGGTCGGCCGGATCAGTATACTTTCCGGCATCGCCGCGATACCGGGTCGGCACCGCGCCTGCTTCGGCACCGGCGTCGTACGTCCGCGGCTCAGGAGACATCACCACATTCGCCGCCCGTCCCCGGGCGGCTGGAGACTGCCCGATGAATGAAGCCGTCATCGTCGCCGCCGCGCGCACCCCGATCGGGCGTGCGTTCCGCGGCGCCTTCAACAATACCCACGGTGCGACCATGGGCGGCCATGTGGTCGCGCACGCAGTCCAGCGTGCACGCCTGGAACCGGCCGAGGTCGAGGACGTCATCATCGGCTCGGCCTGGCCGGAAGGTGCCGCAGGGTTCAACATCGGCCGCCAGATCGCCCTGCGCGCCGGCCTGCCGGTCAGCGTGCCCGGAATGCAGGTCAACCGCCTGTGTTCCTCCGGCCTGATGTCGATCGCGATCGCCGCCAACCGCATCCAGTGCGGCGAACTGCGCATCGCCGTCGCCGGCGGCCTGGACCAGGTATCCCTCGTCAGCGCGAGCCGCAACCGCCACCGTGCGGAGGAGGAATGGCTCCAGGAACACCATCCCGGAGTCTACTGGCAGATGATCCGCACCGCGGACCATGTAGCAAAGGTCTACGGCGTGGGCCGCGAAGCGCAGGATCGCTACTCGCTGCAGAGCCAGCAGCGCACCGCGGCGGCCCAGGCCGCCGGGCGATTCGATGCCGAGATCGTCCCGCTGCCCTCGGTGCGCCTGCTCAAGGACAAGCAGGACCAGGTCATCGGCGAGGAACCGGTGTGCCTGACGCAGGACGAGGGCAACCGCCCGGACACGACCTACGAAGGGCTGGCCAAGTTGAAGCCGGTAGCAGGAGAAGGCAATTTCATCACCGCGGGCAATGCCAGCCAGCTTTCCGACGGAGCCGCGGCCTGCGTGCTCATGGAGGCCGGCGTGGCCGCGCAACGCGGGCTGCAGCCGCTGGGCGTGTTCCGCGGGCTCGCGGTCGCCGGCTGCGATCCGCGCGAGATGGGCATCGGGCCGGTGTTCGCGGTGCCGCCTCTGCTGAAGCGTTTCGGGCTGTCGATCGACGACATCGGCCTGTGGGAACTGAACGAAGCCTTCGCGGTGCAGGTGATCTACTGCCGCGATCGGCTCGGGATCCCGGACGAGCGCCTGAACGTCGACGGCGGTGCGATCGCGATCGGCCACCCGTTCGGCATGACCGGCTCGCGCTGCACCATGCACGCGCTGATCGAAGGCCGGCGGCGCGGCGTGCGTCACGCGGTCGTGACGATGTGCATCGGCGGCGGCCAGGGCGCCGCCGCGTTGTTCGAAATTCCCTGACGCAGGCCGAGGGAGGCCCCGTATGAAACAGGTACCAGACGCACACACGCTCATGCGGGCGGCGCAATCCGCCGCCGGCTCGTCGGACTGGGGCGATTTCGATCCGTCGCGAAACCTGCAGGTGCTGCTGGATCAGATCGCGCACTCGCCGATTGCGGCCGCGGGGCTGGAGCGGCTCCTGAAGCGGATCCACATGCTGTTGTGCAACCGGCTCGGCATGGCCGCCGCGCGGCGCCGGGATCCGACGATTGCGGCCGGACGGATCGAGCGGCCCATCATCATCCTGGGCCTGCCGCGCAGCGGCACGTCGAACCTGCTTTCGCTGCTGGCCGCGGATCCGGCGCACCGGGTGCCGCGCATGTGGGAGATCTACCGGCCCTGCCCGCCGCCACTGGCGGACACCTACGATTCGGATCCGCGCATCGGCGAGGTGCAGGATTTCCTGGCCAGCGAGGGCTTTGCGGGCAACAAGGCCCTGCAGGCGGCGCATCCGTTCGACGCCCGGCTGCCCGAGGAATGCGGGTTCATCTGGGAGCACATGTTCTGCACCATGACCTTCGGTGCCTTCCTCGACATGCCCGGGTACAACGACTGGGTGCTGAACCGCGCCGACTGGGACGAGGTTTATCGCTTCCACCACCAGTTCCTGCAACACCTTCAGTGCGCCTACGGCGCCGATCGCTGGGTGCTCAAGACCCCCGAGCACGGCCAGCACGTGCCCGAGCTGGTCGCCGCCTATCCCGATGCGATCCTGTTGTTCACGCATCGCGATCCGGCCAAGGTGGTGCCGTCGCTCACCAGCAATATCATCGAGCTGCGCAAGCTCTGGGCCGGCGTGGAGAGCGTGGATCCGCGGACGGTGGCGGAATTCGTCCTGGAACTGCAGGCCGAGGGCGTGCGCCGGACCATGGCTGCGCGCCGCGATCCGGCAGTGGACCGCCTGTTCTACGACATCGACTTCTTCGACCTGACCGAACGACCGCTGGAGACGATGGAACGGATGTACAGCCACTTTGGACTTCCGTTCACCGACGCCGCGCGCGAGGGCATCCGCGGCTACGTCGATAACGAAGCCAGGAAGTTGCATGGCCATGGCGGCCATGCCTACAGCCTGGCCGATTACGGGTACGCGCCCGCCGAGATCGACGCTGCCTTCGGCGAATACATCGCCCACTACCACGTACCGCTGACCCGCTGACCCCTTTTTCAGGGCGGGGCGGGTTGGGTGCCGCGCACGAGGCGGCCGGGCAGCGCGGCGGTGGGTTCGCCGTCGCGGTAGGTGACGTTGCCGGCGACGATGGTTGCCGTGTAGCCGTCGGCCCGCTGCACGACCCGGCGTCCGCCGGCCGGCAGATCGTAGCGCGGCTGCGGCGCGTGCAGGCGCAGGCGGTCGAAATCGATGACGTTGAGATCGGCCTTGTAGCCCGGCCGGACCACGCCGCGATCGTGGAACCCGACCGCCGCCGCGGCGCGCGCGGTGATTGCGTTCACCGCCCAAGGCAGCGGCACGCGCTCGCCGGGGCGGTCGCGCACCCAGTGCGTCAGCAGGAAGGTCGGGATGCTGGCATCGCAGACGTAGCCCACGTGGGCGCCGCCGTCGCCCAGCGTGACCAGGGCATTCTCGTCGCGCATCATCGCCAGCGCGCTGTCCAGGTTGCCATGGCGGAAATTCGCCCCGGGCTTGAGCAGGATGTTGCGACCTTCGTTCTGCAGCAGATAGTCGTAGGCCCACTCGAACGGCTGCACGCCGGCCGCACGCGCACGGGCGCCGACGGATTCCTCGGGCCGCGGCTCGTAGTTCGGCGGGTCCCCGACCGGGTACATGCCCTCGATCTGTCCGGAGGACCAGACCATGATCGGATCGTCCTCGGCAAGCGCGACCGGTTTTTCGGCCAGGATCCGCGCCCGCACCTCGGGCTTGCGCAGCTCGGCCAGGCGCTGCGCCAGAGGCAGCTTCGCCAGTTCGCGGTAGCTCGGGAAATATCTGAACGGATCGAACGACAGATCGAACCCGAACATGGTGCCGGGCGACCGCGGATTGACCTGCGCCTTCAACGGCAGCCCGGCCGCGTTCGCCGTCTTCAGCCGCCGCAGGATCGTCGGCCAGGCGTCCGGAAAGCGCGGGTCCTCGAGCAGGGTGAAATAGGTCGGGCGCCCGCCCGAGGCCTGCGCGAGCCGGCACAGTGCGTCGAACTCCGTGGAATACTCCTCGGTGGTGTCGTGGAAATCCATGATGCACTGGTAGATGCCGGTGCCGGCCGTGCGCAGCGCGCGCGCCAGCGCCATCAGCTCGCCCTCCCCGGCCATCTCCACGGGGGCGACGTCGCCGTCGGGCGTGCGGTGGAACGCGCAGCGCGAGGACGACACGCCGACGGCACCGGCGCGCAGCCCTTCCAGTGCGAGCTGCTCCATGCGCGCCAGGTTCTCGCGCGTGGCCATCTCCCGTTTCGCTCCGCGATCGCCCAGGACGTACAGGCGCAGCGGGGTGTGGGTGACCATGGCCGCGATGTCCATGTCGTAGTGCTGTGCGCCGAGCGCGTCGAGATATTGCGGAAACGACTCCCAGGCCCAGGGGATGCCCTCACCGAGCACCGCCTCGGGGATGTCCTCGACCGCCGACACCAGCATCGCCAGCAGGCCGCGGTGGCGCGGCTTGCAGGGCGCGATGCCGACCGCGCAGTTGCCCATGACGATGGTGGTGACGCCGTGGTCCGAGGAAGGATAAAGCCGGTTCTCCCAGGTCACCTGGGCGTCGTAATGGGTGTGGATGTCGACGAACCCCGGGGTGACCAGTCGATGGCGCGCGTCGATCTCCTCGCGTCCGGAACCATCGACCCGGCCGACGCGGCTGATGCGGCCGGCATCGATCGCGACGTCGGCCTCCAGGGGCGGCGCGCCGGTCCCGTCGACGACGGTGCCGTTGCGGATGACGAGATCGTGGACGGTGGCCATGGGAGTACTCGCGCGGTCGTGGCAGGGCTCGGGGCAAAGAGTATACCGTATGAACCTGCGCCCGGCCGATGGCGGGCTCACCTTCGGATTTGTCGATGGGTCGGCTCGAAAAGCCCGGCCCCGACGCGGAAACCCCGGGCCGGCGGCGGCACTCCATTCCTGCACGGTCGGCTTCGACCGTGCAGACGGAGAGCGGAGGCAGCAGATGAGAACCTTGTTCGTGGCCGTGCCCGGCGGCGCTGCACCCGGCGACCGTGCGGCGCCGCTCGTCCTCGTACCCGCACGAGGACCCTCGCCCGTGGAACCCGCTCCGGGTTCGACCGGCGTCGGCGCAGCGGGCGGAGATCCGGGACGAGCGCCGCGCCCCGGCGTCGGGACCGGCGCGCGGCATCGTCCTGCACACGCATCCGATCCGGCGTGAATTCGCCCGCGTTCCGGCAATCCGGCGCGATTGCCTGGATGATTGCGTCGGCCGCGATCGTCGCGGCGGGCGCGGTATGGTCCAGGCCGGGTCCGGGATGTTCGGCGGCGGCGCTCGATGCCGGCCTGCTGGCCGCCGCGGCTGCCTGGCGCAACGGGGCCGCCACCCAGGCCGCGACCGTGCTGACCTGGGCCGGTTCGCTTGCGGTACTGGGCCCGCTCGCGGCGGCGATCGCCCTGTGGCTGGGGAGGCGCGGGGAGCGCAATGCGGCGTGGCTGATTGCAGTGGCACCGCTCGGCACCGGCGCCGTGAACGCCGCGGTGAAAGGGCTCCTGGACTGCCCGCGTCCGCCGGTGGCGCAGATGCTGATCGCGGCGCCGCTCGACGCCTCCTATCCGAGCAGTCACGCCGCGCAGATCACGGCGTTCTGCGTCGCGGTGCTGTTCGCGATGTCGCCCGGTACGCGCCGGGCCGGCGCCTGCATCGCCGCTGCGGCGGCGATCGCGATTGTCTGCGCCACGCGGATCTACCTGGGCGTGCACTATCCGTCAGACATCGCCGCCGGCCTGGCCGCCGGTTGGTGCTGGACGCTGGCGCTCGCCGGCCTGTGCGGCGTGCGCTGGCGACGTGCAACGCCGCGAGGGGGCGGACATGCGTAACGAGAGGCTGGGGATCGGCGAACCGGGGTATCACCCGCTGCGCAAACTGCGAACGGTGTGGTCGGGGCTGAGCATTGCGATAGGTACCGACTTCAGCGTCGCCTACAAGGTGCTCCTTTCGATCGTCCTGCTCGCGGCGGCATTCGTGCTGCGCGAATGGGTCGACGCGCTGCTGATCCTTGCGGCCACGGCATTCGTCATCGTGGCCGAGCTGTTCAACACCGCGATCGAGACGATCTGCGATTTCATCGAACCGCGCCACGACCGCCGCATCGGCGCCATCAAGGACATCGCGGCCGCGGCGGTCGGGATCGCGATCCTGGTCTGGGCGCTGGTGATCGGCCTGGAGTGCTACCGGCTGTACCGCCACTTCGGGATCTGAGCGGACGGCGCGCCGGGTTGCGGCGGGTTCGCCCGTGGCTATCATGGCGGCTGCAGTGCAGGCGCGACCAGGAGCTGCGTGCGTTGACGCCCGAACCGGACGGCCCATCTCCGGCCGACGCATACATCGATCGCCCCGAGGACGGCGCCACCCGGCGCCCGGCCCGCATCGTCCTGTCCTACGGCATCTTCGCCAGCATCTGGCTCGGCGGCGGCCATGCCCTGACGGCCTGGCTCGTGCCCGATCCGGCGCTGCGCCAGTGGCTGGAAATCGCGACGGATGCCCTCTTCGTCGTCGTGAGCGCCTGCCTCATGTACGTGTGGATCGCGCGCCGCGCGCAGGAGCGCAGGCGCACCGACGCAGCCCTGCACGAGAGCCAGACCCGCCACCGCCGCCTGCTGGACTGGCTGCTCGATGGGGTGTTCGTCGCGCAGGACCATCGCTTCGTGTTCGCCAACCCGGCCCTGCCCGCGATGCTCGGCTATGCTCCGGATGATTTCGTCGGCCTGCCGTTCGAGAAGGTCGTAGCGCCGGAATTCCTCGCTGTATGGCGCGAGCGCTATGAGCAGCGCATCGGCAGCGGGCCGGAACCGGTCCGGGACTACGAGCTTCAGTTCATGCGCCGGGACGGTGCGCGGATTTGGGTCGGGTTGCGAGCCAATCGCTTCGACTACCTGGGCCGCCCCGCCGTGCTGGGCATCGTGCACGACACGACGACGCGAAAGGGCATCGAGGACGAACTGCAGCGGCACCGGGAACGCCTGGAGGAACTGGTCGCCGAACGCACCGCACAGCTCGAACGCGCGCGGCTCGACGCCGAAGGCGCGAACCGCGCCAAAGGCGCGTTCCTGGCCAACATGAGCCACGAGATCCGTACGCCGATGAACGCGATCATCGGCCTGGCCCACCTCATGCAGCGCGACCCGCTTCCGCCGGCCCAAATCGAGCGCGTGCGCAAGATCGACGACGCGGCGCAGCACCTGCTGCAGATCATCAACGACATCCTCGACCTTTCGCGGATCGAATCCGGCCGTCTCACGCTCGAGCGAATCGATTTCCGCTCCGACGACATGCTGGCCAGGGCCTGTGCGCTGTTCGCCGATCGTGCGCGGGCCAAGGGGCTGGAACTGGTGATCGACACCGATCACACGCCCCAGCGCCTGCGCGGAGACCCCACGCGCCTGTCCCAGGCCATCATCAACCTGGTCGGCAACGCGGTGAAGTTCACCGAGCGCGGGACGATCGTGTTGCGTGCCGAGGTGCTGCCCGGCGAGACCGATGATCTGCTGCTGCGGTTCTCGGTGCGCGATACCGGCATCGGCATCGCCGCGGACAAGATCGACAACCTGTTCCAGGCCTTCGAGCAGGCCGATACCTCGACTACCCGGCGCTTCGGCGGAACGGGGCTGGGGCTGGCGATCACGCGCAATCTCGCCCGCCTGATGGGTGGGGAGGTCGGCGTCGAAAGCCGGCTCGGTGAAGGCAGCCTGTTCTGGTTCAGCGCCCGGCTCGGACGCGTCGGCGACGATCGGCCGGTGCCGCCGCTGTTCGCCGGGCGGCGGATCCTGCTGATCGACGACATGGAGCCTGCGCGCCAGGCCATCGCCGCGATGCTCGGGCGCTTCGGACTCACGGTGCAGGCCGGGGCTTCGCGCGGCGATGCGCTGGGCGCGATCGCGGCGGCCGATGCCGCAGGCACGCCGTTCAGCGTCGTATTGCTGGACGCCGGGCTGCCCGGCACCCAGGTGCATTCAGTGATTTCGCGGCTGCGGGAACTGCCCCTGGTGTCGCGCCCGGCGCTGGTGCTCGTCAGCGGCGTCGCGGCCGGCGAAGTGCCCGCGACCGCCGCTGCCGTCGACGCGGTCGTCGAAAAGCCGGTGACTCCCTCCGCCCTGCACGATGCGCTGCTGCGGGTACTGCGCAATGTGGAGGACGCACCGACGGCTCGAGCTGAAAAGGCCGGCTCTGAAAAAGCGCTGCGCGCGCAGCACGCCGAAGCCCGCATCCTGGTCGCGGAGGATGACCCGAACAACCAGGAGGTCGCGCTCGCCCTGCTGCGCGGCGCCGGGCTGGCCGTGGACCTGGCGCCGGACGGCGCGTGCGCGGTAAAGATGGCAACGGCTCAGGACTACGATGCGATTCTCATGGACGTGCAGATGCCGATCATGGACGGCCTCGCGGCCACCCGGGCGATCCGTCATGGGCCGCGCAATGCGCATACGCCGATCCTGGCCGTCACGGCCAACGCGTTCGCCGAGGATCGGGTCGCCTGCCTGGCTGCCGGCATGAACGACCATATCGCCAAGCCGGTGGAAGCCGAGACGCTGTACCGCGCGCTTCTGACATGGCTTCCGGCGCGGCCGGGCGGGCAGCGTAACGGCTTGGCCGGTGCCGACCTGCCGCTTCTGGACGAACTGGAAGTGCTGCTCGTGGGCTCGGATTTCCACGCCGCGGAATACTTCCGCGACCATGCCGGCCCGCTGCGCGCCGCGCTCGGCTCCGCCGCGCGCACCATCGAGGACGACCTGCGCGAATTCCGCTACCCCGAAGCCCTGGAAAAGCTGCACGCCATCCGTTCCCGCACGGAAACGGGGTCGGAGTGAATTTCCGCGCGGCCGCGTGCGATCAGACCACGCCCGCGGCGCGCAGTTCGGCGATCTCCGCGCTGCCAATGCCCAGCAAACCGCCCAGCACCTCGTCGGTGTGCTGGCCGAGCATGGGGCTCGGCTTGTCGCTGCGCACGAGGGCATCGGAGAAGCGCAGCGGGTTGGTCAGGACTTCCAGGCCCGTTGCGAGCGGATGCGGTGCCGGCTGCTTCATGCCCCGGTGCACGACCTGCGGATCGGCGAAGACCGCGTCCAGGTCGTTGATCGGCCCCGAGGGGATCTCGGCCTCCTCGAGCAGTTTCAGCCATTCGGCGGCGGTCCGGGTGGCGAACTCCACGTGCAGCATCGGGATCAGCGTGTCGCGATTCTCGATCCGCGGCACGCTGGTGGCATAGCGCGGATCCTCCAGCAGGTCGGTGCGGCCGGCGGCGCGACAGAACCGCTGCCACTGCAGGTCGTTGCCGACCGTGATCATGATGCCGCGGCCGTCGCCGCAGACGAACATCTGCGAGGGCAGCCCGCCGTTGCCGGCGGTGCCCCGGCGCGGCGGCTGCACGCCCGAGACCAGGTACTGCTCGGCGTAGTGGGAGAGCGCGGCGATCCCGCAGTCCAGCAGCGCCATGTCGATGTGCTGGCCGCGCCCGCCGTTCGCGGGCCGGTGCAGCAATGCGGTCACCACCGCGGTGGAGGCGTACAGGCTGGTGAGGATGTCGACGATGCTCGGAC
Source organism: Gammaproteobacteria bacterium (assembly GCA_050183625.1). Classification (GTDB taxonomy): domain Bacteria; phylum Pseudomonadota; class Gammaproteobacteria; order JADZEE01; family JADZEE01; genus JBFXBD01. The sequence goes on from JBFXBD010000015.1 coordinate 27,506, forward strand.
CCACCTTCATCGGCCCGCCGCCGGGTTCGCCATCGGGCAGGCCCGTCATGCTCATCAGGCCGGACTTGCCCTGGAAGATGGCGTCGTAGCCGGGCTTTTCCCGATCCGGCCCGGTCTGGCCATAGCCGGTGATCGAGCAATACACCAGGCCGGGGTTGCCGGCCGCGAGCGAGTGGTAGTCCAGTCCGTAGCGCGCCAGGGTGCCGACGCGGAAGTTCTCCACCACCACGTCGGCGCGCGCGGTCAGGTCGCGCGCTATCGCGCGGCCGCGCTTGGAGGCGATGTCCAGGGTCACCGACTTCTTGCCGCGATTGCAGCCGATGAAGAACGCCGACTCGCCTGCGCGCCGGCCGGCCTCTCCGCCGAAGAAAGGCGGCCCGTACTGGCGCGAATCGTCGCCGCCGCCCGGGCGTTCGATTTTTATCACCTCGGCGCCGAGATCCCCGAGCATCTGCGCCACCAGCGGCCCGGCGAGCACGCGCGAGAAATCGATGACGCGGATGTTGGCGAGCGGTGCGGTTGGCATGGTGCGGACTCCGGAAGGCGGTGTTGCAATTCAGCTTTGCGGCGAAGGACGCAGGACACCCTCGACCTGCAACGATTCGATGTCGGCCTCGGGGATCCAGCCGAAGAGCGCTTCGCGCGGGTCGGTTTCGCTCGCGGGGCGCGGCGGCCTGGGCATGCCGGGCGAGGTGACGCTGAAGCGCGGGGCCGGCCCCGGCTGGACGACGCCGTCCACCTCCACGAAGGTGCCGCGTGCGCGGTTGTGTGGATGCGCGGGCGCTTCGTCGTAGCCCAGCACCGGTGCGAAGCAGGCGTCGGTGCCCTCGAGGATCCGGCACCATTCGTCACGGCCGCGGGTCTTGAAACGGGCGGCGAGGATCGCCTTGCCGCGAGGCCAATTACGCCGATCCTGCTGGTCGCCGATCTCGGCCGGGTCAATCTCCATGCGCCGCAGCAACTCGGCGTAGAACTTCGGTTCCAGCGCCTGCACCGCCGCCCAGCGGCCATCGGCGCAGGCGTAGACGTCGGCGTAGTGCGCGCCGGTGTCGGACAGGTTGCTGCCGCGCTCGGGCAGGTGCAGGCCGCCGGCGACCAGGCCGTAGAAATGCGTCATGAGCGAGGCCGCGCCGTCCACGATCGCCGCGTCCACCACCTGGCCACGGCCGGTGCTGCGCGCGGACAGGATCCCGGCCAGCAGGCCCATGACCAGGTACATCGATCCGCCGGCGAAATCCCCCAGCAGGTTCAGCGGCGGCGTGGGCGGTGCATCCTTCCGCCCGACCGCATTGAGCGCGCCGGTGATGGCGATGTAGTTGAAGTCGTGACCGGCGGACTGCGCCAGCGGCCCCTGCTGTCCCCAGCCGGTCATGCGGCCGTAGACCAGGCGCGGATTGCGGGCCAGGCACTCGTCGGGCCCCAGGCCGAGGCGCTCGGCGACGCCCGGCCGGTAGCCCTCGATGAGACCGTCGGCACGGCCGACCAGGCGCAACACGAGTTCCAGCGCCCGGGGGTCCTTCAGGTCCAACGCGATGACCGGCCGGTTGCGCAGCGTCAGGTTGAATCGTGGCGGGCGTGGCACGCCGAGATCGTGCGGTACCGGCCGGTCAATGCGGACTACGGTGGCGCCGAGATCGGCGAGCAGCATCGCCGCCATCGGCCCCGGACCGATGCCGGCGAGTTCCACGATCCGGACGCCGGCCAGGGGGCCCTGCCCCACCGCGGTCGGGTTCATCCGGCGCCTCTCAATGGTGCTCGCCGAGGCGCACCAGGCCGTCGCCGAAGGGCGCGTCGCGATTGCGCAGTGCCTCCTTCAGCCCGGACGCAGCCATGTCGGCCTTGAAGCGCGTGCGCCGCGGCCCCTTGGACAGATGCGCGCGAGCGTCGATCTCGGCCGACATCCGTTGCAGCGTCCGCGCGCCCATGAGTTCCATGGCGACGTTCACCACGCGCTTGTGGGTGGAGAGCAGTTCGGCGTCGACGTTGGCGATGCGGCGCGCCAGTGCGATGACTTCGGCATCGAGCCGATCGGCCGGATACGCCTCCAGCACCAGCCCGAGCCGGCAGGCGTCGCGGCCGGTGAGGCTGTCGCCGGTCATCAGCATGCGCTTGGCCCACTGCGGGCCCATGTGGTAGACCCACATGTGGTTCGGCGGGGTGCCGTTGGCACGCGTGGCCGGGAAGCCGATGCGGGCGTCCTCGGCGACCACCACCATGTCGCACATCAGGGCCATGTCGGTACCGCCGGCCAGGCAGTTGCCCTGCACCTTGGCGATCACCGGCTTGTGCACTTCGGCCATGACCAGCGTCTTGCGCTGGGTCTGCTCCAGGCCCCAGCAATCGTCGTCGAAGGTGCCGATACTGGTGCGATAGTGCGCGGCGTCGTCCGGCCCGCCCGCCTGCTCCTTCGCGCGCCGGTCGTAGGTGCCGGCCAGATCGTAGCCGGCGCAGAAATCCTTGCCCGCGCCTTCCAGCACGATGACGTTCACGTCGTTCAGCGCGTCGGCCTCGATGAAGGCATCGAACATGTCGTCGAGCATCTGCGGCGACAGCGCGTTGCGTTTCTCGGGCCGGTTGAGCGTGATGCGGGCGATGCCCTCGCCCACGCTCAGGCGGATCAGATCGGACGAGGAGAAGAACTTGCCCATGCGTGCCTCCGGCTCCATAGCCTGCCTGCCATCAGGGAAACGCGGCGCGGGGCGTGCCCGCGCCGCCACCACCGCGTCATTTCACGCTCAGCGCGAGCGTGCCGATCGTGACGACGGCCTTGTTCGGCTTGTTGGGGACGATCGCCATGCTCTTGCGCCACTGGGCCTTGTCGATCTGCTGATAGCCGACCACGAAGCCCACCGCGGTGGTCATGGGATTGAGGGTGAGTTCCAGCGGCTTGCTCTGCCCCGGCGCCAGTGCGACCTCGCCCTTGTTGAGCAGGTCCGCGGCGAGCACGGTATCGGCCTTCTCGTACAGGTCGAAGAACTGCGCCTTGTCGAACGCGGCCGAGGACTTCAGCTCGTAGTAGCGCAGCACGACCGGGGAGGCGGCGCCGGATGCGTCCGGATTGGCGTCCTGCGTGGCCTGCACGACCGCGTTGAGCAGCGTCGGATCCGGCTTGGACTCGCAGGCCGCGAGCAGGGTCAGGGCGACGAACAGCGAAGCGAACCAGTGCAGTGGTTTCATGTTGGTTTCCTCGATGGTGGTTGGCCGGAACCGCCGGCGCGGAACGATGGCCGAATCCTACACTACCGGCGGCCTCACGCCACCAGCAGCATCTTGGCCGCGAGCTGCGACAGCGCCACTTCCAGCGCCTGCGCGGTCAGCCCCCGGACCTCGTCCGGGTCGGTGACCTTGTCCTCGTTCCTGTGCATCACGAGCCGGCCGTCGGCGATGGCCGCACTGAGTGCGTCGATGAGGGCGGCGCGATCACGGCTGCCATCCAGCAGCGGCAGCAGCACCGCGTCGAACGGACCGAGCGCGACCGAATCGTGGCGCAGGTTGGTCGCCACGCGCCCGCGCGCGGCCTGATGCCGCACCAGGGTGCTGGTCACGGGACGCTGCGAGACCGCGGTCGTGAAGCGATCCGGCTGCAGGCGCAGATCCAGCAGTCCGGCGCTGTAGCAGTTCAGGATGGTGCTGCACGCGGCCTGCTCCGGATCGGCATCCGCGGGGGCGCGCCCCAGGCGCTGCCGGGCGGCTTCGACCAGGTGCCCGACGGTCGTGCCGGCAGGCGCGAATTCCCAGAGCGTGTACAGCAGCGCTTTTTCCCACGCGCTGCGCACCGTGACCGTCGCGCCGGTCGGGTGCTGGAACACCAGTTCGCCCGGGAAGTCGAAGTCGACCTCGCGCTCGGCGGGGGCGAGCGTGGAGCTGATGTGAAAGCGCCGGACGACCTCCGGGCGCAGATCGCGCTCCAGCCGCACCTGCTCGTGGCACAGCAGCGTGCGCCGGAACATGCGGTTGCGCAGGAAATCCATGTACTGCTCCATGCGGATGATGTCCGGCGCGATCCTCCGCAGCGTCTCCTGCACCTCGGCGGAGAAATTCAGCGGCAGCATCGCATCCAGGCTCGCCTCGCCCAGGAAGCGCAGTCCGGCGGCGGCGGCGCGCTCCATGAAGCGGTAGAAGTACACCGGCTCGTTGTGCTCCTCCAGGTGCTCGTGGAACAGGTAGGAGTCCTGGCGATCGCGCAGGATCTGCAGTTCGTCGCGCAGCAGGCGCGAGTAGGCACTGCCGTCCTCGGGCGCCGCCTTGACCAGGAAATCCAGCAGCGCGCGCGACTGATCGATGCGGCTGCGCGGATCGTCGAAGTGGCCCGCGTGGTAATTCATCATCTCCCGCACCGTGGCGCGCAGGTGCCAGCCCGGATAGGTGTTGTAGCTGATGTAGGCCACGCCCTGCGGCGCGAGCAGTTCGCGGCAGATGGCCATGATCCGATCCTGCGCTTCGCGCGGCACCCAGGAATACACGCCATGGCAGACGATGTAGTCGAAATGCCCGAGCACCGAGTCGACATCGCGCAGATCGCAGTGCAGCAGCGAGACGTTGCCCAGCCCGAGCGCGCGCAGGGTGGCGTGGCCGTCATCGATCTGGCGGACCGACAGATCCACCCCGACGAAGGTCGAGCCCGGCAGCGCCACCGCCATGGGTATCAGGTTGCCGCCGCTGGCACAGCCCAGTTCCAGCACCCGGCAGCGATCCGGCGGCGCCGGCTCCATGCCGAACAACGCGGCGATGCTCGACAGAGTGTCCGGGTGCGTGGCCCTGAAGGCGTGGCTGTCGTACGGAATGAGGTCGTAGGTATTGGCGGGTGCCTGGGACATCGGTGCGGTTCGCCGTGCGTCGTGGACCCCCGCCGCCCGCGGCGACGGGCGCGGATCAGACCGGGGTGCGGGCGATCAGGATGCCCTTGGCAAGGTAGGTGCGGTAGCGGTCGGGTATCGCCATCGGATCGCCGCTGACCGCCGCCATCGTCACCGCGGTGGCAACCGCGGTACCGGTCAACCCGGGCGCGGGCGGCACCGGCGGCAGCCCCTCGGGCGCCAGGCTCTCTCCGCTCCAGAACGCGGCCATGGCGGCGAACTGCGCGCCGCAGTCCTTGGGCCGCCCCTCGAGCGCGACCTTTTCCGCGCCGCGGCTGTTGCGGGCGCTGGGCTGCATGGCCCAGGCCTCGGCCGCGGCAATCTGGCTGGCGATGTGGCCGTCGACCGGCGCCGTGCCGAGCGCGGTGCGCACGCACACGCAGGCCCAGGCCACGGCATCCGGCTTGGGCAGGGCATGGGCCAGGTACGCCACCGCGTCGGTGAACATCTCCCCCTGGATGAGGGCGGTCAGGAACGGTGCCGGCTGGAGGGTGTCTGTCAGCAGCGCGCGGGCCGCATCGTCGAGCTCGAGCTCGGCGCACACGTCCATGGGGCGGCGGCCGGCGATGCGCACCAGGGGATCCTTGTCGGTCGGTGTCGTGGCCATGGTCGCGCCAATCAGTTAATGAGCGTCACGCCGCCCTTGAGGATCAGGATGCCGTCGCCCTTGACCGTGGTCATGGGCGACTTCGCGGTCAACATGCCGCCGGCCTTGATGTCCACCATGGCGCTGCCGTCGATTTTGATCATAGGCCCCTTGATGGTGATGCCGCTGGGGTCGATCTTGATGCTGCTGGGGCCGACCTTGAGCGTGATCGACTGCGCCGCGGTCACGTCCTGCTTGCCGGCGGAGATGGCGATGGTCTGGTTGCCGGTCTGCAAGGTCAGCTTGTCGTTGCCCTTGATCGTCGAAGTCCGGTTGCCCATCGAGATCGTCAGCTTCTGATCGCCCTTGGAGACCGTCGTTTCACGGTTGCCCTTGTCAATCGTGAGCTTGTCGTTGCCGGTCTTGAGCTGGGTGGTGCGGTCCTTGTAGATGGTCAGCTTCTGGCTGCCATCGGCGGCGTTGGACGTACCGATGGTGATGGTCTGGTTGTTGAAGATGTCGATCGTCTGGTCGCCCTTGTCCTTGACGTCGAACCCGACCTTGAGGGTGTCGTTGTTCTCCACCACGCGGTTGAAATCACGCTCGGCGTGGAAGTAGATCTCCTCCTTGCCCTTCTTGTCCTCGAAGCGCAGCTCGTTGAAGGTCTTGGTGTCGCCCTTGTCGGTGCTGCGGGTCTTGATGCCGCTCTGGGTCTTCTTGGCCGGCAGCTCGTAGGGCACGACCTGCTCGGCGTTGTAGACCCGCCCGGTGATGATCGGCTGGTCCGGGTCGCCCTCGAGGAAGTCGACGATCACCTCCTGGCCGACGCGGGGGATGAAGATCTGCCCCCAGGCCTTGCCCGCCCAGCCGTGCGAGACGCGGATCCAGCAGGAACGCTTGTCCCAGGCGGCCTTGTCGTCGCCGCGCCGGTCCCAGTGGAACTTGACCTTGACGCGCCCGTACTTGTCGGTGGCGATTTCCTCATTCTTGTCGCCGACCACGACCGCCGTCTGCGGCCCCTGCACCAGCGCCTTGGGCGTCACCCGCGGCGGCCGGAACTGGCTCTTGGACATGATCGTCTCGAAGCGCAGGTCGAAGGTGTAGCTCGGTTGCTTGTCGAACTTGCCGAACACGAGGTCCAGGGATCGCAGGTCGTGCACCGCGGACACGACCAGGTACTCCTGGTTCTGGCTCTTGCGCGGGTGATCCGTCAGCTTGAACAGGTTGCCCACGCCCAGGCCGCGCGGGTTGCCGCGCGCGACGTAGCGCTGGGTCTGGAGCTTGAACTCCTCCGCGCGCACCTGCGCGAACCACTTGCCGCGCGGCGTCTTGGCGTAGTCCTCCGGAGGGTCGTAGACCTCCAGCGTGCCGTAGGTGTGGTTTGCCGCGGCGGTATGGGTGACTTCGAGTTTTTCCGTGGGTGTCTCGAAGTTGTAGGCGGTGGTCGTGAACTTGCCGGGCTGGACCTCGCGCCACTCGCACCAGTCGCCGATGCCTTCGCGGTCCAGCGTGGCCTGATCCGCGGTGCGCTGGTCGTATTTGATCGACTCGTAGCCGTCGGGCTTGTCGTGCGAGCCGACGGCATCGGCGAGCACGAGGTAGTTCTTGCCGTCCGCGTGCCGGAAGTAGTAGTAGATGCCCTCTTCCTCGAACAGCCGGTTGACGAAGTCGAAGTCGGTCTCCCGGTACTGGACGCAGTACTCGCGCGTCTCGTACTTGGCGGAATTCGACAGCCGCCACTCGTGATCGGAGAACCCCGCTTCCTGCAAGATCGCCTTGACGATTTCCACGGCGTTCTTGTCGTTGAAGATGCGCGAGTTCGCCGAACGCGTCAGGAGCCAGAACCAGGGCCGGAGCTGCGCGCGGTACAGCGCGCTGGTGCCGCTGCTTCCCGCCAGGGTCATCTGCGCCAGGATGCCGTTGAAGTAGCGAAACTTGCTTTCGCCGGGCAGTTCCATCTTCACGGTGAAGGAACCGCCGAGCAGGATGTCGTAGTCGAGGTCGAAGCTGTCGCTCAGGAGCACCAGCTCGATGAGGAAGGGGCGGCTCAGGCGGTCCACCACCGTCATCTGCTGCAGGCCAATCCAGGCGCCGCATTCAGGATATTTCAACTCCAGCGAATAACCGTCCGCCATCACGCACTCCGTTCGCAGGGAACTGCCGGCCGGCACCCGGGGAGGGCCGCGCGCCGCGGGGCGCGGCCCCGCGTATTGCGGAAGCACCCGTTCGGCACGCCCGACGCGGCATCTTACGGGCACGCCCGCGCGTGGTGCAATTGCCATCCGAGCGCGCCGCCCCGAACTGAGAACTGTTGGCAGATTCGTGCGTTGCGCGCAAGATTCAAAACACACATAATGCGCCGGCCCATGACGCAATCCAGCTCCGGATCGGCGCACTGAATCGGAATCGAACATGCCGATCGACGTCGAACGCCTCCTCGCCGAGATCTCGCCCGACAACCCCTGCGGCGACAACCTCGAATACGACCCCGCCTTCGTCGAACTCGAACAGGCCGCCGCGGGCACGCCCGAGAAGCAGAAGGGCGACACCGTCATCCCCGCCGAGGATCCGGACTGGGCCGATGTCGAAAACCGCGCACTGGAATTGCTCGAACGCACCAAGGACATGCGCGTGGCCTACCAGCTCGCACGTGCCTGCCTGCGCACCGGCGGCATCCCCTCCTTCACCGCGACCCTGGCCGTGATGCGCGGGTACGTGGAACGGTACTGGGATGGCTACCATCCACGCCTGGATCCGGATGACGACAATGATCCCACCATCCGGGTGAACATCGTCGCCGGCCTGGCCAACTACGGGGCCATCGTCGGTGCGATCCGCCAGGCGCCCCTGGTGGCCTCGCGTGCCGTGGGCCGGTTCAATCTGCACGACTATGCCATCGCTGCCGGGACCGAGAACCCGCCGCCGGAAGCCGACCCCGAGAAGCTGCCCAAGATGTCGACCATCGAGTCGGCGGTCATGGACTCCGATCCGGAGGCTATTCGGGCGATGGCGGCCGCCGCGGCCGACGCCCTCGACCACGCGGTGACCATCGAGCGCACGCTGGGCGATCTGGTCGGTGCCGGCGGTTCGGCCGACTTGTCCGACCTGCGTGCGGTCCTTAAGGAACTCAAGCAGGCGACCGCCACCCTCGCGGCTCGCCGCGAGGGTGGCGGCAGTGCGGATCAGGCCGGCGCCGAGGGCGCAGTGGCGGTCGAGGCCGGGGGCGAAGGCGGCGCGCTGCCGGCGGCAGCGGCCGGCGCGACCGTGGTGGTCACCGCCGGCATCCGCAATCGCGACGACGTCACCCGGCGCCTGGACGAACTGTGCGAGTACTTCGAGCGCAACGAGCCTTCCAGCCCGGTGCCGCTGCTGCTGCGACGGGCCAAGAGGCTGGTCGCCAGGGACTTCATGGCCATCCTGGAGGACCTCCTTCCCGACGCGGTCAGCGAGGCCCAGCGCTGGCGCGGGAATGTCGAAAGCAGCGAATGACGGCCGCAGCTAAACTTATCCCGGCTTTCACCGAAACAGCGTATCCTTGCCTGGGGTTTTTCGCACTGCAGCAGTAACTGGAGCATCGAGGTGGGGTTTCCGCCAGCGCCGACGCGCCGGCCTTCGAACCATCTAAGGGGAAGATCATGGCTAAGCAAAGCAGTCAGAAGTTCATCGCCCGCAATCGGGCGCCGCGCGTGCAGATCGAGTACGACGTCGAGGTCTATGGCGCCGAGAAGAAGGTCCAGTTGCCGTTCGTCATGGGTGTGATGGCCGACCTGTCCGGCAAGAACGCCTCGGAGCTGCCGCCGGTCGCCGACCGCAAGGCGCTCACCGTCGACGTCGACAACTTCGACGAGCGGCTCAAGGCAATGAAGCCGCGCGCCGCGTTCCGGGTTCCCAATACGCTCACCGGCGAGGGCAACCTGAACGTCGACATCTCCTTCGAGAGCATGGACGACTTCTCCCCGGCGGCGGTGGCGCGCAAGGTCGAAGCGCTGAGCAAGCTGCTGGACGCGCGCACCCAGCTCTCCAACCTGCTGACCTACATGGACGGCAAGACCGGCGCCGAGGAGCTGCTCGCCAAGGTGCTCAAGGATCCGACCCTGCTGCAGGCGCTGGCGGCGGCTCCGAAAGCCGAGTCCGGCGAACAGTCCTGATCCGGGCCGAACGCGGCGATAGCAACGGGAGAACCTGACCATGGCACAGACTGAAACCGGCGCCCAGCAGGAAGCGGGCGTACAGACGATCGAAGCGAGCGATTTCTCCACGCTCCTGCAGAAGGAATTCCGGCCGACCTCCGACAGCGCCAAGGAAGCCGTCCAGAGCGCCGTCAAGACGCTCGCCGAGCATGCATTGTCGAGCACCGCGCTGATCTCGGACGACGCAATCAAGACCATCCAGGCGATCATCGCCGAGCTCGACAAGAAGCTCACCGAGCAGGTCAACCTCATCATCCACCACGAGGACTTCCAGCAGCTGGAGAGTTCGTGGCGCGGCCTGCACTACCTGGTGAACAACACCGAAACCGACGAGATGCTCAAGATCCGCGTCTTCAACTGCTCCAAGAAGGAGCTGCACAAGACGCTGAAGAAGTTCAAGGGCACCGCCTGGGACCAGAGCCCGATCTTCAAGAAGGTGTACGAAGAGGAATACGGCCAGTTCGGCGGCGAACCGTACGGCTGCCTGGTAGGCGATTTCCAGTTCGATCACAGCCCGCAGGACGTCGAGCTGCTGAACGAAATGGCGCAGATCGCCGCCTCGGCGCATGCCCCGTTCCTCACCGCCGCGGCGCCCTCGCTGATGCAGATGGAGTCCTGGCAGGAGCTCGCCAACCCGCGCGATCTGACCAAGATCTTCCAGACCCCGGAGTACGCCGCCTGGCGCTCGCTGCGCGAGTCGGAGGACTCACGCTACATCGGCCTGGCCATGCCGCGCTTCCTGGCCCGCCTGCCCTACGGCTCGCAGACCAACCCGGTCGAGGAATTCGACTTCGAGGAGGACACCGAGGGCGCGCAGCACGACAAGTACGTGTGGGCCAATGCGGCGTACGCCATGGCGGTCAACGTCAACCGCTCGTTCAAGATGTACGGCTGGTGCACGCGCATCCGCGGGATCGAGTCCGGCGGCGCGGTCGAGGGGCTGCCCACGCATACCTTCCCGACCGACGACGGCGGCGTCGACATGAAATGCCCCACCGAGATCGCGATCAGCGACCGGCGCGAAGCGGAACTGGCCAAGAACGGCTTCATGCCGCTCATCCACCGCAAGAACTCCGACGTTGCGGCCTTCATCGGCGCCCAGTCCCTGCACAAGCCGGCCGAGTACGACGACCCGGACGCCACCGCGAACGCCAACCTGGCGGCGCGCCTGCCGTACCTGTTCGCCACCTGCCGCTTCGCGCACTATCTCAAGTGCATCGTGCGCGACAAGATCGGCTCCTTCAAGGAGCAGGCCGACATGCAGCGCTGGTTGAACCAGTGGATCCAGAACTACGTCGAGCCGAACCCGGCGCTCGCGACCGAGGAGGACAAGGCGCGCAAGCCGCTCGCCGCAGCCGAAGTCGTGGTCGAGGAGGACAAGTCCAATCCGGGGTACTACAAGTCGAAGTTTTTCCTGCGTCCGCATTACCAGCTGGAGGGGTTGACGGTTTCGCTGCGCCTGGTCTCGAAACTGCCCTCGGCGAAGGGCGGCTAAGAGACACCTCTTGCCGACCGCTGTTGGCGGTAATCAGAGACAGGCACCCAAACGCCAAGCAACAACCTAGGAGAGCGATATGATTCTTCTGAAAATCAAGGAAGTCCCCGGTGACTCCAAGATGAAGGGGTACGAGGACTGGATCACGGTCAGCAGCATCAGCTGGAACTGCACCCGCGAGCCGAAGGAAAGCGCCAAGGCCGGCACCTCGGACATCTTCCTCGGCACTCCGGAGCTCGCACCGGTTTCCGTGACCAAGTCCATGGACCGCGCCTCGATCAACCTGCTGAAGATGGCGCTGTCCGGCAAGGCATCGGAGGAAGTCGCCAAGTTCGCGTTCCTGCAGACCATGGGCGAGAAGTACGAGCAGTTCCTGGAGATCCGCCTGTCGCGCTGCCTGGTCAAGTCCTGGAGCATCAGCGGTTCGGAGGACGAGCGGCCGGAAGAGACCATCGAGTTCATGTACAACAAGATCTGGATGGAGTACTCCCAGCTCGTGGAAGGCAAGACCCCGACCAAGGCCGGCAACGCCGGTTGGGATCAGGTCGTCGGCCAGGCCTGGGGCGGAAGCTGAGTTACCGCAATCCCGCACTGCGCCCGCCTCGCGCGGGCGCAGTGCTTTTTTCATCCTGGAGATCCCATGGCCGCAGATCAGTTGTTGCGCGAGGGCAAGGTTGCCGAGGCGCTCGCGGAAGTTCGCAACAAGGTGCGCAGTGAACCGGCCAGGCCGGAGCACCGCGTGTTCCTGTTCCAGCTGCTTTCGGTGCTCGGCCAGTGGGACAAGGCCCTCACCCAGCTCGACATCCTGGGCGAAATGGACGCGGCGACCCTGCCGATGGTCCAGACCTACCGCGAAGCCCTGCGCTGCGAAGTGTTGCGCGCCTCGGTGTTCGCCGGCGAGCGCTCGCCCATGGTCTTCGGCGATCCCGAACCCTGGGTCGCGCTGCTGATCGAAGCGCTGCGGCTGTCCGCGCAGGGCCAGCACGTTCACGCGCAGGGCCTGCGCGAGCAGGCTTTCGAGCAGGCCCCTGCCACCGCCGGACGGATCGACGGCCAGCCGTTCGAGTGGATCGCCGACGCGGATCCGCGCATCGGCCCGGTCGTGGAGGCGGTGGTCAACGGTCGCTACTACTGGATCCCGTTTGGCCGAATCGCCCGCATCCAGGTCGAGAAGCCCACGGATCTGCGCGACATGGTCTGGGCGCCGGTGCACTTCACCTGGGCAAACGGCGGCACGACCGTCGGCCTGGTTCCGACGCGCTATCCCGGCTCGGAGTCCGATCCGGACGCGCGTGTCCAGCTCGCCCGCATGACGAACTGGACCGAGCCTTCACCGGGCGTGTTCATCGGCACCGGGCAACGCCTGCTCGGCACGGACAGCGGCGAATTCGCCCTGCTCGACATCCGCGACATCACACTGGACGTCCCGGCTCCGGCGCCCGCGCCGGCCGAGGCGTGATCGCGGCGTCATGCGGCCGGCGCCGGCGCATCCGCCGTTTCGATTGATTGCGCCCGGAGCCGGTGCCCGCGCCGGGTGGGCGCATGGCTGAGCTCACCCCTCAGGAGCGACTGCAGCCCGCGCTGCTCGACCGGCTGACCGACAACGACCCGGACAATTCCCGCGAATCGCGCGATCAGCGCGTACTTTCGATCAAGCGCCTGAAGGATTGCGTGCTGCGCGACCTCGGGTGGCTGCTGAACACGACCAACCTGGGACTGGCCGAGCAGCTCCGGGACTACCCGCAGGTGGCCACGTCGGTGGTGAATTTCGGCATCCCGGACCTGGCGGGAAGCACTTCGTCGTCGGTGCGCGAAGCGAGCATCTCCGACCGGCTCAAGCAGGCAATCGTCACCTTCGAGCCGCGCCTGCTCAAGGACACGGTGAGCGTGGAGGTGAACCTTTCCGGCGACATCATGAGCCCGAATACGCTTACGGTGCAGATCGAGGGTCAGCTCTGGGCGCAGCCGCTGCCGCTGCACCTGTTCCTGAAGACGGCGGTGGACCTGGAAACCGGCGATTTCAAGATCACCGAGGAAAAGTCGACATAGGCCTGCGTCATGGATCCGCGCCTGCTCCAGTACTACAACCGCGAACTTCAGTTCATCCGTGAGATGGGCTCCGAGTTCGCACAGGCCTATCCGAAGATCGCCGGCCGCCTGGGCATGGAGAGCCTGGAATGCGCCGATCCATACGTCGAGCGCCTTCTGGAGGGGTTCGCCTTCCTCACCGCGCGCGTACAACTGAAAATCGACGCCGAGTTTCCGCGCTTCACCCAGCACATGCTGGAAACCGTGTACCCGCACTACCTGGCGCCGCTGCCCTCGGCGGTCGTGGTGCAACTGCAGGCCGAGCTTTCCGACGGCGGGCTCGCCACCGGCATCCGGGTACCGCGCCAGAGCGTGCTGCGCAGCCGCACCGGCAAAGGTGAACTGACCGCCTGCGAGTTCCGCACTGCGCACGAGGTGACCCTGCTGCCGCTGGAAGTGCGCGAGGCCCAGTACCTGGCGGGCGGAGGCAACCTCGCGGCAATCGGCGTCACCGACCTGCGCGGCGCCAAGTCCGGGCTCCGGCTGCGGCTGGCGGCGACGGCCGGGCTGAACATCGCCGACATCGCGCTCGAGCACCTGACGCTCTACCTGCACGGCGGAAAGCAGGTTCCGTACAAAATCCTCGAATACTGCATCGCCAACACGATCCACGTCGTGGCACGCCCGGCCGGCGGCGGTCAGTGGCAGGAATCCATTGCCCGCCAGCAGGTACAGATGGTCGGCCTGGGCGACGAGGAAACCCTGCTGCCGCAGACCGCGATGAGCTTTTCCGGCTACCGGCTGCTGCAGGAGTACTTCCTGCTTCCGGCGCGGTTCCTGTTCGTGGACATCGGCGGCCTGAAGCAGGCCGCCGCACGCTGCGAAGGCACGGACCTCGAGATCGTCGTGTTGTTCGGCAACGCCGACCCGGAGCTCGAACGGTTGATCGATCCGTCCCTGTTCCTGCTGCATTGCACGCCGGCGCTGAACCTGTTCGCCAAGAGCGCGGATCGCATCCACGTCAACGAGCGCGATACCGAGTTCCACGTCGTGCCGGACCGGACCCGGCCGATGGACTACGAAGTGCACAGCGTCACGGGGGTCACCGGCTACGGAACCCACGTGGAACAGGAGTTCAAGCCTTTCTACGCCGCCGACGACTACACCCAGAGCACGGGCGAACTGTCCTACTACACCGTGCACCGCGCGCCGCGCGTGCTGTCCGACAAGCAGCGGCTGCAGGGGCCGCGTTCGAGCTACGTCGGCCACGAGCTGTACCTGTCGCTGGTGGACGCGCGCGAGGCGCCGTATTCCGCGGCCATCCGCCAGCTCGCCGTGGAGACGTTGTGCACCAATCGCGACCTGCCCCTGACGATGCCGATTGGCGCGACGGCGTCGGATTTTTCCCTCGAGGCGGGGGTGCCGGTGCCGGGCGTACGCTGCCTGGCTGGGCCGACCCGCCCGCGCCCACCCTATCCGGACGGCGATACCTGCTGGCGCATCATCAATCACCTTTCGCTCAATTACCTGTCGCTGGTGGACTCCGACGGTCGCCAGGGCGCCTCGGCCCTGCGCGATCTGCTGGCACTGTACGGGGACGGCAGCGATCCGATCGTCCGCAAGCAGATCGAAGGAGTGCGCTCGATTACCTCGCGTCCGATCAATCGCCGCCTGCCGTCGCCCGGGCCGATCACCTTCGGCCGCGGCCTGGAGATCACGGTGACCATGGAGGAAGCGGCGTTCGAGGGCACCGGCGTGTTCCTGCTCGGGGCAATCCTGGAGCAGTTCTTCGCCCGCTACGTATCGATTAATTCCTTCACAGAGACGGTCCTGCATTCCCAGGATCGTGGCGAGATCATGCGATGGCCGACCCGCCTGGGACGCCGGCAGGCGCTGTAGACGACCTGATCGAGGCGCTGGCACGCGAGCCGTGGAGGTTCGGGTTCCTGTCGGCGTTGAGGCGGCTGGCGGCCGCCCATCCCGAAAAGCCCCGCCCTGGCGAGTCGCAGCGACCGCTGGAGGACCCGATCCGCCTGGCGCAGCAACCTTCGCTGATTTTCGCGCCATCCACGCTGGCCAGCTTCACCAGGGGCCAGGACGGGCGGCCGCCGCGGATGGAGGTGTTTTTCCTCGGCCTGTTCGGCCCCAACGGCCCACTGCCCATCCACCTGACCGAATATGCGCGCGATCGATTGCGCAATGCCGGCGATCCGACCCTGTCCCGCTTCGCCGACCTGTTCCATCACCGCGTTCTGTCATTGTTCTACCGCGCCTGGGCTGCCGCGCACCCGGCGGCGAACTTCGACCGGCCGCACTCGGACCGCTACGCGACCTTCGTCGGCTCGCTGATCGGCGTCGGGCGGCCGGTGTTTCGCAATCGCGACGCGATGGCGGACGAAGCCAAGTACTATTACGCCGGTCGCATTTCGGCACAGACGCGCAATGCCGAGGGCCTGGGCGCCATCCTGGCGAGCTACTTCAAGGTACCCGTCCGGGTGGTGGAACGGATCGGCGAGTGGATCAACGTTCCCGCCGGCGGCCTGTCCAGCCTGGGGGGGCGATCGGACGTCAGCACGCTGGGGCTGAACATCATCATCGGCACCCGGATCTGGGAGGTGCAGCAGAAGTTCCGCATCGAGATCGGGCCGGTGGGCTATGCCGACTACCAGCGCCTGCTGCCCGGCGGCGACAGCCTGCGGCGCATGGTCGCGATCGTGCGCAATTACGTCGGCGACGAATTGAACTGGGACGTGCAGATCAAGCTCAAGCGCCAGGAGGTGCCCGCGCCGCGGCTGGGCGAGCACGTCCGCCTGGGCTGGACCACCTGGTTCGCCAGCCGGCCGTTCGAGCACGACGCCGCGGACCTGTACCTGAATCCGCTGGCGTTCATATCGACCTCGGGATAACCTGAACCGGCGCAGCGCAGCGCGCCGGCGGCGCGGCGCCATCGACCGCAACCAGAGCTCGCAGCGCGAGCGGAAAGCACAACCATGACGGAAATCAATCGCGTCGCCCTGTTCGGCAAGCTGAACAGCGTCGGCTACAAGGCCATCGAGAGCGCCACGGTCTTCTGCAAGCTGCGCGGCAATCCCTATGTCGAGATGGTCCACTGGTTGAACCAGATCCTTCAGCTCCAGGACAGCGACCTGCACCACATCATCAAGCATTTCGAACTCAACCCGGCGCGCCTCGCGAAGGATTTCACCGACACCCTCGATCGGCTGCCGCGGGGCGCGACGTCGATTTCCGACCTGTCCTCGCACGTCGACGAGGCGGTGGAGCGCGGCTGGGTCTATGGCAGCCTGATGTACGGCGACTCGCAGGTACGCACCGGCCACCTGCTGCTGGGCATTCTCAAGACCCGCGGCCTGGCGCTCGAACTCGGCTCGATCTCGAAGGAATTCGAAAAGATCAAGGTCGAGGCGCTCGCCGAGGGCCTGAAGAAGATCATCGCCGGCTCGCCCGAGGACGCCCTCGGCGCCCAGGACGGCTCCCGCGTGGGCGGTGGTGCGGCGCCCGGCGAAGCCAGCGGTGCGGTCGCGCCGGCGCAGATGGGCAAGCAGGAGGCGCTCGCGCGCTACACCGTCGACCTGACCGAGCAGGCGCGCTCCGGGAAGATGGATCCGATCGTCGGCCGCGACGAGGAAATCCGCCAGCTCATCGACATCCTCATGCGCCGGCGCCAGAACAACCCGCTGCTCACCGGCGAAGCCGGCGTGGGCAAGACCGCGGTCGTGGAGGGTTTCGCCCAGCGCATCGCCAGCGGCGACGTGCCGCCGCCATTGCGCGACGTGACCCTGCGCACGCTGGATGTCGGCCTGCTGCAGGCCGGCGCGAGCATGAAGGGCGAGTTCGAGAACCGGCTGCGGCAGGTGATCGACGAAGTCCAGGCATCGGCCAAGCCGATCATCCTGTTCATCGACGAGGCCCACACCCTGGTCGGTGCCGGCGGGCAGGCCGGCACGGGCGACGCGGCGAACCTGCTCAAGCCCGCGCTCGCGCGCGGCCAGTTGCGCACCGTCGCCGCGACCACCTGGGCCGAGTACAAGAAGTACATCGAAAAGGATCCCGCCCTCACCCGCCGGTTCCAGGTCGTGCAGGTGCTCGAGCCGGAGGAGACCAAGGCGATCCTGATGATGCGCGGCATCGCCACCACGATGGAGCAGCACCACAAGGTGCAGGTCCTGGACGAAGCGCTGGAAGCCTCGGTCAAGCTCTCGCACCGCTACATACCCGCGCGCCAGCTGCCGGACAAGTCGGTGAGCCTGCTCGATACGGCATGCGCGCGGGTCGCGGTGAGCCACCACGCCGTGCCGGCCGAGGTCGAGGACAGCAGGCGGCGCATCGAAGCCCTGGAGAACGAGCTGGCCATCATCGGCCGCGAGAAAGCGGTGGGCGTGGAGACCGCGCAGCGCGAAGCCGAGGCCGGCGCCAAGCTCGAGGAAGAACGCACCCGCCTGGCCGGGCTGGAGAAGCGCTGGACGGACGAAAAGGCGCTGGTCGACAAGATCCTCGACCTGCGCGCGAAACTGCGCACCGGCAACGCGCCGGTCGATCCGAAGGCCGAAGGCGCGCCGCCGTCGCCCTCGGCCGGACAGCCGGCAGCCGCGCTGAGCGAGGAGGATCGCGCGCGGACGCTGGAAGAACTCAAGGGGCTCCAGGTCCAGTTGCATGCGATGCAGGGCGATGACCCGCTCATCCTGCCGAGCGTGGACGCGCAGGCGGTCGCCTCGGTGGTACAGGACTGGACCGGCATCCCGGTCGGTCGCATGGTCAAGGACGAGGTCCAGGCCATCCTGCACCTGGCGGACACCCTCAAGCAGCGCATCATCGGCCAGGATCACGCGATGGAGATGATAGCGCGCCGCATCCAGACCTCGCGAGCGGGGCTCGACAACCCGAGCAAGCCGATCGGCGTGTTCATGCTCGCCGGCACCTCCGGCGTGGGCAAGACGGAAACCGCGCTCGCGCTCGCCGAAGCGCTGTACGGCGGGGAAGACAACGTCATCACCATCAACATGAGCGAGTTCCAGGAGGCCCACACCGTCTCGACCCTCAAAGGCGCTCCGCCGGGCTACGTCGGCTACGGCGAGGGCGGCATCCTCACCGAAGCCGTGCGGCGCCGGCCCTACAGCGTCGTGCTGCTGGACGAGGTCGAGAAGGCGCACTCGGACGTGCACGAAATCTTCTTCCAGGTATTCGACAAAGGCTGGATGGAGGACGGCGAAGGCCGCCATATCGACTTCAAGAACACGCTGATCCTGCTCACGACCAACGCCGGCAGCGATCTCATCATGAACATGTGCAAGGACCCGGATCTGCTGCCGGATCCGGACGGCATCGCCAAGTCGCTGCGCCAGCCGCTGCTGAAGGTGTTCCCCGCGGCGCTGCTCGGGCGCCTGGTGGTGATCCCGTATTACCCGCTGTCGGACGACATGATCCGCAACATCGCCAAGCTGCAGCTTCGTCGCATCGAGAAGCGGGTGCGCGAGTCGCACAAGGTGCCGTTCAGCTACGATCAGTCCGTGCTCGACCTCATCGCCAGCCGTTGCACGGAACTGGAAAGCGGCGGCCGCATGATCGACGCCATCCTCACCAACACCATGCTGCCACGCATGAGCACGGAGTTCCTCACGCGCATGATGGAGGGCAAGCCGGTCGCCCGAGTGCACGTCGGCGCCGCCGACAGCGACTTCACCTACAGTTTCGACTGATTCGGCTCAACATCGAGGACACCCCGGCGGCGGCCCGGCGGTTCGCCGCCGGGCCGCCCCAGGACCGGAGCACGACGCCATGGCCACTCCCAGCAACGGCATCACCGTCAAGGACAACGATCTCATCGGCAGCCGCAGCCTTGGCAACGACGCGATGGACGTTTTCCCGCTATCCGTGCAGGTCCAGATCCTGTTCGGCAAGTCGGGGCCGTCGTTCGACTTCAAGGTGGTGGCATTCAGGGAGAAGAACGCCTACAAGATCCTCGAAAAGCACGGCAAGATGGTCAAGGACGAAGTCGTTGCGCTCGGCAAGGAGGTGCTCAAGCTCAAGGAGGACGACGCCAATGGCGACGCCAAGGCCTTCGACAAGGCCAAGGCGCTCATCAAGAAGTGCCTGAACCAGATCGACATACTCCTGGAAGACAAGCTCATCGCCGCCCTCAAGGCGGACGTGCAGAAGTGGAGCGACGTCAACCCGAACAAGATGGAGGCGGTGGCCGCCATCGGCTTCCGCTGCAACGGCGACGGCATCCAGATCCCGCGCGGGGTCTTCAAGGGCGGAGCCGAAGAGGAAGAAGAGACCGCCGACCTGCTCAAGGAAATGAAGAAGAGCCCGACGGCGGATCGCCCGCTGCATTTCGCGTTCGCGGAAGGCTCGGAGAGCCGGCTGATCCTGGGCAAGTTGAAGGTCAAGGACGGCCAGAAGCGCGAGGCCAAGGAGAAGTGCACGGGCTTCAAGCACATGTGGGACGGCGTGGCGTTCAAGGAGGGCAATGCCTGGGTGTTCAAGACCGACGACGAGCGTAGCGTCAAGAGCGTCGGCCCCAAGATCAAGAAGTGCCTGAAGGCGCGCCTGGGCAAGAGCTACACCGTGATCGCGCGCAGCAAGCTGGACGAGGACCTGGCCAAGGACGAGAACGACGTCGAGGAGGAAGGGCTGGGCGCGGATTCGATTTCGGTACCTTCGGGCACGGCGAAGCTCAAGTTCTACTTCGCCGAGGACAGCCAGGGCGGCGGCTTGATCACGGGGGGCTCGATCTCCGCGAGCGACAAGAAAGACGCCGATGCCGAATGCGATCGGGTGGTCAAGTCCTGGGAAGGCGAGGTCGGCGTCGCCGGCGGCATCTGGGTGTTTGAAATCAAGGAAGCGCCCAAGAGCGGGCTGGCGAAGAAGCTCCAGGAATCGATCAAGGAGCAGGCGAAGAAGTCGGTCAAGGTCACCGTGCGCGGCGGCGGGCGCGAGGACAAGGCTGCCTGAGAGCCGCGGCAGCGTCAGCCGCATCGGGCCGGGGTTCGCCGCGCGGCCCGCGTGCTCCCCGGCGCAGGCTGCGTACGGCGGCCAAGCGTATTTCGTCCAGCACCCTCAACCCAGGGTGACGTGCCCCGCGCTTGCGACCGCGCCCCCGGCAATCACGCGCGTATCCCAGCCCTCGCCCGCCTGCACCGCGCCAACCTCGATCTCCTCCCCGGCAATCACCGGCCGGCGCCCGGCGCAGCGAAACCCGAGGATGATCGCATCCGGCCGCATGCGCCGCACCAGATCCACCATCAGCGTCGCGAGCAG
Source organism: Gammaproteobacteria bacterium (assembly GCA_050183625.1). Lineage (GTDB taxonomy): Bacteria > Pseudomonadota > Gammaproteobacteria > JADZEE01 > JADZEE01 > JBFXBD01. Next base: position 47,939 of record JBFXBD010000015.1, read on the forward strand.
CGGGCCGTGCACGACGAGGCCGGGATAGCCTTCGACTTCGCGGGCGTACGGCAGGTCGTAGTGGATCCGGTGGCCGTTGAAGGTCAGCGCAGAGTACCGGAACAGCATGGTCGGTTCGGGCGTCAGCTTCCGCGCGATTTGCGCCGCGGGCGGCGCCGGCTCGGTTCGGGACGCAGCCGGCGCGCCGGGCCTGGGGTCCTCGCGGTAGACGATGTCCTGGAACTCCACCAGCCTTCCGCCGGAGGGCGACGCGTATTCGTGACGAACGCTGATGAATACCAGGGCGCCGGTGGAGCCATGCTTGGGCTCCACGGCCAGGATTTCCGAGCGCCGTTCGACCGGCTCCCCGACCCGCAGCGGCCGCTCGAATTCGATACGACTGCCGGCCCACATTCGGCGCGGCAGCGACACCGGCGGCAGGAAGCCGCCGCGGGCGGGGTGCCCGTCGCGGCCCAGCCCGCGCATGGCCACGATCGGATTGGTGAACATCCAGTGCGCCAGTGGCGGCAGCGGATCGCCCTGCCCGATTTCGATCGTGTCGTGGTCCAGCGTGGCCAGGAGCCCACGTACCTTGTCCGCGGTGACGAAATCCGTCACGCACTCGGTGCGGCCGATCCAGGCCGCGTAGTCGGGCGCCTGCACGTCAGTACGACCGCGGCAGGCCGAGCACGTGCTCGGCGACGTACGACAACACCAGGTTGGTCGAGATTGGCGCGATCTGGTACAGGCGGGTCTCGCGCCACTTGCGCTCGACGTCGTAGGCCTCGGCCATGGCGAAACCGCCATGGGTCTGCATGCATACGTCGCCGGCCTGGAACGAAGCCTCGGCCGCAAGCTGCTTGGCCATGTTGGCCTCGGCGCCGCAATCCTGGCCCGCTTCGTACAACCCGGCCGCGTGCTGCACCATGAGCTCCGCTGCGCGCATCTGCATGTAGGCGCGCGCGATCGGGAACTGTATGCCCTGGTTCTGGCCAATCGGCCGGCCGAAGACGTTACGCTCCCGGGCATAGGCGCCGGCCTTCTCCACGAACCACTTGGCGTCGCCGATGCACTCGGCGCCGATCAGGATCCGCTCGGCATTCATGCCGCCGAGGATGTAGCGGAAGCCGCGGCCCTCCTCGCCCACCAGATTCCCGGCCGGTACCTCCATGTCGTCGAAGAACACCTCCGTCGTGGAGTGGTTGATCATGGTCCGGATCGGGCGGATCGTGAGCCCGCGCCCGAGTGCCTCGCGCATGTCGACCACGAACACCGACAACCCGTCCGTGCGCTTGGCGACCTGATCCCTGGGTGTGGTGCGCGCCAGCAGCAGCATGAGATCGGAATGCTCGGCGCGCGAGGTCCAGACCTTCTGGCCGTTGACGACGTAGCGCTCGCCGCGGCGCACCGCCGTCGTGCGGATGGAACTGGTATCGGTGCCGGCGCCGGGCTCGGTGACTCCGAATGCCTGCAGGCGCAGGTCGCCTGCGGCGATACCGGGCAGGAAGCGTGCCTTCTGCTCCGGGGATCCGTGCCGCAGCAGCGTACCCATGATGTACATCTGCGCGTGGCAGGCCGCGCCGTTCGCGCCGGAGTGCTGCACCTCCTCCAGGATCGCGGCCGCCGCGGTCAACCCCAGGCCGCTGCCGCCATACTGTTCCGGGATGAGCGCGGACAGGTACCCGGCCGAGGTCAGCGCCTTGACGAAATCCGTCGGGTAACGACGCTCGCGATCGAGCTCGCGCCAATATTCCATGGGGAACGCGCCGCACAGCTTCGCGACTCCGGTACGAATCTCCTGCAATTCCTGCTGGCTGATGGTCATGGCATCCGGCATCCGGTTCTTGGCAGGCGGGCATTATATCGTTCGTCCGCCCACCCCGGATTCGGCGAACCCGGCGGTTTGTATAATGTCACTCCCTCATGGGAGCCCGTGCGATGCGTTGCGAAGTGATCGCGATAGGCACCGAGCTGCTGCTCGGCCAGATCACCGATACGAATTCATCCTGGATTGGCGAGCAGCTCGCGCTGGCCGGGATCGATTCGCTGTTCCAGGTCAAGGTCGGCGACAACCTGGAGCGGATCGTCGGCTGCCTGCAGCTGGCATTGTCGCGATCGCAGGCCGTGATCTGCTGCGGCGGCCTGGGCCCGACGCAGGACGACATCACCCGCGAGGCGATCGCCCGGGTGATGGGCGTGCCTCTGGTGCGCGACGAGCACATCGCCGGGCGGATCCGCGCCATGTTCGCCGCGCGCAATCGGCCGATGCCCGGCAACAACCTGCTGCAGGCGGATGTGCCCGTGGGCGCCCACCCGATACCGCAGATGCCCGGCACGGCGCCAGGGCTCATCTGCCCGGTGGGCAGCTCGGTGATCTACGCCGTGCCGGGCGTACCGTCTGAGATGCGCGAGATGATGCTGGGCACGATCCTGCCGGACCTGCAGCATCGTGCCGGCCTGCGTGCGGTCATCCGCAGCCGCGTGCTGCGCACCTGGGGGCATGCCGAGTCGGCGCTGGCCGAGATGCTGGCCGGGCGGATCCAGGCCCTGGACGCTTCGCGGCAGGCGACCATCGCCTTCCTGGCCAGCGGCATCGAGGGTATCAAGGTTCGAGTCACCGCCAAGGCCGCCGACGAAGCGCAGGCGCAGGCAATCCTGGATGCCGAGGAACGCGAGATCCGCGCCGTCGTCGGCGAGGCGGTGTTCGGCGTCGACGAACAGACCATGGAAAGCGTGGTCCTGGATCGCTTGGCCGCGCGCTCGATGACGCTCGCCGCCGCCGAAACCGCCACGGCCGGGCTGCTCGGCGGGCGACTGGCCACCGCGGCCGGCGCGGCGGGCGTGTTCCTGGGCGCGGCAATCGTGAACGATCCCCAGGCACAGGCGCGCGTGCTCGACGTGGACCCGGCATCCGTGGCCGTCCCCGAACGCGCCGGTGCGCTGGCGCAAGCGGTGCGCCGCCGGTTCGGTGCCGACGTCGGGATCGCCAGCACGGCCATCGCTGCCGGCGCGGAGACACCCGCGTTTCGCGCCGGAACCGTGTTCCTCGGCGTCGCGCTCGGCGATCGGATCGTCACCGAGCGCGCCCACCTGCCCCCGAACCCGGATCGGATCCGGGAGTTCTCCGTGATCCATCTGCTGAACGCCCTGCGGCGGCAACTGGACGGCGCGCGATAGGCAGGCCGATGGAATCGAACCCGGCATCGCAGCCACAGTACGTTCCGCGCCGGTACGCGACGCCGGTCTTCGTGCCGATCCGCAACCTGCGCTACCACTGCCGGGCCTGGGGCCCTGCGGACGCACCGGTGCTGTTCCTCATCCACGGAGTCCACGACCTGTCGGCCTCCTGGCAATTCACGGTCGACGCGCTGCAGCGCGACTGGCGGGTGATAGCGCCGGACCTGCGCGGATTCGGCGCAACCCAGTGGAGCGGCGCCGATACGTACTGGAATCGGGACTACCTCGCCGACGTGTGGTTCCTGCTCGATTATTTCTCGCCCGGGCGGCCGGTGCCGCTCGTCGGCCACAGCCTCGGCGGCAGCGTGGCGAAGTGCTTCGCGGGCCTGTTTCCGGAGCGGATTTCCCGGCTCGTGGACGTGGAAGGCATCGGCCCGCCGTCGGCGGCCCTGGCGGACACGCCGGCACGGCTGCGGCAATGGATCGAGGCGCTCGCGGATCCGCCGCCTGCGCGGCAGTACCCGGATTTCGCGGCGCTCGCCGCGCGCCTGCAGCGCGAGAGCCCGGGCCTGACCGGCGCTCGCGCGGCGTTCCTGGCGCGCGCCTGGGGCGTCGAGCAGCCCGACGGGCGGATCTTGCGCCGATCGGATCCGGCGCAGCGACAGCCACGGCCGCAACTGTGGCGCTTCGAGGAAGAGCGGACGATCTGGGCCGGGATCCGTGCGCCCGCCTTGTGGATCGAAGGCGCGCAATCCCGGCTGGTGCAGGAACTGCGCGGCCGCCCGGATGGCTATGAGGCGCGGCTGGCCGCCTACCCCACGGTGCGCCGCGTGCTGCGCATCGAGGGCGCCGGCCACAACATCCACCACGACCAGCCTGAAGCGCTGGCTGCAGCGATCGAGGAATTCCTCGCCGACTGAGGCCCTGCCGTCAGTCGCGCCGCTGCGTGAATCGCGGCCGCATCACACCCGCCGAGGCCGCGCCATCCACGGCGAATTCCCCCCCCGAAACGTAGCCGGCCTGATCCGACGCCAGGAACAGGATGACGCGCGCGATGTCCTCGGCCACGCCGACCCGGCCGAGCGGGATGCGCTTGTTGCCGGCGGCGATCACATCGTGCCCCATCTCCTCGTGGTTCATCGGCGTATCGACGAGCCCGGGATGCACTGAATTCACCCGGATGCCGTAGCGGCCGAACTCCACCGCCGCGATCTTGGTCATGCCGCGCACGGCCCACTTGGTCCCGCCATAGGCCACCGAATACTGGTTGCCGGTGAACCCGGAGGTCGAGGAAAGGTTCACGATGGACCCGCCTTGCGCTTTCATTGCCGGCAGGACCGCACGCATGCCCAGGAACACGCCGAGCTGGTTGACCTGGAAGGTGCGGGTGAACAATTCCACCGAGGTTTCCTCGATGGGTGCCGTACGATAGATCCCTGCGTTGTTCACCAGCACGTCCAACCGACCGAAAGCCTGCAGCGTCGCATCCACCGTGGCCTGCCACGAGGACTCGTCCGCGACGTCGTGATGCCGGTAGGCGCACCCGGGCAGACCGGCCGCGGCCTGCGCGCCCGCCACGTCATTCACATCGGCGATCATCACGCGCGCGCCTTCGCGCGCGAACAGCGCTGCAGTGGCTGCACCGATGCCGCGTGCCGCCCCCGTGATCAATGCCACCTTGCCTGCCAATGCCGTCATCGTCATGGATCTCCGTTGGATTCGAAGCCGTGTCCCGAACCGGTTGCGTTCGGCCGGGTGCGGAATGTTCGCCGGTCCACCCCGCGGACACAAGCCGCACCGGCGGGGCTTCCCCGAACATGCCGATCTGGTACGCTGCCCGGCGTGCCCGCGCGCCGAGCGCTTTCTCCCGGAGACCCCGCATGGACTACAGCCGCTTCCCGAACCTGCAGGTGGACAAGGCCGACGGCATCGCCACAGTGACGCTGAACCGCCCCGACGTGTTGAATGCCATTTCCGGCACCGGGGACGGTATCGGTCATCTGGAGATGGAGGACATCTGGCTCGCCCTCGCCGACGACGCGCAGGTGAACGTCATCGTCCTGACCGGCGCCGGTCGCACCTTCTCGGCCGGAGGCAACGTCAAGGCCATGGCCGATCGCCACGGCACAGAGCTCGGTTGGAGCGAGATCCTGCGCACGGCCCGGGGAGCCAAGCGCCTGCTGAGCAACATCCTGGAGGTGCCGCAGCCGATCGTCACCGCGATGAACGGCCATGCGATGGGGCTGGGCGCGACCATCGGCCTGTTCACCGATACGGTGGTCATCAGCGAGACGGCGAAGATCGGCGATACGCACGTGCGCGTAGGCCTGGTGGCCGGCGACGGCGGCACGGTGCTGTGGCCGCTGCTGCTGGGCGTCACCCGAGCCAAGGAGTTCCTGATGCGCGGGCGCGTGATCGACGGCCGCGAGGCCGAGCGCATCGGCCTGGTCAACTACGCCGTACCGGCCGAGCAGGTGCTGCCCAAGGCGATGGAGATCGCGCAGGACATCAACAGCCTGCCGCCGCTGGCCGTGCGCTGGACCAAGCTCACGGCGAACCTGGCACTGAAGAACCAGTTCAATGCCGTGATGGATGGTGCCATCGCCTACGAATGCCTGTCGATGAATTCCGCCGACCACGGCGAGGCGACGCGCGCGTTCGTCGACAAGCGGCCGGGGAAATTCCGCGGCCTGTAGCCCCGCCCGGCCCGAGTTTGCGATTGTTTATCGCCCGGGCGGTTCCTGCCGGCGACGACCGGGCTTATCGTGGGCGCCATGATACGGGCCGACTTCGATGCGGCTTCGGCCGCGGTGCGCAGCGCCATCCTGCACGGCGATGGGCCGCTGCCGCCGGCATTCGTCATCGAATTCCTGCTGCGCGCATGGCGCGACTACCTCGCCCTGACGCATAGCGCCCAGGGCGAGAACAGCGACGACTGGCATGCTGCCATCCGCACCGCCGAGGATCTGCTGCGCAGCGTGCGGCCCATGGCCAGCGCGCGGGAGCTGGGCGAACTGTGCGCGTCGGTCAGATCGCTGATCGCGGAACTGCGCAAGGGCATGCGCATCGCCTGCGTGCCCGTGGATCGGCAGGCCGCCTGGTTGCAGCGCCTGGGGGAGCTGCACCTGTCGCTCATGCGCCAGGCACCGGCCGAGCCGCGGGCGGCGTCCGACGCGGACTACCTGGATACCATCAACATGGAGATGACCGATCCGCGCTACCAGCGCTTCCTGCAGATGATCGGCGGCGCGCAGTTCGAGCGGATCGAGATGTAATGCCAGGCAGCGTCGGCCGTCACTGCGGCCCGTAGCTGACGCCTGTCACGACGTATTCCACCAGCCCGGCGTCGGTCCGGATCCGCACCTCGTCATCCTCGACCCGGCCGAGCAGCGCGCGTGCCAGCGGCGAATCCACGCTGATCCAGTTGCGTTCCGGTTCCAGTTCGTCGCTGCCGACGATCCGCACGCGCAGTGCGCAGCCATCCTGATCGATGAGTTCGACCCAGGCGCCGAAGTACACCCGTTCCGGCCGTTCCAGCGGCGCATCCACCACCCGCAAGGACGGCATGCGCCGCTGCAGGTAGTGGATCCGGCGATCGATCTGCGCCAGTTCGCGCTTGCGATAGATGTACTCGGCATTCTCGGAGCGGTCGCCTTCGGCGGCCGCGGCTGCGAGGTGGCGGACGACGTCGGTGCGCCGGCCCCATAGCTCACCCAGCTCCACCTCCAGGCGCGTATATCCGGCGCGTGTGATGTACGGCGAGGATGGCGGCCCCGGCGGGCGCCAGCGGCTCATCGGCGCGGCTCCGCCGCGTCAGGGGCCGACGATGACGGTCGGCGCGCCGGAAACGATGACGCCGCCGTGGGCGCACTGGTCCAGCATGCGCGCCTGCGGCGTGCCGCCGGTGATGACGGTGGTCGACCCCATGACGATCGTGTCCGGAGGGCCCACGCACACGCATGCGCTGCCGACGTGCGCGGCAGGCATCATGCAGATGATTACCGTGGGCACCGGGCCGACGATGGGCCCACCCACGTGCGGGACCACGCCCGTCACCATCGGGCACACGTGCATGTCGGTGATGCGGGCGGCGGGAAACGGCATGGACTTACCCTACAGATCCTTGAGCAGCGCGGCAAGGTCGGGATCCATTTCCTCCTCGGCGGCTTCGGCGGGCTGTTCCTGTTCGGATTCCCCGAGCGAGGCGAGCAGCGCGTCCAGGTCGTCGTCCGCGGCGGCGGCCTCCTGTGCCGGTTCCTCGGCCGGTGCCTCCCCGGCCGGCTCCGGCTCGGACGCCTCGGCAGTGTCCGGTGGCGATTCCGGCTCGGACGCCTCGCCGCTGACCGCGGGCGGTTCCGCGGCGGCTTCCTGCGCAATCGCTGCCGCCGCAGCCGGCGCCGCGCTGCTCATGGCCGCGGCGAGATCCGACGCCGCGGACCATGGCCCGAGCAGTTCCTCCCCCGCGATCGACTGGAACCCGGCCAGACGCACCTCCGGCCGGCCGCGGATCGACAGCATGGCGATGAAATTCTGTGCCGACACGTTCGCTGCCTTGCGCTCGTTCAGCATGCGCTCGGTGCAGGGCAGTGCCACGGCTTCGCCATCCTCGTCGTAGTAGAACGTGTACGGCATTTCGTCCAGGCCGAGGACCTTGCCCAGTTCCATCTTCGCCCCGGTCTGCTGCCGGGTCTGCGCCAGCAGTACCGCGGCCACGATGGCAGGATTGCCCCAGAGCATCGCGCGCAGGCCGGAACGCGCGTCGAACTCCTCGAACTCGAACGGGTCGATCGGCTCGCTGCGCGCGCCGTACGGCATGCGCAGCAGGAAGCGCGGCGTGGCCAGGGCGACGAAGCGTGCCTCGGGCAGCGCGCGCAGCGCCGTCCAGGCGTCGATCACCAGCGGGTGGCGGTCGTCGAATTTCGTGTCGATGCAGTCCGGGCCGATCGCGGCGATGAACGGCGCGCGCGCGTGCGCGGCCAGGCGCGCGATGCGCGCGAGCAGTTCGGCGTGCGGCGGCGTCATCTCGAAGAAATAATTGCCGATGATCGCCGAGAACGGCCCCTGGTGCGCGTCGAGCGCCGGCTGCTCGATGAGGAGCTGGTACAGGCCGGTGTCGGCGATCGAATCCGCGGCGCTGAGATCGGCGGCGAGTTCGTCCGCGCTGACGTCGAACAGCACCAGTTGCATCTTGTTGTCGGTCTCGATTCTTCGCGCGAGAAAATCCAGCGACCGCCATGCCGACTCCAGGGCCTGGAAATCCGGGTGATGCAGAACGTCGCGCATGAGCCGCGAGAGCGCCGCGTCGACGGCGGCAATCATGGCATCCTGATCCGGGGACGCGGCCTCGACCACGAACGGCGCGACGACTTCCTTGATCAGATCTTCCACCGCGCTCGCCTCCGGGCGGCGCACCGGCCCGCCGATCAGGCCGGCGAAATCAGACAGGCGCGCATCCACGCGCAGCGCGTTCGCGCGCGAGCGGGTCGAGTGCGCCGCCGGCACCGCCTCGCCCCGGGCTTCGAGCCAGTTCTGCAAATCCTTGGCGGCGGCCTTGAAGGTCTTGCCGTTGTCCAGGCGCTTGCGCAGATCGGCGAGCTCGGAAAAAATTTCGAGCTTGTCGAAGAGTTGGTCCGGGTGCAGGTCGTCGATCTCCGTCAGCTCGATCTCCACGGCCCCGCCCTGCGGGCCGACCTGCAGCGCGAGCGCGGTCTTGAACTTGCCTATCACGCCGTCGATCGTGTCGACATCGAGCTTCATCGGCTTGCGGCGCGCCAGGTCGGCACCGGCCTCGACGGCGCCGCGATTGGCGCGCCCGGAGAAATCGCCCAGGATGGCGATCCGGAACGGCGCACCGGACTTGTGCTCGGCGGTTCGGCCTGCCTTGCCAGCGGTGCCGAAATTGAATTCGTAGCGCATCTGCATCCCTCTTCGGTTCGGTCCCGGCTCCGCCTGCTGCCGCTAATCCAGGAATTCGACCATCACGACCGTAACGTTGTCGCGCGTGCCCCTCTCCAGCGCCGTCTGTACGAGGTCCTGGCAGACGTGGTGGACATCCCCCCCGCCCATCAATGCCGCGAGATCCTCGTCCTGCATCACCCGATAGAGTCCGTCGCTGCACAGCAGGTAGCGGTCGCCAGCGCGCAGATCCTGGAACCGCACGTCGATGGACTCGCCCTCCAGGGCGCCGATCGCGCGCGTGATTACGTTCGAGGACGGATGTTCCTCCGCCTGGCTGCGATCGATCTCGCCGCTGGCGATGAGATCCTCCACTTCGCTGTGGTCGCGCGTCAGCAGGCGCAGGTCCCCGCCGCGAAGCCGGTAGACCCGGCTGTCACCCGCCCACATGAACGCACCCTGGTGGTTGTGGCACAGCAGCACCGCGACCGTGCTGCCCATCACCGCGTCGCGCGCCATCGAGGCGAGCTGGTCGTTGACGTCGAGCAGGCGCTGCTCCACGTCGTCGACGAACTCCGAGAGGCAACGGTGTTCGCCGACTTCGGCCAGGGTGTCGACGATCATGCGGCTGGCGACATCACCAGCCTCGTGCCCCCCCATCCCGTCGGCGACCGCCCAAATGCCCAGATCGGGGAGGTCCAGGCAGGAATCCTCGTTGATCTCGCGCACCGTGCCGACGTCGGTGCAGGACGAGGATGTCGCGCTCAACCGCCCGTTCATGGGACTCACTCCTGTATCCAGCCGGTGTCGCCGCCGGCGTCGGCTGCCCAGTCGTTCCAGGCCCAGGCCTGCCAGTGGCCGTCGAGCATGGCGGTGAACTGGTCGCCCTCGGGGAAGCGCTCGCAGAGCAGCAGGCTCGGCGTGACGCGCTCGCAGCCGGAGGTCCACCAGAGGCCGACCCCCGGCAGTGAGCGCGCGATCAACGCACCGAGCACGGGCAGAAAGCTCGCGCCGACGTTTTCCACGCCGCTCAGTGCGATGCGCCACGGCGGGCCGGCGTCGCCGGGTACGGACAATCCAGGCTCGGGTTCAGGGACCTGGCAGGGCCCGAGCGCCTCGACGTCGGCGTCGAAGGCGTCGAGATCCACTTCCTCGCTGTCCAGGGCGTCGAGCAACAGGGCCTCGGTGCGGCGAAACCAGCCGCCATTGGCGTTGGCGACTTCGAACGGATTGGCGAGCGCTTCGATCGGCGCGGCGATCGTCATCGGGAAGTTGCGGCCGACGCGATCCACGCTCGGCACCAGCACGCCGGCCCATCCGCACTCATCCGAGCCCGCGGCCGAGAGCACGAATCGCCAGATCGGGCTGGTCAGGTAGGCGTCGAGCCAGTCGTCCCCGAGCTGATCCCGGCTGGCGGCGATGGCGCCCTGCAGCCAGGCATCCCACGGCTCGGTGAACTCCTGCGGCAGGCGCCGGGAGATGAAATCGCCGATGCTCGGAAGCTTGCCGTAGAAACCCGGTGTCACGCGCGCGCCTCCCCCGGCCGCCGCCCTAGGGCTTTGCCGGGCACTTGAAGCTCTGGATGGTGCTGGCCAGGAACGGATTGATGACGCTGGTGGCGCGGATTTCGTACTGCGCCGTATGCCCCTGCAACGTGAAGGTGGCGACGAGCCGATCGGCCGTGACTTTCTCCAACTTCATCCTGTCGAACAGCCGGTAAAGCGCCCACGGCCCCTCCACCGTGATCATCGCCGGCGGCGCGCCGGCGAATTCGAAACCCATCCTCACGTCGAGCGTGCCGTCCGGCGCCGGCCACTTGGCATTGCGGAACTGCCCCGGGCCGTGCGCGTAGTTGTACTTCTGCCCGCCGATATCCAGGACGAACTGGGAGACGTCCTTGTCCAGATGGATCGGTTTCAGCGCGAACTCGACCGAAGGCGTCTGCCCGCCGTCGTGGAAATACGTGTCGCGAATGGTGGCGGCAGTCTCCAGTTGCCGTAGCAGCTCGTCTGACAGGCCGAGCGAGATGTCGTTCGCGGCCTTCCAACGCCAAGGGTCGGAGGATGAATCGATGAACGCCTTGAGCTTGTCCTTGACGAACGTGTCGAGCATGCCGCCGGGTCCGAAGAAGCGCCCGAAGTCCTTGATGGTCGACTCATTGGGTGCGTTGCGAGCCACCGGGTAGCGATTCATGATCGCCTTGTTGCAGAACGGCAGGATGTCCGTCTGCCAGTCGCCGACGACCACCTCGACGATAGCCTTCTTCTCGGCACCCTGCTGCTTTTCCACGTCGCCCTTGATCTTGCTCTCGCTGACCTGGGTGGCGCTCCCGGTGAGCTGCAGCAGCCAGTCCTTGAGCGGCTGGGGCTGGCCGACCGCGACCTCCTTCAGGCGCCGGCTCATCGGCAGCGCGTCGGCCGCCAGCGGCTTGCCCCGCTCGATTATCTGCTCGGTGGAATTGATCTGGTCGACCTCGCCGTAGACCTTGCCGAGCAGTTCGACGATCTGATCGATCGGGCGCACGCCGGCCTTGTCGGGGCGCACGATCGCATTCAGCTCGGCGAACCGATCCTCGACCTCCGCGCCGGGGACCAGCGGTTCGGGCGCGGCACCCTTGCTCGCCGCCGCACCGGCACCGCCCATGAGCTTCTTCAGTTCGTCGCGGGTGGATTGCAGGCCCGAGCTGACCTTCTCGGCGATCTTGCTCGCCCCGCCCGGCAGCCGCGTCAGGCTGGTATTGGTCTCAATCGCTTCGAGGATCGCGCGCATGGGGGAATTGCGCCCGGACAGCGTCTCCAGCACCTGCAGGCCGTGCTCCGGGTTGCGGAAACGGACGACTTTCAGATCGTTGACGAGATCCATCCAGACCCGCGCATACTCGGTGAAGTACAGCTGGCTCATGTCGACGTCCAGCCGCGCGAGCTCGGCCGAGGACAATTCGTCGCGGTCGTTCTCCAGGACCCAGTTTTCCTTCTTGACGGTCGCCGCGAGCGTCTTGCTCTCCTTCTGGTAGAGCTCGTAGTAACCCCGGTAGGTGTAGAACGCCGGGATTGGGTGGTCCAGCGGCGTATCGCTCGCGCGCTCGAACACTTTCGACCCCAGCGGGCCGAGCACTTCGGCGGGAACGAAGGCCGGCAAACTGGAATTGAGCGCGTCGCGCTTCACGCGCCCGTAGATGAGTTCGGCGAGCGGCTTCTGGTTCAGGGTCAGCCGGGCCTCGGCGATGGTGTTGTCGTCCAGCGTCACCGGCTGCAGCCCGCCTGCTAGCAGCGCCTCCAGGTGCCGGCCCAGGCGCTCGACGATATCCGGATTGCGAGGATAGGTCTGCTCCCAGTCGATCTGCATCCAGGTCCGCAGGTAGTCCGGTTCGAGCCGATCAGTCAGCTTGAGCATCAGGTAGGTTTTCAGGCCCGCGTAGAGGAAGTCGGTGTCGCGGGCACCGGCCCGGATCTGCTCGGCGATCCGCGCCGCGATCCGTGGGGCGAGCAGCCTGTTCAATTCGCGCAGGTAGGCGCTTTCGGACTCCCCGCCCAGGCGCCGGCCCTGGTACAGGCCGAGTTCGGCCGCGATTGGGTGCTCGTCGGTATAGCCGCGGTAGACGTCGGTGGTCTCGTGCAGCTTGTCGAGGCGCGCAAGCAGCGTATCGAAGCGGGTCTCGCTCGTGACTTCCTCCTTGGAGGCTTCCTCGTAGGCCTTGACCCGCTCGTCCATGCGCGCGACGTAGGTCTGGTTGCGCGAAAAGGCAGTGGACCATGCGGCGATTGCGCCAATCACGGCCGCAAGCGCGAGCGCATAGGCCACGCGCTGGGTCCACACCCGTGCCCGCTCCACGCGCCGGTTGGTTCCCACCAGCTCGGATTCGTTGAACACGACCTTGCGCAGCAGATCGGTGACGAAATAGCTGCGCCCCTGGCCGCGGAAGGCCGCAAGCGCGCGGGTGTCGATGCCGAAGCCGCGTGCAATCGAACCCATGACGCGGTCGATTGGTGCGCCTTCCTGGGTGCCGCTGGTGAAATACACCCCGCGCAGCAGGGGGGGCTCGTCGTAGCGCGTGGCGCGGAAAATCTCGTGCAGGAAACCCTCGACGCTCTGCTTGAGCGTGGCGAGCTGCTGCGGAAAGCCGTAGATCAGGCTGCGGCGCTGAGGGTCGCGCTCGGCGTCCAGGCGGGTCATGAGCCGGTCGTTCAGGCGCCCGAGCAGCAGGTCGAACTCCTCGCCGAATTTCGCCACGGCATCGGGCTCGGCCAGATCGAAGGTCGTGCCCCAGGTCTGGAAGCGTTCCTCGCGGCCCAGATCGTCGAAGAATTCCATGAAGCCAGCGACCAGATCGACCTTGGTCAGCAGCACGTACACCGGCAGCCGCATCCCGAACCGCTCGCCGAGTTCGTTGATGCGGCTCTTGATCGCGCGTACGTGCCCTTCGCGCTCGCGCTCGTCCTGCAGCATGAGATCCGAAAGGCTGATGGCGACCAGGATGCCGTTGATGGGCCGGCGCTTGCGATTGCGCTTGAGCAGGTCGAGGAAACCGCTCCAGGCGGCTGCATCGGCCGACTTGTCGCTGTCCTGCGTGACGTAGCGGCCGGCGGTGTCGAGCAGGATCGCTTCGTCGGTGAACCACCAGTCGCAGTTGCGCGTACCGCCGACGCCGCGCAGGGCTTCGGTGCCGAACTTGTCGGCCAGCGGGAAGTCCAGGCCGGAGTTCTTCAGTACGGTGGTCTTGCCCGAGCCCGGCGGGCCGATGATGATGTACCAGGGCAGTTCGTAGAGATTCGCGCCCGCGCCCTTGGTCGACTTGCGCAGCACTTCGGTCGCTTCGACGAAGCGCTTGCGCAGCACCTGCACCTCCTCCCAGGATCGCCGCTCGGCGTCGCTCATGCGCGCCGGCGGACGCTCCGGCTTGCCATCCTCCTTCGACTCGGCGATGCCTTCGGCGAGCTTGGCGTTCGCGCTGCGCGCGCCCAGCGCCTTGCGCACCAGGTTCAGCGCCCAGAGCACGACCACGACCATGATCGCGATGAGGCGGCTCATCTCGGTCTCGAGCGGGACCCGCTCGCCGATTTTCACCAGCGGCCCGAGGTACCAGATGACGGCCGACAGCGCCAGCAGGCCGAGGAGGGAAAAGAACAAGCGCATCTTGCTCATCGCAGGGGTGACCTCGAATCGTTCACGCGGTGTCGCGGCGCGGCACGCTCAACGCGCACTGCCGCCGGCGCCGATGGTGATTTCTCCGGAGCCCAGCAGCGTGACCTCCACGCGCCGGTTGACCGCACGCTGCTCGGGCGTGTCGTTCGGACCCTTGGGCTCGGTCTCGCCCCGTCCTTCGGCCTTCAGGCGCCCGGGATCGGTCAGGTGCGCGGCGAGTACCTTGGCGACCGACTCGGCACGCGCCTGCGACAAATCGAAATTGGTGCCGTAGCGCAGCCGGGAGGCACCGCCAAGCGGCTGGTTGTCGGTGTGCCCGGTGATCAGCACCTTGCCTGGGAATGCGTCCATCGCCTTGGCGATGCGCTCCAGGAGCGGAACGATCTGCGGATTGACGTCGGCGCTGCCGGACTTGAACAGGCCGTTGCTGAAGATCTCCACGGTGCTGCCGCGCCCCTGCTCGTTGACGTCGCACAGGCCCGCCTTGATGTCCTGCGCGAGCACCTCACGCAGGGTGAGCGTGCGCTTGACCGGCGCCGCGGGCGCCAGCAGGCGCGCGTCCTGGCCGATCCTGCTGAGCGCGAGGTAGACCGGATCGGAGACCTTGCCCAGGTTGTAGGTGAAGCCGAAATAGGCCGTGAGCAGCAACGCGGCCGTGAAGGCGCCGACGACCCACAGCGGCACCGAGCGGGTGAGGCGGTTGCGCCGATCCTCGATGCCGCGCCAGTGCGGCGACAGCTCGCGCTCGAAGTCTCCGCGCACCTGGCGAATGGTGCGGAACAGGTTGTCCTGGATCTTCTCGTACTGCCCGCGGCCCCGGTCCAGGACCCGGTACTTGCCCTCCAGGCCGAGCGCCATGCACAGGTACATGAATTCCAGCAGGTGCAGGTTGCGCGCCGGTTCCTTGATGGCGCGATCCAGCATCTGGAAGAACTTCTCGCCGCCGAAGGTCTCCTTGTGGAACTCGCTGAGCATGCTCTGCGAACTCCAGCCGCTCTCCATGCCCCAGGGCGTGGTCAGGACCGTCTCGTCGATCAGCGTGCACAACGAATAACGCGCCGACAGGACCACCTCGTTCGCCACTCCGGCGTTGCGTGCGCCGACGTCGAACTCCTTCATTTTCTGCGCGAGTTGCCGGCGCAGACCGCCGGCGTCGGGATGGCGGGCGGTGTTGCGCAACTGCCCGACCACCACCAGCAGTTCGGTGGCGGCGTCCACCAGCGGGTTCAGGCCCGCGCCGCGCACCGCCAGCGCACGGCCACGTGCCTGCGGCGCCCTCGGCCTGGCGCGCGCCGCGCCGCCGCCCGCCGCTGCATCGGCGCTGGCTGGAGACGGGCTCGGGCGCGCGCCCGGGCGCGGGCGGACGACGGTCCGGTCCTCGTCCGCGGGCCTGGCGCCGCCGCGAGGACGGATCACTGTGCGATCGCTGCTGTCGTCTTCCACGGCGTGCGGCTCCTCGTTCTTGCCCTTGGCCCCCGAGAATTGCTGGACGTCGTCACCGAACTCCTCGATGTCGCGCTTCATGTCCGCGAAATCGGAACGACGCTGGGTCCGGGTGAAATTCCAGTTCATCACCGTGCGCAGCAGCGGATCGACCGCATCGCCGATGACCGGCAGCTTGGTCATGCCGGTCAGGAGATTGATCAGCTGATTGACGAAGGTGTCGACCTTGCTCATTTGTCACTCCGCGCCGCCGTGCAGCCGCGGCCGCCGTGCGTCGCCCGGTTCAGCCGCGGATCGCCCACAGTTCCAATTGCAGCCCCGGAAATTCGCCGCTCACGTGCAGCGCGAAACCGCCGGAAGTCTCCAGCCCGGCCCAGAACTCGCTGCTGCGATCGAGCTCGAAATAAACGTAGCCGGTCTGGTACGGAAGCTGGCGCGGCGCGACCGGCAACGGCCGGGTCACGATACCGGGAAGCTGGACGTTCACGAGCTGGCGGATCTGTTCCACCGGACCGATCTTGACCTGGGTCGGAAAACGCCGGCGCAGCTCCTCGGTCGGGATCTTCGCGTGCACCGCGAGCACGAACTGGCTGTTCTTGAGCAGCGTACGGTCCACGATCGGACCGACGCGGATGCCGAACTTGCGCTCCTCGAGCGGGATGCGCACGGCGTTGGTCTCCAGCACCATGCTCAGCGAACGGCGCAGCTCGGCGACGACCGGAGCGAAGGTGACCTGGGGATCCTCGTGCCGGTAGGGCGGAAACTCCGGCGGGCGCTTCTTCGGGCTGGTGAAGGTGGCCAGCTCGCCCGCCAGTTCCACGCACAGGCTGTAGAAGATTTCAGGATGCAGCGTGCCGCGCGTGGCAAGATGGGCGACCAGCGGCTCGTAGCGATTGACCACCTGCAGCAGCAGGAAATCGGCGATCTCGCTGACGCCACCGCGCCCGGCCTCGGTGACGCGCCCCGCGAGCGCCTCGCCGCGGTGGTGCAGCAGTCCCTGCAGTTCCTTGACGAGCCCGAACAGGCTGGAAACGGCCTGGCAGTCGAGCACCGGCGCCAGGAAGGCGTCGTCCAGGACCACGTTGCGGTCCTCGCGGACCTCGACGATGCGGGCCACGCCCATCGCCACCAGTTCCGGGTGGTTGTCCTTCTCGAGGAACAGGCGCAGGTTGAGCTTGCCCACCTGCAGCAAAGCGCTCGAACCCTGCGCCGCATGGGTGTCGACGACCTCGGCCTCGTGAATGAGGCAGCGCGTGAGTGCGTCGCGGTCGTCGCGCGCGCCCATCTCGGCGGCCGAGAAGCGCCGCGTCGGCAAACCCAGGAAGACGATGGAATTGCGTACCGAGTCCCCGACCTCCAGCGGCGGAGGCGCGTCGTCCTCGTCCGGCACGCTGAACGGCGTGCCGTCGGCGAACACCCCCTGCGCCTCGGCAATTCCGATCTTGCCCAGGGACAGGAGCTGGCGGTCGAGCTTCAGCGACGTGAACCCCCAAGGGTGGCTGCGCAGGTTCGAGGTGCGCCGCTCGACCATGTTCTCCAGGTAGCGCACGTGCTGCTGGAAGTGCGCCGGGCGCAGGAACATGCCCTCGGCCCAGACCACCTTGTTGTTCCACGTCATTCGCGTCCTTCCTCGTCAGCCGCGCGGGTGCGCGGGCGTGCCGGCGACCGGCCGTAGACGCGCGCGGGCCCGGACCGCAGTCAATCGCGCGAGCTCTTGCGCGCCTCGGCGAGCTCGTGCACCTGATCCTCGTAAGCCTGGCCGAACGCCTCGTTGAACAGCTCGTCGATGTTGTCGTCGGCGATTTTCTGCAACTCCTGGTAGAACTCGCCGTACAGCTCCCAGTACCGTGCCTTCTTGCCGCCGAGCAGCGCGCGCCCGACCCGCGGCTCGAAATCCCGTTCGAGCGCCGCGGGTTCGAAACGCCTGAGCAGCGCGACGAAGCTCGCCTTCAGGCCGGCGATCATCGCCAGCTGGTGCTCCTTCAGATCCATGAAGCTCTCGTGCAGCGCCTGCAGCGGCGGCATGTAGCCGCGTCCACGCCGGAACAGCAGCTTCTCCATCGCTTCGTCGGCGCCACCGGGAGCGAACTTGAGCGGATTGTTGTCGGTGGCGTGGATCCGCGTGACCTCCATGCGGAACCCGCCCTTGAGCAGGCTGCGGGCGAGCATGACCTCGATGAGGTCCTCGACCACGCAGCGGAACATCGTTCCGGCCAGCTTCATGAACTCGGCCGGATCGACCGATTCGGCCAATGCCGCGTCCATTTCCGCGCCTTCCATGAACGCTGCAAGCAGGGCCGCGGCACCGGGGGTGGCCGCCGCGCCGGCTTCGACCGGCGCCGGGGCGCGCCGGGAGGCCGGGGCGCGCGCAGGCGCAGGCGCGACCGGCGCGGCCTGCGGGGGTGCCTCGGTCCGCCGCCGCGGTGCTGCCGGCCGTGCAACCTGCACGGGCTTGACCGAGGACGGATCGGCCGTGACGTCGAATTCGGGTTCGAGCCGCGGGCGCGCCGGCCGCGGCGCGGGCTTGGGCGCCGGCTTCCCGGGCAGCAGGTCATCCAGCGCGTCCTCCGGGATGATCGCCGCGGGCGTGCCGCCGAACGCTTCAGCGTCGCTCTTGTAGCCCAGTGACGGGCCGTCGGCGTCCAGCGCCTGATCGATGGCGTCCCAGTCCGCTGGGATCGCCGCCTGTGTCTGCGCCATCGAGCCACGCGCAGGTGCAGGCTTCGATTGGGCGGCCGGCATCGGCGCCAAACCGTCGAGCGCCTGATCGATGGCATCCCAGTCCGCGGGGATCTGATCGGGATTTGCCTTGGGCGGCGTGAAGGCGCTGTGCAGGATCGGGGCGTCGTCGCGCTCGGCCGCCGCGGGCGGTCGAACCGGTTCACGTGCGGGCTCCCCGCCCCCCAGCAACGCGAGCGGGTCCAGGGTTTCGTCGGCGTCCGAAAGCGCCGCCGCAGCCAGTGCTGCCGGCCGCAGCGGCGCCGCGGGCCGGGGCGCTGCACCCGCGGCAGCGCCGGCGCCGAGGCTGACCTCGATTTCATATTCGCCGAAATGCAGCCTGTCGCCATCGGCAAGTGCGACCACCCGGTCGCTGCCTACGGGCTCCTGCTCTTCGTTCACATACACGCCGTTGGCGCTGGTGTCGGCGAGGAAATACTGGCCGTCCTCGAAATAGATCGAGGCATGGCGCGTGGACAGATAACGCTTCGGATCGGGCAGGACGAGATCGTTCTTGGGCCCACGGCCGATGCTTCCGCCCTGGGTGTCGAACACCTTGACGGTGTTGGGCGGAAGCTGGTTCGCCGGGCTCTTGATGATGGTCAGCGTCAGGAGCATGTCCGGTTGCGTCTGGCGGTTTCAGTTTTCACATGCGCAATGCGGAACTGCTTGCATCGCGTCTCGTAACTATCTGGATTTCCGGCGGCCGCGCGTACCGGAAGGCCGGCAGGCAGATTATGTCGCACCCCCCCGCGTGCGTCCATTGCGGCGATGGACCGGCGTTCGGTGCCCGCCCCGCGACGGTTCTGCGGCTGGAACCGGCGCGAGTGCAACCGGATCGGGGACGCCGTCAGGCGATCTCGACCGCAACCGCCGTCGCCTCCCCGCCGCCGATGCACAGGCTGGCGATGCCGCGCCGGCCGCCGGTATCGCGCAGCGCATTGACCAGGGTAACGATGATGCGGGCTCCGGAAGCCCCGATCGGATGCCCCAGGGCGCAGGCGCCACCGCGAATATTGACCCTGGCATGGTCGATGGCGAGATCGCGCATGGCTGCCATCGCCACCACCGCGAACGCCTCGTTTATTTCGAACAGGTCGACATCCTTCACCGCCCAACCCACCTTGTCGAGCAGCTTGCGGATGGCACCGACCGGTGCGGTGGTGAACCAGGCCGGCGCGTGGGCGTGGCTCGAGTGGCCGACGATCCGGGCCATCGGCCTGACGCCCAGGCGTTCCGCCGCCGTTGCGCGCGCCAGCACGATCGCGGCGGCGCCATCGGAGATGGAACTCGAATTGGCGGCCGTGACCGTACCATCCTTGACGAACGCGGGCTTGAGCGTCGGGATCTTGTCCGGCCGCGCCGTGCGCGGCTGTTCGTCTGCGTCCACCACGCGATCGCCGCCCTTGCCCGAAACCGTGACCGGGGCAATCTCGGGCTTGAATGCGCCGCCCGCGCCCGCGCGCTGGGCGCGGGCGAGCGATTCGATTGCGTAGGCATCCTGCTGCTCGCGCGTGAACTGGTAATGGCGCGCGGTATCCTCGGCATAGACGCCCATCAGCCGACCCTTGTCGTAGGCATCCTCCAGCCCGTCCAGATACATGTGGTCGTAGACCTGGCCGTGGCCGATGCGCATGCCGCCGCGCATCCGGGTGAGGATGTAGGGCGCGTTGGTCATGCTCTCCATGCCGCCGGCGACGATGACGGATCCCGAGCCCGCCACCAGCGCGTCGTGTCCGAGCATGACGGTCTTCATGCCCGAGCCGCACATCTTGTTCACCGTGGTACAGGGCACGGTGTCCGGAATGCCGGCGCCGAGGGCTGCCTGGCGCGCCGGCGCCTGCCCCATCCCGGCCGGCAGCACGCATCCCATCAGCGTCTCGTCGACCTGATCGGCGGCGATGCCGCCGGAGGCGAGCGCGGCGCGTATCGCGGTGGCACCGAGTTCCGGAGCGGTTCTGGAAGCCAGCTCGCCCTGGAACGAGGCCAGGGCGGTGCGTGCCATTCCGACGATGACGACCGGGTCGACCATGGGTCATTTCCTCGTTCAGTTGTGGGCAGCGATGCCCGAAGATTCGATTCTAAGCCCTGCGCGCCGGATCGCGCTGCGCGTCAGCCGGGATTGCGCGCCAGGTCGCGCGCCTGCCTCGCGGATGGCATCAGGACCCGCGCCAGTCGGCGAACCCCCGGCCGTCGCGGGCCAGCCGTTCGATGAGCGGGGCCGGCGTCCAGGACTCCTCGCCGTAGCGGGCGCGGTATTTCAGGATCCCGTCGAGGACGGCGGGCAGGCCGAGGCGGTCCGCATGATGCATCGGCCCGCCGCGCCAGCGCGGGAATCCATAGCCGTTGACATAGATGACGTCGATGTCGCCGGGGCGCAGCGCGACACCCTCCTCGAGAATGCGCGCGCCTTCGTTGATCATCGCCAGGAACAGGCGCTCGACGATCTCGTCGTCCGAAGCCTCGTGCGGGGCGACTCCCAGGCGCTGCGCCTCCTCCCGGGCGATGGCCGCCACGGCTGGATCCGGCGTCGCCTTGCGGCCGTCCGGATAGGCGAAGATGCCGGCGCGGGTCTTCTGGCCGAGCCGGCCTTCGTCCGCCAGCCGCATCATCACCCGGCAGAAGCCCGGATCGGCGGGCTTGTGTTCCCATTCCTGGTAGAGCTTGCGGAAAACGTCCAGCCCCGACAGGTCCGCCACCCCGTGCGGCCCCATCGCCATGCCCCAATCGTAGGCCACCCGGTCGATCCGCTCGGGCGCAACGCCTTCCAGCAGCATGCGCTGCGCCTCGCGCGTGTACGGGAAGAACATGCGGTTGCCGATGAACCCGAAGCACACCCGCGACAGCACCGCGATCTTGCCGATGGTGCGGGCGATGTCCATCGTCGTGGCGATGACGTCGTCGGCGCTTTCGCGGCCGCGGACGACCTCCAGCAGGGTCATGACGTTCGCCGGGCTGAAGAAATGCATGCCGATTACGTCCTGCGGCCGTCGGGTGGCGGCAGCGATGCGATCGACGTCGAGCGAGGAGGTGTTGGTGGCAAGGATTGCGCCGGGCTTGCAGGCCGCGTCCAGGCGCCGGAATACATCCTGCTTGACCGCCATGTTCTCGAACGCCGCCTCGACGACCAGATCCACCCCGGCCAGTTCGGCATAGTCCAGTGTGCCGCGCATGAGTTCCATGCGCCGGTCGACGTCGATGGCGGTCATGCGCCCGCGCTGCATGGACATCTCGTAGTTGCCGCGCACCGTGCGCAGGCCGCGCCCGAGCGCCTCGGCACTGGTTTCGACCAGCGTGACGGGAATACCGGCGTTGACGAAGCACATGGCGATGCCGCCACCCATGGTCCCGGCGCCAACCACGCCCACCCGGGCGATCGGACGGCGGCGCACGTCCTTGCCGATCCCGGGAACCTTGCCGCATTCGCGCTCGGCGAAGAACAGGTGGCGAAGAGCCTTGGAATGCGGCGAGGCGAGACATTCGTCGAACATCGCGCCCTCGACGGCGCACCCCTCGGCGAACCCGAGGTTCACCGCCGCCTCGACACAGCGCACGATGCGCTCGGGCGCGAACTGTCCGCGCGTCTCGCGCAGCATGGACTTCCTGTACTCGGCAAAGAACGCGGCATCGTGCCCCCCGCGGGCGACCGGCTCCGCGCTCAGCCGGCGCGGAGCCGCGCCGGCAGCCGCGAGTTCGCGCGCATAGTCGATCGCGGCGGCGGGCAGGTCCGCGGCGACGACACGATCGACCGCGCCCTTGCCGTGCGCATCGGGTGCGCTCATCGGACGGCCGCCGATCATGATTTCCAGTGCGGCATGGACGCCGACCAGGCGCGGCAGGCGCTGCGTGCCCTGCGCCCCGGGCAACAGGCCGAGGGTGACCTCCGGCAGTCCCAGCCGCGCCGACTCCAGCGCAATGCGGTAATGGCAGGCCATGGCCAGCTCGAATCCGCCCCCGAGTGCGGTCCCGTGGATGGCAGCCACGACCGGCTTGGCGCTGGCCTCGATGAAATCCACCACGGCCGGCAGCCAGGGATCCTGCGTCGGCTGGTCGAACTCGGCGATGTCGGCACCCGCGACGAAGGTGCGCCCGCCACAGGCCAGCACGACCGCCCGCGCGCGGGCGTCGTCGCGCGCAAGGGCGAACGCCTGCATCAGGCCGCGGCGGACCGGCAGTGAGGCCGCGTTCACGGGCGGATTGTCGATGGTGATGACGGCGATGTCGTTGTTCAGTTCGTACGTGACCGGTCCGGGCATCGTCGCCTTCCGCTTTCATGTTGCACCGCCGCGCGGCGCCGGCGATGGTAGGCGCAATCGGACTCCGGGATCAACCGCGCACGCGCAGCGATCGCCAAAGCCCCGCCAGGCTGATCAAGAGCCAGAATCCCTCCATGACGAATGCGGACAGGTTGAACTTCTCCGCCAGCGAGGCCAGCACCAGCAGGGCGCCGGCGGCATTGGCCGCCGAGAACGCCGGCGCCTGCGCGCGGATGCGGCCGATCTGCAGCAGCAGGTAGGCGCCGACGATGATGGCCACGCCGACGTTGCCGGCAAAGTCCAATGCCGAGTAGCTCATGGCCGGGCCCGGTTGCACGCGTGATCCGCGTTCGTCGATCATAGGGCCGATGCCGACCGCTTCGAACCGCCCCATGCCACCGATGGACGCCGATCGCCGGCGCGTGCCAGGGCCGCACGCGCCGACCGGACGGGCGTGATGCGCGTCGTCGTCATCGGAGCCGGCCTGCTCGGGATCTGCAGCGCCTGGTACCTGGCGCAGCGCGGCGCACGGGTGACGGTGCTCGAAAGTGCCGCCGAACCTGCCGGGCTGACCAGCCACGCCAACGGTGGCATGCTCACCCCCAGCCAGGCGATGCCGTGGAACGAACCCGGTGTGGCATGGAAGGTCCTGCGCACGCTCGGGCGCGAGGATTCCGCGGTGCTGCTGCGGCCGCGCGCCCTGCCCTCGCTCGGTGCCTGGCTGCCGCGCTTCCTGTTCAATTCCGCGCCCGCGCGTTTCCGTGCGAATGCGATGTCGAACGCGCGCCTGGCGATCTACAGCCTGGACTGCCTGCGCGAGCTGCAAGCCATCCTCGGCCGGTCATGCGAGCTGGCGTGGAACGGAACGATGAAGGTATTCGCAGACGCCGCGGCGCTCGATCTCGCGCTCGGCTGGTCGCGCATGCTCGCCGGCACCGGGGTGCGCCACCGGTTGCTCGATGCGCATGCGGCGATAGCGCTCGAGCCGGCGCTGGCGCCGGGCGCGGGCCGGCTGGCCGGTGCGATCCACTACCCCGACGACGCCAGCGGCGACGCGCGCGGGTTCTGCCATGCGCTTGCCGGCGCCGCGGTAGCGCGCGGCGTTGCCTTCCGCTTCGACACTCCGGCGACGGTGCGGATCGACCACCGCAGCGGATTGTGCGTCGTCCACGGCGGGGGCGAACGGCTTCCCGCGGACGCCTGCGTCCTGGCGTGCGGCCACTCGACCGCGCGCCTGGCACGTACGTTGGGGCTGAAGGTGCCGGTCCGCCCCGTGAAGGGCTACTCGCTTACCGTGCCCACCGGCACCGGCGCCCCGTCGCTGCCGATCGTCGACGAAACCTGGCATGTCGCCGCCACGCCGCTCGGCGACCGGCTGCGGATCGCCGGGACCGCCGAGTTCGCCGGCGAGGATCTGACGCTCTCGGCGGGCCGCATCGAAAACCTGCGCCGTTTCGTGCGCGCACGGTTTCCGGATCTGCAATGCGCAGCGGGCGAAGATCACCCCTGGTGCGGGCTGCGTCCGATGAGCTGCGATGGCGTGCCGCTGATTGGGCCGACGTCGATCCGCAACCTGTACCTGAACGCCGGTCACGGCCACCTCGGCTGGACGCTGTGCGCCGGGTCCGGGCGCCTGCTCGCCGATCTGATGTCCGGCGGCGTGCCCGGGCTGGATGCCGCACCCTACGCGCCGGCGCGCTTCGGCTGAAGCCGCAGGACGGCAGACCGCGTTGGCGGCGCCCCCGATCCACCCTATGCTGCCGGCCGAACGCCTGCGCCTGCAGGCGACGGCCTCATGGCCATGACTTCGCCACGGGACGACGATGTCCACATGCTGCCCCCTGAAGTGATCGCGCATCGCGGCAATGCAGCCGAGTTTCCGGAGAACACCCGCGAAGCGCTTGCATCGGCCATCCAGCTCGGGGCGCGCTTCGTGGAGTTCGACGTCCATCTCGCCGCGGACGGCATACCGGTGGTCACGCATGACGCGAACCTCGCCCGCTGCGCGGGCGTGGACGCGAACGTGTTCGACCTGCCGGCCCGGATCCTGGCGCAATACGCCGTGGGTGAACCGGCGCGCTTCGGCTCGCGCTTCCACAACGCGCGCCTGCCACTGCTCGCCGACATCGTCGACCTGCTGCAGGCGCATCCCGGCGTGCGCGCGTTCGTCGAGCTCAAGCGCGCCAGCCTGGAGCGTCACGGACGGGCGCGGATGCTGGATGCGGTCGCCCAGGTATTGCGCCCGGTGATCGACCGCTGCGTCTTCATCTCATTCGACATCCAGACCGTACGCATGGCCGATGCCGATGGACTCGCCTGCGGAGGCGTCCTGCGCGCCTACGACGAGGGCGAGATCGCCGACTACGCCCGGATCGCGCCCCGGTACCTGTTCTGCGATGTCGACAAACTGCCTGCCGCCCCGGCGATGCTTCAACCGGGCCCCTGGCAATGGGCGATCTACGAAGTCGCCGATGCCGCCCTGGCGCACGCGCTCGCGGCACGTGGCGCGGCACTGGTGGAAACCATGGCCGTGGCGGCCCTGCTTGCCGGCCTCGCGGCCGCATCGCGATGAACGCCTGCGATCTCGTCGTCGTCGGCGCGGGCATCCACGGTGCCGGTGTCGCGCAGGCCGCCGCCGCCGCCGGCCAGCGCGTACTGTTGCTCGAGGCACGCGCCGTCGCCGCCGGCACCTCCAGCCGATCCAGCAAGCTGGTGCACGGGGGGCTGCGCTACCTGGAGCACGGTGCCGTGCGGCTGGTGCGCGAGAGCCTGGCCGAGCGCACGACGATGCTGCGCATCGCGCCGGACCTGGTGCATCTGCAGCGATTTATCATCCCGGTCTATCGCACCACCCGGCGCCGCCCCTGGCTGCTGCGCGCGGGGCTTTGCGCCTATGCCATGCTCGCCGGACTCGGCCCGGGCAGCCGGTTCGGCACCCTGCCGCGCCGGGCGTGGGACCGCCTGGATGGCCTGCGCACGCAGGACCTGGAAAGCGTCTTCTACTACCACGACGCGCAGACCGACGACGCCCTGCTCACCCGGGCGGTGGTGAATTCCGCCTGCCAACTCGGCGCGGAACTGGTGCTGCCCGCACGGACGACCGGCGCGGACCTGCGCGCGGACGGCGTCACGGTGCGCTACCGCACGCCGGCCGGCGAATGCGAATGCCAGGCCCGGGCGATGGTCAATGCCGCGGGCCCCTGGGCAGCGCAGGTCGCCGCGGTCGTGGACCCGCCCGTCCCCGTCCCGGAGGTGGAACTGGTGCAGGGCGCACACCTGGTGCTGCCCGGTGCGACGACGGCGGGCGCCTATTACGTCGAGAGCCCGCGCGACGGGCGGGCCGTTTTCGTCCTGCCGCGCGGCGCGGAAACCCTGCTTGGGACCACGGAGTCGATTTACCGCGGCGATCCGGACGCCGTGCACGTGCTGGATGTCGAGCGCGCCTACCTGCTGGAAGTGCTGAGCCACTATTTTCCCGCCCGCAGCGTCGATGTCCGTGCCGAATTCGCCGGCCTGCGGGTGCTGCCCCGGGATGATGGCAACGCGTCCGCGCGCTCGCGCGAGACGCTGCTTCAACCCGCGCCGGCGGCCCGACCGCGCTACCTGGCGATACACGGCGGCAAGCTCACGACCTGGCGGGCCACCGCAGCGCACGTGCTCGAACGCCTGGCCGGGGTGCTGCCGGCGCGCACCGCGCGCGCGGACACGCGCAGCCTGCCCCTGCCTGCCCCGTGAACGGCCCCTGCGCGCTGGCGATCGATCAGGGCAGCCACGCGACGCGTGCCATTGTCTACGACGGCCGTGGCGAGGCGCTGGCAACCGCCTCGCGAACGATCCAGACCCGGATCGGCGAAGGTGGCCGCGTGGAACACGACGCGGCGGCCATCGTCGCCGCGACCCGGGCCGCGATCGACGCAGCAATCGAGGCCGCCGGCGCCGCCGGAGCCCGGATATCGGTGGCCGGCCTGGCGACGCAACGTTCAACCGTCGTGTGCTGGCGGCGAGCCGATGGCGAGCCGCTGTCCCCGGCGATTTCCTGGCGCGATCTGCGCCAGCAAGCGCTCATCGACGGCCTGCGGGCGCACGCCGGGCGAGTCCGATCGCTGACCGGCCTGCCGCTGTCGGCGCATTACGGTGCGAGCAAGATCCGCTGGTGCCTGGACCATCTGCCCGCCGTGGCGCGGGCGGCGGCGCGCGGGGATCTGGTCGCCGGACCCTTGTCGAGCTTTCTGGTGCGCAATCTCACCGGCGCAAGCGAAACCGTCGATCCCGCCAATGCCTCGCGCACGCAGTTGTGGTCCCCGGCCTCGGGGCAATGGTGCGCGCCGCTGCTCGAACTTTTCGGCCTGCAGCGCCAATGGCTGCCTCGATGCGTACCGACCCGATACGCCTTCGGCTCGTTGCGCTGCGGCGCGCGCGAGGTGCCCCTCGCGATCGTCACCGGCGACCAATCCGCGGTGCCGTTTGCGTTCGGTCCGCCGGACATGGGCACGGCCTACGTCAACGCAGGCACGGGCGCGTTCATCCAGCTTCCAGCGCGGGCGCCGGCCGAACCGCCGCTGCTGGCAAGCGTGCTGTGCCGGGACGACGATCGGACGCTGTTCGCGATCGAAGGGACCGTGAACGGCTCGGGGGCCGCGCTGGACTGGCTGCGCGAACGCCACGGCATCGACGCCGCCGACCCGGCGCTGGCCGCGGCGGCGGCGCGCGAAGCCGATCCGCCGCCGTTCCTGAACTCGGTCGCAGGGATCGGCTCGCCGTTCTGGAAGACCGGCTTCGAACCGCGCTTCGAGGCGGACGCCGCGGCGCCGGCGCGCCTGGCGGCCGTGATCGACAGCATCGCGTTCCTGATTGCCGAGAACCTGGACGCCATGCGCGACCAGGGCGCGGTGCCGACGCGGATCCTGCTGACCGGCGGCGTCGCCGCTTCCGACCGGCTCGCGGTCTGCCTGGCGCAGATCTGCGGCCTGCCGGTGGACCGCGCCCTGGAAAAGCAGGCCACGGCGCGCGGCGTCGCCGCCTTGGCCCTGGGTGCATGCGCCCGGTTCGCGTCGGTGCCGTCGCAGCGGTTCGAACCCGGACCCGAAGACGGCGCCCGGGCGCGCCGGCAGCGCTGGCGCGCCGCCTTCCTTGCCGCGCTTGCCGATTGAACCCGCGGCGCCGGTTCAGCTTGCGCCGGGGGTACAGAACGACTGTTCGCGAAGTTTCTCGGCGTACTCGTCGCAGGCGTCGAGAAAATTGCGCGTGCTCTTGGGCATCGGCACGCGCGCCGATGCGATCCAGCGCAGGAGATCCTTGCCGCGACGAACGAGGGCCGTGCCTTCCCTCATCACGCGCACCTCATCCTCGCCGGCGCAGGCTTCGTAGTCGGGTTCCCACTCCTGCAGCGCATCGCCGGCCGCGACGAACTCCGGCCATACATCGAATATCACTTCGTCGCTGCGCAGCGTCTCGCTCTCCAGGCGCGCGGCGCAGGCGAAACGCCGGCACAGATCGGCCACCTCGGCGAACGCAGCACATGGCGTGAACGTCTGGATGATGCGCTCGGTGATCCGGTCGATGTTGGCCATGGTCTGCGCGACCTTGATGTAGCGGCCCTCGTAGAACTTCTCCACCGGCATGGAGAACGCCTTGAGCGGTTCGCCCCACAGTTCGTCCAACCCCTCCTCGCCGCTGTAATGCTTGACCTGCTTGCCGAGTTCGAGCGCTTCCAGGAAGCAGCGCCCGCATTCACGCAGCAGTTCGTTGTCGGCGGTGATTTCCACGCCGACGTTCTGCAGTTCGACGACCTTGGTGAAGATGTCGGTGGCCCGATTCAGCAGCGCGCCGGCGAGCATCGCCGCATTGACGCGCCTGCGACGCGGATCGGTCTGCGCGTCGTAGGCGCGGCGCGCGGATTCGAGCTTGTAGCCGGGAGTATTGATGCCCGGCTCGGTGTGGTGGAAGACGCGCCGTGTAAGCGTATCGATGAGATTGCGCCGATCGGCCAGGCTGTCTTCCTGGGTGTTGTAGTGCCGGATCCAGTAGCCGTCGAAATGAATGCAGGTCTTGCCGTCGACTTCGCGGATGGTGCCGTTGGCGACGGCGTGAGGCGATTCGGTCGCGCCTTCGCGCGCGACGGCCGGTGGCGCAGTTTCAATAACGGGAGGCATGGCGTGGTCGGGACCGGGATGATCGCGCCTGGGCGCCGGAAGATGTAACTGATTATTCATTGTAACCCGAACCGGGCCGGGTGCCGACGTGGTTTCGAACTGCGACCTCAAGCGCTTGAAATGGTTCCCGAATCCAAGCTCGCCAACGCGCGCTCAGAGGTCGAAGACCAGGCCCGCGTTCAGGGTGCCGTTGGGGTCCAGGGCCAGCTTCAGACGCCGCATGAGCGCGATTTCCGCCGCGTCCCGGCACCAGGGCAGGTAGCGCTTCTTGTCCAGGCCGATGCCGTGCTCGGCCGAAACCGAGCCGCCGATGCCGCGCAGCGGTCGATATACACAGGCCTCGACGGCTTCCCGCGCCACCGCGTCGACGCCGCCGGCCGCAATCGCGAAGTGGATGTTGCCGTCGCCGATGTGGCCGAAGGTGAGGCAATGATGGTCGGGGAACCGCGCGGACAGCCCTTCGCGCACGGCTTCGACATAGGCCTGCATGTCCCGAATCGCCAGGCTGACGTCGAAGATGAACGCCGGCCCGTAGCGGAACATCTGCTCCACGTCGTCGCGCAAGCCCCACATCGCGGCCCGATCCGCGGCACTGCGGGCGACGACCACGTCCGCCGCGATGCCGGCTTCGGCCGCCGCGGCCAGCGCCGACTCGAATCGTTCGGCATCGGCGGCCTGATCGGCGCCCAGCAGTTCGACCAGCGCGTAGTACGGGAATGCGCCATCGATCGGGGCGCGTCCCCGGGCCGGCGGCGTGGTCACCGCCAGGTAGAACTCGCGCCACATCACCTCGAAGGCGCTCAACATGCCGCCGAGCGATCGATCCATGTGCTTGAGGAACGCGGCGACGGCGTCGAACGAGGAGAACGCGGCGAATGCCGTGCTCTGGCTGGCCGGCGCCTCGCGCAGGCGCAGGACCGCGCGGGTGACCACCCCCAGGCTGCCCTCGCTGCCGATGAACAGGTGCTTGAGGTCGTAGCCGGCATTGTTCTTGATCATGCGGTTCAGTGCCGGAACCACGGTGCCGTCGGCGAGCACGGCTTCCACGCCCAGCACGTTCTCGCGCGTCATGCCGTAGCGGATGACGCGGTTCCCGCCGGCGTTGGTGGAAAGGTTGCCGCCGATCTGGCATGTCCCGCGCGCGCCGAGATCCACGCCGAACATCAAGCCGGCCGCGGCCGCGCGCTCCTGCACCGACTGCAGCACCGCACCGGCCTGCACCGTCATCGTCCTGCCGACGACGTCGAGTTCCTCGATTGCGTTCATGCGCTCCAGCGACAGCACGACGCCGCCCGGAGCGCTGCGCGCCGAATCCACGAGGTTGGTCAGGCCGCCGTGCAGCACCAGCGGCTGGCGGACCGCGTCGCAAAGCGCGACGACCGCCGCCACCTGCGCAGTGCTTGCCGGCCGCAGGATGAGGTCGGCAAGGACGTGATCGCGGCTGTAGATCCCGGCGCCGCGCGCCCTGGCATCGGCACCGGCGATGACGCCGGCCGTGCCCAGCAGGTCGACGCAGCGTGCGGTCAGCGGATGCATCGCGACCGGTGCCGCGCTCAGTGACGACGCAGACGCCGGATGAGGCTGGAGGTGTCCAGGCGCGCCCCGCCGCCATCCTGGATCTCGGCGTAGAACTGGTCCACCAGCGCCGTCACGGGCAGGCGGGCGCCATTGCGCCGCGCCTCTTCCAGGCACATCGCCAGGTCCTTGCGCATCCACTGCACGGCGAAGCCGAAATCGAATTCGTCGCGGCACATCGTGGCCGCGCGATTATCCATCTGCCACGATTGCGCCGCACCCTTGCCTATCACCTCGATGACGCGCTGCATGTCAAGGCCCGCGCGCTGGCCGAAATCGAGCCCCTCGGCCAATGCCTGCAGCAGACCGGCGATGCAAATCTGGTTCACCATCTTGGCGAGTTGGCCCGCGCCGGCGCCACCGATGAGCTCGCAGGCGCGCGCATAGCACGCGATGAACGTGCGAACCTTCTCGAAGGCGCCCGGGTCGCCGCCGCACATGACCGTCAGCGTTCCGCCGCGCGCGCCGGCCTGGCCGCCGGATACCGGCGCATCGACGAACGCAAGTCCGCGAGCGGCAGCCTGGACGTACAGTTCGCGCGCGAGCCCGGCCGAAGCGGTGGTGTGATCGACGAACACCGTCCCGGGCGCCATGGCGGCGAACGCGCCCTGGGGCCCGATGGTCACTTCGCGGACATCGGCGTCCGCGCCGACGCAGGCGAAAACGACTTCGGCGCCAAGCGCGGCCTCGGCGGGCGAAGCGGCGACGATGCCGCGATGTTCCTGGCGCCAGCGGTCGGCGCCGGCGGCGCCGCGGTTGCAGGCGCGCACCTGATGCCCGGCACGTTCCAGGTGGCCTGCCATCGGCAGGCCCATGGTGCCCAGGCCGATGAATGCAACCGTGCTCATGCTCGCCGCAATCAGCGCCCGCGGAACACCGGATCGCGCTTTTCCAGGAACGCGCGCGCGGCTTCCAGGACGTCTTCGCTGCGCGCGGCATCCGCCAGCCTGCCGCCCTCGATGTCGATGAGATCCGACAGGCTCGTGCGTTCGCCGTCGTTCAGGTTGGCCTTGATGCCGCGCAGCGCCACGGGCGACTTGGCTGCCAGGCGCCGCGCGATGCTCATGACGTGCGGCAGCAGGTCCGCATCCGGCAGCGCCGCACCGACCAGGCCGATGCGCGCGGCCTCCGCCGCGTCGAACCGATCCCCGAGCAGGTAAAGCTCGCGTGCCTTGCCGGCACCGACGATGCGTGGCAGCGTCCAGGTGCCGCCGAAGTCGCCGCTCATCGCCACGTTGGCGAACGCGGTGCTGAAGCGTGCCGAGGCGGCCGCGTAGCGAAGATCGCAGGCACACGCAATCGCCAGCCCCGCGCCGCCACAGGCGCCGTTGATGGCCGCAATGGTGGGCTTGGCCATCGTGTTCAGGAGCAGAGAGATGCGAAAGCCGCGGCGCGCCTGGCCGATCATGCGTTCGCGCGGGCCATCGCGGTCCCAGTCGTCGACCTGGGTGAGATCGGCGCCGACGCAGAAAGCGCTGCCGGCGCCGGTCACGATCACGACGCGTACGCCGTCGTCGCTCGCTGCGTCCTCGAGCGCCGCGACCAATGCGTCGTTGAATTCTACCGTCAGCCCGTTGCGCTGAGCGGGACGGTTGAAAGTCACCAGCGCAATCGCGGGTTCGGGGCGCTCGTAGAGTATGGGGTCGCTCATCTGCACGTGCCTTCCGGAACCAAGGGCGGGGCTGGCGGGTCAGTGTAGGTGAAATCAGCGGCCGTTAGAACGCGGCGCGCTGCCTGAATTTACCTTGCCGTTACCGTTGCCCGTGTCCGCACCTGATACAGTACGGTGTCCAGGAACGCCTTTCGAACCGATGCCCGCCTCGAGAATTTCGCTTCCGAACCGCTTGCGGATCGGCCTGGTGGCCCTGGCCTGCTGCGCGGCCGCACGCGCCATCGATCCGGCCGATCCGCTCGGTACCCGGGAACTGGTGCCGCCGTTGCCGTCGCAGGCCGCGGGCGCGTCGTGTCCGTGGCGCCCGTCGGCGCCGCTGGCGCTGACGGAAGTGGTCGATCAGGTATTGTGCAACAACCCGCAGACGCGTGAGATCTGGGCCGCGGCCCGCGCGCAGGCCGCGGCCGTGGGCATCGCGCGCGCGGACTACCTGCCCGGCATCGCTGCCGGTGCCGGGTACAGCGCACGCTGGGACGACAGCGGGCGCACCGGCAGCTCGCCGGACCAGGGCAGTGCCTCGCTCGGCCTGAGCTATCTGCTCTACGACTTCGGCGCCCGTGCCGCGCGCGCGGAGTCCGCGCGCGAACTGCTTGCGGTGGCGCTGGCCAACTCCGACACCACCGTTCAGTCCCTGTACCTTGCCGCAATCCGCGGCTTCTACGGGCTGCTCGCCACCCGGGCCCTGCTCGACGCGCGCGTGGAGAACGAGCGCGCCGCGGACGCAAGCCTGAAATCGGCGCAGGCGCGCCGCGTCGCGGGCACGGCCACGCTCGCCGACGAACTGCAGGCGCGCACCGCGTGGTCCCAGGCGGTGTTCGATCGGGTACGGGGCGAAGGCGCCGCGGCTTCCGCGCAGGGCTCGCTCGCCAGCCTGATGGGCTACGATCCCGATTGGCCGTTCGACCTGGCACTGCCGCCGGAGGTACCCGCGCCCGCGGCGTTCGAGCAGGATCTTCCCGCCCTCATCGAACTGGCCCGGCGCAATCGCCCGGATCTGCGCGCGGCCGAAAGCCAGGTGCGCGCAGCGCAGGCGGATCTCCAGGCCGCACGCGCGGCCGGGCGGCCGACCATCAGCGCCACGACCGACCTCGGCGTTATCGACAGCGCCCCGGGGGAACGCCTGGCGAGTTCGGCCATCGGCGTGAACCTGAGCATGCCACTGTTCACGGGGTTTTCGACCACTTACCGCGTGCAGGCCGCGGCGCAGGACGCGGCCGCGCGCGCCGCCACGCGCGATCGCGTCGCCCTGCAGGTCGCGCTGGACGTCTGGCAGGCCTACCACGACCTGCGCACCCAGACCCAGGCCTTGGCCAGCAGCGCGGAACTGCTGGCGAGCGCAACCCAGAACGAGCGCGTTGCGCGCGGGCGCTATGGCGCGGGCGTCGGCACGATAGTCGATCTCCTCAATGCCCAGGGCGCGCTCGCCGCGGCGCGCCAGCAGCAGGTGCAGACACGGCTGGACTGGAACGTCGCGCGCGCTGCCCTGGTCGCCGCGCTCGGCCAGCTCGACATGGCCTCGGTGCGCTCGCTCGCCGGGGCATCCCCCGCCCCGGAGCATCCATGAGCAGAAAATCGTCCAGCCTGTGGTGGTTCGTGCTCGGTGCACTGGCCATCGGCGCCGGTGCCTGGTACCTGTACGGCCGGCGGCCACCCGAGGATCCGGCACGCCTGTACCGCACCGTCGCGGTGGACCGCGGCGAAGTCACCGCGGCGGTATCGGCGAACGGCACGCTCAACCCGGTCACCCTGGTCAACGTCGGCACCCAGGTTTCCGGAACCGTGCGTGCAATCCACGCCGATTTCAACGACCACGTCGTACGCGACCAGGTGCTTCTGGAACTCGACCAGTCGCTGTTCGCGGCCCAGGCGCGCCAGAGCGAGGCGAACCTCGCCAATGCCCGCGCCGCGCTGGATCTGGCCGCCGCCAACGAAGCGCGGGCGCGTGCGCTTTTCGAACAGGAGTACATATCGCGGCAGGATCTGGACCAGGCGCGGCAGGCATGGCGTTCCGCCCAGGCCCAGGTGCGCCTGGCCCAGGCCCAGCATGACCGCGATCGGGTCAACCTGGGATACACCGTGATCCGTTCGCCGGTGTCGGGCGTCGTCGTCTCGCGCGAAATCGACGTCGGTCAGACGGTCGCGGCAAGCTTCCAGACGCCCGTCCTGTTCAAGATTGCCCAGGACCTGGTACGGATGCAGATCAACACCAGCTTCGCCGAAGCCGATGTCGGCCAGATCCGCGTCGGCCAGAAAGCCACCTTCGCGGTCGACGCCTACCCGAACCGTTCCTTCGCAGGCGTCGTCAAGCAGATCCGCCTCAACCCCACGGTGCTGCAGAACGTGGTCACTTACGACGTGGTGATCTCGGTCGAAAATCCGGAGCAGATCCTACTGCCCGGCATGACCGCCTACGTCAACGTGGTGTTGGATCAGCGCGCGGACGCACTGCGGGTGCCGGATGCGGCACTGCGTTTCCGCCCCGAAGCCGACCCCGATCGGCCGGCGCCGAAGCCCGCCGGCGGGCCGCAGGTCTACGTCCTGCGCGAGGGCGCGCTGGCCGCGGTCCCGGTGACGCTCGGGATCGGCGACAAGCGCTTCACGGAAGTTCGCGCAGGGCTGCGCGCGGGGGACCGCGTCGTCGTCGGCAACGCAGCCGAGGACGGCGACGCCCGCCGCCGCGTCCGCGTGCGCGTATTCTGAACGGGCGCACCCATGGCCCTGATCGAGATCGTGGCGCTGACCAAGTCGTATCCCACCGCCGCCGGCCCGGTTCCGGTCCTCAAGGGGATCGACATCCGGATCGGTGAAGGCGAATTCGTTGCCATCATGGGCCCCTCCGGCTCGGGCAAGTCGACCTTCATGAACATCGTCGGCTGCCTGGATCGCCCTTCTTCCGGCAGCTATCGCCTAGGCGGGCAGGATATCGAAGGCCTGTCGGCCGATGCGCTGGCACAGCTGCGCAATCGGACAATCGGCTTCGTGTTCCAGGGTTTCAACCTCCTGGCCCGCGCCGATCTGCAGACCAACGTCGCCCTGCCGCTCATCTACTCCGGCGTCGGCCGCCAGGAGCGACTCCAGCGCGCACGCGATATGCTCGGCCAGGTCGGCCTGGGCGCGTTCGTCGACTACCGCCCGAACCAGGTGTCGGGCGGGCAGCAGCAGCGCGTGGCCATCGCCCGCGCGCTCATCGCCGATCCGCCGCTCATCCTGGCCGACGAACCCACGGGCAATCTGGATTCGGCCACCAGCGCGGACATCATGCACCTGCTGCGCGGTCTCAACGCCAGGCACGGCATCACCATCGTCCTGGTGACTCACGAGCCGGACGTCGCCGCCTACGCCCGCCGGCTGGTCCGCTTCCGCGACGGGCGGATCGTAGATGACAGCGCGATGGTCGCGGCGGAAACGATGGCGACATGATCGGCATCATGCTCGGCGAGGCGGTACACGCGATGGCGGCGAACCGCCTGCGTACCGGACTGACCATGCTCGGCATGGTGATCGGCGTCGCGGCCGTGGTCCTCATGCTGGCGATCGGACGCGGCGTGGAATACTCGGTGAGCGCGTCGATCGCGTCGATGGGCGCGAACCTGCTGATGGTGGTCTCGGGCAGCGCCATCCAGGGCGGAGTGCGCATGGGCTCGGGCGCCGCGCCCACGCTGACCCTGGGCGATGCCGAAGCGATCGGCGAGCTGCCCGGCGTGCAGGCGGTCGCGCCGTCGCTGCCGGACAACGGGCAGGTGGTCTACGGCCCGGCGAACTGGAACACCCAGGTGCTGGGGACGACGCCCGACTACCTGGAAATCCGAGACTGGGCGCTCGAGGCCGGCCACCCGTTCACGGATTCGGATCTGCGCAGCGCGACGCGGGTCGCCGTCATCGGCCAGACGGTGGCCGCCAACCTCTTCGGGAGTGAACATCCCGTCGGCCACACCATCCGCATCAAGGGCAGCCCATTCCTGGTGCTCGGCCTGCTGGCGAAGAAGGGCCAGAGCCTGGACGGCCGCGACCAGGACGACACCATCCTGGTCCCGGTCACGACCGCGCAGCGAAAGCTCGTCGGCACCCAGTTCTCCGGCACGGTGCGGTTCATCATGACCCAGGCTGAATCGGGCGCGGCGGTTCCGGCGGTGGAACGGGCGGTGACCGAGCTGCTGCGCCAGCGGCACCGGATCCGCACGCCGGGCGAGGAGGACTTCTCGGTGCGCAATCTGGCCGCGGCGGCCTCGACCGCCGCCGAGACCACCGAGTTGCTCTCGCTGCTGCTCGGCGCGGTGGCGTCGATCTCGCTGGTCGTGGGCGGGATCGGCATCATGAACATCATGCTGGTATCGGTCACCGAGCGCACGCGCGAGATCGGCATCCGCATGG
The DNA here is from genome assembly GCA_050183625.1 of Gammaproteobacteria bacterium. Lineage (GTDB taxonomy): Bacteria > Pseudomonadota > Gammaproteobacteria > JADZEE01 > JADZEE01 > JBFXBD01. The sequence continues at coordinate 84,319 of JBFXBD010000015.1, forward strand.
CGATCGGTGCCCGCGGTCGCGACATCCTGTTGCAGTTTCTGCTCGAATCGATCGTAATCTCGCTGTCCGGGTGCCTGGCAGGCGCGGTGCTCGGGGTGACCGGCGCCGTGCTGGTCAGCCGCTTGTTCGACATCACGGTGGTGATTACCGCCGGTTCGATTGCACTCGGATTCACCGTCGCGGCGGCGATCGGGGTTTTTTTCGGCCTGTACCCGGCACGCAAGGCGGCGTTGATGCACCCGATCGAGGCCCTGCGCTACGCCTGAGCGGCGGCGCCGGCACGCGCGGCTCCGCCGGCTGCTACAATCCGGCCGGGGGCAATCATGGACATCCGCCACTTCGGATCGCGCCTGACCGATCACGACATCTACTTGTTCCGCCAGGGAACGCACGGCCGCCTGTACGAGAAGCTCGGTGCCCACCCCTGTCGGATCGGCGATGTCGACGGCGTGCATTTCGCGGTCTGGGCACCGAACGCCGCGCAGGTCTGCGTGATCGGCGACTTCAACCACTGGGAGGGCGGCCGCGATCCGCTCGCCCCGCGCTGGGACGGCTCGGGCATCTGGGAGGGCTTCGTTCCCGGTGCGGTGCACGGAGCGCGCTATAAATACCGCATCACCCCGCGGCAGCAGGGCGGCACCTTCGACAAGGGCGATCCGTTCGCATTCGCCTGGGAATGCCCGCCACGCACCGCATCGGTGGTATGGGAAACCGACTACGCCTGGGGCGACGACGCCTGGATGGCCCGGCGCAGCGCGCGCAATGCGCTCGACGCGCCGATGTCGGTCTACGAGGTTCACCTCGGGTCGTGGCGGCGAGTACCCGAGCACGGGAACCGCCACCTCGGCTACCGGGAGATCGCCCACGCGCTCGCCGAACACGTCTGCGCGCTGGGATTCACGCACGTGGAACTGCTGCCGGTGATGGAACACCCGTTCTACGGCTCCTGGGGCTACCAGACCACGGGCTACTTCGCCCCCACCGCCCGCTACGGCACCGCGCAGGATTTCATGTACTTCGTCGACCACCTGCACGCGCGCGGCATCGGCGTCATCCTGGACTGGGTGCCGTCGCACTTCCCCGCCGACGCCCACGGCCTGGCGCGCTTCGACGGCACGCACCTCTACGAGCACGAGGACCCGCGCCAGGGCTACCACCCGCAGTGGCACAGCGCCATATTCAACTACGGCAGGAACGAGGTTCGGGCATTCCTGATCTCGAGTGCATTGTTCTGGCTCGACCGCTACCACGTCGACGCCCTGCGCGTGGATGCGGTCGCTTCGATGCTGTACCTGGACTACGCCCGCGAGCACGGCCAGTGGATCCCGAACGTCCACGGCGGCAAGGAGAACCTGGAGGCGGTTGCCTTCCTGCGCGAACTCAACGCGGCCGTGTACCGTGACCACCCCGGCACCCAGACCATCGCCGAGGAGTCGACCTCCTGGCCGATGGTTTCGCGCCCAATCTACATGGGCGGGTTGGGCTTCGGCCTGAAATGGAACATGGGCTGGATGCACGACACGCTGGACTACATGGCGCTGGACCCGGTCCATCGCAAGCACCATCACGACCGCATCACCTTTTCCATCTGGTACGCCTTCTATGAGAACTTCGTGCTCTCGCTCTCGCACGACGAGGTGGTGTACGGCAAGGGCTCGTTGCTCGGCAGGATGCCCGGCGACAGCTGGCAGAAGTTCGCCAGCCTGCGCCTGCTGTTCGCGTACATGTGGACCCACCCCGGCAAGAAGCTGGTGTTCATGGGTGCCGAGTTCGCCCAGGTAGACGAGTGGTATCACGAAGCGAGCCTGGATTGGCATCTGCTCGAACAACCGGCGCACGCTGGCGTGATGGCCCTGATGCGGGACTTGAATGCACTGCTCGCGCGCGAACCGGCGCTGTACGCGCTGGACTTCGTCCACGACGGCTTCGAGTGGATCGACGTGCACGATCGGGATCACAGCACCCTTTCGTGGCTGCGGCGCGGCGCTTCGCCGGGGGACCTCGTCGCGGTCGCCTTCAACTTCACGCCGGTGCCGCGCTCCGGCGTGCGGCTCGGCGTACCCTGCGGCGGTCGCTGGCGCGAAGTCCTCAATACCGACGCGACGATCTACGGCGGCAGCGGCATGGGCAACCACGGCGGCGCGGACGCACTCGAGGAACCCATGCATGGGCGTGCCTGGTCGATCCGGGTCGATCTGCCACCGCTCGCCGCAATCGTGCTGCGGCCGCAATGATGCGTGCGCGGAGGCAGGGTGCGATGCGACCGTCGGCCGGGATTTGGCCTGCATGAGCCCCGGGGGCGACATCGGGCGCCGCGCTATGCGGTTCGCCGCACTCAACGATCAAATGCTTGGGCTCCTGCGCCTGGACGGAACCATCGTCCATGCCAGCCCGGCGGCGGCGCGCCTGGTCGGATGCCCCCCCGAGTCATTGCCGGGCACGAGCGTGTTCGCGCTTCTGGCGCAGGAAGACGCCGTCGAGATGGGCGCGGTACTGACCACGCTCGGCGATGGCCTGGAGCGCATCGGGCGCCGGTTGCGAGTTCGCGGCGGCGACGGCACGTTCGTCACGGTCGACTGCCGCCTGGCCTATCATCCCGACGAGGATCTGCTCTACTGCGTCGCCGGCATCGCCGGCCCGGCCCCGGATGCCGAGCAGCGCAGCGGCCGCAGCCTGCGATCCTTCCTGGATAACTCGCCGATCGCCGCCTGGGTCAAGGACGAGCACCTGCGCTATGTGTTCGCCAACGCAATCGTGCACAGGACGCCCGGGTTTCCGCGCGACTACGCCGGCAAGCGCGACGACGAAATCTGGCCCGCGAACACCTACGCAGCGCAGAGCAGCGACCTGGCCGTGCTGCGTTCGGGGACCACGACGCAATTCGAGGAGTACTTCGTGCCGCCCGAAGGCGCACTGCGCTGCAATTTCGTGGCGAAGTTCCCGTTCGAATCCCCGGGTGGATCGCGCTGGGTGGCCGGAATGGCCGTGGACGTGTCGGAGATGAAGCGCGCGGAAACGCAACTGCGCGAATCCAACGCCCGCGCACAGGCGGCGCTGGCCGCCGCGCGGCTGGCGAGCTGGGTGTGGGATCCACACACCGATCGGATCGCCTGGGATCTGAGGCATTTCCACCCGGTCGACCCCGAAGCGTCGTTTCCGGAGTCACGGGTCGCGATGCTGCAGCAGGTCGATCCGGAGGATCGCGACGCGTTCGATGCCGTATTCGCGGGCGGCACTTCGAGCGACGGCGACGACGTCGCCTTCCGCTACCGCGATGCAGCCGGCGCGCTGCGCTGGTACCTGGTCCGCACGGTACGCCTGCGCAGCGGCGGACCGCTGCCTTACCGCATCCACGGCGTGCTGCGCGACATCACCGAGGCGCGGCGAACCGAGTTGTCGCTGCAGTCGACCGTCGCCACGCTGCAGGCCACGCTCGAAGCCGCGGCCGATGCGATCCTGGTCGTCGACGAGGATGGCCACGTCACCGCGTTCAATCGCAAGGCGCAGGATCTGTTCGGGTGCACCGAGGCGCAGATGCGTGACGCGGGATGGTTGCGCGGGCGGATTTCCGAACTCGTGACAGGGACATCGGCCGGCGGCCCCGAGCTCGAAATCGACCCCGCGGCTGCGGTTAGGGACGTCATCACCCTGACCGACGGCCGGGTCCTGGAACGCCACAGCCAGCCGAAGGTCCGGCAGGGCAGGCTCGCCGGGCGCGTGTGGAGCCTGCGCGACGTCACCGCCCGGGTTCGCGCCGAACGCCAGTTGCGCATCACACAGGCCGCGCTGGACCGTGCCACCGATCCGGCATTCTTCGCCGACCATGCCGGCCGGATCGTATACACGAATGCGTCGGCATGCACGCGGCTGGGCTACGACGAAAGCGAACTTCGCGGCATGACACTCGCCCAACTCGATGCCGGATCGACCGGAGATCTGGCCGAAGCAGCGGCGACCGGGACCGACGGCGGCGATGCCCGGATCTCGTCTGAAACGCTCTACCGCTGCAAGGACGGCAGCGAGCTGCCGGTGGAGGTTCACGCGCACCTGCTGGAGATGGGTTCGGAACAGGTCTGGTGCCTGTTCGCGCGGGACATCAGCGAACGCAAGCTCGCCGAAGCGCGGGTGCGGCGGGCGGCCGCCGAACTCGCCCTGGCCGGCGAGCGCGAGCGCAAGGACCTGGCGCGCGCGCTGCACGACAGCGTGGTTCAGGATCTCGCGCTGGTCAAAATCAAGCTCGGCCTGCTCCCGCGTCCACGCGGACCGCGCGCTGCCGTCTATGACGAACTGCGCACGCTCCTCGACGGCACGATCTACGCCGCGCGCTCGGTGCTGTTCGAGATCAGTCCGCCCGTGCTCTACGACCTCGGCCTGCCGGCCGCGGTGGAATGGCTGGCCGAACGCTTCGGCCGTGCCGCCGGCCTGGCAATCCGGGTCGAATGCGACGGCAACGGTGCCGCGCTGAGCACCGACATGCAGGTCACTTTGTTCCAGGTGCTGCGCGAACTGCTCACCAACGTGCGCAAGCATGCGCGGGCCCGCAACGTGCTGCTGCGCTGCCGGCGCACCGGAGCCCGGTTCGAAATGCGGGTGTCGGACGACGGCATCGGATTCGACGAACAGGCCGGGTCCGCGACGGCTTTCGGCCTCTTCAGCATTCGCGATCGCGTCAGCCTCATGGGCGGTGAGGTCCGAATCGATTCGCGCCCGGGCATCGGCACGGACGTGCTCATCGACGTACCCTGGTCCATGCCGGGCGCCTGACCGCGCCGGTCAGTGCAGGGTCGGCCGGGCCTTGCTCCGCAGGCGCTCGAGCCACAGGCCCAGGCGCTGCGCCCCCTCGCTGGCGGCAGGCAGGCGCGATGCCAGCGCCGTCACCAGTTCGGCCGCCGCCGCCGGCGCACCGAGCCGTTCGAGCAACATCGCCTCCTCGACCGCCAGCGCAGGTTCGTCCGGCCGGATCAGACGCTGGCAGCGGACGATGTCGAGCCCTTGCGCCAGGCCGTCGTCGGCGAGCGCGATCGCCTTGACGTTGTTGAGCATGCGCAGCAGGATTTCGGTCGGTCCGGCGTCGACGAATGCGGCCGCGCCGGCGGCCCGCAGGCGCTCGCGGCACTGCGCGTCGTCGAGCGCCTGGTTCGCGAAGGGGTCCACGACCGCGCCGGCGATCCGCACCAGGAAATGGCCCGGGAAATTGATCCCGACCGCCTCCAGGCCCACGCCGCGGGCGGCCTCCAGGTAGAGCACGGCGAGCGTGATGGGGATGCCGCGCCGTTCGCTCAACACCCGATCGATCCGGCTGTTGTCGAGGCTGTCGTAGTCGGCATGGTTGCCGGCAAAGCCCTCGCCGGCGAAGAACCGGCACAGCGCTTCCGCGCCGGCCCGGCCCTCGCAGGCGACACGGCAGCGCGCCACCAGCGCCTCGCAGTCGCGTCGCACGCGGTCGCAGTCCAGGTGCGCATCCAGCATGGCCGCGATCAGGATCGCCGCGTCGAGTTCGCTGGCCGCTGGGTCGGACAGGAACGCTCGCGTTCGGGCAGCGACGTCAGCCACGGGCGCCACCGCCACGCCCGCCGTGCGATTGCCGACCCCCGTCTTCGCTCATGGAAAGCTTCGTCCTGCACCGGCGCATGGGCCCAGCATACCGCAGCGCTTCAGCAGACTCCCAGCAGCCTGTCCACGATATGCCCGCCGATCGGGATCGCGGAAGTCGCGGCCGGCGACGGAGCATTGCCGACATGCAGCGTGCGCGCGGTCTGGACGAAGAGAAAGTCCTGGACCATGGCACCGTCTGAAGAGACCGCCTGGGCGCGCACGCCGGCCGGATGCGCCAGCAGGTCGGTCATGACCAGGGACGGGCAATAGCGCTGCACCAGCCTCAGGTAGTGGCGCCGGCACAGGGACGAACGCAGCTCGTCCAGCGCCGCCCCTGCGTGCCGCGCCAGCAGGCGCCATGCGCCTGGAAACGCCGCCATCTGTGCCAGATCGCGCAGGTTGACATCGCCACGCCGGTAGCCCTCTCGTGCGAACGCGAGCACGGCGTTCGGCCCCACGGTGACCGAGCCGTCGATCATTCGCGTCAGATGCACCCCCAGGAACGGCAGTGCGGGATCCGGCACCGGGTAGATGAGGTGCCGGATCAGTGCATTGCGCTCCGGCGGCAATCGGAAGTATTCGCCGCGGAAGGGCACGATCCGGAACTGCGGGCGCACGCCGGCCATCGCCACCAGCCGATCCGCCATCAGTCCCGCGCAAACCACCAGCGATCCGGCCGTGAAATCTCCCGCGGTGGTCCGTACGTGCACTGCATCGGCACGTTCCTCCAGGCCGACCACGCTCGCGGACAGCACGATTTCCCCGCCAGCGGCATGAAATTCGCGCGCCATGGCTTCGACGATGCGCGTGTACGAGACGATGCCGGTGTCGTGTACCAGGATGGCGCCCACGCCCTGCACCGCCGGCTCGCGTTCTCGCAACTGCGCCGCGTCCAGCAGTTCGGCGCGCGCGCCGTTCACCCGGGCCCGATCCAGCAGATCCGCCAGCCGCGCGCGCTCGTGCTCGGCGGTGGCGACGATCAGCTTTCCGCAGCGATCGAAGGCGATGTCGTGGCTGGCGCAGAAGGCCTCGGTCGCGGCCAGACCCTGGCGGCAGAACCGGGCCTTCAGGCTGCCGGGTGCATAGTACACGCCGGCGTGGATGACGCCGCTGTTGCGACCGGTCTGGTGGCGGGCGAGACCGGCTTCCTTCTCGATGACTGCGATGCGCGCCCCGGGCTTCCTGCGGGCCAGTTGCCAGGCGGCGGAGATTCCGACGATGCCGCCACCGACTACGATGTGGTCGTAGCGCATCGAGGCCACCATACGCGGCGCGGCCCGCGGTCACGCGGGCGTTGCCGCGTCACGCGAACCGGTAGCGCGCGATCAACGGCAGCGGATCGAGATCGATCGCGCCCTCGTCGATGATCGTGTGCTGCGCGGTCTGCAACCCGTGGTGCAGGCGGCGGTAGACGCCCAGCGCCCACAGCGGAAAGTAGTGGCAATAGCCGTGGTAGCGCAGGTAGAACACGCGCGGGAAGCCGGTTCCGGTGAAATCGGGTTCGTCCCAGCTGCCGTTCTCGCGGCGCGTGCGCAACAGGTACTGCACGCCGCGCTCGACCATGTCCGATTGCACCTCGCCGACCGCCATGAGGCCGAGCAGCGCCCAGGCCGTCTGCGACGCGGTGCTTCGGCCGGTGGCCTGCAGGGCCGGATCATCGTAGGAGTTGCAGCCCTCGCCCCAACCGCCGTCGGCGTTCTGGACCGACTTCAGCCACGCGACCGCCTTGCGGATGTATGGCTCATTCGGGTCCTCGCCGAGCGCACCCAGTGCGTGCAGGACGCTCCAGGTACCGTAGATGTAATTCACGCCCCAGCGTCCGAACCACGCGCCGTTGTCCTCCTGCTCGCTTCTCAGGAACTCCAGCGCGCGTGCAATCGGCGGGTAGCGTTTGTCGTGCCCCAGCATCGCCAGCACCTCGATGCAACGCCCGGTCAGATCCGAAGTGCTCGGGTCAACCAGTGCGCCGTGGTCGGCGAATGGGATGAAATTCAGATATTCGTAGTGGTTGTCGATGTCGAACGCCGCCCAGCCACCGTCGGAATTCTGCATTCCGAGCACCCAGTTCACCGCCATGGAGATCCGGCGCCGGTACAGCGGATGTTCGTACGCGCGGGCGCGCAGCAGGGCCATCAGCACCATGCTGGTGTCGTCCAGGTCCGGATACTGGTCGTTTTCGAACTGGAACGACCAGCCGCCGCCGTCGAGGCCGGGGGCGCGATCGGCCCAGTCGCCCTTGACGAAGACCTGGTTGTCGAACAGCCAGCGCACCGCCGTCCGGACGCGTTCGTCCGCAGGCGAAATCCCCGCTTCGAGCAGGGCGTTCAGGCTCAGGCAGGTATCCCAGACCGGCGACACGCAGGGCTGGCAGTACGCCAGTTCCGCGCCGTCGAGCACCAGGTCCTCGATCGCCTGCGTACCGCGCACCAGATCCGGGTCGTCCGGCCGGGCGCCGAGCAGCTTCAGCGCCATCACCGCGTTCGCCATCGCCGGATAGATGGCGCCGATGCCGCCGCTGCCGCGCATGTGCTCGCGGGTCCAATCCTGCGCCCTGCGCAGCGCACGTGAACGAATGAATCGCGGAATGCGCGGCTCGACGAACTTCAGCACCCGGTCCAGGGCGACGAATCCGTTCCTGATGAGCGCCGCCAGCGACCCCGGCCAGGTAAAGGCGTCCAACTGCCCCAGTCGCTTGGGATCGCCGTGAAACAGTTCTGCAATGTCGTGTTCGGGCGCGAGGCGATGGACCGGGCGCATTGCGTACAGGATCAGCAGCGGGATGATCACGCATCGCGACCAGTACGAGACCTTGCTCATGTGGAAGAAGAACCAGCGCGGCAGCAGCAACATCTCGATCGGCATCGCCGGCGGGACGTGCCAGGGAATCTGCCCGAACATGGCAAGCAGGATGCGGGTGAAGACGTTCACCCTTTCGGCGCCGCCGTTGGCCAGGATCCACTCCCGCGCCCGGGTCATCGGCTCGGACTGTGGCGATTCACCGGTGACTTTCAGTGCCAGGTAGGCCTTCACCGTTGCGCTGATGTCGCCGGGTCCGTTCTCGTACAACGGCCAGGCGCCGGAGGGCTGCTGCCTGGACAGGATGTAGCGCACCATGCGGCGGTGCCGTTCCAGGTTCACCGTTCCCATGAAGTGCTGGAACATGATGTACTCGGAGGGGATGGTCGTGTCCGCCTCGAGGTCGAAGCGCCAGTAGCCGAGCCCGTCCTGGCGCTCCAGCAGCTTCGCGCCGGCCTTGTTGATCGCCTCGGTGACGCGCGAAACGGCGAGTTCCAGCGGCTGGACCGTCGCATCCCAGCGCAACTGCGCAGTGGCGGCGGGCGTGTCGATCAGGTCGGCTTCGAAGACCGACTGCGGGTTGTTGTTCATGAGTGTCCTGTCGTGGTGCCGGTGCCGGCGGTCGTCGCCACGACCGGCCCGGGGCGGGCCAGTCCGGCGAGCAGCGCGTCCAGCAGCAATCCGACCCGGGCCTGTACCGGTCGCCACTGCACCCAGTGGTCCTCGCCCATGGTCAGGTGCATCGCGATGATGCCGTGAATCCCCCCTAGAAATGTCTGCGCCACCAGTTCGGAATCCTCGATGTCCGGTCGCAGCAATCCGCGCTGGATGGCCTCCCTGACCGACCCGAGGACCAGCGAATGCGCGTCCGCGCGGAAGTCGCCGTCGTCCGGCTCCGCCGTAGATGCCGGCCCCCCTTCCGGGGTCGAAGTCATGGCGATGGCGCGGTATACGTTCGGACTGTCCAATGCGTATTCGGTCAGCCGCTCGCCGAAGAATCGCAGCCGGGCCAACGGATCCTCGATGGCGCCGAGCTGTCGCAACATGGAACCCACATCGCGGTAATCCGCGCCCACCAGGGCACTGATCAGGGTGTGCTTGTCCTTGAAATGCGAGTAGATGACGGTCGGCGAGTATTCGATCTGGCGCGCGATTTCCCGCATCGTCACGCCGTCGTAGCCGCGCTCGGCGAGCAGTCGGCGCGCCGATTCCAGGATTTTCTCCCGGATTTCGATCCGTTCCCGCGCTCGCCGGGCCGTTACACTCATAACAGCGTTCCCCAAAAAAACGCCGTTATTATATCTACCGATGTTATTGTGGCAATACCATGACAACGAACCGTGGTTCGTTGTCATGACCCCACGTTCCCATCGGCGCCGCGATCCTCGCATAGTCGCGATCAGCAGGAGGGCTCGGAAAATGGCCGAAATACTCGCTGCCGACGAGTTCAGGTTCGACGAGGATCTCGTCTATCTGAACCACGCTGGCGTGGCGCCGTGGCCACGGCGCGCCGCGGAGGCCGTCGCCGCCTTCGGTCGGGAGAACGCAGCGCGCGGTGCGGCCGGCTATGGTCAGTGGCTCAAGGTCGAGGCGGACCTGCGCCGGCGCCTCGCGGCGTTGGTCAATGCCCGCTCGATCGGTGAGATCGCCCTGCTGAAGAATACCTCCGAAGGCCTTTCTTTCGTTGCCTCCGGACTGGACTGGTCCGAGGGCGACAACATCGTCACGAGCGACGAGGAATTCCCATCGAACCGGATCGTCTGGGAGGCGCTCGCACCGCGCGGCGTGACCCTGCGCCGGATCCCGCTGCGGTCGGCCAGTACGCCATCGCGCGCGCTGATCGGCGCCTGCGACGCTCGAACCCGCCTGATCGCGGTGAGTTCGGTCCAGTACGGCACCGGTCTGCGCGTGGATCTCCAGCCCCTGGGCCAGCAGTGTCGCGCTCGCGGCATCCTGCTGTGCGTCGATGCCATTCAAACCCTCGGCGCGCTGGCTCTGGACGTGCAGGAGTGCGAACCCGACTTCCTGGTCGCCGACGGTCACAAATGGATGCTCGGCCCCGAAGGCGTGGCGTTGTTCTACGTCCGCGCCAATCGCTGCGGGAGCCTGCGTCCGAGCGAATACGGCTGGCACATGGTGGCCAGGGCCGGTGATTACGACCGCCTCGAATGGGAGCCTGCGGCGGACGCCAGGCGTTTCGAGTGCGGCAGCCCGAATCTGCTCGGCGCCCACGCCCTGAACGCCAGCCTTTCCCTCCTGGAGGAGATCGGGATCGAACGGATCGAGCGCCAGGTGCTGGACCGCACTGCCTGGTTGCACGGTAGGCTCGGAAACGATCCGCGGTTCAGGATCGTCAGCCCGGCCGATCCGGCCCTGGCGTCCGGAATCTTCACCTTCCAGGTCGTGGGCCATGCGCCCGATGAAATCGTCCGGATGCTACGTTCCAGGGGCGTTGTAGCGGCCCCACGCGCAGGGGGCGTGCGCTTCTCCCCGCACTTCTATACGCCGTGGCACAAACTCGAACGGGCGCTCGACGCCCTGCGGACCGCTGCAGCGTGAGGCAGGCGCGACCGGTTCAGGCCGCGCGGCGCGCCAACGGGAACAGGCGGAAGAAGTTCTCGGTGGTGGCGTGCGCGAAATCATCCACGGGCATCGCCCGCAGGCCGGCGACGCACTCCGCCACGTGCCGCACCCAGGCGGGGTGATTGGTCCGGCCTCGATGCGGCACCGGCGCCAGGTAAGGGGCGTCGGTCTCGACCAGTATCCGGTCCAGCGGAACACGGCGCGCGACGTCCTGCACCTGGGCGGCACTGCGAAAGGTGACGATTCCAGAGAACGAGATGTAGAAGCCCATATCCAAAGCGCGCCGCGCCGCGCCCCAGTCGTCGACGAAGCAGTGCATCACTCCACCCACGTCGGCCGCCGATTCCTCCTCCAGGATGCGCCCGACGTCGGCCGCCGCCTCCCGGGAGTGGACGATCAGCGGCCGCCCACAGCGCCGCGCGGCGCGGATGTGGGTTCTGAAACGCTCGTGCTGCCAGCCCAGATCGCCAGTGCTGCGGAACGTGTCCAATCCGGTCTCGCCGATGGCTATGACATCCGGCGCTGCCGCCAGTGCCACGAGGCGGTCTTCATCCGGTTCCTCGACGCCAGTGGAATTCGGGTGCACGCCGACACTGCACGACACCTGCGGATGGGCCTGGGCCAGCGCATGCAACTCGTCGAATCCACCCAGGTCGACGCACACGCACAGCAGATGGCCCACCCCCGCCTCCCGCGCAAGGTCGATTGCGGCCTCGGCGCTCAGCCCTCCAGGCTCGCGCTGCAGCAGCGGCAGATGACAATGGGAGTCGACGAGCACGTCGGGCGGGAACTGGCGAATCGCGCGCTGCAGGCCGCGATCACATCGTGTGGGTCTGGCGGTCGGACTTCAATGCGCCGGCAAGCTGCGTTTCGATCTTGTTGCGCGTGGCGCCGTTGTCCAGTTCGCTGAATTGCACCCCGATGCCCGCGGTACGGTTGCCCTGGGCGCCGCGCGGGGTGATCCAGACGATGCGGCCGGCGACCGGGAGCTTTTCCTTGCTGTCGGTCAGGGTCAGCAGCATGAAGACCTCGTCTCCGAGCTTGTAGGTCTTGGTCGTCGGAATGAACAACCCGCCGTTCTTGATGAAGGGCATGTAGGCGGCGTACAGCGAGCTCTTGTCGCGAATCGTCAGGGAGAGGATGCCCTGGCGTGGATTTCGCCCTGGTACGCTCATGTCCGAACCCGTCCGCGCATGCCGGAGATCCCCGTCAGAAAGAACACCAGATCCTCGATCAACGACTGCTCGCGCAGACCGGATGCACCGCGCAGCGTTTCGAGGTGTTCAACCAGTTTCTCATGAATATCGAACAATTCATTAAAGCTTAATGCTTTGGACAGCGAACGTAAATCATCTCCCAGGACGCCGGCGGGTGTCTCGCTGACCCGCGCGACGACCGCATCATGCACGATCCCTGCGAGAACCGGGAATACAGACCGCGCACCCAGCGCCGACCAGCGTTCCAGGATCTCCAGTGGCGTGGAGCGCCCGTCCCTCAGGCCGCGCAGGTCCGCAGCGAGGGAGCGGCGCCGCGCGACCGCATCCGTCCCGGACAGGGCGAGCGCCGCGAGCGGCGCGCCATTGCCCAGGGCGAGTAGATCGTCGACGGGCGCCTGCGCTCCCAACTGGTCCTCAAGCCATGCCCGTGCCATGGCTTCCGGCGCACGCATCGCGATGCGCTGGCAGCGACTGCGGACCGTGGCGGGCAAGCGGCCGGGTTCGTGTGCGACGAGCAGGAAGATGGCACCGGCCGGCGGCTCCTCCAGGGTCTTGAGCAGGCCGTTGGCGGCCGCCCGGTTCATCGCCTCGGCCGGCGCAATCATCACTACCTTGTACACGCCCTCATGCCGGCTCAGGTTCATGAACTCGACCACGGCGCGGATGCGGTCGACCTTGATCGTATCGCTGTCCTCTTCGCAACCCAAGCGCATGAAATCCGGGTGCGAACCCGCTGCAAACATCGCGCACGCCCGACAGATTCCGCAGCCCCCGGCATCCGTGGGCGCCTGGCACAGCAGCCCCCCGGCCAACGCGAGCGCGAACTGCTCCTTGCCCACGCCGCGTGCACCGGCAAGCAGTACCGCGTGGCCCAGGCGCCCGGCCGCTCGTGCCTGCCACAGGTTGCGCCAATGTGGAACATTCCACGGCAGCATCAGGGCACCCGCTTCCGCAACAGCACACGGACCTGTTCCCGCACCTGCTCCACAGGCGCCGCGGCGTCGATGATCGCAATACGATCCGCAAAGCGCCCTGCGCGCTCGAGATAGCCCGCCCGAACCCGCTCGAAGAACGATGCGCGCTCGGACTCGAAACGATCCGGCGGTCCGCGGCGGCGCGCGCGGGAAAGCGCGAGCGCGACCGGGGCGTCGAGCAAAAACGTCAAGTCGGGCTGCAACCCGCGCTGGACCAGCTTCTCCAGAGCGCCGATATCGGCCTGGTCGAGCGCCCGTCCGGCACCCTGGTAGGCGAAGGTCGCATCCGTGAATCTGTCGCAGACCACGCTGCGCCCCGCCTCGAGCGCGGGCCGGATCGTGTGCGCCAGATGCTCTGCGCGGGCCGCGAACACGAGCAGGAGTTCGGTGTATCGGTCCATGGGATGCTCGTGTCGATGCAGCAACAACGCGCGGATTTGCTCGGCGATCGGAGCTCCGCCCGGCTCCCGGGTCGTCACCACGTCGCGGCCGGTGGCACGCAATTCTTGCGCGACGAACTCCGCGAGCGTCGACTTGCCGACGCCCTCAATCCCCTCGAGCGTGACGAACAGGCCGGTGCGATGGCGATTTTCGCGTGGCGTCACCGGGTGGCTCCTGACTGAAAGCGGACGACGGCCCGATTGTGATCGTCCAGGCTGGCCGAAAACTCATGGCTGCCGTCGCCTCGGGCGACGAAATACAGCTCCTCCCCCGCGGCGGGCGCAAAGACGGCGGCAAGCGCAGCGGCGCCGGGCATGGCTATCGGGGTCGGCGGCAGCCCGGTGCGAAGGTAGGTATTGTAGGCCGTGTCGGACTGCAAATCGGCGCGGCGCAGATTGCCGTCGAACCCGGCACCCAGGCCGTAGATGACCGTCGGATCGGTCTGCAGGCGCATGCCCAGGAGCAACCGGCGGACGAATACCCCGGCGATCCGGGGGCGCTCCGAAGCCACCCCGGTCTCCTTTTCGACAATCGAAGCCAGGGTCAGGGCTTCATACGCGCTGCGGTATGGCAGACCGGGGACGCGCGATTCCCAGTGCTCATCCAGGCGTCGCATCATGGCCTGGCGCGCGCGCCGTAGAAGTTCGAGGTCGGTTGCTCCACGCGTGTAGAAGTACGTGTCGGGCAGGAACTGCCCCTCCGGGTGTACCCCGGGTGCCCCGAGGCGGGCCATGATCTGGGCGTCCGGCGCCGATTGCAGCGTGGCGTCGAGTGCCGGCAACTGCGCCAGCGCCCGGCGGAGGTCGGCAAAGGTCCAACCCTCGACGATGGTGAACGGACGCTGGATGACGCGCCCCTGGACCAGCATCTCCAACAGGGCGTTGCCGTTCATTCCGGATATCAGGCGGTATTCGCCCGCTTTCAATCTGCCGTCGACGCCGGCACGACGCGCCGCAAGACGAATGCATATCGGTCTGCGAACCACGCCGTCCCGGTGCAGTCGGGTCGTGAGCTGCGACAGCGATGTACCACGTTCAAGAACGAAATCGTATCGCCCGCCCTGGATCTCCAGCGGCGCCTGGCATTGCGCCAGGAAATCGCGCCAACCGACGTACAGTGCAATCGCCGCGAGGGCCAGCGCCGCCGCGGCGATCGTCAGGCGGCGTCCAGGCACCGCACTGCCGCCCGAGGCCGGACAGCGGCGCGGGGCGAGCGGACCCCTGCGCTGACGTCAACGGCGTGCATGGCGGCCGCAGCTCTCGTCGTGGCGCCGGGCTCAGTTCGGGCGGCGAAACGCCAGCGTCCCATTCGTGCCGCCGAATCCGAACGAATTCGAAAGCGCGACATCGATCCGCATCCGGCGTGCGGTATTGGGTACGTAGTCCAGATCGCACTCCGGATCCGGTGTGGAAAGGTTGATGGTCGGCGGCGCGACCTGGTCCCGGATTGCGAGCACCGTGAACACGGCCTCGGCGCCACCGGCCGCGCCGAGCATATGGCCGACCATCGACTTGGTGGAACTGATGGCGATCCGCCCGGCGGCTGCCCCGCACGCAAGCTTGACCGCGTCGCTTTCCGCCTTGTCGCCCGCAGGGGTCGAGGTGCCGTGGGCGTTGATGTAGTGGACATCCTGAGCGTTCAGGCCCGCGCTCTTCAGTGCCAGGTGCATGCAGGCCGAAGCGCCTTCGCCGCCCGGTGATGGTGCCGTCATGTGGTAGGCGTCGCTGTTCATCCCGAAGCCGACCAGTTCGGCGTAGATTTTCGCCCCGCGGCGCTGCGCCCGCTCGTACTCCTCCAGCACGACGATGCCGGCACCGTCGCTGAGAACGAATCCGTCCCGCTCCTTGTCCCAGGGGCGACTGGCGGTCTGCGGGCTATCGTTGCGCGTGGACAGCGCACGGGCGGCGCAAAAACCGCCGAGCCCGGTCGGCGACGTCGCCATTTCCGCGCCGCCGGCGATCATGACGTCCGCATCGCCGTAGGCAATCTGCTTTCCTGCGTCGCCGATGCAATGCGTTCCGGTCGCGCACGCCGAGACAATCGAGTAGTTCGGTCCCTTGAAGCCGAACCGGATCGACACGTTGCCTGCAACCATGTTGACGATGTTCGCCGGGACGAAGAACGGCGAAATCCGGCGCGCACCGCCGTTCAGGAAGGCCGCATAGCCTGCCTCGATTCCCGGCAGGCCCCCGATCCCGGAACCGATGCAGACGCCGATGCGGGTGGGATCCTCGGCATTGACGTCGATCCCGGCATCCGCCACCGCTTCCACCGCGGCCGCGATGCCGTAGTGAATGAAGGGATCCATCTTCTTCACGTCCTTGGCACCGATGAATTTCGTCGGATCGAAATCGACAATCGTGCCGCCGAACCGGGTCGCGAAACCTGAAACGTCGAAATGGGCGATCGCGCGGATACCGCTCCTGCCCGCCAGGATGCTCTCCCATGCGGCCGCCACCGTATTGCCAACCGGGCAAACGAGGCCCAGACCGGTCACCGCTACTCGTCGCTTCGTCACGTTAGACTTCCCCAGGCTGAAAGTTGACGCGCCGCCCACCGCCACGTTCAGGATCGCAAAGCGGCATGCGCGCAGAAAAAGGAAAAGGCCGCGTTCGGCACGACACGCGGCCTTCCGGCATGCGTTACGAGCCTGTCAATCCAGGTGCGCGGAAATATAGTCGACGGCCTGCTGGACGGTCGTGATCTTCTCGGCTTCCTCGTCGGGAATCTCGGTCTTGAACTCCTCCTCCAGCGCCATGACAAGCTCGACGGTATCGAGCGAATCGGCACCGAGATCGTCGACGAAGGACGCTTCCCGGGTGACCTCTTCCTCCTTCACGCCGAGTTGTTCGACGACGATTTTTCTCACGCGTTCCTCGATAGTACTCATAACTTGTTATTCCTCCACCGTCTCCACCACCGCATCTGCGGCGGACGCTAGTTTATTGAATTACCCCGCGCTTGCAACCAAGCCGGCTCCCAAATCAATTAAACTCACACAAACAGCGCGCTACAACAAAAAGCTACAGCAATCTGGCACGCCCGGGCGGCATCAGGACATGTGCATCCCGCCGTTTACCGACAGTGTATGCCCGCTGATATACGATGCGGCCGGCGAAGCCAGGAACGCCACTGCCGACGCGACCTCCTGGGCGCTTCCCAATCGCGCAAGCGGGATCTGGCCGAGCAGCGCCGAGCGCGCCTCTTCGGGCAGTGCGCGCGTCATGTCGGTATCGATGAATCCAGGGGCAACGGCGTTGACGGTGATATTGCGCGCTCCAACCTCCCGCGCGAGCGACATCGTGAAGCCGATGATGCCCGCCTTGGCAGCCGCGTAGTTGCTCTGCCCGGCGTTTCCCATCTGCCCCACCACCGAGGTGATGTTGATGATGCGACCGTAGCGCGCCTTGATCATTGGCCGCACCAGCGCCTTGGAGAGGCGGTATACGGAGGTGAGGTTGGTATCGATGATCTTCTGCCAGTCGTCGTCCTTCATGCGCAGCAACAGGTTGTCGCGCGCAATGCCCGCGTTGTTGACCAGGATCGTCGGTTGACGGCCCTGTTCGTCGAGCCACCGGACGAGCGCTCCAATCGACTCCGGGTCGGACACGTCGAGCACGCGCGCCTGCCCATCCACGCCGCCCGCGACAAATGCCTCTACTATGGCGGCGACGCCCGACGCGCCAGTCGCGGTGGCAACCACCGTGGCGCCCTGGCGGCCGAGTTCCATGGCAATGGCGTGGCCGATACCCCGGCTGGCCCCGGTCACCAGCGCAATTTGTCCTCTCAGGCTCATTTCGGTTTCCAATCGGCGTAATTCGCTCGCATGAGTAGCGGATTTGCGCGGCCGCTCAGGCTGCGGCCTGCGCTTTCGAAAGCGTGTCCGGATCGTATGCCGCCGCACATTCCAGGCCGCGTTCGATCCGCTTGCACAAACCGGTCAGCACCTTGCCGGGACCGAATTCCACCACCCGTGTCACCCCGGCCGAATGCAGTGCGCGAACGCACTCGACCCAGCGCACGGGGCGGAAAGCCTGCTCGACCAGCGCAGCCCGAATGTCGTTCGCATCCACGCGCGACCGGGCGTCGACATTGTGAATCACGGGGATGCGCGGTGCGACGATGTTCACGGACTGCAGCACCTGCGCCAGCCGCTCGGCCGCGGGCTTCATGAGCGCGCAATGAAATGGCGCGCTGACCGGCAGCCGGACCGCGCGCTTGGCTCCCTGGGCCTGCGCCAGCCCCATGACGCGCTCGACCGCCGATGCGTGGCCAGCGATGACCACCTGCGCGGGCGCGTTGTAGTTGGCGCAGGCCACCACTTCGCTGCCCTCCTGGTCGGCGCACAGACGTTCCAGCACCGCATCCTCCAGGCCCATGATCGCGGCCATCGCGCCCTGCCCCTGAGGAACCGCTTCCTGCATGAAGCGCCCGCGCGCGGCGACGATGCGCACGGCATCGGCGAACCCGAGCGCGCCCGAACAAACCAGCGCGGTGTACTCCCCCAGGCTGTGCCCGGCCACCATCGCCGGCTCGCCCCCGCCCAGCACGCGCCACGCCCGCCAGACGGCGACACCCGCCAGGAGCATCGCAGGTTGAGTGCGCTCGGTCCTGACGAGTTCCTCCTCGGGACCGGAGTGGATCAGTGCACCGAGGTCGTAACCCAGCGCGTCCGTTGCCTCGGCGATCGTCTCGCGCACCACCGCATGCGCACCGGCGAGCGCGTCGAGCATTCCGACGGACTGCGAACCCTGGCCTGGGAAAACGATTCCTAGCGACATGCGGACTCCGAACGTGAATGGCTGAAGGAACTGCCCTGCCGCCGGCGCCTGCGGCCAATCTGCCGACGAGCCCGGCCTCAGTACCTGACCAGGGCCGAACCCCAGGTCAGCCCCCCTCCGAAGGCCTCCAGCAGGAGCAGCTGTCCGGGCCTGACGCGCCCGTCGCGTACCGCGACATCGAGTGCCAGCGGCACCGAGGCGGCGGAAGTATTGCCATGCTCCGCCACCGTCACAATCACGCGATCCTCGCCGATGCCCAGCTTGCGCGCAGTTGCCGACAGGATCCGGTTATTGGCCTGGTGCGGGATGACCCAGCTCAAGTCCGCGACGGTCAGTCCATTGGCGCTCAGCGTCTCGTCCACGATCGCGCTGAGGTTGTTGACGGCCACTTTGAAGAGCTGGTTGCCCTCCATCTGCACGAAGGCGGCGTGCTCGCGCAGCTTCTGATAGTCCTTTGAGACACCCGCGGGCACGTGCAGAAGCCCGGCGTAACGCCCGTCGGCGTGCAGGTGCGTGCTCAGGATGCCGGGCTCATCGCTGCCCTCGACGACCACGGCGCCGGCGCCGTCTCCGAACAGGACACAGGTCTTGCGGTCGGTCCAGTCGATGATGCGCGTGAAGGTCTCGGCACCGACCACCAGGGCACGCCGGGATGCACCGGTGCGGACGAACTTGTCGGCGATTGCCAGCGCGTATACGAACCCGGTGCACACGGCCTGGACGTCGAACGCGGCGCCACCGCGGATCCCGAGCCGATCCTGAAGCAGGCATGCGGTGCTCGGAAACACCAAGTCCGGCGTGGTCGTCGCCAGGATGATGAGGTCGATCGAATCCGGGGCGACCCCAGCCGCCTCGATTGCGCGCCGCGACGCCTGTTCGGCCAGATCGCAGGTGGTTTCGTCGTCCCCGGCCACGTGCCGCTGACGGATGCCGGTGCGTTCGGCAATCCATTCATCAGTGGTGTCGACGATCTTCTCGATATCGGCGTTGGTCATGATGCGCGGCGGCAGGTAACCGCCAGTGCCGATGATTCTGGTGTGTTTCAAACCGCCTGCCTCGTCGTCAGGAGTGATTCGAGCCGGTCGCTGATGCGGTCCGGCACGGATTTCTCGAGTTCTCGCACCGCTTCGTCGATGGCCCGGGCGAAGGACAGGGCATCGGCGCCACCGTGGCTCTTGACTACCGTTCCGCGCAGGCCGAGCAGGCTGGCGCCGTTGTAGCGGCGGGGGTCGGCGCGCCGGCGCAGCGCACGCAGCACCGGCATCGACAGAAGCGCCGCGAGACGCGTGAACAGGTTCCGTTCGAACTCTTCCCGCGCGTTCTGCATGATCATCTTGGCGACGCCCTCGCTCGCCTTCAGCGCGATGTTGCCGACGAAACCGTCGCAGACGATGACGTCGTAGGTGCCTGTGTACAGATCGTCACCCTCGGCGAACCCGGCGTAATTGATCCGGCTCGCAGCCAACAGCGCGGCCGTCTGCTTCACGCGATCGTTGCCCTTGATCTCCTCCTCGCCGACATTGAGCAGCGCGACGGATGGCGCGGATTTGTTGTGCACCGACTCGACCAGCACCGAGCCCATGACCGCGAACTGAAACAGCTCCTCGGAACTGGAGTCGACGTTGGCGCCCAGATCGAGCACGTATGTCGGCGCGCGAAGCCCGGGCATCATTGCCCCGAGCGCAGGTCGATCGATTCCGGGCAGGGTCTTGAGCACGAACCTGGCCGTGGCCATCAGCGCGCCGGTATTGCCGGCACTGACACAGGCGTTCGCGCCACCCTCCTTGACGAGGTTCAGCGCCACCCGCATGGAAGAGTCCTTCTTGCCCCGCAATGCCGCCGATGGACGTTCATCCATGGCGACCGTCTGCGTGGCGTGAACTACGGTGAGACCGGCATGGGACTCGGCGCGGTTGCGACGCAGTTCCTCGCCGAGCACGGCCCGATCGCCGACGAGTACGAGCTGCAGCCCGGGATGCGCACGCAGCGCGCGCAGCGCGGCGGGAACGGTGACCGACGGGCCGTGATCGCCCCCCATCGCATCGATCGCGATGGTGGCGCTCACCCCGACACCCCGGGCGCGCATTCGCGTGGCTGCACCGCGTGTCCCCGCAGATTCGAGCGCTCGGGTCCGATGTTCAGGACTTGGCGACGCCGGGCACCTTCCTGCCGCGGTAGTGCCCGTCCGGACTCACGTGATGGCGCCGGTGGACAACGCCGGTGGTCTGGTCGATCGACAGCGCCGAGGCGTCGAGTGCGTCGTGCGAGCGGCGCATGCCGCGCTTGGAAGCTGTCTTGCGGTTCTGCTGTACTGCCATCGTGGATCTCCTCAGGAATCAATTTTCATCGCCCGCCGGCCGGCGCTCGCGCAATGCCGCCAGTTTCTCGAATGGCCCGGGAGCGATGCGGGTACCACCCCGGGGTGCCGGCGCGCTGCATTCTGCCTGCGCGTGCAGCGGCGCGAACGGCAACGCCAGGAGCAATTCGTCCTCGACGAGCCCCGTCACGGAAAGCGGTTCGGCTCCTACAACCATGGGATCATAACATTCGGGAAGCGTTTTCGACTCCGCGTCGCTTGCCGCCAGGCCCAGGGCGAATCGGCAATCGACCGGAAGCTCCATTGGTTGCAGGCATCGGCAGCAGGTCAGCCGCAGGATGGCCCGGACTTCCCCCCGAACGAACCGGACCCCATCTTCGTCGGTGCCGAATTCCAGGGCAACGGCTGCAGCCCCGGTCTGTGGCCCGAATTCGGCACGGAGCCTGGCGCACCGATCGAGTGGCATTTGGCCCTCGAGCCGCGCGCCAGCGCCGGCGAGCCTCGCCGGATCCACCATCTGCGGTAATGCCTGCGCGCTCACCGGGCACGCATTATATTGATTTCGGGGACCGAATCCCATCACGATGGCGTGACCGTGCGCATCGTGCGCAGGCCGTGGAGCGCAGAGCGTGCAACTGCCGCAAATCATCCTCGGGTCCACTTCGCCTTACCGCGCGGCATTGATGCAGCGCCTGCGGCTGCCTTTTGCAGTGGAGCGCCCCGCCGTCGACGAACAGGCCTGTACGATCGCCGACCCTGCGCAGCGCGCGGCCGCGCTGGCGCGCGCCAAGTCCTGCGAGGTGGCAGGGCGTTGCCAGGGCGCGATCGTCATCGGCGCGGACCAGGTCGCGGCGACCGGCCCGCACGTTCTCGAAAAGCCCGGCGACGCCCGGCGGGCCCGTGAACAGTTGCGGCTCTGCTCCGGGGCACGGGTGGACTTCCACACCGCCGTGTGCGTCGTCGACGGCCGCGACGGAGCCTGTCGCGAATTCCTGGTGCCCTACAGTGTATGGTTCCGCCGGCTGTCGCCCGACGAAATCGCGCGTTACGTCGATCTCGACCGGCCGTTCGACTGCGCCGGAAGCATTCGCGCGGAGGGGCTGGGCGTGGCGCTTTTCGAACGCATGGGCGGCGAGGATCCGACCGCCCTCGTCGGCTTGCCGCTCATCGCGCTAGCGGCGACGCTTCGCGCGCTGGGATGCGATCCGCTGGCGCAGTCAACGTAGCCTGGCGGGCGCGATCAGCGACTCGAACAGCGTCGTGCCGAGCCGCCGGCCGATTTGCGCCAGATAGTCCTCGCGCACGGTGAAATCGACGATCTCCTCGGCGCCCACGACCTCCCGGGCGACGTAGCTCGCGCTGCCCAACTCGTCTACCAGCCCGAGTTCGATCGCCTTCTCGCCGGTCCAGATGAGGCCGCTGTAGATCGCGTCGTTCTTGGCGAGCCGCTCGCGCCGCCCGCGCAATACCGTGTTGATGAACTGCTGGTGGATCTGTTCGAGCATCCGCTCGACGTGTTCCTGTTCGTCCGGATCGACTGGCAGGAATGGATCCAGCAGGCCCTTGTGCTCGCCTGCGGTCAGCAGGCGGCGCTCCACGCCGAGCTTGCCGATGGCGTCCACGAAGCCAAAGCCGTCCATGCGTACGCCAATGGAACCCACCAGGCTGGCCTTGTCGGCAAAGATTTTGTCCGCCGCGGCCGCGATGTAGTAACCGCCCGAGGCACAGATATCCGTGATCACCGCGTAAACCGGCACTTTCGGATTGGCCTGGCGCAGGCGCACGATCTCGTCGTTGATGTAGCCCGCCTGCACCGGGCTGCCGCCCGGGCTGTTGATGCGGATGATGACGGCCACGCTCTTCTCGTCCTCGAAAGCCGCCCGCAGGCCTGCCACGACGTGATCGGCGCTGGCTTCCGTCTCATCGCTGATGATGCCCTTGACCTCCACCAGCGCGGTGTGGCGTGCGGATATCGAGCCGTGCCACCACTTCCCTCCCGCAGACATCAACAGCAGCACCAACAGATACCCGAACAGCAGGAACTTGAAGAAGATCCCCCAGCGGCGCGCCCGGCGCTGCTCGAGGAAGGCCTGGCGGGCGAACTCGCGGACGAATGCATCGCCGCCCCCGTCCGGGGTCTTGTTCTCGTCGTTCGGTGCGGTCATCGGTCCCCCGAGGTGCGAGCCCCGGGCCATGTGACGGGGTCTCCAAGTTTAGCAAAGACCGCGCCGCCCCAAGCCGGTTCAGTCGCCCGACGGGCGGGCGAATGCATCGAGTACGGCTTGCAGCTCCGCCGGCATCGACGCCTGCACCGAAACCGTCCGGCCCGGCAGGCGGATCACCAGGCCGGTCGCGTGCAGGAACAGGCGTTTCAGCCCGTGGCGACGGAAGCGCGCGTTGTCTTCGCGCCGGCCGTACTTCTCGTCGCCCGCCACCGCATGGCCGGCTTCGGCGGTATGCACCCTGATCTGGTGCATCCGGCCGGTTCCGAGCTCGATATCCAGCAGCGTTGCCGTATCCAGGCGCCTGCGCACGCTCACGAACGTCGTCGCATCGCGCCCGTCCCCGGCACTTTGCATGCGGCGTTCTCCGCCGGCCACCCGGATCGGCGCCAGGCGGCTGTCGATGCGTCGCACCTGCGCCGGCCATTGGCCCACCACCAGGGCGATGTAGCGCTTGTCGACCCGACCCTCACGCTGGGCCAGTTGCAATGCCCTCAGGCTGGTCATCGATCGGGCAAGCGCGATGCATCCCGAAGTGGCCCTGTCGAGCCGGTGCGCGAGTTCCAGCGACTGTCCGGGCCGCAGCGCGCGCATTGCCTCGATGAGCCCGGTTTCGATCCCGGTGCCGGCATGCGCGGCCAGTCCCGCCGGCTTGTCGATGATGAGCAGATCGTCGTCCTCGTACAGAATGGCACTCGCCAGACGCCGGACGAGGCTCGCGCCGGGTCGCGCCCCGGACTGCGGCGCGGTGCGATCCTGCGTGAAGGGAGGGATGCGTACGCTTTCGCCCGACCGCAGCTTGTAGTCCGGCTTGACGCGGCTGCCGTCGACGCGGATCTCCCCGCGCCTGACCATCTGGTAGAGCCGGGCGCGGGGCACCCCGCCCAGGATCGAATTGACGAAGTTGTCCACCCGGCGGCCGGCCTGGTCATCGTTCACGACGATGTGTCGGACCCCGACCGGTCCGCCGCCCTCCGCAGGCTCGCTACGCATTGCCCGATTTGATCCTTATTTGCTATATTGACAATGATTTACACGTCGCTGTCCGGGCGGCGGGCGTGACGATCACGCGAAACCCGGCAGCCGCGCAGCCCCGGCCGGCGAGCGTTCGACCGCTCGCGGCCGCGCCCGGATAGCCATCCGGATGCGTGCGGGCGGCTGCAGGTCCGAGCGCGTCCGCCGGAACCCGAACTGCGCCAGTAGTCTAGCCCAAGGCGACCGCACCGGCGGGGATCGCGCATCGCGAGTTCCGCGCGCGTCGGTCGTCAGCCGTATGCACGCGCCGGACACGGACCCGGCACACGACACGGACATCGCCGGCAACCGCGCCGTCGATACCCGTGGACCATGACAACGACTCGACTGCGCGTGTCCTGCAGTAGGACATGCGCGCTCCCGCCCGATCCGCAATCCGGATACGCCGGCGGTCGAGCACGACACGGGACAATAACGCCATGAAGCGCATGTTGATTAACGCAACTCAAAAAGAAGAGTTGCGGGTGGCGCTGGTCGACGGCCAGCGTCTTTACGATCTGGACATCGAAACCGCGGGCCGCGAGCAGAAGAAGTCCAATATCTACAAATGCCGGATCGTCAGGCTCGAGCCGAGCCTGGAAGCGGCTTTCGTCGATTATGGCGCAGAGCGCCACGGATTCCTGCCGCTGAAGGAAGTCGCCCGGTCGCTTTACCGGCGCCAGCCTTCCAACGCAGGGCGCACCAACATCCGCGAGGTTCTCGACGAAGGCCAGGAACTCATCGTCCAGGTCGAGAAGGAGGAACGGGGCAACAAGGGTGCGGCGCTCACCACGTTCATCAGCCTGCCAGGTCGCTACCTGGTGGCGATGCCCAACAACCCACGGGCCGGCGGCGTCTCGCGCCAGATCGAGGGCAGCGACCGCGACGAGGCACGCGACAGCCTCGCGCAGCTCGAAATCCCCGCGGGAATGGGGCTCATCCTGCGCACGGCCGGCGTGGGGAAGTCGGTCGAGGAACTGCTGTGGGATCTCGACTACCTGCTCCAGCTCTGGAAGGCGATCGACGAAGCCGCCGTCAATCGCCCGGCGCCTTTCCTCATCTACCAGG
>JBFXBD010000016.1:0-108687 GCA_050183625.1 Gammaproteobacteria bacterium
TGATGGTATGGTGCGCGGCGAGCCATGACCTGCCCTGCCAAGACTCCCGGCGCACTGCGCTTCGCGCTCGCGCAGTCCAACCTCGTGGTCGGCGACATCGCCGGCAACCGCGCGCGGATCGCCGCCGCGGCGGCGCACGCGCGCGATGCGCTCGGCGCCGATGTCGCGGTGTTCCCGGAACTGGCCCTGTGCGGCTACCCCCCAGAGGATCTGCTCTTTCGCCCGGAGTTCTACCGCCAGATTGAAGCCGCGCTCGCCGAGCTGGCGCGCGAGATCACGGGCATCCACGTGGTGGCCGGCCTGCCGGTGCTGCGCGGTGCCGTGCGCCACAACGCCGCGGCGATTCTGCACGACGGCGCGATCCGGGCGCTGTACTTCAAGCAGCACCTGCCGAACTACGGCGTGTTCGACGAGAAGCGCTACTTCACGGCCGGCACGGATCCGGTCGCGGTGCTGCCGATCCACGGCCGCCGCGTGGCCTTCAGCGTCTGCGAGGACCTGTGGCAGCCCGGCCCGGCGCAGCAGGCGCGTGCCGCGGGTGCCGAGGCAATCGTCAACATCAACGCCTCGCCCTGGCACCTGGGCAAGGGCGCGCAGCGCGAAGCCGTGCTGGCGCGCAACCTGGCCGAGTCCGGCCTGCCGATCCTGTACCTGAACCTGGTCGGCGGGCAGGACGAACTGGTGTTCGACGGTGGCTCGCTGGCACAGGATGCGCGGGGCGCCATCGTCTACCGTGGGCCGCATTGCGAGGAGGACCTGGCGGCGGTCGATCTGGAGCCTGGCGGCGCGTTGCGGCTGGTGCAAGGCGCGGTCTGCACGCCCGGTTGCGAGGAGCAGGCCGTCTACGGCGCGCTGGTGCTGGGCGTGCGCGACTACGTGCGCAAGAACGGCTTCAACGGCGCGGTGCTCGGCCTGTCCGGGGGCGTGGACTCGGCGCTCACCCTCGCGATCGCGGTCGACGCGCTCGGCGCGGACGGGGTCGAGGCGGTGCTGATGCCCTCGCGATACACCGCCGGCATGAGCAACGAGGACGCCATCGCGCAAGCCGGGGCGCTGGGCGTGCGCTACCACATCGTATCGATCGAGACCGCGGTGGGTGCCTTCGCGCACACGCTCGCGCCGGTGTTCGCGGGCCTGCCGGCGGATGTCACCGAGGAGAACGTGCAGGCGCGCTGCCGCGGCGTCATCCTCATGGCGATCTCGAACAAGCGCGGCCGGATCGTGCTCACCACCGGCAACAAGAGCGAGATGTCGGTCGGCTACGCCACGCTCTATGGCGACATGGCCGGCGGCTTCGCACCGCTCAAGGACGTGCCGAAGATGATGGTCTACCGCTTGGCACACTGGCGCAACCGCGGCGGCGAGGTGATCCCGCGGCGGGTGCTCGAACGGCCGCCGACCGCCGAGCTGCGGCCGGACCAGAAGGACGAGGACAGCCTGCCCCCGTACGCGGAGCTGGACCCGATCCTGGAGCGCTACATCGAGAAGGACGAGCCGCCCGAGACGATCGCCGCGGCGGGGTTCGACATCGACACCGTGCGGCGGGTCGCGCGGCTGGTGGACCGGGCCGAGTACAAGCGCCGCCAGGCCGCGCCCGGCGTGCGCGTCACCGAGCGCGCCTTCGGGCGCGATCGGCGCTTTCCGATCACCTCGCGCTACGACGAGACGCGATGAACGCGCCCGGCGCGGATCAGCGGACCTGGGTCTCCTTCAGGCGGAACAACCCCGGGTGATTCGGGAAGTTCAGTTCCAGGACCCGGACCGCGTCATTGGCGAGATCATTCATGTCCATGATCTTGTACGCCTGCGCCATGATGACGAGGGCGTCGGGCATGGCCGGGGTCTGCTGGAAGTTCTCAACCACGTAGCGGGCGCGGTTCGCGGCGGCGATGTAGGCGCCGCGGCGCAGGTAGTAGTTGGCGACGTTGACCTCGTTCTGGGCCAGGATGTTGCGCAGGTAGACCATGCGCTGCTGGGCGTCGGTGACGTAGCGGCTCTGCGGGTAGCGCTTGATCAGGTCGGAGAAATCCTCGAACGACTTCAACGCCCCGCCGGGATCGCGCTGGGAGGGATCCGTGGGCAGGAAGCGCTGGGTAAGGCCCTTGCCGGTGTTGAAGTTCGCCAGCCCGCGCAGGTAGTAGGCGTAGTCGATGTGCGGGTGGGTCGGGTAGAGCTTGATGAAGCGATCGCAGGCGGCCACCGCCTCGGCGCTCTTTTCGGTCTTGTAGTACGAGTAGGCGAGTTCGAGCTGGGCCTGCTGGGCGTACTGGCCGAAGGGAAAGCGCGCCTGCAGCTTCTCGTACAGGTCGATCGCGCCGTCGTAGTAGCCCGAGTCCATGCGGTCGCGCGCCTTCTCGTAGAGCTGCTGGGCGGTGTAGCCGCGGGTGTCGTCGCCCTTGTCCTTAAAGAAGCTGCAGGACGAGAGCACGAGGACGAACGAGAGCAGGAGCAGACGCTTCATGAACCGATGACCGGGGGTGGCTTGCCAGGCGGGTGCGGCCATTCTAGGGACTTCGGGCCACCCGATCCAACGCGCCGCCGCGGCCTGCGCACGTGCCGGTGCTGACCGCCATCGTGCCCGAGGACTACGCCGGCCAGCGCCTGGACCAGGCGCTGGCCAGGCTGTTCCCGGACTATTCCCGCAGCCAGCTCAAGGACTGGCTGGAGGCGGGACGGATCCGTATTGATGGCACCAGTCCGCGCCCGCGGACCCCGGTGCGCGGCGGCGAGCGGGTCGAGGTCGAGCCCGTGCCCGCCGCCGGGCCGCACTGGGCGGCGCAGCCGCTGCCGCTGGCCATCGTCCACGAGGACGTCGACCTCATCGTCGTCGACAAGCCCGCGGGGCTGGTGGTCCACCCCGGCGCCGGCAATCCGGACCGGACCCTGGTGAACGCGCTGCTCGCGCACGATCCGGGCCTGGCCGCACTGCCGCGGGCCGGCATCGTGCACCGGATCGACAAGGACACCTCGGGCCTGCTGGTCGTCGCCCGCTCGCCACGCGCGCACACCCGCCTGACCGCGGCGCTGAAGGCGCACGAGATCATCCGCACCTACCTCGCGGTGGTGCAGGGCGCGATGATTGCGGGCGGCAGCGTGGACGCACCCATCGGCCGCGATCCGCAGCACCGCACGCGCATGGCGGTGACCCCCGGCGGCGGCCGCGAAGCGGTGACGCATTACCGCGTGGCACGGCGATTCCGTGCCCACACCCTGGTAGAACTGCAACTGGAGACCGGCCGCACCCACCAGATCCGCGTGCACATGGCCCATGCCGGCTTCCCGGTGGTGGGCGACCCCGTCTACGGCGGGCGATCGAATTTCCCGCGCGGCAGCGGCGCGGCACTGCGGGCGGTATTGGCGGCGTTCAGGCGCCAGGCGCTGCACGCGCTGCGCCTGGAGCTGGCGCACCCGGGCAGCGGCACGATGCTTGCGTTCCAGGCGCCGGTTCCCGAGGACATGCAGGCGCTGCTCGCGGCGCTGGAAACGGACGATCATGACCGACGCTGACGCCGCGACACCGGCGCCCGGCCGCGGCGGACAGCGGCTGTATCTGGTGCTGTTCACCCTGTCGGGTTTCTCCGGCCTCATCTACGAGTCGATCTGGTCGCATTATCTCAAGCTGCTGCTCGGCCACGCCGCGTACGCGCAGGTGCTGGTGCTGGCGATCTTCATGGGCGGCATGGCGCTCGGTGCCTGGCTCGCCGGGCGCGCGGCGCCGCGGATCCGCAACCCGCTCATGGCCTACGCGCTGATCGAAGGGCTGGTCGGCGTGCTGGCGCTGGTGTTCCACGGCGTGTTCACCGCGCTCCTCGCCCTGGTGCACGACCGCCTCGCGCCCTCGCTCGGCGCGCCCGGCGCGGTGCAGGCCGTTGCCTGGGCGCTGGGCGCGGCGGTGATCCTGCCGCAGTCGATCCTGCTCGGCATGACCTTCCCGTGCATGAGCATCGGCCTGCTGCGCCGGTTCCCGGCCCGGCCCGGCGCCCTGCTCGCCGGCCTGTACGCGGTCAACAGCCTGGGCGCCG
Organism: Gammaproteobacteria bacterium; assembly: GCA_050183625.1. Taxonomy (GTDB): domain Bacteria; phylum Pseudomonadota; class Gammaproteobacteria; order JADZEE01; family JADZEE01; genus JBFXBD01. The sequence goes on from JBFXBD010000016.1 coordinate 4,023, forward strand.
TGGCCGGCGTGCTTGCCAGCGGATTCTGGTTGATTGGCGCCGTCGGCCTGCCCGGGACGATGCTGACCGCCGGCATCATGAACGTCCTGCTCGCCACCACGGTCTGGCTGCTGAACCGGCAGCCTGCACGCCTGGCCGCACCAGCCCCGGCCAGCCTGCCCGCCGCACGCGCACCCGTGGGCCGCTTCGGCCCGCTGATGCTGGGCGTGGCGCTGATCACCGGCCTGTCGTCGTTCATCTACGAACTGGGCTGGATCCGCATGCTGAGCATGGTGCTGGGCGGGGCAACGCAGGCGTTCGAGCTGATGCTCAGCGCCTTCCTGCTGGGCCTGGCCGCGGGTGGCTGGTGGATCCGGCGCCGGATCGACGCCCACGCCGAGCCGGTGGCGATGCTGGGGGCGATCCAGATCGCCATGGGCGTATTCGCGCTCGCCTCGCTTGCGGTCTACAACCGCACCTTCGCCAGCATGGCCTGGCTGCTGGAGGGCCTGTCGCGCACCGACGGCGCCTACACGCTGTTCCTGCTCGGCAGCCACGGCCTGGCCCTGGCCACGATGCTGCCGGCGACGTTCTGCGCCGGAACCACCCTGCCGCTGGTGACCGCGGCGTTGCTGCGCCGGGGTGCCGGCGAGGCCAGCGTGGGCGGCGTATACGCCGCGAACACGCTCGGGGCGATCCTCGGCATCGCGATCATGGTCCACTTCGCGATGCCGCGGCTCGGGCTGCGCGACGCCATGGTCCTGGGCGCGGCGCTCGACATCGGCCTGGGCGCGGCGCTGCTGTTCGCGCTCGCGGCATCGACGCGCGCGGTGAAAATCACGGCCGCGGCGGCGTCGATCCTGCCGATCGCGCTCACACTCGCGTTCGTGCAACTGGATCCCTACCGCCTCGGCTCGGGCGTGTTCCGCTACGGGCGCAGCGCGATCCCGGCCGATCACGCGATCCTCTACAACCGCGACGGCAAGACCGCGACCATCACCGTCTCGCGCTCGCCCGGTGGCGAGACCGACATCATGACCAACGGCAAGCCGGACGCCGGCATCGTCGTGCCGCCGCACCCGGGCGTGTCGCCGGACGAGATCACCATGGTCATGCTCGGCGCGCTGCCGCTCAGCCTGCGCCCGCAGGCACGCACGGTGGCGAACATCGGCTTCGGCTCCGGGCTCACCACCGCGACGCTGCTGTCGAGCCCGCAACTGGAATCGGTGGACACGATCGAAATCGAACCGGCGATGGTGGACGGCGCCCGCCACTTCCTGCCGATGGTGGCACGCGCCTTCGACGACCCGCGCGGCCACGTGCGCTTCGCCGACGCCAAGACCTGGTTTGCCGCTGGCCAGCGGCGCTTCGACGTCATCGTTTCCGAGCCGTCGAACCCGTGGGTCAGCGGGGTGGCGAGCCTGTTCTCACAGGAGTTCTACCGGCTCGTGGCCCGCTACCTGAATGACGACGGGCTGCTGGTGCAATGGATCCAGGTCTACGAGATCTCCATGCCGATGATCGCCAGCATCGTGCAGGCGCTCGGCTCGCACTTCCCGGACTATTCGATCTACCTCACCACCAACTCCGACATCGTCGTGGTCGCCGGGCGCGGCACGGGCGCGGCCGATCTGCACGCGAACATCTTCGAGGCACCCGAACTGGCGGCGCTGCTGGCGCGGGTGGGCATCCGCAACCTGGAGGATCTGCGAATGCAGGCGGTCGGCAGCCGCGCCGTGCTCGAGCCTCTGTTCGCATCCTACGGCGCGCCGCTGAACTCGGACTACTTCCCCTTCGTCGATCAGACCGCCGCCCGGGCGCGCTTCATGCGCGAGGAGGCCGGCGCGCTGGTCAGCCTGACGGACGCCCCGCTGCCGCTGCTGCGCCTGCTCGATCCTTCGCACCCGGTGCCGGCGGCGGACCCGACGCCGCGCGCGCAGAACTGGGCGGTGGACTCGCGCAGGCGCGCCCGCGCCGCGCTGGCGCGGCTCACGGATCCGGACGCCGGCGCGCAGTCGCTGGGCACGGACCTGGATCTGGCGCTCGAACGGATCCGCGCTCCCGCCTGCCCGACGGCGGCGGCGCGCGCACGCTGGCTGGATGCCGCGTTCCGGATCGCCGTGACGATTGGCGCGCATCTCACCCGCGCCGAGGCCGAGGAACTGTGGCTGCAGGTCGGCGCAATGGACTGCGTGGCCGGACTGGACGACAGCGGGCGGCGCTGGCTGGAACTGATGCGCGCGGTCAGCCTGCCGGACGCGCCGGCGATTCGCGATGCGGCCGGCACCTTGCTCAGCGCGCGCGCCGAGCCGCCCGGGACCGAACGCCACGGCTATCTCGTGGCCGCCGCCATGGCCGCCCACCTGTCGACAGGGGACCGCGCGGGTGCGGCGCAAATCTGGGAACGGCACCGTGCGCCGGACTGGGCACCGGGGTCGGTGAACGTCTTCCTGCGGCTGCTCGCGGCACATGCGCTGGCCGGCACGGATCCGCACCGGTGACGATGTTCATCACCCCAGACTGGCCGGCGCCCGGGGGCGTGCGCGCGCTGTCGACCACGCGCGCCGGCGGCGTCAGCACGGCGCCCTACGACAGCCTGAACCTGGGCACGCACGTCGGCGACGCGACGGGCGACGTGGCGCGCAACCGGCAACGGCTGGCCCAGGCGGCAGGGATCAAGGGCGCACCGCGCTGGCTGCGGCAGGTACACGGCCGGCGGATCGTCGATCTGGATCTCGACGACGGCAACGAACCGGCCGCCGACGGCGCAATCACCGCCCGCGCCGGCACGGTGTGCGCCATCCTCACTGCCGACTGCCTGCCGATCCTGCTGTGCGCTCGGACCGGAACCCGGGTCGGCGCGTTGCATGCGGGCTGGCGCGGGCTGGCGGCGGGCATCGTCGAAGCCGGTGTCGATACCCTCGCGTGTGCGCCCGGCGACATTCTTGCCTGGCTGGGCCCGGCGATTGGCGCCGTCGCCTATGAAGTCGGCGCCGAGGTGCGCGCCGCGTTCGTCGACCGGGATCCTGCCAGCGCCGCGGCGTTTGCACCCGGGCGGCCCGGACACTGGTATTGCGATCTGGCGGCGCTGGCGCGCGCCCGTCTGGCGTGCGCGGGCGTCACTGCAGTGTTCGGTGGCGACACCTGCACGCACTCGGACCCGGCGCGGTTCTTCTCGCACCGCCGCGACGGCGTGACCGGGCGGATGGCCACGTTGATCTGGCTTGATCCGCACGCCTGAATCCGCCCCCCGTCATTGCGAGGCCGAACCGGCCCAGGCTCCGGCAGATTGCGGCCATGAACGCCCCATCGTCGTCGCGAGCGAAGCGAAGCGACCCAAGCGGCCTCGAAGCAGCCGGCGGCGCGTGGATTGCTTCGTCGCTTCGCTCCTCGCAATGACGGGGCCGCGTTGTTTGGACCGACCGGAGGCTCTTGAATGCCGGGCCGCGCACCCTCATCTAACGCGCAACGAACCATTCGCACAGGTGTGAAATGCGTCCAGACAAAATGACTTCCCGCCTCCAGAGCGCCCTGGGCGAAGCCCAGAGCCTGGCCCTCGGCCGCGACCACCAGTACATCGAGCCCGTGCACCTGCTGTCTGCCCTGCTCGCGGAGGAGGGCGGGACGGTGCGCGGCCTGCTGGCACAGGGCGGCGTCGACGTCGACCGCCTGCAGGGCGAACTCGGGCGCACGCTCGACCGGATGCCGAAGGTCGAGGGCACCGGCGGCGAGGTGCTGCCGTCGAATGAGCTCATCCGGCTGCTCAATCTCGCCGACAAGCTGGCGCAGAAGCGCAAGGACAAGTTCATCTCCAGCGAGCTGTTCCTGCTCGCCGCGGTCGAGGACCGCGGCAATGCCGGCGAGATGCTGCGCAAGGCCGGGGCGGACAAGCGCCGGATCGAGGCGGCGCTGGAAAAATTGCGCGGCGGCGAGCGGGTCGAGGACGCCGCGGCCGAGGAGGCGCGCGGCGCGCTCGACAAGTACACCATCGACCTCACCGAGCGCGCCGAACAGGGCAAGCTCGATCCGGTGATCGGCCGCGACGACGAGATCCGGCGCACGATCCAGGTGCTGCAGCGCCGGACCAAGAACAACCCGGTGCTGATCGGCGAGCCGGGCGTGGGCAAGACCGCCATCGTCGAGGGACTCGCGCTACGCATCGTCAACGGCGAAGTGCCCGAGGCATTGAAGGGCAAGCGCCTGCTGGCGCTGGACATGGGCGCCCTCATCGCCGGCGCCAAGTACCGCGGCGAATTCGAGGAACGGCTCAAGGCGGTGCTCAAGGAGCTCTCCAAACAGGAAGGCGGCATCATCCTGTTCATCGACGAGCTGCACACCATGGTCGGCGCCGGCAAGGCCGAAGGCGCGATGGACGCCGGCAACATGCTCAAGCCCGCGCTTGCGCGCGGCGAACTGCACTGCATCGGCGCGACCACGCTGGACGAATACCGCCAGTACGTCGAAAAGGACGCCGCCCTGGAGCGGCGCTTCCAGCGCATCCTGGTCGACGAGCCGAGCGTGGAGGACACGATCGCCATCCTGCGCGGCCTGAAGGAACGCTACGAGGTGCACCATCACGTCGAGATCACCGATCCCGCGCTGGTGGCGGCGGCCACGCTCTCGCACCGCTACATCACCGACCGGCAGTTGCCGGACAAGGCGATCGACCTCATCGACGAGGCAGCGAGCCGGATCAGCATCGAGATCGACTCCAAGCCCGAGGAGATGGACCGGCTGGATCGGCGCGTCATCCAGCTCAAGATCGAGCGCGAGGCGCTGAAGAAGGAGTCCGACGAAGCCTCGCGCCAGCGCCTGAAGACGCTCGAGGGCGAGATCGCGCGCCTGGAACGCGAGTACTCCGATCTGGAGGAGATCTGGAAGGCCGACAAGGCCTCGCTGGAAGGCACCCACGCGATCAAGGAGCGGCTGGAAAAGGCCAAGCTGGAGCTGGAGAGTGCTCGCCGGCACGGCGACCTGAACCGCATGAGCGAACTGCAGTACGGCGTCCTGCCCGAGCTGGCCAAGCAGCTCCAGAGCGCGGAGAAGGCCGGCACCCAGGGCCTGAAGCTGCTGCGCGACAAGGTCTCCGAGGAGGAGATCGCCGAGGTCGTGTCCAAGTGGACCGGCATCCCGGTGGCGAAGATGCTCGAAGGCGAGCGCGAGAAGCTGCTGAAGATGGAGGACTCGCTGCACCGGCGCGTCGTCGGCCAGGGCCAGGCGGTGCGCGCGGTGGCCGATTCGATCCGCCGTTCGCGGGCCGGCCTGTCGGACCCGAACCGGCCGAACGGCTCGTTCCTGTTCCTCGGCCCGACCGGCGTGGGCAAGACCGAACTTTCCAAGGCGCTGGCGGAGTTCCTGTTCGACACCGAGGACGCGCTGGTGCGGATCGACATGTCCGAGTACATGGAGAAGCACTCGGTGGCGCGGCTCATCGGCGCCCCCCCGGGCTACATCGGCTACGAGGAGGGCGGTCACCTGACCGAAACGGTTCGCCGGCGCCCGTACAGCGTGATCCTGCTCGACGAGGTCGAGAAGGCGCATCCGGACGTGTTCAACGTCCTGTTGCAGGTGCTGGACGACGGCAGGCTCACCGACGGCCAGGGGCGGACCGTGGATTTCCGCAATACCGTGGTCATCATGACCTCCAACCTGGGCTCTCAGCTCATCCAGGAGATGGCCGGCGAGGAGAACTACGACGCCATGAAGGCGGCGGTGATGGAGACGGTGGGGCGGCACTTCCGGCCCGAGTTCGTGAACCGGATCGACGAGGTGGTGGTGTTCCACTCCCTGGGCCGCACGGAAATCCGCGCGATCGCCGACCTACAGGTGAACCGATTGCGGCGGCGGCTGGCCGATCAGAACATCGGCCTGGCGATCACCGACGCCGCCCTGGACCGCATCGCCGAAGCCGGATTCGACGTGGTCTATGGCGCCCGGCCGCTCAAGCGGGCGGTGCAGGCGCACCTGGAAACGCCACTGGCACAGGAACTGCTTGCCGGTCGGTATGGAGCCGGCGACACCATCCGGGTCGACGCCGAGGGCGGGCGCTTCACCTTCACCCGCGAGCCCGCCAGGGCATCGGCGGCCTGAGCCGTCGCGGCCGGGCGGCGGATCCGCGCGATCCGCCGCCCGGCCAGCCACCCGACCGGTGCCTCCCCGGCCCCGGAAAGCGTCGATCCGTGCGCGGAAATCTGCCGCAGAATTGGCGGTTTACAATCAATTCATCTACCATTGGCTGATTCCCGAAATCCGTCCACGAACGATGCGCTGATCCATGGCCGTCACCACCAACCGCGTCAACCTCGTCGGCCTCGCCCGCAAGCTCGTCATCGACGGCCTGCTCGGCGAGGATCAGGCGCAGCAGGCGTTCCAGGAGGCGCAGAAGAAGAAGCAGCCCCTGGTCGCCTATCTGGTCGAGAACCGGATGGTGGATCCCAAGGAGGTGGCACACGCCGCCTCCAACGAGTTCGGCGTCGCGCTGCTCGACATCGACGCCATCGAACTCGATCCCGACGTCGTGAAGATCGTCTCTCAGGAACTCATCCGCAAGCACCACGCCCTGCCGCTGTACAAGCGCGGCAACCGGCTGTTCATTGCCGTCTCCGATCCGACCAACCTGCAGGCACTGGACGAAATCAAGTTCGCGGTGCAATCCACGGCCGAGGCGGTGCTGGTCGAGGAGCACAAGCTCGCCAAGGCCATCGAAAAGGCACTCGAGGCGGCCGAGACCAGCCTGGCCGACATGGGCGACAGCGACCTGGAGAACCTCGACGACCTGGAGACCGTCGACACCGAGGCCGAGCAGAAGGGCAATGAAGCCGATGTCGACGACGCGCCGGTGGTGCGCTTCGTCAACAAGGTGTTCCTGGACGCCATCAAGCGTGGCGCGTCGGACCTGCACTTCGAGCCGTACGAGAAATTCTACCGGGTGCGGTTCCGCATCGACGGCGAACTGCTGGAGGTGGCCAAGCCGCCGCTGGCGCTGGCGAGCAAGATCGCCGCGCGCATCAAGGTCATGTCGCGGCTGGACGTATCCGAACGCCGGGTGCCGCAGGACGGCCGCATCAAGCTCAAGCTCTCCAAGACCAAGTCGATCGACTTCCGCGTCAACACCTGCCCGACGCTGTTCGGCGAGAAGGCGGTGCTGCGCATCCTGGATTCCGACGCCGGTCGGCTGAACATCGACCAACTCGGCTACGAGGAGTTCCAGAAGGAACTGTTCGTCAAGAACCTGCAGAAGCCCTACGGCATGTTCCTGGTGACCGGGCCCACCGGCAGCGGCAAGACCGTCTCGCTGTACACCGGCATCGCCATGATCAATACCGTGGACGTCAACATCTCCACCGCCGAGGATCCGGTGGAAATCAACCTGCCGGGCATCAACCAGGTACAGGTCGACGAAAAGACCGGCATGACCTTCGGCAAGGCGCTCAAGGCCTTCCTGCGCCAGGATCCGGACATCATCCTGGTCGGCGAGATCCGCGATCTGGAAACCGCCTCGATCGCGGTCAAGGCGGCGCAGACCGGCCACATGGTGATGTCGACGCTGCACACCAACGACTGCCCGCAGACGCTCACCCGCCTGCAGGACATGGGGGTGCAGGCGTTCGCGGTGGCGACCACCATCAACCTCATCACCGCGCAGCGCCTGTGCCGGCGCCTGCAGCCGGATCTGAAGGTGCCGCTGGAACTGCCGCCGCACGACGACCTCCTCAAGGAAGGCTACACCGAGGCGGACATCGCCGCCGGCATCAAGCTCTACGGCCCGGGATCGAGCCCGGACTGCCCGAGCGGCTACAAGGGCCGCGCCGGCATCTACCAGGTCATGCCGATATCGGACGCGATGAAGCGCCTCATCATCGAAGGCGCCAACGCCGTTCAACTGGCCGACCAGGCCAGGGCCGAAGGGATTTGGGAGCTGCGCCGGTCGGGTCTGATGAAGGCCGCGCGCGGGTTCACGAGCCTGGCGGAGATTAACGCAGTCACACTGGAGTGAAGCGATGGCGGAACAGGCTATCAAGCAGTCCATGTTCGTCTGGGAAGGGCTAGACCGGCATGGCAAGCGGGTCAAGGGGGAGATGTCCGGCACCAGCGACGCGCTGGTCAAGGCACAGCTCCGGCGCCAGGGCGTCAACCCGACCGCCGTCAAGAAGAAGGCCGCCCCGCTGTTCGGTGCCAGCGGCAAGAAGATCACCTCCAAGGACATCACCATCTTCAGCCGCCAGCTCGCGACCATGATGTCCGCCGGCGTGCCCCTGGTGCAGTCGTTCGAAATCGTCGGCCGCGGTCACGAGAACCGCAACATGCAGAACCTCATCCTCGACGTCAAAGGCAACGTCGAGGCCGGCGGTACGCTCACCGAGTCCCTGCGCCGGCATCCGCAGCACTTCGACGATCTGTTCTGCAACCTGGTCGCCGCCGGCGAGCAGGCGGGCATCCTGGAGTCGATCCTGCACAAGATCGCCACCTACAAGGAGAAGACCGAGGCCCTGAAGTCCAAGATCAAGGGCGCGCTGTTCTACCCCACCGCGGTGATCGTGGTCGCGTTCGTGATCACCGCCATCCTGATGATCTTCGTCATCCCGCAGTTCCAGGAGATGTTCAGCGGCTTCGGAGCGGACCTGCCCGCGCTGACGCAGATGGTCATCAACATGTCGAATTTCTTCGTCACCCGCTGGTACGTCATCTTCGGCGGGATAGCCGCGGCGGTGATCGGGCTATGGCAGGCGTACAAACGCTCGCCCGCGTTCCAGCACGCCTGCGATCGCTACTCGCTCAAGCTGCCGGTGATCGGCGACATCCTGGAGAAGTCCGCGATCGCGCGCTACGCCCGCACCCTGTCGACCATGTTCGCCGCCGGCACGCCGCTGGTCGAGGCGATGCAATCGGTCGCCGGTGCCTGCGGAAACATCGTATTCCATGACGCGACCATGAAGATGCGCGACGAAATCGCCACCGGTACGCAGCTCCAGGCGGCAATGCGCGAGACCAACCTGTTCCCGAACATGGTCATCCAGATGGTGTCGATTGGCGAGGAGTCCGGCGCGCTCGACGACATGCTCGGCAAGGTCGCCGACTGGTACGAACAGGAAGTGGACGATGCGGTCGAGGCACTCACCAGCCTGCTGGAGCCGCTCATCATGGCGGTCCTGGGCGTCGTCATCGGCGGCCTGGTCATCGCAATGTACCTGCCCATCTTCAAGATGGGCCAGGTGGTCTGACGCGGTACGGCCTGCGCGGGTCGCGGACCGCGTGACGGCATCGGGCACGCAGGCGCGGGCCGGCGGACGACACCGGGCCCGATGCCGGCCACGCGCGCCGCGCTGAACGCACCATGTCCCTGGTCGACTGGCTGCAAGCCGAACCGGCCGTGGCGCTGGCGGCGGCGTTCGCGGTCGGGCTGGTCGTCGGCAGTTTCCTGAATGTGGTCATTCACCGCCTGCCCGAGATGATGCAGAGGCAGTGGGCGGCCGAGTGTGCGCAGATGCAGGGCCGGTTGCTGGAACAACCGCGCTATGACCTGGCCTGGCCGCCCTCGCACTGCCCACGCTGCCATACCCCGGTGGCGGCGTATCACAACGTGCCGATCCTGAGCTGGCTCTGGTTGCGCGGCCGCTGCGCAGCCTGCGCGACACGCATCGCCGTGCGCTATCCGCTGGTGGAACTGGCCGGCGGCCTGCTCGCGGCCGCGGTGGTCGCGCGCTTCGGCGTCACGCCGGCCGGAGCCATGGCACTGCTGCTCGCCTGGGCGTTGCTCGCGCTGGCTGCGATCGATCTGGACACCCAGCTCCTGCCCGACGCGATCACCCTGCCGCTGCTGTGGCTAGGGCTGGCGGCGAACCTCGCCGGGCTGTTCACGGGCATCGTCGAGGCGGTGGTCGGCGCGATGGCCGGCTATCTGGTGCTCTGGCTCGTGTACCACGGCTTCCGGCTCGCGACCGGCAAGGAGGGCATGGGCTACGGTGACTTTAAGCTGCTCGCGGCGCTCGGCGCATGGCTGGGGTGGCGCGAGCTGCCCTCCATCGTGCTGCTATCGGCACTCGCGGGCAGCGTGGTCGGCATTGCACTCATCCTGGCGCGCCGCCACGGGCGGTCCGTCCCGATGCCGTTCGGCCCCTATCTGGCACTGGCGGGCTGGATCGCGATGTTCGGCGGCTCGCCGATCGCGCTGCTGCCCCAGGCGGGCGTCGTGCCGTAGATCACCTCGATTTGCCCGAACGATTTGACAGTCGGGAAAGTCGAGGCAATCATGCGCACGAAGGCGTTCGGCCGCGCCGCTCGGAGGGCGCATCAGGCCGTGCGGCCGACGCCGCGCGCGGTTCGAACGAAAGCGCCGGCACCTCTCCGATACGGCCGTACCCGGTGAACATGACCGAACGTAGCCACACCGCGGTCCAGAACTCGCTCTTCCCGCAGACCGCGGCGGACGTCTTCTACGAACAGCCGCTCGGCGAGCGCATCCGCACGTTCCTGCGCCTGGAGCACCTGTTCGCCGTGGTGGCCGCGTATGCCGCCGACGGCAGCGACGGCAATAGCCGGGTCGCCATCGCCGGTCTCATCGACATCACCGACATCTTGAGCCGCTCGGACCTCAAGGCCGAGCTCATGAAGGAACTCGACCGCCAGGCGGCGGTGCTGGCTGCGTTCAAGCGCAACCCCAAGGTGGACATGCGCCGGCTGGAAGAGGAACTGTCGCGCCTGGACGGCGTGATGTCCAGGTTGCGCGCGCCGGACTACCAGCCCGGACAGACGCTGCGCCGCGACGAACTGGTCGCCGCGATACGCCAGCGGATTTCGATTCCCGGCGGCACGTGCAATTTCGATCTGCCGGGGTTTCATTACTGGCTCTCGCTGCCCGCGCAGGCCCGGATCGATCAGCTCGCACGCTGGACCTCGGATTTGCGCGCGCTGCGCGAAGCGGTGGACCTTGCGCTCACGAGCATTCGCCTGAGCGCTTCACCGACCCAGGAGGTCGCACGGGGCGGCTTCTACCAGCAGGCGCTGGATCCGAACGCGACCTGCCACCTGGTGCGGGTAGGCCTGCCATCGGGCGCGCCGTACTTCCCGGAAATCAGCGCCGGCAAGCACCGGTTCACAATCCGGTTCCTCGAGCAGTCCAACACCCAGGTGCGGCCGGCGCAGACCGCGGCGGACGTGGACTTCCTGCTCGAACGCTGCATCCTGTGAGCGGTAACTGCCCACGCTGCGGGCGCCAGTCGCCGGACGGTACTCACAATCCGGATCGGCCCTTCTGCAGCCGTCAATGCCGCCTCGCCGATTTCGGCGCATGGATTGGCGGCGAACATGCCATCGCGGGTGAGCCGGTCGAACTGCCCGACGATTTCATCCCCGGCGAGACCGACGCGGACTGCGCGCGCCGTCACTGACCGCGCGGCGGCGATACCGAATCCGCTGAAATGCTCCACTGCGCCACGGCCAGGCACGCCTGGACCGCGACCTGCGGCGAACGCGCAAGCCAGAGCGCGGAAATCGCCGCGATCCCCTGGCCCCCGGCGCGCCATACCGCCGGCAGATCCTCCGCCTGCATGCCGCCGAGGGCATAGACCGGCCGGCCTGCGCGCAACGCGATTGCACCGAAGCCATCCATGCCGATCGGCGCCATGCCCGGATGCGAGATCGTCGGCGCCACGGGCCCAGCAACGACGAAGTCGCATTCGAGCGCCGCGGCCCGGTCCACCTGCGCGGCGTCGTGGCACGATGCGGCCAGCAGCATCCGATCCGGTACCGGACGGCGCGCGTACTCGTGCAACCGTGCGGAAGTCAGGTGCAGGCCATCCGCACCGCAGGCAAGCGCGGTCGCGGCGTCGGCGTTGACGAGCAGGCGGGCACCACCGGCGTGGCAGATCGCCTGCGCGCGGCGGGCGAGCGTGACGAAATCGGCGGGCGCCATGGACTTCGCCCGCAGCTGCACCATGCGCACCCCGGCGCGGACCAAAGCTTCCAGGCGCTCGAGAAAATCCGGGTACGGCGGCTTCGGCTCGGGCGTGACCAGGTAAAGCGGCGGCAATCGCAGCGCGGCGATGATGGCGGCGTTCGCGGGTGGGAACGCGGCGGCGTCGAGCGATACCGGGTCGGCCCAGCGGATTTCCTGCCCCTCGCGGCCGTGCGCCCGGCCGCTCCATGCGGTCACGCGCCAAACGTCGAGCAGCACGTGCCGGCCCGGGTATGGCCAGTGGATCCGGATGAGCGGACGCGCCGATTGCACCCGGACTCCGGTTTCCTCATCGAGTTCCCGTACCAGGCCGGTGAGCGGCGCCTCCCCATCGTCGAGCTTGCCGCCGGGGAACTCCCACTTGCCGCCCTGGTGGGCGTGCGCTGGCCGAAGCGCGATCAGCACGCGCCCCTCGCCGTCGAACACGGCGCCGGCGACGACGTGCAGCACGGCCGCAGGCGGCTCAGCTGCGGTACTCGGCGTTGATCTTGACGTAGTCGTAGGAAAGATCGCAGGTCCAGAGGTTCGCGGACGTGGTGCCGCGGCCGAGTTCGATCCCGATCGTGAACCGCGGTCCGCGCATCGCACGTGCGACCGGCGCCTCGTCGTAGCCCGCGATGCGACCGCCGTCGCGCACGATTGGGATACCTTCGACATCGATTGCGACGCGGCCGATGTCCAAATCGGCAAGTCCGGCGCGGCCGACCGCGGCGAGGATGCGGCCCCAGTTCGGGTCGGATGCGAACAACGCGGTCTTGACCAGTGGCGAGTGCGCGACGGTGTAGCCGATTGCGCGGCATTCGGCGACGCTCGCTCCGCCACGCACGGCGATGGTCACGAACTTGGTCGCACCTTCCCCGTCCTGGACGATTGCATGCGCGAGCGCGGTACACACGCGCGTCAGCGCCGCACCGAACACCCGGGCATCCTCCCCGGCGGCCACGGGCGCGTTTCCGGCACGCCCGGTCGCGGCGACCACGCAGGCATCGTTGGTCGAGGTGTCGCCGTCTACCGTGATGCAGTTGAAGGATTCATCCGCCGCCTGCGCGAGCAGGTTCCTCAGCAACCGCGGTTCGATCGAGGCATCGGTGCCTACAAAAGCCAGCATCGTGGCCATGTTCGGGCAGATCATGCCCGCGCCCTTGGCGATGCCGGTGATGTGCACCGCACGGCCGCCGAGTTCGATGCGTTCCGAGGCGAGCTTCGGCCGCGTGTCGGTGGTCATGATGGCCGCCGCCGCGCGCTCCCAGTTCTGCGCATCCAGCGCGGCGACCGCTGCGGGCAACGCGGCGGTGATCTTCCCCGCGGGAAGCGGCTCGCCGATGACGCCCGTGGAAAACGGCAATGTGTCCTGTGGCGCGGTACCCGTGAGTGCCGCGACCGCGGCGCAGGTTTCACGCGCTGCCGACTCGCCGGCGGCGCCGGTGCCGGCGTTGGCATTGCCGGAATTGATCAGCCAGTAGCGGCCCGTGCCCTCGGCCAGATGCCGCCGCGCAAGCAGTACCGGCGCGGCGGCAAAGGCGTTGCGCGTGAACACTGCCGCGCTTGCCGATCCGGCGGCAAGCTCGAACAGGGTGAGATCGTCGCGCCCGGCGCGCTTGATTCCGGCCTGGGCGGTGCCGATCCGGATCCCGTCGATGGCATGGATCTGCATGGTGCGCGGCACCGGATCAGGCGAGCTTGCCGTGGCATTGCTTGTACTTGCGCCCGGAGCCGCAGGGGCAAGGCTCGTTGCGGCCGACCTTGCGCTGGGTGCGCACGAACGGCGATTTCACAGGTCCTGCCGCCGGACGCTGGGCCGGCACGCCCTGGTCCTGCCCTGCGACGTCGGGCTCCTCGGGTGCAAGGCCGCTGGCGGGTGCGGCGTGTTCGTAGCTCACCTGCGGCGTTTCCCGGCGCTGGCGCTCGACCGCTTCGACATCCTTCTCCTCCTTGACCTGCACGCGCGCCAGCACGGTGATGACGTCGCGCTTGACCGTATCCAGGAACTGCGAAAACATCTCGAAGGCTTCGCGCTTGTACTCCTGTTTCGGATTCTTCTGCGCGTAGCCTCGCAGGTGGATGCCCTGGCGCAGGTAGTCCATCGCCGCCAGATGCTCCTTCCAGTGGCCGTCCAGCACCTGCAGCATCACGGCCTTCTCGAAATGCCTCAGTACCGGCGCGCCGGCGGTCTGCTCCTTGTCCTTGTAGGCCGCCTCCATCGTTTGCAGGATCCGTGCGCGGATCCCGGCGTCATCCAGGGTGTTGTCGTCCTTTATCCAACCCTCGATGTCGAGCTCGATGCCGAAATCCTGCTGGAAGGTCGCGGTCAGCCCCTTGAGGTCCCATTGCTCCTCGATGCTTTGTGGCGGGATGAACTGGTTGCAGATCGTCTCGACCACGTCCTGGCGCATGCCCGTGACTATCTCCGACACCTCCTCGGCATCCATGAGGTCGTTGCGCTGCTCGTAGACCACCTTACGCTGGTCGTTGGCGACGTCGTCGAACTCCAGAAGTTGCTTGCGGATGTCGAAATTGCGCCCTTCGACCTTGCGCTGCGCGTTCTCGATTGCGCGCGTGACCCAGGGATGCTCGATTGCCTCGTTTTCCTGCATGCCGAGCTTCTGCATCAACCCGGCGACGCGCTCGGAGGCGAAGATCCGCATGAGGTTGTCTTCCATCGACAGGTAGAACCGGCTCGAACCCGGATCGCCCTGGCGACCCGAGCGCCCGCGGAGCTGGTTGTCGATGCGCCGCGACTCGTGGCGCTCGGTGCCTACGATGTGCAGGCCGCCCGCCTCCAGTACTTCGGTTTGTCGCTTCTGCCACTGGCTGCGAATCGCTTCGATGCGCGACTCGCGGTCGGCTTCCGGGAGCGAGGCGTCCGCGCGCAGCGCGGCGATATCCGGCGCTGGATTGCCGCCCAGAACGATGTCGGTGCCGCGGCCGGCCATGTTGGTGGCGACGGTGACGGTGCCCGGCCGCCCGGCCTGGGCGATGATCTGCGCCTCCTGCTCGTGGAACTTCGCGTTGAGCACCTGGTGATCGATGCGCTCGGATTGAAGCAGGCCGGAGAGAAACTCGGAGGTCTCGATCGACGCCGTGCCGACCAGGACCGGCTGGCGGCGGGCGATGCATTCCTTGATGTCGTCGATGATGGCCTTGAACTTCTCCTTCTTCGTCAGGTAGACCAGATCGGCGAGATCCTTTCGGACCATCGGCTTGTGCGTAGGAATGACAACCACTTCCAGGCCGTAGATCTGCTGGAACTCGTAGGCCTCGGTATCCGCCGTGCCGGTCATCCCGGCGAGCTTGCCGTAGATGCGGAAATAGTTCTGGTAGGTAATCGAGGCGAATGTCTGCGACTCCTGCTGGATCTCGACCCCTTCCTTGGCTTCGACCGCCTGATGCAGGCCCTCCGACCAGCGCCGGCCCGGCATGGTGCGGCCGGTGAACTCGTCGACGATGATCACCTCGTTGTTCTTGACCACGTAGTCGACGTCGCGCTGAAACAGCGTGTGCGCGCGCAGCGATGCGTTCACGTGGTGCATGATCGCGATGTTCGCCGGCGCGTAGAGGCTCTCGCCCTCGCCGAGAACGCCGTTCTCGCCGAGCAGGCGCTCGATATGCTCGTGGCCGGCCTCGGTGAGATAGACCTGGCGCTGCTTCTCGTCGACGTAGAAATGGCCGTCGGTGCCGTCCTCGGTGTCCTGGCGCTTCAGATGGGGAATGAGCTTGTCCACCCGGGCATACAGATCGCTGCGATCGTCGGTGGGCCCGGAGATGATGAGCGGAGTGCGCGCCTCGTCGATGAGGATCGAGTCCACTTCGTCGACGATGGCGTAGAAATGCCCGCGCTGGACCCGATCCGCCGGGGCGAAGGCCATGTTGTCGCGCAGGTAATCGAAGCCGAACTCGTTGTTGGTGCCGTAGGTGATGTCCGCCGCATACGCCTGCTGGCGCTCGGCCTGCCTCATTCCCGAGACGATGACCCCGGTGCTCATGCCGAGGAACTCGTAAATCGGCCCCATCCATTGCGCGTCGCGCCGGGCGAGGTAGTCGTTGACGGTAACGACGTGGACACCCTTGCCCGGCAAGGCGTTCAGGTAGGCCGGCAGCGTGGCGACCAGGGTCTTGCCTTCGCCGGTGCGCATTTCGGCGATATTGCCGTTGTGAAGGACCATGCCGCCGATGAGCTGGACGTCGAAATGACGCAGCCCCAGCGTGCGCCGCGCGGCCTCGCGCACCACGGCGAAGGCTTCGGGAAGCAGATCCTCGAGGGTCGCCCCCTGGGCCAGGCGCTCCCTGAACAGCGCGGTCCGGGCCTTGAGCCCGGCATCGTCGAGCTTCTCCAGCTCCGGCTCCATCGCGTTGATGGCGGCGACGGTACGCCCCATGCGCTTGATGAGCCTCTGGTTACGGCTGCCGAAAACCTTGCGGAACAAGCCGCCTAGGAACGAGGGATTGGACACGATGTTCGATTACCGGGCTGCGGGGGATGGCCGCGTGCCTGCGCGACCGAGAGGCCGGCACGACGGCGGCTAAAGGTAACGGCTAACGCCGCGCCCGGCAACCGTCCGGACCCGGCCCGGATGGCGAATCAGCGCCGGGCGGCGGCGATGTAGGGAACCGGGTTGACGACGATGCCGTCGCGCTCGACCTCGAAGTGAACGTGCGGGCCGGTCGCACGGCCGGAGGCGCCCAGCAGGGCAATCGACTGCCCGCGCTCGACCTTGGCACCGACCGCGACCAGATTCTCCCGGTTGTGCGAGTACCGGGTGAGGAAACCGTTGCCGTGGTTGACTTCCACCGTGTGACCGTAATCGGGACGGTAGCCGGCCCAGGTGACCACGCCTGCGGCGACGGCGAGCACGCGCGTGCCGGCGGGGCCGGAGAAATCGACTCCACGATGGAATTCGCGCTGGCCCGTCAGCGGGTCGATGCGTTCTCCGAAGCCCGAGGAGATCCAGGTGTCCGGCACCGGGCCGCCGCTCGGGCGGCTCGAATCCTGAAGGCGACGATCCGTCAGCAGCACCTCCATCGCCGCAAGCTTCTCCTGCTGGTCGCGCAACGATGCGGAGAGCTGCTCCAGGCCGCGCGTAAGATCGGCGATGTCAGCCGAGCGCCGCAGTTCCGGCGCGTCCGGTCCGCCGATGCCAGGTACGTCGTTGAAATTGAACTCCTCGACCCGCAGGCCTGCCGAGGCAGCCAGGCGCTCCCCCAAGGCGTTCAAACGTGTGATGTGCGCCTGCATGGAGCCCATGCGCAGGGCGAGCGCGTCGATATCGCGCTGCGCCGCGGCGCGGGCACCGATGAGTTCCTGCCGCTGGCGCGCCAGGGCCTGATGCACGGGGGACGCCGCCTCGGCGGCATCGCGCCTCACGGTACCGCGTTCGTAACCGACACTGGCCGCGCCGGCCAATAGCGCGCAGCCTGCCGCGAGAGCCGCGACCGCCCGAGCCTTGCCCATTGCCAGGCGCAACAGCCGGCCGCGCCGTTTGGATAGCAGGATGATTTCCATCTATGCTGCCCAGCCTCCCTATGCCAAAGTCGTTCCCATGGCCCCCACGCATCCCCGGCGCCCCCAAGCGCCCGCGTGCGGATGCGGTTTCGGCGCTGCTGCGCCGCCCGGGCCTGCGTATTGCGGAACTCGTGCGCCGCGCCGAAGAGGCTGGCGGCTGCACCGCGCGCATTCGTGCGCTGGTCGAAGCGCAATTTCGCCCGCACCTCGTCCACGCCCACGTCGCCGCAAAGCAGCTGGTAGTCGTCGTCGATACTGCGGCTTGGGCGACGCGCTGGCGGTATCAAGCTCCCGAGCTTCTCCGGTGCATTCGCGCCGGGGCCGGGTTTGCCGGTGTCGAGTCCATTCGGGTTCGCGTCGCCGTGTCCGATCCGCCTCGTGTGCGCCCTGCCTCAGGCGCGCCACGGATGTCACGAACGGCTGCCGCATTCCTGCAGCAGGTGTCCGACTCTACCCCCGATCCGGAACTCAAGGCAACCTTTGCGCGGCTGTCGCGGCGCGCGCACAAATGAGCATCGCCGGGCGCAGGCCGGGCGCGGAATGCGGATCTGCCTAGCCTACGGCGGCTGGACGCGCGAAATGCAGAGGTAGCTGGGAGTCGTCCTCGAATTCGACCTGTTCCCACGCAGCAACATCGGACAGCAGCTTGCGCAACAGGCGATTATTGAGCTCGTGGCCGGACTTGTAGCCCTGGAACGAACCGATGAGGCTGTGGCCGAGCAGGTAGAGGTCGCCGATGGCGTCGAGGATCTTGTGCTTGACGAATTCGTCCTCGTAACGCAGGCCGTCCTCGTTCAACACGCGGTAGTCGTCGACCACGACCGCATTGTCCAGGCTGCCGCCCAGGGCGAGGTTCTTCTCGCGCAACCGCTCGACATCGCGCATGAAACCGAACGTCCGCGCACGGCTGACTTCCTTGACGAACGAAGTCGAGGAGAAATCGATCTCCGCGAACTTGCGCGATTTCTCGAAGAACGGATGGTCGAATTCAATGGCGAAGGCAACCTTGAAGCCGTCGAAGGGTTCGAACCGGGCCCATTTATCGCCTTCCTGGACGTTTACGCGCTTGCGGATGCGGATGAACCGTTTTGGCGCGTCCTGTTCCTCGACGCCGGCGGACTGGATGAGAAACACGAACGGCCCGGCGCTGCCGTCCATGATAGGCACCTCGGGTGCGCTGAGATCTATGTAGGCGTTATCGATCCCGAGGCCCGCCAACGCCGAGAGCAGGTGCTCGATGGTGGAGATATTCACACCCCCGCGAGCCAGGCTCGTCGACAGGCGCGTATCCCCGACGCATTCCGCACGCGCAGGAATCTCGACCGGGGGATCCAGGTCGACACGGCGGAACACGATGCCGGAGTTCGGAGCGGCCGGGCGGAGCGTCAGCAATACCTTGCGACCCGTGTGCAAACCGACGCCGGTTGCCCGGATGACGTTTTTTAGAGTTCTCTGGCGAATCATGGACCCCCCGTGGCCGCACACCGCCCCCCCGCTGCCGTCATGGATGATAGCACAGAGAATTTATGCCGCGAAACAAAGCCTTCCCCGATGTACCGCGCGGCGCCGGCGCGCATCCCCCGGCGCCACGAACCCGCGCCGGCGGTCAGTCCGCCTGCCGGCGCAGGAACGCCGGGATGTCGAGATAGTCGGGGTCGGTCACCGGTGCGCCTGCGGCCGGCTCCGGCGAGCGCTTGCGGGTCACCGCCGGCCGCTCCAGGGCCCGATAGTCGACCTCCGCAGGTGCCGGTACCGGTTGCAGCTTCGGCGGTTGCGCAGGCGCGACAGCCGCGGCTGCCTGCGCCTCCTCCTTTTCCCGCTCCTTGTCCTTGCGCCCGCCATTCAGGCCGGTGGCGACAACGGTCACCCGCAACTCGTCGTTGAGCTTGGGGTCGATGGCCGTACCGACGACGACCGTGGCATTGTCCGACGCAAGATCCTTGATGATGTTACCGACGGTCTCGAACTCGCCGAGGGTGATATTCGCCCCCGAGGTGATGTTCACCAGGATGCCCTTCGCGCCGGCGATGCTGATGTCCTCCAGCAGCGGGCTGGCGATGGCTGCTTCAGCCGCTTCCCGCGCCCGTTCCGGCCCGGTGCCGCGGCCCGAACCCATCATCGCCATCCCCATCTCGGCCATCACGGTGCGAACATCGGCGAAGTCGACGTTGATGTAGCCCGGACAGGTGATCAGTTCCGCAATCCCCTGGACGGCGCCGAACAGGACGTTGTTGGCCGACTTGAAGGCGTCCAGCAGGCTGATGTCCCGGCCAAGCACCGAAAGCAGCTTCTCGTTCGGGATCGTAATCAGCGAGTCCACGAACTGACTGAGTTCGCGGATGCCGTGCTCGGCCACTTCGGCACGCTTGCGGCCCTCGAACTTGAACGGCCGGGTCACCACGGCCACGGTCAGGACGCCCATTTCCTTGGCAATCTGCGCGATGATCGGCGCCGCGCCGGTGCCGGTGCCGCCACCCATGCCGGCGGTGATGAACACCATGTCGGCGCCTTCGAGCACGTCCGAAACCCGGTCGCGATCCTCGAGCGCGGCCTGCCGGCCGACTTCCGGGTTGGCGCCCGCGCCCAGACCCTTGGTGATGTCCGCGCCGAGCTGCAGCGTGGTTCGCGCCGCGGAGCTCTTCAGCGCCTGCGCGTCGGTATTGGCGCAGATGAACTCCACGCCTTCGATCTTGGCGCTCAGCATGTGCTGCACGGCGTTGCCGCCACCGCCGCCCACGCCGATGACCTTGATGACCGCCGTCGTACTGTAGGAATCCACGAGTTCGAACATCGCCGTCTCTCCTTCCGTTGCCTGCTTGTCCAGCCTGTTTCAGTTTGTTTTGGGTGTGTCAGAAATTGCCGTGAAACCAGTTCTTCATCCGATCCCACACGCCGCGCATTCCGCCTTCCAGCCGCTGCGGCCGGCGCGCGTCGCGCCCCTGGCGGGCGCCGAACTGCAGCAGCCCGACGCCGGTGGCGTATACCGGGTTGCGCACCACGTCGGCCAGGCCGGTTACGCTGTGCGGCACGCCGGCCCGCACAGGCATGTGGAACACTTCCTCCGCGAGATCGATCGCCCCTTCCATCTTGGCGCCGCCGCCGGTCAGGACGATCCCAGCGGCGACCATCTCCTTGAAACCGCCGGCCTCCAGGCGGTGTTGCACGAGCTCGAACAGCTCCTCGTAGCGGGGCTGAACGACCTCAGCCAGACGCTGGCGCACCAGGCGCCGCGGCGCGCGATCGCCGACGCTGGGGACTTCGATGGTCTCCTCGGCGTTGGCCAGCTGCGCCAGGGCACAGCCGAACTTGATCTTGATGTCCTCGGCGTGGTGCGTCGGCGTGCGCAGCGCCACCGCGATGTCGTTGGTGACCTGATCCCCTGCGATGGGAATCGCGGCGGTATATTGGATCGCGCCGTTGACGAACACGGCGATGTCGGTCGTGCCGCCGCCGATGTCGGCCAGGCACACGCCGAGTTCCTTTTCGTCGTCGGTGAGCACGGCCTGCGCCGAGGCGAGTTGCTGCAGCACGATGTCTTCGACTTCCAGGCCGCAGCGGCGCACGCACTTGACGATATTCTGGGCGGCACTGACCGCGCCGGTGACCATGTGTACCTTGGCTTCCAGGCGCACGCCCGACATGCCGATCGGCTCGCGGATCCCCTCCTGGTGATCGATGACGTACTCCTGCGGGAGCACGTGAAGGATTTTCTGGTCAGCGGGAATCGCCACCGCGCGCGCGGCATCGAGCACCCGCTCCACGTCGCTGGCGGTCACCTCGGTGTCGCGGATCGCGACGATGCCGTTGGAGTTCAGGCTGCGGATGTGGCTGCCGGCGATGCCGGCGTACACGGAGTGGATCTCGCAGCCCGCCATCAATTCGGCTTCCTCGACCGCCCGCTGGATCGACTGCACGGTCGACTCGATGTTGACCACCACGCCCTTCTTCAGCCCGCGCGAGGGATGCGAGCCCAGGCCGATGATCTCTATCTCCCCGTCAGAGGCAACCTCCCCGACGATCGCCACCACCTTCGACGTGCCGATGTCCAGACCGACAATCAGCCGCTTGTCCGATTTGCGAACCATCACCAGCGTACCTAAGTCTTGTTGGGCGCCGTGCCGACCGGGCGGACGGCGAATCCATTCATGTACCGCAAGTCGATCACGGCGACCGGCCCGGTGCCGGCGCTGAATACGTTCTGGTAAAAGGCCATCAGACGCTCGAGACGCTCGCGCAGGTCGGCTCGGCCCACGATGATCTCCGGTCCGTCGACGAGCCGCAGGCGCCATGCGCGCCGATCAGTGAGCGTGATCTCGCCGACCGCGAGATTGCGCGTCGCCAGGATCCTCGATGCCAGCCGGTACCCCTCCAGCACCGCGCTCTCGGTGCCGGGCGGCCCTGTCAGGTGCGGCAGGCCCGCGGGAAACGACGCGCGCGGCGCACGGAACGCCACTGCGCGCTCATTGAGCAACGCGTCCTGGCCCCACGTCGCAATCGGCGTCTGTTCGCTGACCAGGATGCGAAGCTGGTCGGGCCACACACGTTGTACGGTCACCGAGTCGATCCAGGGTTGCGCGAGCAGCGCACCGCGGATTGCCTGCACGTCGACGCGGAAGAAGCCGGCGTTGACTTCGGCAGCGACCATGCGCTGCAGTTCCACCGGCGCGACGTGACGCAGATCGCCGTCGATGCGAACCTGCCGGATCGGCAACGTCGCCGGATCCAGAACCTCCCTCACGCCGGCGGCCAGCGTGGCGACGAATACCGCCGCGAACAGCAGGCCGAACCACGCCCCGAAATCGGTACGCGCCGGTACATCGCGCTCGACGCGACGATTGACCTTCATCGCCTGGGCAATCAAGACCGCCCCCCCGCCGCGCGTCCGGCGGCACCTGCCAGGATCCGCAGGACCAGCGTGTCGAAGTCGATGCCGGCCGCGCGCGCGGCCATCGGTACCAGGCTGTGGCTCGTCATGCCGGGTACCGTGTTCGCCTCGATGAGCCACGGTCCGCCGCGTTCGTCGAGTAGCACGTCGATACGCCCCCAGCCCCGTCCGCCGATGACCTCGAACGCGGTGCGCGCGAGTTCCTGAAGCGCGCGCTCGGCCACCGGTTCCAGCCCGCACGGACACAGGTAGCGGGTATCGTCCCGGAAATACTTGGCGTCGTAGTCGTAGAACTCGGTGGCCGGCACGATGCGTATCGCGGGCAGGGCTTCGCCGTCGAGGATAGGAACGGTGTATTCGCCGCCGCCCACGTATCGCTCGGCGATGACGATCGGATCGTACTGGCGCGCGACCGCGTACGCGCGGGCGACGTCGCCAGCTTGCCTGGCCTTCGTGACGCCGATGCTGGACCCCTCCGTCGCCGGCTTCACGAACAACGGCAGGCCCAGGCGCGCCTCCACCGCGGCGAAATCGGTGCGATCTTCGAGCAGGGCATGGTCCGGCGTCGGCAGCCCCGCGGCGCGCCACAGCAGCTTGCAGCGCCACTTGTCCATCGCCAACGCCGAGGCGAGCACCCCGCTGCCGGTGTACGGCAGGCCGAGCTGCTCGAGCGCACCCTGCATGCTGCCATCCTCGCCGCCGCGCCCGTGCAGGACGATGAAGGCGACGTCGTAGCCGGAGAGTTCTCCGAGCGGCTGCGCCGCGGGATCGAACGCATGTGCATCGACGCCGCCACGCCGCAGGGCCTCCAGGACCGCCTGGCCGCTGAGGAGGGAGATCTCGCGCTCGGCGGAGCCGCCGCCGAAAAGCACCGCGACGCGGCCGAAGCGCGCCGGATCCATTGCGCTGGGCTCGACCGCGCTCATGCGCTCTCCCCGACGATGCGAACTTCGGCCTGCAGGATCACGCCGTGATCGCGCGCCACGGTGTCCCTGACGCGCTCAATCAGCGCCTCGATGTCCCCCGCGCTGGCAGCGGCATCGTTGACAATGAAGTTGGCGTGCTTGGTCGAGACGTGGCAGCCGCCGCTGCGCGCGCCCTTCAGGCCACTGGCTTCGATCAGGCGCCCGGCAAAATCCCCCGGGGGGTTGCGGAACACCGAACCGCAGCTTGGCACGCCGATTGGCTGGCTGCGCTGGCGCTGCGCGAGCAATTCGCGGATGCGCGCCTGGCCGCTGCCGGCCGGGTCCGGCACCAATGCGAGCTCGGCAGCGATGAACCACTCTCCGACCGTGCCGGCAACGCTCCGATAGCCTACGCTGAAATCCGAATGCGGGCGCCAGCGGCGCCGGCCTTGGCGATCGAGCGTTTCCACGCGCGCGACGACCGGCCAGGTTTCCGCACCGAATGCGCCGGCGTTCATCGCCAGCGCGCCGCCGAGCGTGCCGGGAATTCCGGCCAGGAACTCCGCGCCACCCAGGCCGCGGCGGGCGGCGAAGCGCGCAATCCGCGCGCACGGCACGCCGGCCTGGCCATACACCGCCTGCGGACCGGCCAGTCGCAGTTCATCCAGCGCTCCGGCCAGGCAGATGACGGTGCCGCGAAAGCCGCCGTCCCGCACCAGCAGGTTGCTCCCGAGCCCCATCCACAGCAGCGGTTCGGCTTCATCCACGCCGGCGAGGAACGCACACAGATCGTCCAGGTCGGCGGGCTCGAAGAAGCGGTCCGCGCTGCCGCCGGCACGCCAGGAACAATGCCGCGCCATCGGCTCGTGCTCGCGCAGCCTGCCGCGGATGGACGCGCCGGTCTTCGCAGCGACCATCGCCTCAGCCCCCATGCCCGTGCGCTCCGCGTGCGAGTGCCGCGCCGCCGGCGATTTGCGGTGCTAGCTGGCCGATGCTGCCAGCCCCCACCGTCAACAGGATGTCGCGGTCGCGAACCACACCACCGAGCACTGCGACGGCTTCAGCGACGTTCGCGGCGAAGATGGGCTCGACGCTGCCGCGCAGCCGGATGGCACGCGCCATGGCGCGCGCGTCGGCGCCCTGGATCGGCTCTTCGCCCGCCGGATACACGTCCATCAGCACCAGCACGTCGGCGCTGGACAGCACGGCGACGAAATCCTCGAACAGATCCCGAGTACGGGTGTAGCGATGCGGCTGGAATGCCAGCACCAGGCGCCGCTCCGGCCAGCCGGCACGCGCCGCCGCCAGCGTGGCGGCGATTTCGCTCGGATGGTGCCCGTAGTCGTCCACCAGCAGCACCTGGCCGGTGCCGAGATCGACTTCACCGTAGCTCTGGAAGCGCCGCCCGATGCCCGCGAACCCGGCGAGTGCCGATGCGATGGCCGCGTCGCCGACGCCGAGTTCGCGCGCAATCGCGATCGCGGCCAGGGCATTGAGCACGTTGTGGCGACCCGGCAGGTTCAGCGTCATCGGTAGCCAGCCGCCGCCGTCCGCAACGCTGACCTCGAAATGCGTACGGTGCCGCTCCTGGCGGATCGCCCGCGCACGTACGTCCGCGGGCGCATCGATCCCGTAGGTCCGGTACGGCTTGGACAACGCCGGCACGATCCGCTCCACGCCGGGATCGTCCATACACAGCACCGCCAATCCGTAGAACGGCAGGCGCTGCAGGAAGTCGACGAAGGCCTGGCGCAGGCGCTCGGGATCCCCGCCATAGGTGTCGAGGTGATCGGCGTCGATGTTGGTGACCGCGGCGACGACCGGGTTCAGGCGCAGGAACGAGGCGTCGCTCTCGTCGGCCTCGACGACGATGTACCGCCCGGCGCCCAGGCGCGCGTGCGAGCCGGCGCTGTTCAGGCGCCCACCGATTACGAATGTAGGATCCAGGCCGCCTTCGGCGAGCAGGCTTGCGGTCAGGCTCGTGGTGGTGGTCTTGCCATGCGTGCCGGCTATCGCGATGCCCTGCCGGAAGCGCATGATCTCGGCCAGCATCTCCGCGCGCGGGATCACCGGAATTCGGGCGGCGCGTGCCGCGGCGAGTTCGGGGTTGCCCACCGGTACCGCGGTGGAAGCAACGACCACGTCCGCGCCGCGTACGGCTTCGGCGGCGTGGCCGATACGGACCTCCATGCCCAGCGCGCGCAGATGTCGCGTGACCGCCGACTCGGCGGCGTCCGTTCCACTGACCTCGTAGCCCAGGTTGTGGATCACCTCGGCGATGCCGCTCATGCCGGCACCACCGATGCCGACGAAATGGATACGGCGCACCCGGCCCATGGCATTGCCATCGCGCTCAGCCACGGGCCACCTCCAGGCAGGCGCCCGCGACGTCGCGTGCGGCCTGCGGACGCGCGAGCGCGCGGGCACGCGCCGCCATGTCACGAAGGCGCGGTCGCCCGTTCCGGAACTCCTCCATCACGCGCGCGAGCGTTTCGACATTGGCCTGTGCCTGCTGGACCAGCACCGCGGCACCGGCGTCCGCGAGCAGCCTTGCGTTCGCGCTCTGGTGGTCATCGACCGCGTGCGGGAACGGCACGATGACGGCGGGACGGCCGGCGGCGGCGAGTTCGCACACGCTGAGCGCCCCGCCACGACACACGACCACGTCCGCCCAAGCGTACGCACCGGCCATGTCGTCGATGAACTCCTCGATGTGCGCCTCGATGCCGGCCTGGGCGTAGCACGCGCGGGTCGCGTCCCCGGCGCCTGCGCCGCACTGATGGCGGATCCGGTACCCGGACGCGCCCGCGGCGGCGAACACCTGCGGCATGCACTCGTTGAAAAACGATGCGCCCTGGCTGCCGCCGAACACGAACACGCGCAGGGGCTCGCCCTCGCCGGCGCCCGGCGCCGGCACATCGAACAGCGACGCACGCACCGGATTACCCGTGGTGCGCGCGTCCGGGCGGGCGGGGAACGTGCCCGGAAACGCCTGGAGCACCAGGCGCGCCAACGGCGCCAGCAGGCGGTTGGTCATGCCCGCGATCGCGTTCTGCTCATGCACCACCAGCGGCACGCGCATCAACCACGCCGCCACGCCGGCCGGTCCGGCGGTATATCCGCCCATGCCGAGAACCGCGCCGGGCCGGCGCCGAGCAAGCACCTTCAGCGAGCACGCGATCGCCACGCCGAGCCGCCAGGGCGCGAACAGCCAGCGCCTGGCGCCTGCGCCGCGCAGGCCCGCGCCCGGCATGGTGATGAGTTCGTACCCATGCGCCGGCACGACGCGCGACTCGATGCCATGGCGCGTGCCCAGCCACAGGATCGGCGCACCGGCGCGCCGAAGCTCGTCTGCGACGGCCAGGGCCGGAAACACATGTCCGCCGGTGCCGCCCGCGCTGATCAGTACCGGCCTCACGACCGCCCTCCAGCCACCGGCGCCCGCGCGGCGAGCGGCGCGTTGGTTTCCAGCGCCACGCGCGCGACCAAGCCAATCGAGGCCGCGGTGAACAGCAGACTGTTCGCACCGTAGCTCATGAGCGGCAGCGTCAGGCCCTTGGTCGGAAGCACGCCCATGTTCACGCCCATGTTCACGAACGCCTGCAGGCCGATGATGAGCCCGACGCCATAGGAGAGGTAGGCGCCGAAGGGCTGGTCGGCGGCGAGCGCGCGCGCGCCGATGTGAAATATCCGCCAGACCAGGAATGCATAGGCGGCGATGAGCGTACAGGTGCCGGCAAAGCCCAGTTCCTCGCCCACGATCGCGAAGATGAAATCGGTGTGCACCTCGGGCAGGTAGAACAGCTTCTGAACGCTCGCCCCCAGACCGACGCCGAACCACTCTCCGCGCCCGAATGCAATCAGCGCCTGGGTGAGCTGGAAGCCACTCGCGAACGGATCGGCCCAGGGGTCCATGAAGGTCGCGAGTCGCGCGACTCGGTAGGGCTCCTTGATCGCCATGACCAGCAGCGCGGTCGATGCAATCGCGCCCCAGGCGCAAAACCGGCTGAGCGAGACACCGCCGAGAAACAGCATCCCGAGCGCGGTGGCGATCAATACGGCGGCGGTGCCGTAGTCGGGCTCGATGAGCAGCAGGGCGCCCATGATCGTCACCAGCACGATCGGCTTGATGAAACCGACGAACTCGTTGCGCACCGAATCGGCGTGCCTCACGAGGTAACCGGCGAGATAGATGACGAAGCACAGCTTTGCGGGTTCGGACGGCTGCATGGTGACCGGCCCGAGCGCAAGCCAGCGCAGACTGCCGTTGACTTCCTTGCCCAGCCCCGGGATCACCACCAGTACCAGAAGGAACACGCCCAGCAACAGGAACATGCTGCTCGCGCGCTCCATCGTCTCCAGGGGCGTGCGCGCGGCGACCAAGGCGAGCGTGACTCCGATCCCGAGCGCAACGATCTGCCGCAGCAGGAAGTGGAATGGATCTCCGTAGAGGCGATCGCCGATCATGATCGACGCCGAAGTCAGCATCACGAGCCCGAAACCGGCGATCGCCGCGACACTGCCGAGCAGCCACGGGTCATACTCCCGGAGCGACGGCATGGCGGCGCGGGAGACCGCTTGCGCGTGTACCTCGGCGAGCGCGGCGCGAATCATGCCGTACCCCGCAATCGCCCGACCGAGGCGGCAAACGCCTCCCCGCGGGCAACATAGTTCGCGAACATGTCGAAGCTGGCGCACGCCGGCGACAGCAGAACCGCGTCCCCCGGGCGTGCCAGGCGCGCGGCGGCGACTACGGCTTCGTCCATTCCGTGCGCGCATTCGACGAGCGTATTTCCACCGACCGCCTCGGCGATTCGGGGCGCGTCCACACCGATGAGCACTGCAGCTCGCAGGCGCGCGCGCGCCAGATCCGCCAGTGGCGCGAACGACTGGCCCTTGCCTTCGCCGCCGGCGATCAGAACGACACGGTCGTAGGCGTCCATCCCGGCAATCGCGGCACAGGTCGCACCGACGTTCGTGCCCTTGGAATCGTCGATGTAGTCCACTCCGCGGATGGACGCCACGTGCTGCGCGCGATGCGGCAGGCCGCGGAACTCGCGCAATGCCGCCGCCTGCGCCGGATCAGGTACTCCGCCGCATGCGGCGAGCGCGCATGCGGCAAGCGCGTTGGCCACATTGTGCCGGCCGCGGATGCCAAGGTCGGCCACCGGCATGAGCGGTTCGCCCGCACGGCCTATCCAGTCGGCACCGTCGCGCTCGATCACCGCATAGTCCAACGCTGCGTCGCGGCGCACCGCAAAGCGCAGCGTTTCACGGCCATGGATCCGCATCGACTCCACCATCGGATCCTCGGCGTTGAGCACCATCGCGCCGCGGCCTCGGAAAATCCGCGCCTTCGCGCGTGCGTACTCCTCGATGCTCGGGTGCCGATCCAGATGATCGGGACTGACATTGAGCACCGTTGCCACCTTCGCGTCCAGCGTACGAGTGGTCAGGAGCTGGAAACTGGACAGCTCCAACACGTAGGCCGCGGGCGCCGGTTCGCGCAGCAGATCCAGCGCAGGCGTGCCGAGGTTCCCGCCGACGCCCACATCCAGACCCGCGGCCTGGAACATCCGGCCGACCAGTGTCGTCACCGTGCTCTTGCCGTTGGAACCGGTGATAGCGATGACCGGGGCATTGGCGTGGCGGGCGAACAGCTCGATGTCGCCTACCACGTCGGCACCGGCGTCGATCGCGCCCGCCAGGCGCGGATCCTCTAGCGCGACGCCGGGGCTGACGACCACCATGCGGGCCGCGCGCAGCATGTCGCGGTCGAAGGCGCCCAGCGTAAGCGGCACGTGCGGCAGCTCGCGGGCGATCGCCGCTCGGCCCGGCGGCTCGGCACGACTGTCGGTGACCGCCACCGACAGGCCGCGCGCGGCCAGGAACCGGGCGCAGGACAATCCTGTCGCACCCAACCCGACGACGATCGCGTCGAGACCTCCGTCGCCCGGCGCCCGCATCGATGTGCCCGCGGCTGCCACCATGGTCAGCGAATCTTCAGGCTCGACAGGCCGATGAGCACGAGAATAACCGTGATGATCCAGAAGCGGACGATCACGCGCGGCTCGGGCCAGCCCTTGAGCTCGAAATGGTGGTGCAGCGGCGCCATGTGGAAGATCCGCCGCCCGGTGAGCTTGAAGGACCCCACCTGCAGGAAAACCGACACGGTCTCCATTACGAACACGCCGCCCATGATGAACAGCACCAGCTCCTGGCGCACCACGAGCGCGACGACGCCGAGCGCCGCCCCGACTGCGAGCGAGCCCATGTCGCCCATGAACACCTGGGCCGGGTAGGTGTTGAACCACAGGAATCCCAACCCCGCGCCGACCATCGCGCCGCAGAACACGGCGATCTCGCCGACGCCGGCGACGTACGGAATGCCCAGGTAGTGCGAGAACTTTACGTTTCCGCTCGCGTAAGCAAATACCGCCAGCGCGCCGGCGATCAGTACGGCAGGAAGGATCGCCAGACCGTCTAGGCCATCGGTGAGATTCACGGCGTTGCTGGTGCCGACGATCACGAAGTAGCCGAACGGCAGGAATGCCCAGCCGAGGTCAACCGCGACGAACTTGACGAACGGCACGATGAGCCGGGTCTCGACCTCGGTCCGGGCGCTCAGAAACAACACCAGTACCGCGGTCAGGCCGATGATCGACTGCAGCAGGTACTTGTGCCGCGCCGATAGCCCCTTTGAATTGCGCCGCAGGATCTTGGTGTAGTCGTCGGTGAAGCCGATGAGCCCGAAGCCGAGCGTCGTCAACAACACGATCCACACGAACCGATTGCTCAAATCCGTCCACAGCAACGTGCTCGCGGTGAGCGAACCCAGGATCAGGATGCCGCCCATGGTCGGCGTACCGGCCTTTGTCAGGTGAGTGCGAGGGCCGTCGTCCCGTACCTGCTGGCCGAGTTGCATGCGCACGAGCGCCCGTATCACCGCCGGCCCGACCAGCAGGGCGATGCCCAGCGCAGTGAGCACGCCGAGGATGACCCGCAACGTCAGGTACTTGAATACGTTGAACCCGCTGTAGTGATGGCTCAGGAAGTCAGCCAGTAGCAGCAACATGGACTCAGGCCTCCTGCGCCAGCGCGTCGACGACGCGTTCCATGTGCATGGAGCGGGAGCCCTTGACGAGCAGCGTGACGTCGGCATCGATCTGTCTGCCGATATCCGCAGCGGCGTCTTCCGGCCGCGTATACAGTGTGGCGGCCGTACCGAACGACGCCGCTGCCTCGCGCGCCAGATCGCCGACCGCGAACAGGCGCTCGATGCCGCCCTCGCGCGCCAGGCGCCCGGCGTCGCGATGGAATCGCGCCGCCTCGGGCCCGAGTTCCCGCATGTCGCCGAGCGCGAGCCAGCGGCGGCCCGGCAGATCGGCGACGGCGGCAATCGCCGCGGCGAGCGAACCGGGATTGGCGTTGTAGCTGTCGTCGACGATGCGACATCCCCGAACCCCATGCCTGGTCTGCAAACGTCCGGCGACGGGGCGCATCTCGGCCAGTCCGGTGCGGCATGCGTCCAGCCCGACACCCAGCGCCAGTGCGCAGGCCACCGCGGCGGCGGCATTGACCACGTTGTGCCGTCCGAGCAGAGCGAGCTCCGTCTCGATGGTTCCCGCCGGCGTATCGATGCGGATGCGGCGCGTTTGCGAACCACCCAGGTCGGCGGCACGCACTTCCGCGCCCACTCCGAATCCGAAGCGCACCTTGCGACGTCCGCCGGCGAGCACCTCCCACAACGGCGCGTTCGGGTCGTCGGCGTTGATGACCGCGATGCCGTCCGGTTGCAGCCCAGCGAAGATCTCGCCCTTGGCGCGCGCCACGGCCTCGACACTGCCGAAGCCTTCCAGATGCGCCGGTGCGCAGAGCGTGACGACGGCGACCGCCGGCCTGACCAGGCGCACCAGGGCGTCGATCTCACCGGCGTGATTGGCGCCCATCTCGATGACGGCGAATCGATGCCGTTGCCCGAGCCGGCAAAGCGTGAGCGGTACGCCGATGTCGTTGTTCAAGTTGCCACGCGTGGCGAGTACGTCACCGGCCCGGGCGAGGATCGCGGCAAGCATTTCCTTGACCGTGGTCTTGCCGTTGCTGCCCGTGACCGCGACGATCGCGGTCGAGTGGCGTTCGCGCCAGGATCCCGCGAGGCGCGCGAACGCCAGGCGCGCATCCTGCACCTGAACGCACGGCAGGCCTGCATCGCTCCGACGTTCCGCCAGCGCGCCAGCCGCACCGGAGGCGCGGGCGGCTTCGAGCAAACCATTGGCGTCGTACCTCGGACCGCGCAAGGCGACGAACAACTCCCCCGCGCGAA
This sequence comes from Gammaproteobacteria bacterium, assembly GCA_050183625.1. Classification (GTDB taxonomy): domain Bacteria; phylum Pseudomonadota; class Gammaproteobacteria; order JADZEE01; family JADZEE01; genus JBFXBD01. The sequence goes on from JBFXBD010000016.1 coordinate 35,568, forward strand.
GTGTCCGCGTGTCGGTGGACACGCCTTCGAAGCGCACGTCCGCGCCACTGCGTTCGCCGTCCACGCAATCGGACATTTCAGACATGCGCATTGCGATCATCGGCGCCACTCCCGCAGCGCCGCCAGCACTTCGGCTCGATCGCTGAAGGCGGCTCGCGCATCGCCGACCTGCTGGTAGTCCTCGTGACCCTTGCCGGCAACCAGGACTACGTCGCCGGGGGCCGCGTTCGAGACCGCGAGCCGGATCGCCAGCCGGCGATCCGGCTCGCGCGCGAACGGACCCGACCCGGTCATTCCGAGCTCGATGTCGTCCATGATGCGCTCGGGCTCCTCGTAACGGGGATTGTCGCTGGTGAGGATGACACGGTCCGCGCTTGCCGCGGCAATCGCTCCCATCGGCGCGCGCTTGCCGGGATCGCGGTTTCCACCGCAGCCGAACACGCACCAGAGCCTGCCGCCGGCACCCAATGACCGGGCTGCCGCCAGCGCCTTGGTAAGCGCGTCGGGGGTATGTGCGTAGTCGACCAATACCAGTGGGGCATCGCCGCCTCCGAAGGGCTCCATGCGTCCCGGCGGCGGGCCGGCGCGCGAGAGCACCTCGGCAGCGGCATCCGGATCCACGCCCAGTGCCGCGAGCGTCGCCAGGCACGCGAGCAGATTGGAGACGTTGTAGCGACCAGCCAGCCGCGTGCGGATCTCCAACGCCCGGCCGCCGTATTCCAGCGCTATCCGCGTGACCGCCACCCCGGCGTCGATACGTCGCGCGCGGGCAATGCCGGCGAGGCCGGGCAACGTCGTGCCGTCGACCGTGTAGCCATGGATTGCGATTCGCCCGGCGGCTTCGCGCGCCAGGGAACACCCGAATCCATCGTCCAGGTTCACCACGGCGCGGTCGAGTCCCTCGGCGCGGAACAACCGGGCTTTGGCGGCCCCATAGGCTTGCATGTCCGCGTGGTAATCCAGGTGGTCGCGGGTCAGGTTCGTGAAAACCGCACAGGCGAAGCGAACTCCCTCGGTTCGGTCCTGTTCGAGCGCGTGAGAAGAGACTTCAATGGCGGCCGCGCGCACGCCCCGGGCAGCGAAATCCGCGAGCGTGCGCTGCAGGGTGATCGCGTCCGGCGTGGTCAGGCCGGTCGGTATGAGCTCGCCGGGCAGGCCGGAGCCGAGTGTACCGATGAGTGCGCACGGGCCGCGACCGTCGAGATGCGCGAGTGACTGCGCCAGGATCCAGCTCACCGTCGTCTTGCCGTTGGTCCCTGTCACGCCGAGGACCGCAAGCCGGCGGGACGGATCGCCGTACATCCGCGCCGCGATCCGCCCTGCGGCGGCGCGTAGATCCCGCACGTGGACCACCGGCACCCCGGCGCGCGGCAACACGGTATCGCATTCGGCGAGGACCGCGCGCGCGCCAGCGGCGATCGCACCGGCGACGAACCGCGCACCGTCGGCGTGCGCGCCGCGCAGGGCGACGAAGCATTCGCCCGGCACGATCGACCTGCTGTCGAGCGACAGGCCGGTGATTTCCGTGTCCGCGTGCGGTTCCACGGTTGCCATGCCGGCGAGCAGTTCGCTGAGCTTCATGCGCGGCATCGGGGCTCGAACGGCGTTCAATGCGCCTGCGCCGCGGCGGCGCCCTCGTGCAACGCCATCGCAGCGGCGAGTACTGTCGGCGGATCGTCCGGAGGAATGTTCAGCAACCGCAGTGCATCGCGCATGATTGCCGCGAATACCGGCGCCGCGACCCGTCCGCCGTAGTACTCCCCTCCTTGCGGCTCGTCGATCATGACCACGCCGACCAGGCGCGGATTCGTAGCCGGAACCAGCCCGGCGAACACCGAAAGGTACCGATCCGGTGCGTAGCCGTCACCCTCGATCTTGTGCACTGTGCCGGTCTTGCCGGCGACGTGGTACCCGGGGACGGCTGCTAGCTTTCCGGTGCCCGATTCGACCACCGTCTGCAACATCGCGCGCATGGTTTCGGCGGTGTGCTCGCTGAAAACACGCTCGCCGTCTGCGGCACCGTCCCGTCGCAGCAGCGAAGCCGGCACGAGCCGGCCACGGTTCGCGAACACCGTATAGGCCTGGGCAAGCTGAGCGGTGGTGGTCGACAGTCCGTATCCAAACGAAATCGTCGCGTGCTCTATTTCGCGCCAGCGGTTGTAGTCGGGCAGGAACCCGGGAGACTCGCCCGGAAAGCCGGTGCCGGAGGTCGTACCGAATCCGGCGCCGTGGAAAGCGCGCCAGAGCACCTCGGAGTCCAATCCGAGCGCGATCTTGGTCGCACCGATATTGCTCGACTTCTCGATGATGCCCGTGATGTCGAGCGTGCCGTAGTTGTGGATGTCGTGCACGGTATGCGAACCGATCGTGAACTGACCGGGCCCGGTATCGACGCGGGTGCCGGGCTCGATGGTGCCGGCGTCGAGCGCGGCGGCGATTGTGAAGGGCTTCATGACCGACCCCGGCTCGTAGACGTCGGTCATCGCGCGGTTTCGATAGAACTCGCCCTTGAGGGCACCGCGGTTGTTCGGATTGAAGGACGGCTGGTTGACGATTGCCAGGATTTCACCGGTCCGCGCGTCGACGATCACCGCGGAAGCTGCGCGCGCGCGATTGGCCATCACTGCTGCCTTGACCTCGCGATAGGCGACGTACTGCACGCGCTTGTCGATACTGAGGGCAATCGACGTGCCGTCCTGCGGCGCCCGGATGATCTCGATGTTCTCGACGATCCGGCCGAGACGATCCTTGATGACGCGCTTGGCGCCATCAATGCCGCTCAGCGGCTTGTCGAACGCGAGTTCCACGCCCTCCTGGCCGACGTCGTCGACGTTGGTGAACCCGAGCAGGTGCGCGGTGACCTCGCCGGCCGGGTAGTAGCGGCGGCTTTCCTTGACCAGGCCGACACCTTCTATTCCCAACCGCGCGACCGCGTCCGCGAGTTCGGGCGAAACGTGTCGCCGCAGGTAGACGAACTCGCGACTCACGCGTGGCTCGATCAGGCTGCGCAGGTGCTCGCGCGACAGTCCGATGACCTCGCCCAGTTCGGCCCAGCGATTGCGTTGCTGCAGCAAACGCCGCGGTGCGGCCCACACCGAACTCACGGGAGTACTGACGGCGAGGGCTTCGCCGTTGCGGTCGGTAATTGTCCCGCGATGTGCGGCCAGTTCGACCACGCGCACGCTGCGATCATCGCCCTGGCCTTTGAGGAAATCGTGATGCGTGAGCTGAAGCGTGAGCGCCCGCCATGCCAAACCGCACGCGGCCAGCGCAAACAGGCCGAGCAACACCCAACGCCGCCGGCCGAAATCGACGCTCTCATGCCCGGCGTTCATTGCGAAATCAGCACCACTTGGGAACCGCCGGGCCGCACCATCGCCAGGCGCGACCGGGCGATGTCCTCGACCCGGCCGTGCGTGCCCCATGTCGCATCCTCCAGCTGCAGGCGGGTCCACTCCTCATTCAGTCCGTCACGTTGGGACTCCAGGCCCTGGAGTTCGACGAACAGGCGACGACTGTCGTGACGGGCGATGACGAGCTGGAGCGCGGAGAGCAGCGCCGCCAGAGCGAGGACCAAAGCCGTCGCGCGGCCGATCACGCCACACGCTCCGCCACGCGCATGCGGGCGCTTCGCGCTCGCGGATTCCTGCGACATTCATCCTCATCAGGCCGAATCAGCCTGCCGACCGCCGTGAGCCTGGGACCCGGGACGGTGGTATCGCGCGTCTGGGCGCGGATGAAGCGCTTGACCACCCTGTCCTCGATCGAGTGGAAACTAATCACGGCAAGTCGTCCGTGCGGACGCAGTACTTGAGCCGACTGCGCCAGTGCGCGCTCAAGTTCGCCGATTTCGTCGTTGACGCGGATGCGCAGTGCCTGGAACGTTCGGGTTGCCGGATGGATGCGCCCGCGCGGCGCGTGCAGAGCGCGGCTGACCAGCGCCGCGAGTTGCGCCGTAGTCCGAATCGGATCGATCCGGCGCGTCTGGACGATTCGGCGTGCGATTCGGCGCGAATGACGCTCGTCGCCGAGCTGGTACAGCGTGTCGGCGATTTCTTGCTCGGTAGCGTGCGCCAGCCACTGAGCGGCCGAAGTCCCGACATCGGGATCCATGCGCATGTCCAGCGGACCGTCTGCGCTGAAGCTGAAACCGCGCGTAGCGCTGTCGAGCTGCGGCGATGACACGCCGAGGTCCAGCAGGACGCCGTCGACGCGGCCCGCGACACCCCAGGCGTCGGCGTGATCGTGCAGGTCGCCGAAGCGCCCGCGGCGAAGCGCGAATCGCACGTCGTCCGTCACCAGCCCCATCCCGGCCGCGATCGCTTCGGGATCGCGGTCTATTGCCATCACCCGTCCTTGCGCCGCCAGCCGCGCGAGGATTGCACGCGCGTGGCCGCCGCGACCGAACGTGGCGTCTATGTACAATCCGTCTGCGCGGATTTGTAACGCGTCGACCACCTGCGCCAGGAGCACCGGTTCATGCGCGCCTTCCTGCATTTCCGCGGTGCGCACTACAACGACAGGTTGCTCAAGGCGTTCGACGGTTCGCCGCTCGTATCCTCCAAAGCCTTCAGCCAGTCCGCGCGTTGCTCTTCCCATCGCCGCGCATCCCACACTTCGAGCTTGTTGCCCTGGCCGAGCACCGCGACGTCCTTTTCGAGCCCGGCGAACTCCCGCAATGCCTGCGGGAGCAGGATCCGCCCCTGGCGGTCCAGTTCGCAGTCGTAGGCGTACGCCCGCATCATCTGCCTGGCGCGCCGGCTGGATCTGTCCGACGGCAGATCCTGGAGCTTGGCATCGATGAGTTCCCATTCGGACAGCGGGTACAACCAGGCGCAGAGGTCGAATGGGTTCAGCGTCGCGACCACCACCCCCTGGCCGGAACCGGTCAAACGCTCCCGGTACCGGCTCGGAATCGCGAGCCTGCCCTTGGCATCCAGGCTGATGGCGCTGAAACCGCGGAACACTCCCAGGCTCCTCCGAGGGCAGGTTCAACCCACTTTTCCCCACTCTGCCCCACTTCGGCGGACTATACGGACGGCGGGTTCGGAAAGTCAAGAAAATTTGCCGCTTTTGTAGACGATTCTTCTCGGTCGAACAGCCACTTACGGGACAAAACTTGGTACGGCGCGTACTTTCGACGTGGAAGCTTTCAAGAACGACTTTTTTATCAATTGGTTGGTCTGATAATCTCGGCTGATTTGTGAGATATAGGCAGACGCCGGCGAACTGATTCCGAACGCCTGGAAGCGGTCGGCTTCGACTGCTGTGGCATGTCGAAATCCAGTTGCCCACGACCGGCGTGTCGCGCCAGCCCGAGTTCAACGGAATAAAGAGCGGAACGACTGGTCTTGAAACGATAGTGAGTGTTTGCTGGAAACGGGGACGCGGACACGCCCGCGAGATGCTGCGATCAACGGCCTCGGCGTACGTGGCTTCAACCGGCCAGCAACGGGGAGCAGCACGGAAAATGGATGACAACGATTACAGCCAGTACTTACTAACTTCGGAGAATCGATAGCGGGAGTCGACCTGTAAGCCGGGTTCTGTGCCGGGGTCGTCAGACCCCGGTGGCAGCCATTCCTCTGCGACGCGCGTCGCCACGCGTCTGAAGCGACCTACCCGAAGGCTCGCGCGGGCCGCGCTGACACCGCCGAAGCGGCACGCCTTCCTATTTGGTCTTGCTCCGGGCGGGGTTTACCCTGCCATCGCGATTGCTCGCGACGCGGTGCGCTCTTACCGCACCATTTCACCCTTACCCGACGCGAACGCCGGGCGGTATATTTTCTGTGGCACTTTCCGTGGGCTCGCGCCCCCCAGGCGTTACCTGGCGCCCTGCCCTGTGGAGCCCGGACTTTCCTCCCGCATGACTGCTGCAGGCGGCTGCCCGGTCGACTCCCGCCCGTGCAGTTTAATCGCCGGGCAGGTCGGGGCCAACATCGACGCTCAACGCTCCATGGAAGTGGGGTTCCGGCGTTGAATGGCCAGCGCCAATTCGTAAATCGCATTGCGCCTGCCGCCCGTGAGTTCGACGGTGGCGGCCACGGCATCACCCAGCGGCAGCCGCGGCAACAGTGAGCGCAGGACCTTTTCCGCCGCTTCCTCCGCAGGCTGCGGCTCGGCCGCCAGGCCCGCGAGGACGATTACGAATTCGCCGCGTACCTGCGCACCGGGCCCGGACAGGCGCGCAGCGACATCTCCCACCGTCCCGGCCAGGACGGTCTCGAACATCTTGCTGATTTCGCGCGCGACGCAGATCCGCCGCTCGGCGCCGAAGTGCTCCTGTATGTCTCGCAGCGAAGCGGCGATCCGGTGCGGAGCCTCCAGCAGCACCACCGTGCGCGTCTCGTGCGCGAGCCGTTCGAGCACTGCACCGCGCGCCCGGGCCCGCGGCGGCAGAAAACCCTCGAACACGAAGCAGCCACCGGGCAGGCCGCTGACGGACAGCGCGGCGGTGATCGAACTTGGTCCGGGGACCGCCCTCACTTCGATCCCGCTGGCGTGGGCGGCGGCGACCAAGTGCAGCCCTGGATCGCAGATGCCCGGTGTTCCGGCGTCGCTGACCAGGGCGACATCGGCGCCGGCGGCGAGCCGATCCACGATTGCCGGAGCCATCCGTCGCTCGTTATGGTCGCGGTAACTCGCCAGCGGCGTCGAGATTGCCAGGTGGTTCAGAAGCCTGGCGGTCACACGCGTATCCTCGGCGAGCACCAAAGCGACGCTCCGCAGGACCTCGACCGCGCGCGGGGAAATATCGGACAGATTCCCGATCGGCGTTGCGACCACGAAGAGTGTGCCCGGTTTCGTTGACACTGCACTCATCCGTTTCGATACTTCGCCCGTGCCCGCGAATGCCTGCCGCCATCGTCGTTCAGCCGCCGTGCTTGCCGCGGTGCTGCTCGCGTCCGCCGGTTGTGTACCACAACAGCTGGTCCAGGGCGAGCCGCCGGCGGGCGAGAGCCGGCTCGCGGAGGAGCTGTCCGCGGGCGGCAACTATGCAGGCGCCGTCGCGGAGTACCTGCGCCTGGCGTCGATCCGCACCTCGACGGCCACCCGGTACAGAGTAGCGGCGGCACGCACGCTCCTGGAAACCGGCGATCCGGCCCAGGCGGAGCATTTGCTCGTCGATGCCGTGCCGACAGGCCCCGCAGACGGGGCTGAACTCGCGCTCGTCCGCGCGCGAATCGCCCTGGCCCGGCAGCAGCCCGCCGACGCGCTTGCACGCCTGGAAGGCGTGCAGGCCACGTCGCTGCCGCGCGGCCGCCAGGTGGAACTGCATCAGATCATGTCGGAGGCGTTCGCCGCGAACTCGCGCTGGGTCGACGGCGCGCGCGCACGGCTGCCGATCGACGCGCTCGTTTCCAGCCCGGAGGCTCGGCAGCGCAATCACGCGTCGATCTGGGCGCTGCTGGAGAAGGCATCGAAGGAGTCTTTGGAAGCCGCGCGCGCGACCCCACCGGATGTCTTCGGCGGGTGGGTGGCATTGGCGCTGCTGTCCCGTAGCACGCTGTACGATCCCACTCTCTTCGACAGCGGAATTGCCCAATGGCGCGCCAGCTTTCCGGCCCATCCCGGCGATGCGGACATCGTTCCGGGCCTGCAGTCGACGGCACGGCAGATCGGCGCTCCGGCCCGTCACGTGGCGCTGCTGCTGCCGCTGTCGGGCAGGTTCGCGAACGCCGGGGCGACGGTGCGCGACGGCTTCATGTCGGCATGGTATGCGGATGGCGGCACGCGACCGCGCGTGACAATCCACGACGCGGATGAACGCAACATCTCGGCGGTTTACGAGCAGGCGATCGCCGAAGGCGCCGACGCCGTGGTAGGTCCGCTCGACCGACCTGCGGCCGACAAGCTCGTTTCCGGACGAGAACTGGGCGTGCGCACGCTCGTGCTGAACTACACCGACGCCGTACCAGCCGCGGACTCGACGCGACGTTTGTACCAGATCGGGCTCGCGCCCGAAGACGATGCCCGGCAGGTCGCAGAGCGTGCGTGGTTCGCTGGTCACGCGCATGCACTGGCAATCGCACCTACCGGCGAATGGGGCGATCGCGTCCTGCAGGCGTTCAGCGACCGCTGGGCGGAAATCGGTGGCGAGCTGCTGGACGTCCGTCGCTATAGGGAGAGCGGCGGGGAGTATTCCAGCGCGACGCGCGCCCTGCTCGGACTGGAGGCCAGCGAACGGCGCCGGGCGGAGCTCGCCCGCACCATCATGCGCGATGTCATATCCGTCCCCAGGCGCCGGCGCGACGCCGATTTCATCTTCATGTCGGCCTCATCGACGCAGGCACGGCAGATCAAGCCACAACTGGAATACTTCTTTGCCGGAGATTTGCCGGTGTTCGCGACTTCGCACGTGTACGCGGGCTCGGTGGATTACGAGCGAGACGCCGACCTGAACGGCATCTTTTTCGACGATCTGCCCTGGCTGATCGATCCTGACACTCGCGACAACCACCTCTATGACGCTGCCCGACGTGCCTGGCCGGGTGCCGGAGTGGAAGGTTCGCGTCTTTTTGCGCTGGGAGTCGATGCCTACCGGCTTCTGAACCACCTCGCGCGCCTGCAGTTGCAGCCCGCCGCCACATTGCAGGGCCAGACTGGCGCCCTGAGCGTCGACGCTCGCGGGCGGATCGCGCGACGGCTTTCCTGGGCGCAGATCCGCGACGGGCGCCCTCGCGCCCTGTCGGTGAGGGCCGCGCAATGACCGCAGTCGGCCGCCGGGACTCCGGCGGCCGCGGCCGGCGTGCGGAGGATCTCGCCGTCGCGTTCCTCGCGCGCACCGGGCTCGAACTGATCGAGCGCAACTATGCCTGGCGCGGCGGCGAAATGGACGCGGTCATGCGCGACGGCGAGACTCTCGTTTTCGTCGAAGTCCGTTACCGCCGGGATGCAAGCCGTGGCGGCGGCGCCGGCAGCATCGACAGCCGCAAGCTCCGCCGCCTGCTCAATACCGCCCGGCATTACATCGCCGCCAGGCTGGGCGGGCGCGAACCTGCTTGCCGGTTCGACGTGGTGGTCGTGGGCGGCGAGCTGGAAGCGCCGCTCGTCGAGTGGATTCCGGATGCATTTCATGCATAATCCGCGCGTCCCGCGGCATCCGGCCTGATGCGAGCCAGCTGATGAACGAAGCGGCGCAGCGCGTGCAACAGTTGTTCAACGAAAGCATCCAGCTCAAGCTGGAGTGCAGGGACGCGCTCGCACCCGCGATAGTGGCCGGCGCGTCGATTATCTCGGCATGCCTGCTGCAGAATGGAAAGATTCTCGCCTGCGGCAACGGCGGCTCGGCCGCGGATGCCCAGCATTTCTCGTCGGAAATGCTCAATCGCTTCGAGATGGAACGGCCCGGTCTGCCGGCGGTCGCACTGACCACCGATGCCTCCACCTTGACCTCCATCGCCAACGACTTCGATTTCTCGGAGGTCTTCGCCAAGCAGATTCGCGCTCTGGGGCAGGCTTCGGACGTCCTGCTCGCGTACAGCACGAGCGGACGTTCGAAAAACATCCTGGTCGCGATCGAGGCCGCGCACGACAGGGACATGAAAGTCATCCTGGTCACCGGCCGTGAGGGCGGCGACTGCATCAACAAGCTGGTGGGCGACGACGTCTGCATATGCGTGCCGAGCCAGAGCACGGCACGTATCCAGGAAGTCCACTTGATGGTTACGCACTGCCTGTGCGACCTCATCGACCGCCACCTGCTCGGACAGGAGCTGTAGCCCTATGAAAACCCGTTTCTCCATGCTCGTCCGTCCGCTGCCACGCACGTTGCTGCTTGGGACCGCGATCGCCGTATTCGCCGTGACCGTTTCCGGCTGCGTAGCGGTCGCGGCCGGCGGCGCGGTAACCGGCGCCGCGGCGGCCAATGACCGGCGCACGACCGGCACTTTCGTGGAGGATCAGGCCATCGAACTCAAGGCCGCCAACGCGATCATGGCCGAAGGCGATCTCGCCAGGACCGTTCACATCAATGTGACGAGCTACAACCAGATCGCTCTGGTTACGGGCGAGGCTCCCACCGCCGAGCTCAAGCAAAAGGTGCTCGACATCGTCAGCGCCACGGCGAAAGTCCGGCAGGTATACGATGAAATCGAGATTTCCGCACCCAGCGCCCTGGTTTCGCGGGCCAGCGATGTCGTGATCACCGGCAAGGTGAAGACAGCCCTGCTCGGCCTGCCCAACTACGAAGGCACGCGCGTCAAGGTGGTCACCGAGCGCGGCATCGTCTACCTGTTGGGACTCGTGTCCCAGGCCGATGCGGATCGGGCGGCCGAAACCGCCCGCAATATCGGCGGCGTGCAGAAGGTGGTCAAGCTGTTCGAAACGCCAGGCGGCTGAGCGCCACGCTCACTCCACGAGCTTGAGCTTCGGCCGGCCGCGCGGCGGCGAACCGTCCGGCGCAGGCGTGGGGGTATCCGAGTCGTCGTCGGAAAAGGCAATCCCGCGGCCGTTCTCGCGAGCGTAAATCGCCCGCACGTGCCGCATCGGCACGTCGATGGGCGTCGCCACCCCGCCGAAGCGTGCCGAACACCGCAGGGCATCATTGGCGATGTCGAGATCCCGAACCGCCGACGGGCTGACATTCAACACCAGCCGCCCCTCACTCACGTATGCGGGCGGAAGATTCACGCCATCGGCGGCCTCGAGCACGACGTGCGGCGTGCAGCCATTGTCGACGATCCACTCGTAGATCGCGCGCAGCAGGTAGGGGCGTGTCGAGGTCATCTGCACGGCCGACGGCCCATATCGCAATCAGCGTACATACATCTGTCTTTCTGCCGCCAAAAGGCTCGAGCGAAACGACGGCCGGGCGAACAGGCGATCCGCATATTGCTGCAGCGGCCGGGCCTGCTGCGGCAGGCCGACGCCGAGTTCACCAAGACGCCACAACAACGGCCCCATGCAGCAGTCGGCGAGGGTATATTCGTCGGACAGGAACCAGCGCTTCTGGGCAAAGGCGGGGCTGATCGCTGTCAGGTAATCGCGCAGCGCCGTGCGCGCGTTCGCAGCAACCCGTGCATCCCGTGCCACGATCGCATCGACCTGGCCATACAGGTCGCGCAGGATCCGATAGCGGAGCTGACGGTGATTTGCACGCGAAACCGGATCCACGGGCATCAGCGGAGGATGCGGATAGCGCTCGTCCAGATATTCCAGCATCGCCTGGAACTCGTAGAGCACCAGATCCCGGTCGATGAGCGTGAGCGCGCCGGCGTAGGGATTGAGATCGTTGAGGTCCTCGGGCCGACGCTCGTCGTCTACCTCGACGACTTCGACGGGGACATCCTTCTCCGCGAGCAGGATCCGCAACACGTGGCCGAGCGGCGAACCGTGCGCACAGTAGAGCGTCATGCCGGAACGCCGGCTCGGCGACTGCCCCAGGTAGTGTTCCCAGCCGCTCAAGCGCTCGCTCCGCCCGAATACTTCCCGGCGCGCGGCGCCGCCGTCGTCAGTGCACGTCCTTCCAGTACTCGCGTTTGAGCAGGTACGCGAGCGCCGTGAACACCACGAGGAACAGAATGACCCAGAATCCGATGGTCGTGCGCACCAGCTTCGCGGGTTCGCCGACATAGACCAGGAAATTGACCAGATCGCGCACGGTACGGCGATAGGCCTCGGCATCCTGCTTGCCCGGCGTGACGACCTCGAAACCCGTTATCTTCTCGACATCGGAGCCATCGTGCGCCTTGACCTTCTCGATGATCGGCCGCTGCAGACCCTGCAGTTCCCACAGCACGTGCGGCATCGCGCTGTCCTTGAAAGTGGCGTTGTTCACGCCCGTAGGACGCGCCGGATCGACGTAGTAGGTGAGCAGGTAGCTGTACAGCCAGTCCGCGCCGCGGGCGCGGGCGATGACCGACAGATCCGGCGGCGGCGCGGCCATCCACTGGGTCGCATCTTCCGGCCGCATCGCGACCTCCATGGTCGACCCGATCTTGTCGGTGACGAACATGAGGTTTTGCTCGGTCTGCTCTTCGGTCAGCCCCAGGTCTTCGGCCATCCGGCTGAAGCGCATGAAAGCCGCCGAGTGGCACCTCAGGCAGTAGTTCACGAATGTCCTGGCACCACGCTGCAGCGATGCCTTGTCCCCGAGGTCCACGTGCGCCGTGTACATGGGCTTTTCGCTTGCGTGCGCCGACGCCGCCAGCAGCGCGAGGAACGCCATAGAAACGATCCGCTTCATTCTCAGGTCACCCTGTCCGGCACGGGCCTGGTGCGCTCCCGCCCGCTGTAGTACCACACGAAGATGAAGTATCCGAAGTAAATCACGGTGCAGACCTGCGCGATCGCGGTCTCCATCGGAGTCGGCGGCCGGGTACCCAGGAATCCCAGGATGAGGAAGCAGACCACGAATACCGCCAGCGCCACCCGGCTCGTGGTGCTCCTGTAGCGCATCGACTTCACCGGGCTGCGATCGAGCCACGGCAGGAACGCGAACACCACCACCGCCAGGCCCATGAACACCACGCCCCAGAGCTTGGCGTCCAGGCCCAGGAAGTTCACGGTATTGGCGCGCAGGATGGAGTAGTAGGGTGTGAAGTACCAGACCGGAGCGATGTGTTCCGGGGTCTTCATCGCGTCGGCCGGGATGAAGTTGTTGTACTCCAGGAAGTACCCGCCCATCTCCGGCCCGAAGAATATGATCGCACTGAAGATGATCAGGAAGACGCCGGTCCCGAATAGATCCTTGACCGTGTAGTACGGGTGGAACGCAATGCCGTCGAGCGGAATACCGTCGGCGCCCTTCTTCTTCTTGATCTCGATTCCGTCGGGGTTGTTCGAACCGACCGCGTGCAGGGCGACGAGATGAACGAAAACCAGGCCGACCAGCACCAGCGGGAACGCGATCACGTGCAGCGCGAAGAAGCGGTTCAGCGTGACGTCGGAAATGACGTAGTCGCCGCGGATCCAAAGCGCGAGCTGCTCGCCGACGATCGGAACCGCGCCGAACAGCGACGTGATTACCTGTGCACCCCAATACGACATCTGGCCCCAGGGGAGCAGGTAGCCGAAAAATGCCTCGCCCATGAGAACGAGGTAGATGCCCATGCCGATCAGCCAGATCAACTCCCGCGGCGCGCGGTAGGAGCCGTACAGCATGCCGCGAAACATGTGCAGGTAGACGCAGACGAAGAACGCCGATGCGCCTGTGGAGTGCATGTATCGGATAATCCACCCGAAATCCACGTCGCGCATGATGTATTCGACGGAGGCGAACGCCAGCGTCGCGTCGGGCTTGTAGTTCATCGTCAGCCAGATGCCGGTGACGATCTGGTTCACGAGCACGACCAGCAGGAGCGAGCCGAAGAAATACCAGAAATTGAAGTTCTTCGGCGCGTAGTACTTGCCGATGTGCTGCTCCCAGGTCTCGATGAGCGGGAAGCGCTCGTCGACCCAGTCTCGCAGGCCGGTGATCACCTTCATTACGCCTTGCATCACGATTTCCCTTCTTCGGCACCCACGAGGATCCGCGTGTCGGACAGGAACGTGTAGGGCGGTACCTCCAGGTTGGTGGGCGCCGGAAAGTTCTTGTACACGCGGCCGGACATGTCGAAGCGCGAACCGTGGCAGGGACAGACGAACCCGCCCTTCCAGTCCGGCCCCATGCCGTGGGACTCGTTCACCGGCATGTAGGTCGGTGAGCAACCCAGGTGCGTGCAGATGCCGATCAGGACCGCATATTCCGGCTTGGCGGCCCGTGCCACGTTCCTGGCGTACTCGGGCTGCAACGACTTGGCTGATTCCGGATCGCTCAGCTCGTCCTTGAGGGTCTCGAGCGCCGCGAGCGTCTCCTTGGTACGGCGCATGATCCACACCGGCTTGCCGCGCCACTTGGCGATGATGCGCTGCCCGGGCTCGAGCTGGCTGATGTCCACCTCGACCGGGGCACCGATGGCCTTGGTGCGTGCGCTGGGCTGGAACGACGCGACGAACGGCACCGCGGCGAACACGGCCCCCACGCCGCCGACGGCGGAAGTGGCAATGGTGAGAACCCGGCGACGGGCCGGATCGACTGGTTTTTTATCCTGACTGGCCATGGCGAGTGGTTTTTCGACCGGGCGTGCGCCCAGTGAATATTGAGTTGAAGTGCTTGGAATCGTTTCAGTATACCATCAGTCGATTATGCTGCGGCCAGCCGGCGGCGGTCGCGACACCCACCCCGATCAGCCGCACTCATGCAGCGCGGCCATGAACGCCGCGTTCTCGGCCTGCGTGCCGACCGTCACCCGCAGGCAGTCCCGCAGCCTGGGGTGCGAACCGTCGAGTAGCTTGATGAGCACCCCGCGCTCGCGCAGCCCGGCGTGGATCGGCCGGGCCCTGCCCGGTGCGGTGCGCATGAGGATGAAATTGGTGCGGCTCGGCCAGACGGTGAACTCCGGCAGGCGGCGCAGCTCGGTCTCCAGGTGCTCGCGCCCGGCACGGATGGCGGCGGCCTGCGCGTCGAGGACACCGGGGGCTTCCAGTACCACCGCGGCGGCGATTTGCGCCAGCACGCCGATGTTGTAGGGCAGGCGCAGCTTCTCGAGCTCGTGGATCAGCGCGGCCTCCCCGAACGCCATGCCCACGCGCAGCCCCGCCAGCCCGAGCTTGGACAGCGTCTGCATCACCACCAGGCGAGGATGACGCCCGGCCAGATCGACCATGGTCTGCCGTGCGAACGGGTAGTACGCCTCGTCGACGACCACGATCCCCGGCGTCGCGTCGATCAGCTGCTCCAGGTCGGTGCGCGCGAAGGCGTTTCCGGTGGGGTTGTTGGGGTTGGCGATGAATACCACCGCCGGACGGTGTTCGGCGATCGCCGCCAGCGTCGCATCCACGTCGAGGGCGAAATCCGGTTCACGCAGCGGCACGCCTACGAAACGCATGCCTGCGATCCGGGTCAGCATCGAGTACATGACGAACGTGGGCTCGGGCGCGAGCACGACGCGATCGGGCGCCGCGACGGCGCTGACGATCATCTGGATGAGCTCGTCGGAGCCGTTGCCGAGCAGCATCGGCACGTCCGGTCCCAGGCCCAGGTACGCGCGCACCGCCGCCCGCAACCTCGGCGCGACCGGATCCGGGTAGCGGTTGATGGCGGCCTGCGCCAACTCCTCGCCCAGGCGACGGCGCAGCTCCTCGGGCAGCGGGAAGGGATTTTCCATGGCGTCCAGCTTGATCGCACCGGCAGCGGGAGCGACATGATAGGCGTCCAGCGCCCGGATGACGGGCCGGACGAGGTCCACCGGGCTGCCTGGTCCGATACTCACGGCTGCCCACCCCGGCACTGCGCCGACCGTGCATGGGCCGACAGGCCTTCGGCCTCGGCCAGGGTTTGGGACAACGCCGCCATGCGCACCGCTCCGCGCTGCGAGGCGCCGATGATCGAGGAGCGCTTCTGGAAATCGTATACGCCCAGGGGCGAAAAAAAGCGCGCGGTGCGCCCAGTGGGCAACACGTGGTTCGGGCCGGCGCAGTAGTCGCCGAACGCCTCAGGGGTATGTCGCCCCAGGAAAATCGCCCCGGCGTGGCGGACCTTCGTGGCCCAGGCCGCGGCATCGTCGAGCGACAATTCCAGGTGTTCGGGTGCCACACGGTTCGCAATCGCCACCGCCTCGTCGAGATCCCGGGTTCGAATCAGCGCGCCGCGGCGCGAGAGCGAAACGCGAACGATGTCGGCGCGCGGCAGCGACGCCAGCAGGCGCTCGAGCGCGGCCTCGACCCGATCCAGGTAGCCCGGATCCGGACACAGCAGGATCGCCTGCGCCTGCTCGTCGTGCTCGGCCTGGGCGCAGAGGTCCAGGGCAATCCACTGCGGATCGGTGCCGCCGTCGCAAATGATGAGTATCTCGGACGGGCCGGCGATCATGTCGATCCCCACCAGCCCGAACACGAGTGATTTCGCCGTGGCGACGTAGACGTTCCCCGGGCCGACGATCTTGTCCACCCGGGGCACGGTACCGGTACCATGCGCGAGCGCGGCCACGGCCTGCGCGCCGCCGATGGTGAACACGCGGTCCACGCCCGCGATCGCGGCCGCGGCGAGTACCGCATCGGAGACTTCCCCGTCCGGCGCCGGGACCGCCATGATCACCTGCCCCACTCCGGCCACGCGCGCCGGGAGCACGTTCATGAGCACCGACGACGGGTACGCGGCGCGTCCGCCGGGAACGTAGACGCCGACTCGTTCGAGCGCGGTCACCTGCTGCCCGAGCACCGTGCCATCCTCATCGGTGAGGCTCCAGGACTCCAGCCGCTGACGATCGTGGTAGCGGCGGATCCGCGCCGCTGCGTCCTCCAGCGCCGCGCGCAGCGGCGCCGCCAGCCGGCCGACCGCCGCCTGCAATGCTTCCTGGGGTACTTCGAGGTCCGCCGCCGAGGCCACCGCGCGCCGGTCGAAACGGTTCGTGTATTCGACCAGGGCGTCGTCGCCACGCCGTTGCACATCGTCGAGGATCCCGCGCACCGCATCGACCACGGCGGCGGAGTGGCCGGCCTCGAATCGCGTCAGTTCGGTGAAGCGCGCCTCGAAATCCGCCGCGGCCGTGTCCAGTCGCCCGACGATCATCGCGTCCACCCGCCGCGGGTGAGCGCGACTCGTGCCGTCGCACCCGCGCTCATGCCCTGCCCGCCGCGACCGCGGCCCGCATTTCATCGACGAAGCCGCGGATCCTGGCGTGCTTGATCTTGAACGCGGCCTTGTTGACCACCAGCCGCGAGCTGATGTCGGCGATGTGCTCCAGCGGTGCCAGGCCATTGGCACGCAGCGTATTGCCGGTGTCGACCAGGTCGACGATGCGGTCGGCCAGTCCCACCAGCGGCGCCAGCTCCATTGAACCGTACAGGTGAATCACCTCGACCTGCTCGCTGCGCGCGGCGTAGTAGCGCCGGGTGGTCTGCACGTACTTGGTGGCGACCCGCAGCCGCGCACCGGCCGGTGTCGCATCGGGTCGCCCGGCAACCACCAGCGCGCAACGCGCGATCCCGAGGTCGAGCGGCTCGTACAGGCCCTCGCCGGTGTGTTCGAGCAGGACGTCCTTGCCGGTGATGCCCAGATCCGCGGCCCCCATGTCGACGTAGGTCGGGACGTCCGCGGCACGGATGACGACGATGTCGATGTCCGGGCGGCTGGTGGGCCAAATCAGCTTACGCGTTCGCCCGGGGTCCTCGCCGGGCACGATGCCCGCGCGCGCCAGCAGCGGCAGCGCCTGTTCGAGGATCCGCCCCTTGGAAACCGCGAGCCTGAGCCGGTCAGGCGCCGGACTGCGCTCGGACACGGGCCACGCGCCTCGGCGCGATCTTCTTCGGCGGCGGCGAAATCTGGCTCGGGACGCGGCGGATTTGCGCACCCAGCTGGCCGAGCTTTTCCTCGATCGTCTCGTAGCCGCGGTCGATGTGATAGATGCGGTCGACCTCGGTCTCGCCTTCGGCCACCAGCCCGGCGAGCACCAGGCAGGCCGACGCGCGCAGGTCGGTCGCCATCAGCGGCGCGCCGGTGAGCCGGCCCACGCCCTGGGTGATCGCGGTGTTGCCTTCCAGCCTCACGTTCGCGCCCATGCGCTGCAGCTCCTGCACGTGCATGAACCGGTTCTCGAACACCGTTTCGGTAATCGCGCCCATGCCCTCGGCGACGCAGTTCAATGCCGTGAACTGCGCCTGCATGTCGGTCGGAAAGCCCGGATACGGCGCGGTGTGGACGTCGACCGCGCGCGGCTTGCCGCCCTGCATGTCCAGGCGGACCCAGTCGGGGCCGGTGGTGATCGCGGCACCGGCCTCGGTGAGCTTGGCGAGTACGGCCTCCAGGAGATCCGGACGCGCATCCTTGAGCTTCACGCACCCGCCGGTCATCGCTGCGGCCACCAGGTATGTCGCGGTTTCGATCCGGTCCGGGAGGATGTTGTAGCGCGTCCCGTGCAACCGGTCGACGCCCTCGATCACGATCATGTCCGTACCGGCACCCTGGATTCGCGCGCCCATGCTGATCAGGCAATTTGCCAGATCGACGACCTCCGGCTCGCGGGCGGCGTTGCGGATCACCGTGGTGCCCTCGGCCAGGGTCGCCGCCATCATGAGGTTCTCGGTGCCGGTGACCGTGACGAGGTCCATGACCAGGTGAGCGCCGCGCAAACGCCTGGCGCGCGCCTTGATGTAGCCGCCCTCGACCCGAATCTCCGCACCCATCGCCGCCAGGCCCTGCAGATGCAGGTTCACCGGACGCGAGCCGATCGCGCAACCGCCGGGCAGCGAAACCTCGGCCTGGCCGAAGCGGCTGAGCAACGGACCGAGTACCAGGATCGACGCGCGCATCGTCTTGACCAACTCGTAGGGCGCGAAATAGTTCTCGATGGTGCTGGCGTCGACCTCGATGTTCATGCGCTCGTCGATCATGAGCTGCAGGCCCATGCGTCCGAGCAGTTCCATCGTCGTCGTCACATCGAGCAGGTGCGGTACGTTGCCGACCGTGACCGGCGAATCGGCGAGCAGCGTCGCGGCCAGGATCGGCAGCGCCGCGTTCTTGGCGCCGGAGACTCGGATGTCGCCCTTCAGCGGCACCTGCCCGGTGATGATCAGCTTGTCCATGTTCGTTCCGGTCTCGATGTGGCCGGGCGCCGCGGGCGGCCCGGTTGGGCACCAGGTCAGCCGCCGCCGGCGCGCTCGCGATCCCATTGCTCGGGCGTGAGCGTTCGTATGGACAAGGCGTGGATGGCGTCCTGCATGAGCTCACCCAGCGCGCGGTAGACGAGCTGGTGCTGCCTGACCATGTTCATGCCGGCGAACGCGTCGGAAACGACCACCGCCTGGTAGTGCCGGCCGTCATCGCCCTGGACTGACACCCGCGCGCCGGGAATGCCGGCGGCGATGATGCGTTCGATTTCCCGAGGGTCCATGGACGTTACTCTCGCGCCGCCGCGCCCCCGAGGGCGAGCAGATCCTCCACGCCGCACAACCGGGCAATCGACCGCAATGGCTCCGGCACGTTACGGACCGTCAAGGCGCCGCCACGCGCGCGTGCAGCGCGAGACCATTCCAGCAGCATCGCCAGCGCGCAACTGTCGATCCGGCCGACCCCCCCGAGATCCAGCACCAACTGGGCCGTCCCGCCCCAGGTCTGCCGCGCCTGCTCCAGCAACCGTTCGGCGCTGGCGAGGTTCATGTCGCCGTCGACGGCCCACCCGCCGGCGTCGATGACGCGAATCGACGCCGTCACTGCGCGGTGGTGGCCGGCTCGGGGCCGTTGTTGCGTGCGGCGAGCGAGGCGATCAACGCCTCGATGCCGGACTTGCGGATTTCGGCTGCGAACGAGGACCGGTAGGTGGTGAGCAGGCTGACGCCGTCGACCGCCACGTCAAAGACCTTCCACTCGCCGTCCTTGCGGTGCATGCGGTAGTCGATCGGGATTGGCACGCCTCCGGGCTGGGCCAGTTCCGTCTTGACGATCCCATGGTTCGCGGCCGGATCGATCTGGTTGGGGTAGTAATTGACTTTCTGGTGCGAGTACTCCAGCAGCGCAGTCGCGTAGGTGCGGATCAGCATCGTTCGGAACTCGGCGACGAAGCGCGCCTGGGCATCCGGATTGGCCTCGCGCCAGTACTTGCCGAGCACCCACTGCGCCATGCGACGGAAGTCGAAGTACGGGACGATCATTTCGTCCACCAGGGCTTCCAGGCGCCTGGGGTCTGCTCGCAACGCGTCCTGATCGGCGCTCACGCGGGACAGGACGGATTCGGTGGTGGTCTTGACGATTTCCTCGGGGCTGGCCGTCGCAGCGCCGGCCGGCAGGACCGAAATCATCAGAAACGCGCCAATGATGAGCGAAATGGCTTGCCTGTATTGATTGATTCGCATGACAGTTACCGTTGATCGCGTTCGTTTCGCAAAGGACCTGAGCGTGCCGACGGGCAACGATCCGGCGAGCCGCGCCTGCGCGCACGAGCCGGGTCGAATGGCCCATCCGACCCACGCCGGATGCGGCGGCAAGATTACCACATCCGGCGGCGTGGCCGCCGGGGCCTCAGTTCGAGCCCTTGTTCTTGTTGTTGTAGATGAACTGGCCGATCAGCCGCTCCAGGACCACTGCCGATTCGGTGATGCCGATCGCGCTGCCGTCCGTGAGGAACTCCTCTTCGCCGCCGGCCTCCAGGCCGACGTACTGGTCCCCCAGCAGGCCGGCCGTATAGATGCTGGCGGAACTGTCGGCCGGGATCCGGCGGTAGGTGCCGTCCATGGCCAGGGTCACGACCGCTTCGAAATCCTTCGGGTCGAAACCGATGGCCGCGACCCGGCCGACCACCACGCCGGCCATCTTCACCGGCGCGCGAACCTTCAACCCGCCGATGTTCTGGAACTTCGCGGTAACGGTGTAGCTCTCGCGCGGCGACATCGACGCCAGGCTCAGGTTGCTCACGCGCATGGTCAGCACGAGCAGCGCGCCCAATCCGAGCAGGACGAAGGCGCCGACGACGGTTTCGATGGTCTTGGACTGGAGCATGGCGCGAACTCAGCGGTTGAACATGAATGCGGTCAGAACGAAGTCCAGGCCGAGTACTGCGAGGCTGGAGTTTACCACGGTGCGGGTGGTCGATCGGCTGATGCCTTCTGAGGTCGGGACGGTGTCCCAGCCCTCGAACACGGCGATCCAGGTCACCACCGCGCCGAACACCACGCTCTTGATGACGCCGTTGACGATATCATCCCGGACTTCGACCGCGTCCTGCATCTGCGACCAGAACGCGCCGTCGTCCACGCCCAGCAACTGCACGCCGACCAGCCAGCCGCCGTACACGCCGACCACGCTGAAGATGGTCGCCAGGATTGGCAGGGCGATTGCCCCGGCCAGCAGGCGCGGGGCGACGATCCGGTGCAGCGGGTCCACCGCCATCATCTCCATCGCCGCGAGTTGCTCGGTGGCCTTCATCAGGCCGATCTCGGCGGTCAACGCCGACCCGGCGCGGCCCGCGAACAGCAGCGCGGACACCACCGGGCCGAGTTCCCGCACCAGCGACAGCGCGACCAGGATTCCGAGTGATTCGGAGGCGCCGAACGTGACCAGGGTGTTGTAGCCCTGCAACCCGAGCACCATGCCGACGAAAGTGCCCGAAACGACGATGATGACCAGCGACAGCACACCGACGGAGAACACCTGCGCGATCACCAGGCGAAACCGGGCCAGTACCGCCGGCAGGCCGGCCAGGACGTAGGCGAGGAAGATGTGACCGCGGCCGAGCCGCTCGCAAGTGTCCAACGCCCAGCGGCCCAGGGTGCGGACCAGTGCGATCACTGCGCCGCCCCGAGCCCGAGGTCGCGGGCATAGTCCGGTGCCGGCTGGTGGAACGGTACCGGCCCGTCCGGCAGCGCGTTCAGGAACTGCCGGACCCAGTCCGAGCCTGATTGCGCCAATTCCGAAGGCCGACCCGAGCCGACCACGGCACCGTTCGAGAGCACGTGGATCTGGTCGGCGATGGTCGAGGTCTCGTGCACGTCGTGGGACACCACGATGCTGCTGATCCCGAGCGCGTCGTTGAGTTCCTTGATGAGCCGCACGAGCACGCCCATGGATATCGGGTCCTGGCCGGTGAACGGCTCGTCGTACATGATCATCATCGGATCCAGGGCGATCGCCCGCGCCAACGCGACCCGGCGCGCCATGCCCCCGGAGAGCTGGCTGGGCATGAGGTCCCGCGCGCCGCGCAACCCGACCGCGTTCAGCTTCATCAGCACCAGGTCGCGGATCAAGGCCGACGGCAGCCGGGTATGCTCACGCAGCGGAAAGGCGACGTTCTCGAACACCGACAGGTCGGTGAGCAATGCGCCGCTCTGGAACAGCATGCCCATGCGCTTGCGCAGTTCCATGAGATCGCGCCGCGTCAGGGATGCGACGTCGATGCCATCGACCTCCACGCTGCCGGCGTCGGGCTTCAACTGCCCGCCGATGATCCGCAGCAGGGTGGTCTTGCCGCAGCCGCTCGGCCCCATGATCGCCGTGATCGCACCGCGGCGAATGTCCATGTCGACATTGTCGAAGATGACCTTGTGCCCGCGCCGGAAGCACAGGCCGCGGATGCGTACCAGGAGATCGTTGTCGGACACGGATGTGGGTCGGATTGTGCCGGCGCGGGCGAACAGGCGAATTCTCGGTGGATCGCCGCGGCGGGTCAACGGCGCGACCGGATCGCTGTGCTAGGATTCGGGCTCGTCGTTTCCGATTGCATCGGAGGCCGTCATGCTCAGACGCACGCTGCTGGCTCTAACAATCGCCTCGTCGGTCACGGCTGCCGCCGCGGACGGCGCCCGCCAAGGCGAACCCCATGCCTACATCATCTCGCCGGCCGACGGCGAAACCGTGTCCAACCCCGTCACCGTGCGTTTCGGCCTGCGCCACATGGGGGTGGCCCCGGCCGGAGTGGACATGGCGGGGACCGGGCATCACCATCTGCTGATCGATGTCGATCCGCCCCCGCCCGGACAGCCGATCCCGGCCGACGAACACCACCGGCACTTCGGCGGCGGCCAGACCGAAACCGTTCTCCAGCTCGCGCCCGGCAAGCACACGCTGCGGCTGCTGATGGGGGACCACCTGCATCGCCCGGCCGATCCGCCGGTGCTCTCGGCGCCGGTGACCATCACCGTCCGTTGAAGCGCCCGGACCACCGCCGCGGCCGGGATGGGCCCGATCCTCAGCCTGCCGCCTCGCGCATGGTCGCCGCGTCGAGCAGCTCGATGCGATAGCCGTCCGGATCCTCGATGAACGCGAGCGGCCGGTTGCCGCCCTTCATCGGTCCCGGCTCGCGCACGACCTTGCCGCCGGCGGCCTTGATCCGATCGCAGGCTGCGTAGACATCGTCCACCTCGACCGCGATATGGCCGTAGGCCGTGCCCAGTTCGTAGCTCGCGGTGTCCCAGTTGTGGGTCAGCTCGATGACCGAGCCGGTACGTTCGTCGCCGTAGCCGACGAACGCGAGGGTGAAGCGGCCGGCTTCGAAATCGTGCCGGCGCAGAAGCCTCATCCCCATCACGCGGGTGTAGAAATCCAGGGATTTGTCCAGGTTGCCCACCCGGAGCATGGTATGCAGCAGGCGCATGGATGGAACCTCGTGGGTTGGCGGGCGGTTCAGGGGCCGAACTCGGCTCCCTCCTTGCGGACCGGCACGCGCACCAGATCGGCACGGGACACCCCCAGCCACATCACGATCGGGCTCGCGACCAGCGCCGAGGAGTAGATGCCGAAGCAGATGCCGATGGTCAGGGCAAGCGCGAAGTAATGCAGCGTCTCGCCGCCGAAAATCAGCATCGACAGCACGGCGAGCTGGGTGCTGCCGTGGGTGATGATGGTGCGCGACAGGGTGCGGGTGATTGCGTTGTCGATGACCTCGGGCACGGAGGCGGCGCGCATCCGGGCGTTGCGGAAGTTCTCCCGGACCCGGTCGAAGACGACGACCGACTCGTTCACCGAGTAGCCCAGGATCGCCAGCACCGCCGCCAGCACGGGCAGCGAGAAATCCCATTGGAAGAAGGCGAAGAAGCCCAGGATGATGACCACGTCGTGCAGGTTGGCGACGATCGCCGCCACGCCGAATTTCCATTCGAAGCGGAACCAGAGATAGACCACGATTCCGATCGACACCATGAGCAGCGCCAGCGCACTGTGGTCGAGCAGTTCTTCGCTCACCTGCGGCCCCACGAACTCCACCCGCTGCAGGGTGGCGCCCGGATCGGCCTGCTTGAGCGCCGCCATGACGGTATCGGAAACCTTGGCGGCTTCGGCGCCCTGCTTCGCCGGCAGGCGGATGAGGACCTCGCGCACGGTGCCGAAGTTCTGCACCGGCACCTCGTGGTAGCCCAGCCCGGCGAGCGCCGCACGCGCCTTGCCCAGGTCCGCCGCCTGCGGGTAGGAAACCTCGATCAGCGTGCCACCGGTGAAATCCACGCCGAAGTTCAGGCCCTTGAAGGTCAGCGCCGCCACCGCCATCACGAATGTGAGGAGCGAAATCACGTTGAACGCCAGCGCGTGGCGCATGAACGGGATGTCTTTGCGGATCTTGAAGAATTCCATGCGGGCGCTCTCCCCGGCCTCAGGTCCAGGCGGTGTTGCCGATGGCGATGCCGGCGAGCTTGCGCCGGCTGCCGTACCACAGGTTCACCAGCGCGCGCGAGACCATGATCGAACTGAAGATCGAGGTGAGGATGCCCAGGCACAGCACCACCGCGAAGCCACGCACCGGGCCGGAGCCGAACAGCAGCAGCGCCATACCCGCGATCAGGGTGGTGATGTTGGTGTCGAGGATGGTGCCGAAGGCGCGTTCGTAGCCTGCGGCGATGCTCGCCTGGGGCGAATTGCCGTTGCGCAGTTCCTCGCGGACACGCTCGTTGATGAGCACGTTGGCGTCGATCGCCATGCCGACGGTGAGCGCGATGCCTGCCATCCCGGGCAGGGTCAGCGTGGCCTGCAGGATCGACAACAGCGCGATCAGCAGCACCACGTTCACGCCGAGCGCGACCACGGCCGTCAGGCCGAATACCAGGTAGTACACGCTCATGAATACCGCAATCGCCGCGAAGCCATACCAGGTGGAGCGGAAACCGCGCTCGATGTTCTCGGCGCCCAGGCTCGGGCCGATGGTGCGCTCCTCGACGATCTCGATTGGAGCGGCGAGCGCGCCGGCGCGCAGCAGCAGCGCCAGATCGCGCGCCTCTGTGGTGGAATCCAGGCCGGTGATCTGGAAGCGCTTGCCGAGCTGGTCACGGATCGTGGCGACGTTGATGACCTCCTCGATCTGCTTCTTCGAGCGCACGACCTTGTCGCCCTCGCGGGTGGTGACGGTCTTCTGCTCGATGTAGACCACCGCCATCGGCCGGCCAATCTGGTCCTTGGTGGCACGGCTGAACTTCTGCGCGCCGACGCCATCCAGGGTGATGAATACGGCCGGCGAGCCGTTCTGCTGCTCGATGCCCGAGGAGGCGTCGATGATCGAGTCGCCGGTCAGCATGAGGTCGCGCTTGATCAGCACGGGATTGCCGTCGCGCGACTTGAGCAGCTTGGAGCGCGGCGGCACGCGGCCGTCCACCGCCGCCTGGATGTCGTGCTCCTGATCCACCATGTGGAATTCCAGCGTCGCGGTGCCGCCGAGGATCTCCTTGGCGCGGGCGGTGTCCTGCACGCCAGGAAGCTGGACCACGATCCGGTTCTCTCCCTGCTGCTGGATGACCGGCTCGGCCACGCCCAACTCGTTGATGCGGTTGCGCAGGGTGGTCAGGTTCTGCTGCACGGCAAGCTTGCGGGACTCCGCCAGCGCCTGCGGCTTGATGGTGATCGCCAGCTCGGGAGCGTCTGCACCGCCCTGGGACTCGACGGCCAGGTCGGCGAATTGCTTTTCAATCTCGGCGCGGGCGGCGTCGCGGATCTTCGCGTCGTCGAAACGGATGCGGATGCCGCCGGCGTTGGCACGGTTGAAGGGCCGGTAGTGCAGCCGGGCTTCGCGCAGCGTGGCCTTGATGTCGGTGACGTAGCGCTCTTCGGACTGCCGGGCCACGGCCGCCGTGTCGACCTCGAGCAGGAAGTGCACGCCGCCGCGCAGATCCAGGCCGAGATACATCGGCTGCGCGCCCAGTGCGCGCAACCAGTGCGGCGTGGCCGGGGCGAGATTCATGGCGACGGTGTAGTCGATGCCGAGCGCGGCGCTGACGTAGTCGTTGGCCTTGAGCTGGGCGTCGGTATCGGCGAAGCGCACCAGCAGCTTGCCGCCCTCCTTCTCGACGCTGGTGGCGGTGACGCCGGCTGCCGCGAGCGCCTCCTCCATCCGCGTCTGGCCGACCACGTCCACCTCGCCGCCGCGTGCCGCGGAAATCTGCAGGGCCGGGTCCTCGCCGAACACGTTCGGCAGCGCGTAGATCGCGCCCAGCACCACGACCAGGGCGACGATGAGGTTCTTCCACCAGGGATAGCGGTTCATGCGGGCGATTTCATTCCAACGCGGACCGGCGCCGGGGCCGCGGTCCTTCAGGATGTCTTCAGCGTGCCCTTGGGCAGGACCGCCTGGACGTAGCTCTTCTGGATCTTGACCTCCACGCCCTTGGCGACTTCCAGCAGCACGAAGTTGTCGCCGACCTCCTTGACCCGGCCGAGCAGGCCGCCGGCGGTCACCGCCTCGTCACCCTTGGCGAGCTTGCCGAGCATCTCGCGATGCTCCTTCTGCTTCTTCACCTGCGGGCGGATCATGAGAAAGTAGAACATCGCGAACAGTACGCCGAACAGCACCAGCATCTCGAACGGATTGCCGGCCTGAGGCTGCGGGGCTGCCTGTGCCCAGGCGCTGGAGATGAGAAAATCCATGGTGGCCTTCGGGGGTTGCCAGAGGTTGTGCGTGGCCGGCTGGCGCCGGATTTCAGCGCGGCATTATGACATAGGCCCGTCGTCTTGCACCCGGCGGGCATGGAAGGCGCGCGCGAACGCCTCCAGGGTGCCGGCGGCGATGGCCGTGCGCAGGCCGTGCATCAGATCCAGGTAGAAGGCCAGGTTGTGCAGGGTATTCAGGCGCGCACCCAGGATCTCGTTGGCGCGGTCGAGGTGGTGCAGGTAGGCGCGGGTGAAATGGCGGCAGGTATAGCAGGCGCAGGCCGGATCCAGCGGTTCCAGGCTGTCGCGGTGGACCGCATTCCTGATCCGCACCGTGCCGGTGGAGGTGAACAGGTGGCCGTTGCGGGCGTTGCGGGTCGGCATCACGCAGTCGAACATGTCGATGCCGCGCCGTACGGCCTCGACCAGATCCTCGGGCGTGCCGACGCCCATGAGGTAGCGCGGCCGGTCGCGGGGCAGGCGCGGAGCGATGTGGTCAAGTACCGCGAACATCTCCGGCTTCGGTTCGCCCACCGACAGCCCGCCCACGGCATAGCCGTCGAAGCCGATGCCGATCAGCCCCGCCAGTGATCGTTCGCGCAGGTCCGGGAACATGCCGCCCTGGACGATGCCGAACAGCGCGTTGGGTGAGTCGCCGTGCGCGGTCCGCGATCGCGCCGCCCAGCGCAGTGACAGCTCCATCGAGGCCTCGGCCTGCGCATGTGCCGCCGGCCACGGCGTGCATTCGTCGAACACCATGACGATGTCGGAATCCAGCGCACGCTGCACCTGCATCGAGCGCTCGGGGTCCAGGAACACCCGATCGCCGTTGATTGGGGAGCGGAATTCGACGCCGGCCTCGGTAATCCTGCGGGCGTCGCCGAGGCTGAACACCTGGTAGCCACCCGAATCGGTGAGGATCGGCCGGTCCCAGCCCATGAAGCGGTGCAAGCCGCCATGCCGGCCGATCACCTCCGTGCCCGGGCGCAGCATCAGGTGGAAGGTGTTGCCGAGCACGATCCGGGCGCCGATGGCCTCCAGTTCCTGCGGCGACATCGCCTTGACGGTACCGTAGGTGCCCACGGGCATGAACACCGGCGTTTCGATCGTTCCGTGCGCGAGCGTCAACCGGCCGTGGCGTGCCGCACCGTCCTGCGCCAGCAGTTCGAACTTCATGCCGCCCCCGCGCCCGCGCCCGCGCCCGTAAGCAGCATCGCGTCGCCGTAGCTGAAGAATCGGTAGCGCCGCTGCACCGCGTGCCGGTATGCCGCGAGTACCCGCTCCAGGCCGGCGTAGGCTGCCACCAGCATCAGCAGGGTGGATTCCGGCAGGTGGAAGTTGGTGACGATAGCGTCGGTCACCCGGAACCGGTAGCCGGGCAGGATGAAGATCCCGGTGCTCGCGCGCTGCGGCCGCAGTTGCCCGGTGGCCGCAGCCGATTCCAGCGCGCGCACGGATGTCGTGCCGACCGCGATCACGCGCCCGCCACGTTCGCGCGCATGCGCAACGGCCGCGCAGACGTCGGCGCCGACCTCGTACTCCTCGGCATGCATGCGATGCTCCTCCACCCGCGCGCTGCGAACCGGGGTGAAGGTGCCGGCGCCCACGTGCAGCGTGACGAACGCGGCATCGACCCCACGCTCGCGCAGGCGGGCGAGCAGCCCGGAGTCGAAATGCAGCCCGGCGGTGGGCGCGGCAACCGCGCCCGGATGACGCGCGTACACGCACTGGTAGCGTTCCGCGTCGTCCGGACCCGCTTCCCGGCTCAGGTACGGCGGCAGCGGCACCTGGCCATGGCGTTCGAGCAGCCCGGCCAGGTCGCCGTCCTCGGCACGTACCCGCCACAGGCCCGAGGGTTCCCTGTCGACGACCGTGACAGCGGCGTCCGGCGCGAACCCGATGCGCATGCCGGCACGCAGCGGCTTGCTGGCGCGCGCCTGGACCAGCGCCGAACCGGCATCCAGCAGCCGCTCGACCAGGATTTCCACCGCGCCCCCGGTGGGCTTGCGGCCGCGCAACCGGGCCTTGAGCACCCGCGTGTCGTTGAAGACCATCAGATCGCCCGGGGACAGCAGCCGCGGCAGATCGCCGATCATGCGATCGATCGGTTCGCCGCCGGCCGCATCGAGGTGCAGCAGGCGTGCGTCGCTGCGTCGCGCGGGCGGGTGACGCGCGATCAGCTCAGGCGGCAGGTCGTAGTGGAAATCGCGCAGTTGCACGGGGCGCGCATGGTAGCAGATCGATCCCGCCCGACCGTGCCGCGGTTCGCCACCCCGGCGCGGATTTCATATACTGCCGGCCCGCGCCGGGATGGCGGAACTGGCAGACGCGCCAGACTCAAAATCTGGTGAGGTTCACCCCTCGTGTGGGTTCGATTCCCACTCCCGGCACCAACCCCCGCGCCGATCAAGAGCCGTCCTGCGCCGCAACCTTCGATGCCGCGCGCCCCGCCGGCGAGGATTCCCCGGCGTGCGCTCGCGGAACTCACGCGGGCACCGCCGGTCGTTCGCAATGTACGGGTGGCGTTCGGACGCGACCTGCGCCTGTGGTACCGTGCACACAAGGGTCAGAAAGGTCGGACGATAAATGATGTTCCAGCTCACCCGCGGCGCCGTCCGCGCTGCATTGCTAGCCCTCATCTTCGCCGCCGCGCCGGCACCCATGCCGGCGTCCGCGCACGCCATCATCACCGCCTCCGAGCCCAGTGACCGCAGCACGTTGCAGGTCGCGCCGGCGCGCGTGGTTCTGGACTTCAACGCCCGGACCGAAGGCAAGCTCACGCGGGTGAAATTGCTGCGCACCGACGTGACGCCGAACGAAGAGATCGCGGTGGACATGGACGCCTCCGCCAGCCGGCCCGAGCGCGTCGTGGTGCCACTTCCGGCACTGGCCCCCGGGGCCTACATGCTGCAATACAAGGTGCTGGCCGAAGACGGCCACGCCAGCCAGGGCGCGGTGCGCTTCACGGTCCTGCCCCGGAACTGATCCCAATGATTGCGCTGGCGGGGTTCCTCGCGTCGGTCCTGCACGGGCTGGCGCTCATCGGCCTGGCCGCGGCGACCGGCGGCCTGGTATTCGTGCTCACGGTGCTGCGACCGATCGTGACGGATCCGGCGCTGCGGGCCACGGCCACCACGCGCGCGCTGCGCTGGATGGCGGGCGGCGCACTGTTCATGGCCGCCAACCGCATCGTCGGCCTGCTGCTCGCGCCCTGGGCGCTCGCCGACGAGTTCGGATTGTGGCCGCTGTCGACCTACATGGAGACCGGCTTCGCGCGCGCGACGGTGGTCAGCATCGCCCTGGCGCTGCTGTTCGCGGCGCTGGCGCGCGCCCAGTCGCGCCGGGGCGACGATGCGCGCACCTGGGGGCCGCTCGTGCTCGCGGCCACCTGCCTGTTCGTGGCCGGCGCGTGGCTTACCCACGGCACCAGCCGGCTGAGCGATGCAGGGCTGCTGATGACGGCCACCGTCGCTCATCAGGTCGGTGCCGCGGTCTGGGTCGGCGGCATCCTGAATCTGCTGCTCGTCCGGCGAGCGGCGCTGGACTACAGCGCCGATCAACTGCTCTGGGCGCGCCTGCTCGCACGCTTCTCGCCCGTGGCCATGGTGGCCACCGGCACGATCCTCGCCGCGGGGATCGTGCTCGCCTGGCGCTACGTGGGCAGCTGGGCCTCGGTCGTCGGCACCAGCTACGGGATCATGATGCTGGCGAAAATCGGCCTGTTCGGCACCGCGCTCGGGCTGGCCGCACTGAACCTGGCCGCGACGCGACGGGCGATCGCCGGGGTCGAATCCGGCGCCGTGCGCAAGTTCGTGCCGGCCTACGTCGAGGCCGAATTCTCCATCGTGCTGGTGGTTCTGCTGGCCGCCGCCGCGTTGGCGGCGCAACCGCCCGCGGTGGACCTGTCCGGCGACCGCGCCACGCTCGCCGAGGTCCTCGGCACGCTGGCACCGAAGGTGCCCCAGCTCGTGCCCCCCCCGCATGACGCACTGATGGCCGATACCTCCCCGGCGCTGGATTTCTACAACGGCCCCACCGCCACCGACCGGCTGATGAGCAACTTCAATCACAACGTTGCCGGCATGTTCGTGCTCCTGATCGGCCTGGGCGCGTTGCTCGACCGGATCCGCCCCAGACGCTGGACCCGGCACTGGCCGCTGCTGTTCCTGCCGTTCTCGCTCGTGCTGCTCATCATCGCCGAGCCCACCGGCTGGCCGATGGGAGACGAGGGGTTCTTCGAAACGCTGGCTTCGCCCGGCGTGCTGCAGCACCGGATGGCGACATTGCTCGTCGCCGTGCTCGGCCTGGCGGAATGGCAGGTCACCACGGGGCGCCTGCGCGGTACGCGCGGCGTGTTCGCATTTCCCGCGTTGTGCGTCGTCGGCGGGGCGATGCTGCTCACCCACACCCACGCGCAGTTCGGCGCCAAGATCGACTTCCTGATCGAGATCTCGCATTCGCTGATTGGCGTGCTGGCGGTGCTGATGGGTACGGGCCGCTGGCTGGAACTGCGGATGCCGGCGGATCGGCGCCGCTTGCCCGGCCTGGCCTGGACCGCCTGCTTCGCCGCGGTGGGCTTCGTGCTGATCACCTACCGCGAGGAGGTGCCGGCCGCGGTGCCCGATCCGGTGGCGGTGCTGGCGCCGCCCGCGGCCGCGGTCGCCGATACCGCGGCGCCCTGAGCACGCGCAGTCGCATCCGGGCGCCAAGGCGTGCAAAATGCGCCGGGGCCACCGGCCCCGCGCACCGACCAGACGCTCGTCGCAACAGGAACCGCAGATGGATCAGTACTACCTGAATATTCTCGAAAGCATCGGCGAGGACCCCGCCCGCGAAGGCCTGCTGAAGACGCCTCAGCGCGCCGCCAAGGCCATGGAGTTCCTCACCCACGGCATGCGGCAGAACCTGGACGAAATCGTCAACGAGGCGATTTTCCAGGTCGACTCGAACCACATGGTCGTGGTCAAGGACATCGAGATCTACAGCCTGTGCGAGCACCACATGCTGCCGTTCTTCGGCCGCTGCCACATCGGCTACGTGCCCAACGGCAAGGTGCTCGGCGTGAGCAAGCTCGCACGCATCGCCGACATGTACGCACGCCGGCTGCAGGTGCAGGAGCGGCTGACGAACGAAATCGCGCGCGCGATCATGGACGTCGTCCAGCCCGACGGCGTCGGCGTCGTGATCGAGGCCCAGCACCTGTGCATGATGATGCGCGGCGTCGAGAAGCAGACTTCGCGCATGCTCAGTTCGGCGATGCTAGGCATCTTCCGCCACTACGAGGCCACCCGCACCGAGTTCCTGCAGCACATCGGCCACAGGTGATTGCTCCGCCGGCGGGCCCCGGCCGGCGGGCCGCCTAGAGATCGACGAGCGTCATCCCCAGGGCAGCGCAGTCCGCCAGCGACTCGCGGCTTCCGATCACGGCGGTGGAAGCAGCGTCGCGCGGCAGCCAGGCAGCGGCCACTCGTTTCATGTCCGCGAGCGTCACCGCCAGCACCCGGCGCCGGAAATCGCGCCGGAATTCCGGCGTGCGCCCGTGCAATTCGTCGAAATACGCGCGCATGCACTCGCCGGCGGGCGACGACGGCTGGTCGAGGTCCTTGATGACACCGAGGATCGCCTCCTGCACCCGCTCGGACGGCTTCTCGGACTGCAGCCAGTCCAGCGAACGCTCGAAGTCCGCGAGCGTCTCGGCGACGCGCGGATCCCGATAGGAATAGAACCGGAACGTCGCCGAGTCCGAATCGTACGAAGCGCCGCCGCCGTAGGCGCCGCCCTGCTCGCGGATCGCCCGGTGCAGGAAGCCGTCGCGCAGGAAGTGGCCCAGGACGCAGAACGCCGCGGCGTCCGGATGCGCACTGGGCACCGCGCGGTAGGCACGGGCGCAGAAATTCACGCTGGTATTCGTGCACCACGCTTCGTCCGTCCGCCCGGCCGGGGCCGGCACCGTGAACGGCGAGGCCGCGCCGGCACCCGGCGCCCACGGCGCGGGAACGGCGCCGGCCACCGCGTCGACCATGCCGGGCTCGGCGACGACCAGGAACCGGCGTGGCGCAGTCATGATGCGGTCGTGAATCGCACTGAGCGACGCCGCGAACGCACGCACCGCGTCGGCGCTGCTGCCAAAGCTCTCGTCCAATGCGCGCGCGGCGCGCACGGCCGCCAGGCCGCTCCACTCGTGCGAAAGCCAGGCGGTGGGGGCGAACCCACGCGCGGCCGCCAGCGCCGCGAGCGTGTGCCCGCGGCCGGTGACCGAATCCTCGGCGTCGGCGTGCACCTGCGCGATCAGGTCCGCCAAACGCTCGTCCTCGTCGAAGCGCACTTGCGAAAAAAGCGTATGCAGCAGATCCGCGACCTCGGCGTGCCGGCGCGCCAGGCCCTCGCCGGCGACGGCGAGGTAGGCGCTCAGGCGGGCCGGATCGTCCGCGGCGCTGCGCACCGAGATGTGCGCGCTGAACCGGCCCGTGAGCGACTGCCGCGCCTGCATGGCGAGATAACCATCGCCGCCGCAACCCAGTTCGTTCAGGAAGCCCGCGTACAGGCTGAGCAATCGAAGGCAGTCCGGTTCCAACACCGGGATCGGCATGACGACCTGTGTGTGCACCAGGCCGTTGGTGCCGGCCCGATAGGCCTTGACCGGTCCGGCAGGATGCGAACGCGATTCGCCCTGGGGCACGCGGATGTCGGGCGGTACGTCGTCGAGCCCGAGGGTGGGCAATACGCTGAGATCGTCGATCCGGTTCTGGCGTTCGACGAGCGCTTGCGCCTGCGCGCGGATGGCTTCGCGCGCGGGCGCGTCGAGTTCTGCCGCAATCCGCCCCAGTTGCGCGCTCTCTTCAGCCTGCCTGCGCTCCGCCAGGGTGCGATCCGGCCGCATCGTGATCCGCACGCGATGCGGGTTGTCGAGCAGCCAGCGGCGCACCAGCGACGGCACGAACCGTGCCGATTCGGCCTCGGCGCGCAATTCGGCGAGCACCGGGTCTATATCGAGCGCGGCGAGCGGATCCGCGCCATGGATGACGGCGGGCAGCATGCGCTGCATGAGTTGCAGTCCGTAGGGCAGCCGCGAGGAAATCTCCCGTTGCGCGAGTTCCATCTGGTGCAATGCCGCCTCGACGTCGCCGGCCGGCACGCCCTCGCGCGCGACGCGTTCCAGCACGCCGGTGACCAGCGCTTCGACCGCATCGGCGGCTTCCGGCTCCGCGCCTTCCAGGCCGCACATGAACACCGCTTCGCGTGGGGTGTCGTCCAGCCCGCACAGTTCAGAGGGCGCCTTGCCCAGCCCGGTGGTCTCCAGCACCTGGCGCAGCGGCGCGGCGCTGTTCTGCAGCAGCACGCCTTCGAGCAGCCGCAGCCGCATCATGGTGCGCAGATCGTTGCTCCTGCCGAGCAGCCAGCCGAGCACGACGTGCGTCCGCCCGGCGGGATCGTCCTGCGGCGCGATGGCGTATTCCACGGTTTCCCGCATCGGCTCCGCGAGGCGGCGCTCGTCGGCCAGCCCGAGATCGATTGGCCTGGGCTCGAACTGCGACAGGGCGAGTTCCTCGATCCGCGCCTGGTGCTCCGCGGCCGGTATGTCGCCGTAGGTGAAGAACACCGCGTTCGACGGGTGGTAGTGGGTGCGGTGGAATTCCCTGAGTGCTTCGTAGCTGAGCGAGGGAATGGCCGCCGGATCGCCGCCGGAGTTCCAGTGGTACGTGGTGGTCGGGAACAGCCGCGCCGTCAGCGCGTGCCAGAGCTGCGCGGTCGGCGAGCTCATCGCGCCCTTCATCTCGTTGTAGACCACGCCCTTGAACTCCAGGGGCGAGGACGGATCGGCCGGGTCGGCGAACTCCAGGCGGTGGCCTTCCTGCGCGAAATCGAGCGGGTCCAGGCGCGGAAAGAACACCGCGTCGAGATACACCGAAAGCAGGTTGTCGAAGTCCTTGCGGTTCTGCGTCGCGAACGGATAGGCGGTCGTGTCGCTGGAAGTGAACGCGTTCATGAACGTGTTCAACGAGCGCCGCAACATCAGGAAGAACGGATCGCGCACCGGGTAGCGCCGGCTGCCGCACAGCGTGGTGTGCTCGAGGATATGCGCGACGCCGGTGGAATCCTTCGGCACGGTCGCGAAAGCGGCCATGAAGGCGTTGTTTGCATCCTCCGCCGCCAGATGCACGTGGCGGGCGCCGGTGCCGCGATGGGCGAACTCCTGGAACTCGATCCCCAGGCTCTCTACGCGCTGGCGCCGCAGCGGCGCGAAACCGGCGACCTCCAGCAGTTCCGAAACCGGCGGTGCGTTCACGATTGCAATGCCTCCAGGTAATGCTGGGCGTCGAGCGCGGCCATGCATCCCGTGCCGGCCGACGTCACTGCCTGCCGATAAATCGGATCTGCGACGTCGCCAGCGGCGAATACGCCCGCAATGCTGGTCTGCGTCGCCGGGCCGCGGCTGCCTCCCACCTTGATGTAGCCGCCGTCCATGTCGAGCTGGCCGGCGAAGATGTCGGTATTGGGCTTGTGGCCGATGGCGATGAAGGCACCGTGTACCGGCACCTCCCTGGTGGCGCCGCCCGTGGTGGATCGGATGCGGATGCCGGTGACGCCGGAGTCATCGCCAAGCACCTCGTCGAGCGTATGGTTCCACTCGATGGTGACCTTGCCGGCACCGGCACGCTCGATCAGCCGATCGCTCATGATCTTCTCGGCGCGGAACCGGTCGCGCCGGTGTACCACCGTGACGTGCGAGGCGATGTTGGTCAGGTAAAGCGCCTCCTCGACCGCGGTATTGCCGCCGCCGATCACCGCGACCGGCTTGTTGCGGTAGAAGAAGCCGTCGCAGGTCGCGCAGGCGGAAACGCCGCGGCCGCGATAGGCCTCCTCCGACGCCAGCCCCAGGTAGCGGGCCGAGGCGCCGGTGGCGATGATGAGCGCGTCGCAGGTCCAGCGGCTGGAGTCGCAGGTGAGTTCGAACGGACGCCGGCGCAGATCCACGGCCTGGACGTGGTCGTTGACCAGCACCGTGCCGAAGCGTTCCGCATGCCGCTTCATCCGTTCCATGAGCTCCGGACCCAGTACGCCCTGGTCGTCTCCGGGCCAGTTGTCGACCTCGGTGGTCGTGGTCATCTGCCCACCGACCTCCACGCCCGTGATGATGAGCGGCGATAGGCCCGCGCGCGCTGCGTACACGGCCGCGGTGTAGCCCGCCGGCCCCGAACCGATGATGATGAGTCCCCGATGCGTTGCGGTCATTGCGTGTCCCGAAATCGATGCCGGACCAGGAAAAAAGGCCGCCGATTGTACCAGAGGCGGCCACGCGCCCGGTCTCAGCCGGTCAGACGCGCGAGCACCCCCGGCAGTTCCGCGAGCGAGGCAATCTGCGCGTGCGGAGCGGGCATGTCCGGCCACGCCACGCCGGTTCGGTTGACCCACACCCCGGCCACGCCGGCATCGCGCGCGCATTGCATGTCGTTCACCGGCTCGTCGCCGACATGGACCATGGCCGAGCTCGGCGCACCGCTGCGGCGCAGGACGTACTCGAACACCTTCGGGTCGGGCTTGGCGGCGCCGACCGCGGCCGGCGTGACCACGAAATCGAAATATTCCGCCACGCCGATTCGTGCCACATCCGCATTGCCGTTCGTCACCGCGACCAGGCGGTAGCGCGACGCCAGGTCGGCGAGCGCCGCGAGGGTATCGTCGTAAAGCTCCACGCGGCTGCGCTCGTGCAGGAACAGATCCATCGCCTCGTCGGCCGCCGCCGGGTCGTAACCGTGGTCGCGCGCCAGCTCCGCAAGCGACGTGTGCCGCAACCGGGTCACATCGTGAACGATGTCCGGGCGCCGCGCCGCGAGATCGCGCCGGCGCTGCACCAACGCCTGCATCGGCAGCGCCGCCGCGCGGGGCCAGCGGCGCGCCACCCACGCATGGACGGCACGTTCAGCGCGCAGCAGCGCCGGATTGGAATCCCAGAGCGTTCCGTCGAGATCGAATGTCAGGTAGCGGATCATGGCCCGTGTCTGCCGCGCCCGCGCCGCCGCGGGGGTTCATTGCACCACGGCGGCAGCGCCCTGCGCTATCCTTGGCCGCCCGGTTGCGGGACACGACATTGTGGTGAAGGAGCGGTTTATCCAGTGCCCGTGGTGCGGCGAGCGAATCAGCATGCTGCTCGACCTGTCGGTCGAAGAGCAGGAGTACGTCGAGGACTGCGAGGTCTGCTGCAGCCCGATCCTGGTGCGATATCGCGTCCGCGGCGGGCGCGTGGCCGGCTTCCAGGCCGCCCGCAGTTGAACCGGGAGGCGCGAACGTGACCCGCGGTGCCACCGGCCGGGCGCGCGCGCCGGCCGGCTTCCACGGCCTGGATCCGGATACCGTGCTCGCTGCGGTCGAATCCGAGGGCTGGCTGCCCAGCGGCCACCTGCTGGCACTGAACAGCTACGAGAACCGGGTCTATCGCGTGGGCCTGGAGGACGGCGGCGCCGTGGTCGCCAAGTTCTACCGGCCCGGGCGCTGGAACGATGCGGCGATCGAGGAGGAACTCGTTTTCACCACCGAACTGGCGCAGGCCGAGATCCCGGTCGTCGCCCCGCTCGCCGGGGCCGGAGGCCGGCTGTTGATGCGCCACGCCGGTTACCGGTTCAGCGTGTTTCCGAACGTCGGCGGGCGCGCCCCGGCGTTGGACGATCCCGATCAGCTCGAGGAACTCGGCAGACTGACCGGGCGAATGCACGCGATCGGACGCCTGCGCCGGCACGCGCACCGGCACCAGATCGACATCGCGCGCTTCGGCGAGGAACCGAGCCGCTACCTGGCGGCGAGCGGGGCGATCCCGCCCGACCTGCTGCCGGGCTACGAGGCGATCTGCGCGGACATCCTGCAAAGGGTGCGCCTGCGGTTCCAGAGCGCCGGCGCGTTTGCCGTGATCCGCGTTCACGGCGACTGCCACCCGGGAAACATCCTCGTGCGCGACGGCAGCGCGCACCTGGTCGACTTCGACGATACCGCCAACGGCCCGGCCATCCAGGATCTGTGGATGTTCCTGTCGGGCGACCGTGCCTACCGCGAGGCCGGTCTGACGGCGCTGATGGAAGGCTACCGCGCTTTCAACGATTTCGATCCACGCGAGCTGGTGCTGATCGAACCGCTGCGCGCGCTGCGCATGATCCACTACGCAGCCTGGCTCGCCCGCCGGCACGACGATCCGGCCTTCGCGCTGGCGTTCCCCTGGTTCGGCGGCCAGCGCTACTGGGGGGAACACATCCTGGCGCTGCGCGAGCAGCTCGCCGAGCTGGACGAGCCGGCGCTCGCCTGGTACGACTGACCGGCGGCGCAGCGATGACGGCCACACTCCTGCTGCTGGGCGCGCTCGCCGCCGCCGGATGGTACGTGCACGGCAGCCTCGGCGCGCGCGAGGCGGTGCTCGCGCACGCTCGCCGCGCCTGCGGCGAACTGGGAGTGCAACTCCTGGACGAGACCGTGGCTGTCATTCGCAGCCGCCTCGCGCGCGACGAGCACGGCCGTGTGCGACTGCGGCGCTGGTACCGGTTCGAATACAGCGCCGCCGGCCTGGACCGGCGCGTCGGCCACGCGACGGCGCTCGGCGCGCGTGTGGAGACTCTGATCATCGACGGCGATGACGGCGCCACGCACATCACGGGTGGCAACGTCGTGCCACTGCGTCGGCACTGAACGCCGCTCAGTCGTCGTAGTCGCGGAGCTTGGCGGAGATTTCGTCGAGCAGGCTCTGGTCGTGCTCCTTCGCGCGCACGCGCGCCTCGCGCGCCCGGCGCTTGATCCGCTCCATGTGCTCGCGCTGGTTCGCCAGCAGCTCCTGATTGAGCTCGGAATTCTCTTCGGTGGCCTGCTCGCGCAGCCAGTCGCCGATCTCGTCCTGCAGCCGGGCGTGCAGGTCGTCGGAGGCTTCGGCGACGCGGCGGATCTGCTCGGCGTTGGCCGCCTGCGCGGCCTCCGCGGCGCGAAGTTCGGCGTCGGCCTGCGAGACCTCGGCCTCGATGACGCGGATGCTTTGGCGCAGTTGCTCGTTGATCGACGCGGACGTGCCGCGTCCGCCGCCGTCGAGTTCGCGCAGCGCCTGCGTACGTGCGCTCTCGGCCTCGGCCTTGGCGCGCCGGGCGGCATCGAGCTCGCTGCGGATTGCGGCCGCTTCCTCGCGCAAGCGCTGCTGCTCGCTTTGAAGGGTCTGTTCCTCGGCGGCACGCATGCGTTCGTGCGCCTGACGGTACTCGGCGATGATCCGCTCGGCCTCGGCGGACGCGGCCTGGCGCGCGGCTTCCGCAGCGGCCTTCTCGCGCCGGGCGAGATCGAGCTGCTCGGCGTTGCGTGCGAACTCGGCCTCCAGCCGGCGGCGCTCCTCGACGATCTTGGTCTGGATCTGGGCCTTGAGCCGCTGCTCGATCTCGAGCTGGCGGCGCTGGCGCATTTCCGCCTCCTCGGCCGCAGCGGTTCGCGTACGCTCGACCTCGCGCTCGATGCGCCTGGCCTCGGCCAGGCGCTGCCTGGCGACCTCGGCCTGCTGCGCGAGCTGGTCGCGCTCCTGCCGCAACTGGGACTCGGCCTGCTCCTTCATCGTCTGGAAGCGCCGCAGTTCCTCGGCCTTCCAGCGATAAACCGACTCCAGGCGGGCCTGTTCCTCCTGCAGCCGGCGCGCGGATTCCTCCTGAAGGTGGCGGATCCGCTCCTCTTCCTCCTGCCGCCGCCGGTCGACCTCGGCGTCGGCGACGCGCTTGGCCTGTTCGACCTCCGAGCGCAGGCGCTGGGCCTCCAGCAACGCTTCCTGTGCCCGGCGCGTCTCGGCTTCCAGGCGCTCGCGCTCGGCCGCCATCCGCTCGGCGGTCTCCTGCTCGGCGTGCCTGCGGGCCGCCTCGGCTTCGTCGCGCAGGCGCTCGAACTCCTCGGCCTGCCGGGCGTGGACCTCGGCCTCCAGGCGCTCGCGCTCAACCCGCAGTCGTTGCGCGAGATCGTCCTCGGCCCGGCGGCGCTCGATTTCGGCCTGCTGGCGCCGCGCCTCGGCCTCGGCCGCCAGGCGCTCGCGCTCGGCCCGAAGCTGGGCGTCCGCCTGCTCCGCCGCGCGCTGCCGCGCCAGTTCGGCCTGCCGGCGCAATTCCTCCGCCTGCGCCTCGCGGTGCGCCAGCGCCTCGGCTTCCAGGCGTTGGCGCTCGGCGTGGATCCGCTCCGCGGCCTGCTGCTCGGCCAATCGCCGCGCCGCCTCGGCCTCGGCCGCCAGGCGCTCGCGCTCGGCCCGAAGCTGGGCGTCCGCCTGCTCCGCCGCGCGCTGCCGCGCCAGTTCGGCCTGCCGGCGCAATTCCTCCGCCTGCGCCTCGCGGTGCGCCAGCGCCTCGGCTTCCAGGCGTTGGCGCTCGGCGTGGATCCGTTCCGCGGCCTGCTGCTCGGCCAATCGCCGCGCCGCCTCGGCCTCGGCCGCCAGGCGCTCGCGCTCGGCTCGAAGCTGGGCGTCCGCCTGCTCCGCCGCGCGCTGCCGCGCCAGTTCGGCCTGCCGGCGCAATTCCTCCGCCTGTGCCTCGCGGTGCGCCAGCGCCTCGGCTTCCAGGCGTTGGCGCTCGGCGTGGATCCGTTCCGCGGCCTGCTGCTCGGCCAGTCGCCGCGCCGCCTCGGTCTCGGCCTCCATGCGCTCGCGCTCGGCCCTGAGCCGTTCGGCGGCCTCGGCGTGGGCGCGCTCGCGCGTGGCCTCGATCTCGGCGCGTAGCTGCTCGGCTTCCGCCCGCCGCTGCTCAGCCTCCTGGGTCAGCCGCTCGCGTTCGGCCCGCAACCGCTCCTGCGCATCGGCCTCGGCGATCTGGCGGGCCGCATCGGCTTCCTGGCGCAGCCGTTCACCTTCCTCGATCCGTCGTGCCTCGGCCTGGGCCTCGATGCGCTCGCGTTCGGCCCGCAACTGGGCGTCGGCCTGCTCCTCGGCGCGCAGCCGTGCCGCCTCGGCTTCGGTACGCAGCCGGTCGGCCTGCTCGCGGCGCGCCTCGGCTTCGGCGGCGATCTCCTCGCGCTGCGTCCGCAGGCGCTCGGCCACGGCATTCTCGGCGTCGGCGCGCGCCTCCTCGGCCTGCGCGCGCAGCCGCTCGGCCTCGACGCGCCGCTCCTCGACTTCCGCCGTCAGGCGCGCGCGCTCGGCTTCGAAACGCGCCGAGATCTCCGCTTCGGCGCGCCGGCGCCGGGCCTCGGCCTCGGCGCGCAGTTTCGCGAGCTGTTCGTCCCAGCGTGCCTTGGCACGGGCCGCCAGGCGTTCGCGTTCGGCCCGCAATGCCGCGGCGGCCTGCTGCTCGGCGCGCTGGCGGGCGGCCTCAGCCTCGGTGCGCAGCCTCAGGGCCTCCTGGAGCTTCAGGTTCGCGCGCGCCAGCTCCGCCCGCAGCGCCTCGGCCCGAACGTCGCTGTCCAGCGCGGCCTCGGCGGAGGACTCGGCCTTGCGCGGCAATGCGATACGCTCGCGCTCACGCTCGTCGAGCTGG
Organism: Gammaproteobacteria bacterium; assembly: GCA_050183625.1. GTDB lineage: Bacteria > Pseudomonadota > Gammaproteobacteria > JADZEE01 > JADZEE01 > JBFXBD01. The sequence goes on from JBFXBD010000016.1 coordinate 76,341, forward strand.
GATACCGGCACGACGCTTGCGGCCGCCGGCGGGAAACTGACCACGTTCGCGGCGGCATCGTCGATGATTTGCAGGTCGTCTGCGTCGGCGCCGGCGTTTGGCGCCACACCGCCGCGCAGGAACATGGCGTCGAATCCGCGTGCGATCAGCAGGAAGGCGGCGATTGCGGAACGCTGGCCGTTGTCGCAATAGGCGATGTAGCGCTTGTCCGCGGGAAGCCGCGCGCACTGCAGGCGCAATACGTTCAGCGGCATGCTGACGGCGCCTTCCACGGCGTCGCGCGACTGTTCTTCCTTGAACCGCACGTCGAGCCATTGCGCGCCGGCGCTGACCTCGGCCTGCGCCTCCTGCATGCTCAGCGGGCGAAGCAGGGGCTTTTGGATGAGCTCCTGGAAAGCGTCGCGCGACAGGCGCATGAGCTCGCCGTCGGTGAGCATCGTCACCGAGGCGTTGCGGCGCACGCCGGCGATCAACGCTTCCTCGCCGAAGGCCTCGCCCGGCCCGAGCTCGGCGAGCTTGATGGGCGCAGCGCCGACTGACGTGCGCCGCGCAACGGCACAGCGGCCCTGCTGCACCACGTAGTAGTAGTCGCCCCGACCGCCCTGCTGGATGATTTCTTCCCCGGCGTGGACCGGCACGGTCTCGCCGAGCGCGAACAGCCGCTGGATGTTCGCCGCCGGAACGCGCGCGAACAGCTCGGACTGCAGCATGACCGTCATCCAGTCGCCGTCGTCGCCGTCGCCGGAGGAGGCGGCGACGTCGCGCACCACGGTGCCGGTGAACTGCTCAATCAACGCGCGTTCCACCCGCAGGACGACGATCTGGGTGCGGGCCTTGGCGGACATCTGGCGCGGCTGCAACTGCGCCAGCGGATGGCAGGCACGGTCGGTTCCGGCGGCGATGCGCTGCACGAGCGCGCCGCCCGAATACAGCTCGATCTCGCCCTCCAGCAGGTAGAACTGGAAGCCGTCCCGGTCGCCCTGCTGGAATACGGTCTGCCCACGGCGGAAATCGAGCACCGCGGCGCCTTCCAGCACCTGGGCCACCTGCGCCTGCGAAAGCGCGCGCAACGGCTCCAGCCTGCGGGTCAACTCGTTGATGCGGTTGTTTATCTGTGCCGCCATGCCGACCTGATGTGAGCTCGCGCCGTGTAGACTTCCGCGCCGCCTGGATACCGGATCGAGGCAGCGTCCCGGGACAGAGTATCGGCTCGCCTCGTGGCGATTTCTACCGCGAAAATTTCTCGGTCCGGCGGATGGTTCCGCGCCTGCGCGGATGTGTTCCGGTGCCCCGCCGGGCGGTTGGATCGAGCCCGGCATGGAGAGCCGGACGGAGAATGTCACGCTAGGACAGTGTCGGCCCGGCCGGCCAACGCTTTAGCGGTCGTTTGTGAACGCATTCACGAACCATTCGGGCACCGCGCGTCCGGGCACCGCGTTCCGTGCACCGGTCGCCGTTTTGGCTGGCCGGCGACGCGCTGGCCATCACCCGGGGACTATCGTATGGTGCGGGCAGCGCCCGCCGGCGCACGCCTGCCGCCATCGGAACCGGATCACACGCCACGCGACATGCCCTCCGACCCTGAACGCATCGAGGCGATCAAGGCGCGCCTGGTCGCACTGCAGGAGGAGCACCGCGATCTGGACGCGGTCGTCGAGCGGCTGGCGGCCAGCGCCCTCGTCGACCAGCTCCAACTGCGACGCCTGAAGAAGCGCAAGCTGCTGCTCAAGGACGAAATCCAGCGCCTGCGCAGCATGTTGATACCGGATCTCGACGCATGACGCCGCCTACCGGGTGCCCGTGCACCGCTGACGCGGCGTCGATGCCGACCTCGTGGCGCTGACCATGTCCGAACAAGCTGAACGATTCCAGGATCTGATGCGGCTGCTGGTGCCGATCAACAGCCTGCCGCCCAAGCACCAGGATCAGCTGCTGCGCCAGGCCGAAATCCTCCAGTTCAAGAAGAAGGAACTGGTGTTCCGCCAGGGTGATCGCGACCATTGGTCGTATTACCTGCTGGAAGGCAAGCTGGAGCTGATCGCCAACGATCAGCTCATCAAGGAAATCGACGGCGGCACGGGGCCGGCGTTCCAGGCCATCGCCCAGCTCCAGCCGCGGCAGATGTCGGCCCGGGCGCGTACGCCGGTGACCGTGCTGCGCGTGGATCGGCCCCTGCTCGACAAACTCCTGTCGATCGACGCCGAGCTGCCCGGCGACGGAACGGCCATCGAGGTCGAGGAGATTGCACCGGGATCGGACGACGAGGACGACTGGCTCGCGCGCATCCTGCAGTCGGAACTGTTCGCACGCGTCCCGCCGGCGAACATCCAGCGCCTGCTGTCCACCCTGGAGCCCGTGAAGGCCGCCAGCGGCGACGTGATCGTTCGCCAGGGCGACGCCGGCGACTACTACTACATCATCCAGCACGGCCGTTGCGAGGTCGTGCGCCGAACCGCGACCGGCAATGCCGAGGTGCGACTCGCGGAACTCGGGCCCGGCGAGAGCTTCGGCGAGGAAGCGCTGGTCAGCAACTCGCGCCGCAATGCCAGCGTGCGGATGCTCGCGGACGGCGAACTCGCGCGCCTGACCAAGTCGGACTTCATCGAGCTGATCCGCAACCCCGTGCTGCACGCCGTCACGGCCGACGAGGCCCGCGCGATGGTCGGCGACGGCGCGCTCTGGCTCGACGTGCGCCAGCCCGAGGAACACAAGGAAAACGGACTGGAAGGCAGCATCAACCTGCCACTCAACCTGCTGCGCCTGAAGTCGGACACCCTCAACCGCAATCGCACATACATCGCCTACTGCGATACCGGCGGCCGCGCTTCCACCGCGGCATTCCTGCTCACGGAGCGGGGCTTCGATGCGCGCCACGTCGGCACCGGCTGCGTCGGCACGCCCCGGCCGCAGGCGCCCGTGGCGCATCCCGCTGCGGCGGCCGCGCCTGCGGCCGCACCGGCGTCCAGGACAGCGCCGGCCGCCCAGCCCCCGGCCCGATCGCCTGCGCCGGCCGCCGTCCGCCCGAGCGCGGAGCTGGAAGCCGACGTGAGGGTGTCCACGCTGAAGGCCCAGCTCGCGCAGGCGGAGATCAAGCTGGAGGAAGCGCGGCGGCTGAAGGAACAGGCCGAGGCGGCGCGCCGCGACATCGAGCAGTACGCCGCCGACCGTGCGCGTGCGGAGCGCGAGAAGATCGAGGCACAAAAGGCCGACGAAGTGGAACGGGCCTCACGGCGCGAAGCTGAACGCGTCGCCGCCGAACGCGCCCGCGCCGAGCAGGAAAAGGCCCAGACGCAGCGCCTGGCCCAGGCGACGGAAGCCGCACGGCGGGAGGCTGAACGGCTGGCGGGGGAACGCGCCCGCGCCGAGCAGGAAAAGGCCGAGGCCCAGCGCATGATGCAGGCCGCCCAGGCCGCCCGCCAGGAGGCCGAGCGGATCGCCGCCCAGAGCGCCCAGGCCGAGTCCGAACGCCTGAACCAGGCTGCCGAGGCCGCCCGGCGCGAGGCTGAACGGCTGGCGGGGGAACGCGCCCGCGCCGAGCAGGAGAAGGCCGAGGCCCAGCGCATGTTGCAGGCCGCCCAGGCCGCGCGCCAGGAAGCCGAAAGGATCGCCGCCCAGCGCGAACAGGCCGAAGCCGAGCAGTTGCGGGCCGCAGCCGAATCCGCGCGCCGCGAGGTCGAGCGCCTGGCCGAGGAACGCGCCCGCGCTGAAAAGGAAAAGGCCGAGGCCCAGCGCCTCATGCAGGCCGCCCAGGCCGCGCGCCAGGCAGCCGAAAGGATCGCTGCCGAGCACGAGCAGGTCGAGACCGAGCAGTTGCGCAGCGCCGCCGAGGCTGCGCGCCGCGAAGCCGAGCATCTGGCCGAGGAACGCGCCCGCGCCGAGCAGGAAAAGGCCGAGGCCCTGCGCCTCATGCAAGCCGCCGAGGCAACCCGGCAGGAGGCCGAGCGTGCCGCTGCCGACAGTGCCCGCGCCGAGGCCGAACGCCTGGAGCAGGCCGCCGAATCCGCGCGCCGCGAGGCCGCGCGCCTGGCCGAGGAGCGTGCCCGCGCCGAGCACGCGCGCGCCGAAGCCGAGCGCCTGGAACAAGCCGCCGAGGCCGCGCGCCGCGAAGCCGCGCGCCTGGCCGAGGAGCGTGCCGGCGCCGAGCGGGACAAGGCCGAGGCCCTGCGCCTCATGCAGGCGGCCGAGAACGCGCGCCGCGAAGCCGAGCAGGCCGCGGCCGCGCGCGCCAGCGCCGAGGCCGAGCGCCTGGCCCAGGCCACCGAGGCCGCGCGCCGCGAAGCCGAGCACGTCGCCGCGGAACGGGCCCGCGCCGAGCAGGAAAAAGCCGAAGCCCAGCGCCTGATGATTGCAGCCGAGGCCGCGCGCCGGGAGGCCGAGCGCGCCGCGCTCGAAAAGGCGCAGGCACAGCGGCTGATGGAAGCCGCGTCCGCCGCCCAGCGCGAGGCGGAACGCGTGGTCGCCGACCGCATCCGGGCCGAGCGCGAGAAGGTCGAGCAGCAGGCGCGGCGGGCGCAGGAGATGCTGCAGGCCGCCGAGCGCCTGCAGGCCGACATCGAGGCGGCCAAGGCGCGCGCGGAGGAGGAGGCCTCGGTCCGGCGGCAGGCCGAGGAGGAGCGCATCCGCCAGCTTCAGAGCGAGGCCGAGGCCAAGCTGCGCGCCGAGCAGGCCAAGCTCCAGGAGGTCTACCGGCGCAATACCGAGGAACTCGAACGGATCCAGCAGTTCAAGGCTGAAGCCGAATCGAGGATCGCCGCCGAGCGTGCCCGGCTCGAAGCGCAGTCGCGCGAGACCAGCCGTCGCCTGGAGGAAGCCGAGCGCAAGGAGCATGATCTCGAGCGCGAGGAGCAGGAGCTGCTGGCCGATCAGGAACGGCGCGCGCGCGAACTGCGCGAGAGCACGTCGCGCGAACTCGCCGAAGAACGGCGCCGGCTCGAGGCCGAGTTCGCGCGCACCGCGGCCGAGATCGAGCATGCCCGGCGCGAACGGGCGGCGGCCGAGGCAGCGCGGCGCGCGGCGGCCGAGGAGTCCGAAAAAATCATCCGCGAGTTCAAGGCCACGCACGAAAAGCAGCGCGCGCTCGAATACGCGCGCCTGGAGGCCGAACGCAGGAAGCTGCGCAGCGAGGCGCAGAAAATCGCCCTCGCGCTGGACGAGGCCCGCCGTACCAAGGCCGCCGCCGAGCAGGAGCGCCGGCGACTGGACGCCGAGCGCAGCCGCCTGGACGAGCGCGGCAAGGTCGACACCGAGGCGTCGCTGCGCGCCGAGATAGAAGAGGTCGAAGCGCGCGCCGTCGCCGCCGCCCGCCAGCTCAGCGCCGCCCAGGCCGAGCACGACCGGGTCGAGGCGCAGCGATTGGCGAACGAGCAACGCCTGGAGCGCACGTACGAAACCCGGGAGAAACTGAACGCGGCGATGCAGGCCGAGCTCGAGGAGTGGCTCGCCGAGCAGGATCGCGTACACAGCGCCAACCGCGAGCAGACGCTCGCTGAGCAGGCCGAGATTTCCGAGCGGATCAAGCGCCGCGCCCAGAGCGTGCGAGCCGAGAGCGCGGCCCGCAACCAGTCCCTGCTCGACGATATCGCCGCCCAGCTCGACCGTCCCGACTGAACGCCCGGCGGACCGGGCGTCGCATGCGTTCGGCAGCCGTCACCGACGCTGCTACAATGCAGGCCAACCCCCGTTTCCACTCATCCCAGGAATGAATCATGGCAGGCTCACGCTTTGAAGGGACCGACCGCTACGTCGCCACCGACGATCTGATGTCGGCGGTCAACGCCTCGATGACGGTCGGACGTCCTCTGCTCGTCAAGGGCGAGCCCGGCACCGGCAAGACGCTGCTCGCGATCGAAGTCGCGCGCGCACTGGGCATGCCGCTGGTGGAGTGGCACGTCAAGTCCACCACCAAGGCCCGCCAGGGCCTGTACGAGTACGACGCCGTCGCGCGCCTGCGCGATTCCCAGCTCGGCGACGCGCGCTCCGGCGACATCGCCAACTACGTGGTCCGCGGCAAGCTCTGGGAAGTGTTCGCCGCCGAGCAGCGCTCGGTGCTGCTCATCGACGAGATCGACAAGGCCGACATCGAGTTTCCGAACGACCTGCTCCAGGAACTCGACCGCATGGAGTTCTACGTCTACGAGACCAAGGAACTGGTGCGCGCCGTGCAACGGCCCGTGGTCATCATCACGAGCAACAACGAGAAGGAGCTGCCGGATGCCTTCCTGCGTCGCTGCTTCTTCCACTACATCCGCTTCCCGGACCAGGAGACGATGGAGCGGATCGTGCGCGTGCACTACCCCGATCTGAAGCGCACCCTGCTCACCGAGGCCATGGAGTGCTTCTTCGAGCTGCGCGAGATCCCGGGCCTGAAGAAGAAGCCCTCGACCTCCGAACTGCTCGACTGGATCAAGATCCTGGTCGCCGAGGACATCCCGCCCGAGGCGCTGCGCGACAAGGACACCCGCCGCGCCCTGCCCAAGCTGTACGGCGCGCTGCTCAAGAACGAGCAGGACATGCACCTGTTCGAGCGGCTCATCTTCATGAACCGCCGGGCGGGCAACCGCGGCTGACGGGGGCGGAGGGCGCGCCGTGCTGGTCGAATTCTTCTACAAGCTGCGCCAGGGCGGGATCCCGGTCTCGCTGACCGAATACCTGACCCTGCTCGACGCAATGAAGCGCGGCGTCGCGGCGATGAGCGTGGAGGATTTCTACTACGTCGCGCGCGCGTCGATGGTCAAGGACGAGCGCCACTTCGACCGTTTCGACCGCATCTTCGGCGCGTATTTCAAGGGCCTGGAAACGCTCTTCGACGAGGTCATCGGCGAGGTGCCGCTCGAATGGCTTCGCAAGCACGCCGAGCTGAACCTCACCGAGGAGGAGAAGAAGAAGATCGAGGCGCTCGGCGGCTGGGAGAAGCTCATGGAGACGCTGCGCCAGCGCCTGCAGGAGCAGAAGGAAGCCCACAAGGGCGGCAACAAGTGGATCGGCACCGGAGGCACCTCGCCCTTCGGCGCCGACGGCTACAACCCCGAGGGCGTACGCATCGGCCAGGCCGAGGGCCGCAACCGGCGCGCGGTGAAGGTCTGGGACAAGCGCGAGTACAAGAACCTGGACGACACCGTCGAACTCGGCACCCGCAACATCAAGCTCGCGTTGCGCAAGCTGCGCAAGTTCGCGCGCGAGGGCGCCGAGACCGAGCTGGACCTGGACGACACCATCCGCTCCACGGCGCGCAACGCCGGCTGGCTCGACATCAAGATGGTGCCCGAGCGGCACAACGCCGCCAAGTTGCTCATCTTCTTCGACGTCGGCGGCTCCATGGATCCGCACATCAAGGTCTGCGAGGAGCTGTTCTCGGCGACCCGCTCCGAGTTCAAGCACCTGGAGTACTTCTACTTCCACAATTTCGTCTACGAGGCGGTGTGGAAGGACAACCGCAGGCGCACCACCTCTTCGATCCCCACGATGCAGGTGCTGCACACCTACGGCCACGACCACAAGATCGTGTTCGTCGGCGACGCGAGCATGAGCCCGTACGAGATCATGCAGCCGGGCGGCAGCATCGAGCACTGGAACGAGGAAGCCGGCGCGGTCTGGATGAGCCGGGTCCTGAACACCTACCCGCGTGCCATCTGGCTGAACCCGGTCCCGGAAGACCATTGGGATTATTCCGATTCGATCCGCGTCGTGCGCAAGCTCATGGAGGATCGCATGTTCCCGCTCACCCTCGGTGGCCTGGACAAGGGCATCGAGGCGCTCAAGCGCCCACTCTCGCACTGATCCCGCCTGTCGCCGGCCCCGCCCGCGCGGGCCCGGCGGCTGTCGTCAGAACCTGACACTCGCGATCCGTCCCACGCCCCCGGCGACGGCAAGCGCGCGCTCGCGCCGAGACTCCGTCGCGCCCGGAGCATGACGCAGTTGGCACTCGGCCGGGGAAAATTGAACCGCATTCACAGCCTGCGTGACGGATCGGATCCGAATGCTGCGCTGGAACGTTGTTTGCTCACCCATATCCAAACGATTCGAACATGGGTGACAGCCGATGAACGCACTGGAACGCCAACCGATACCGACGCCGGGCTTTCCCGGCTACCTGGACTGCGACGGACGCTTCGTCCCGTTCCCACTGGTGGACGAGGTCTTCGATCGCGCGCGCCGGCTGCGCACCCGCATCCTGCTGCGGCTGGTGCTGAACGAGGACGGCGAACTGCAGGGCACGCTGTACACCACCGCGCAGAGCTTCGATCGCTGACGGACTCCTCCACCGACGCGCGCCGGCTTGCGCGCGGCCTCGACCCGGTGCGGGCGGTCCTCCCCTCCCCGTCCGCACCGGGGCCCGGCAGCTTCGCGGACCGGTGTCGCACTGCACCGGTCCGCGCTATCTTTTCCGGCCATGTACGCCGCCACCCCACGCCCGGTCGCCGGCCCCGCGGCGCTCGCACTGGTATTGGCATTTGCCTGCGCCGGGTGCGACCGCAGTGCGAGTGAAGCCTGGTTTCCGCTGGAAGCGGGTAGAAGCTGGCAGTACGTGGCGACCGTTACCCGGAAGGGCGAACCGCGCAGCGGCAGGCATTTCGTCACCAACACCGGCGCCGGTACCGTCCTCGGCGTGCACGCATTGAGCCGCCGGGTCCAGGGCGGCGACACCGAATCGTTCCGGCACGTTCCGGACGGCATCGTCAGGGTGGCCACGCGCCGCGGGCAGGCATCCGCGATTCGGGCCGACCCTCCGCATCACTACGTTCTGAAGCTCCCACCCGTCCCCGGCGCCGCCTGGCGCCTGCCCAGCCGGCTGCGCCTGGTGGAGAGCCGCACCTTCGCGATCGAGGATCGGCTCGCCGGGCGCACGCTCGAATTCGTGCTCGATCTGCGCGTCGCCGCCGTCGACCAGCGGGTGCGGGTCCCCTACGGCAGCTTCGAGAACTGCGTGCGCGTGGACGGCCGGGGCGCACGCAAGGTGCTGGTCAATCGCGGCCGCGCGACCGCCGGGATCAGGGTGCGCACCTCGGACTGGTACGCGCGCGGCATCGGTCTGGTGAAATCCGTTCGCGAGGAAAGCACGGCCAGCGAGTTCCTGGCGAGTGGCAGCTATTCGCTCGAACTGGAGGCGATGTTCGACGGCGACCGGCCGGTACAGGTGCCGAATTGATTGGAAAAAATCTGAATTGCTGGCGTTGAAAAGGCCCGTTGGCCCCAAGCGCGGAATTCGATCACGAAATTCGCCCTGTACAGTCCGGCGCGCGGCGGCGTAGAAGATTGGGCCACCGTCGACCACAGGATGGATGCCCCATGACCGCGACCACCGCCTCCGCCCGCTGCGGCCGCGCAGCCGCACTCGCCCTGGCCGCCGCCGCATTCAGCCACGGCGCCTCCGCTTTCGTCACCTTCGGCAACGGCTCCGGCAGCAAGTGGGACGATCCGCAGTTCGGTACGGGCGCCGTCGTCACCTGGAGTTTCATCGCGCCAAGCGCCGGGGTGCGTTCCGACCTCGGCTTCCTGGCCGGGACGAATTCGCTCGGCACCGGAGACGGCAACGACGTCCGCCGCATCATCGACGAGGCCAACGGCAGCGGCGCCTTCGACGCCGCCCTGCAGCGCGCATTCGCGACCTGGGCGGCGGCCGCGAACCTGACCTTCGTGCAGGTCGCGGACTCAGGCGCGGACTTCGGCGAATTCGCACCGGGTTCGATCGGCCCGGACATCCGCATCGGCGCCTACACCTTCGTCGACGGCAACGGCGACCCGGTGGCCTTCAGCGGCGGCGCCGGCTTCGGTCCGCCCGGCAATGATCTGCTCTTCCCGGACCCTCTGGCGGGCGATCTGGCCCTGAATGACTTCAACCTGTTCGCGATCGCACCCGGCGCCGAGGGCGACGCCCTGCCCACCGGCCCAGGCGGGCTGTACCTGAACGACCTGGAGGGGTTGCTGCTGCACGAGATCGGTCACACGCTCGGCCTGGGGCATTCGGATGTCGTCGACGGGGTGATGTGCGGCTACCAGGCCGATGCCCCAGGCTTCGACGGCAGCGCCTGCGACTATTCCCACATCAATCGCGTACTGGGCAGCGACGATCTCCAGGGCATCCAGACTATCTACGGTCCGGCCCCGGTGCCGGTACCGGCCGCGCTCTGGATGCTGGCGCCGGCACTCGCCGGCCTCGCCAGCGCGCGGCGCCGGCGCTGAACCGGCGCGCGACGATCACTGCGCCGCGGGCGGCGTGCGTGCGTCGTCGATGCGGTCGCGGTATTGCTGCAGGATGTTCTCGATCTGCACCTGCCGGATCCCGGTGAGCGGCTCGCGCTGCAGCAGCGCGTCCATCGCGCCCTTGTTCTCGTAGAGATCGAGCAGCTCGCGGTTCGCCTCGTACAGCTTCAGGTTGCGATCCTCGGACTCGGCGAGCTGCCGGCGCAGCGCTTCGACCTCCCCGGTAAGACGTGCGTTCTCCTCGCGTTGCGCTTCGAGCGCCTTGCCCTGCTCCTCGCCACGCGCCCTGGCTTCGCGCAGCCGCTCGTCCGTGGCCTGCAGGCGCGTGCGGCTGGCCTCGAGCGCACCCTGCGCGGCCTTGGCCGCGGCCTCGTTCTGCGCCCGGGCCTTGTCGGCCGCGTCCAACGAAGCCTGCGCGCGCGCCAGGCGTTCGTTCAACGCATCGCGCTCGGCGGTCAGCGCAGCCTTGTCGTTCTGCAACGCGGCCTTCTCTTTCGCCACCTGCCGGAGCATGAGCTGCAGCTTCGCCGCGGCGCGATCGCCGCCATCGGCAGCCGCGGCCGGGCCGGGGGCGACAAGGACGGCCAGCAGCGCCGCGGTGACCACGCGCCGCGCTCGAACGGACATTGCGCTTGCCGACATGTTCGCTTCCCGTGCCGCGCGCGGCTCAGAACTTCGCATTCAGATCCAGCTGCAGCACATCGATGCCCAGCGGCGGGCCGTCGATGAAGCGCTGGTTCGTGGCGGCATCCAGGCGTGCCGAATCCTGGATCTCGTCGGCAGTGATGTAGCGCGCCCGCAGCACGGTGTTCTCGGTCAGGCCGATGCGGGTGCCGAAGACCCAGCCCTTGGCATCGGTACCGCCGTGGTGGAAGTCGGACTCGGTGAATGCATCCAGGGCGGCGTCGCGCTCGACGTAGCGATAGCCGCCGAACAACTGCCAGGTGCCCCGGCGCGCGACGTTCGGCCAGCCGACCGTGAACTCGACGTTCCAGGCCAGGGTGCGGTCGACGATGCACGCCCGGCCCGTGCAGCCCTGCAAGGCATTGTTGAACAGCACCCCGCCGGTGCGGGCAAAGATCTCGTCGCGGTCGAAGCCGATGTTCTTGACCACGTCGCCGGTCAGCATGACGTGGATCGGCGCGAAGTAGGCCAGATCGAGCTGCGTGGTGACGTTCAGCAGGTTGTAGTCCGAGGCCAGCCCCAGCCGCGTCGCCCCGGCGACGCCTGAGTTCCTGATGTTGAACAGGGTGTTGCCCTTCTGCATGTACTGCGGCGCGGTCGAGTCGAGCAGGCCCGTGTCCGGAAACGCGTTGCGACGGCCCTGGACGTTCTGGTAGTCGTAGTACGCCGCCGCGATCGTCAGCCTGGACTGATCCGCAAACCCGAGCGAGAAACCGATCTGCCCGCCGACCAGCCACTTGTCCCGGGCCTCGTCGAACAGCGTGCGCTCGATCTCCTGCAGCGGAAACACGCCGGCGGTGACGAACACGCTGCGGGATCGATCCTGCCGGTCGAGCAGCGTGTCGCCGCCCGCGAACGCGTGGCGGTACGTGGCCGCGACGCCTTCGAAGCTGAGATCCTCGTCCCACACCAGGTCGCTGGAGAACCACGGGCTGGGGAAGCGCCCGGCCACGGTGGTCAGCCAGGGCTCGGCCGTTCCGGCCTTGTACTGCAGGAAGGCGTGATCGAGCTGGATGTCGAATCGGGAACCGGTGTTGCCGAGCGACTGGTTGGTCGAGATCGGATCGCGGATGTTGCCGGTGGTGACGCGCGCTCCGAAGCCGAGCCCATCGGTGATCCTGGCGTTCAGGGCCAGCCGGGCGCGGATCCGCTGGCGGTTGCGGTTCTCCACGGTGTTGGCGAAGACGTCGGTGCCGAGGATGGTGCCGGCTGCGTTGACGGCGAGCGGGTCGAACACCAGCGGCGCATTGTCCGACGCGAAGGCGTCGTACTGGTTGCGGATGCGGAAGTCGCCGCTCAGCTTGAAGCGGTTGATCCAGTCCGGCAGCGCATCCGGCGTCCCCCAGCGCTCCTGCTTCGCCTGCTGCTTCACGTCGGCGAGTACGTCCTGCTTGAGTTCCTGGCGCACCTGCTGGCGGATTTCCTCCTTGACGAACTCCGGCACGTACGCCACGCGCACCGTGCCGGGCTTGACGTCGGCGGCGGCATCGGCCGCTCCGGTGCCATCGGCCGTGCCCGCGTCCGCCGCCTTGCGCTGCGCCTGCGCGATCAGTTCGTCGGCCTTTCCGCGCGTCAGCACGCCCTGCGCGACCAGCGCGTCCATGAGGTTCAGGACGGTCTGCTTCAACTGCAGCAGATCGGCCTGCTCGTCCGCCCGTACCGGCCCGCCGGTGGCGAGCAGCGCGCACAGCACGCCGACGTAGTATTTGCTTTTCATCGTTGTCGTGGCTCTTCGTGTCCTGCCGGCGCGGCCGCCCAGGCGTCAAATCCTCGATCGGATCCTGAGCGTGATCGGCTGCGGCAGCGCAGCTTCGGGCGCCTTGCTGATCTGCACCGATTGCAGCGCCGTGGCTATGCGCTGGTCGAGCGCGTCGTCGTTCGTGGTGCCGACCAGCTCGTACCACGTCACCCGGCCGTCCTCGCCGATCCGGATCCGCACCGTGATCGAGTACGCGGAGTTGCGGATGGCGTCGATCTGCGACAGCGCGCGCTGGATGTCGCGATTGACGAACCCCGCGTACCAGCGCTTGTAGATCTCCAGGTCGACCTTGCGCTTGAAGCCGCCTTCGCCGCTGCCGAAACCGTCGCCGGCACCGGCGGCGGCCGGCCCGGTATCCCTGGTCGTCATGTCCTCGTTGGAATCCACCGTCTCCAGCGGCTTCTCCTCGGGCGTCTCGATCTTCTCCTCCGGCTCCGGCGGAGGCTCGGTCTTCGGCGGCGGGGGCGGAGGCGGCGGGGGCTGGACGATGGAGATCTGCTGCACCTTCTGCTCGCGCGGGGGCGGCACGCCCGTCAGCGCCTTGAAGGCGAAGTACAGGCCCGCGCACAAGGCGAGGATGACCGCGGCGGCGCCCGCCAGCGGCACCCATTTTCGCGCGCCTGTTTCCTCCTCGAGCATGGCCGGGCTACTGCTGCGACTTCTGCGTCACCAGCCCGACCTGGACGATGCCGATCCTGCCGACCATGTCCAGCACGTCCATCACGAGCTGGTACTGCACGGTGGAATCGCCCTTGATGACCACGGGCAGCGTCGGATCGGCGGCGTAGAAGCCGGCCAGGCGCGCTTCGAGTTCCTCCAGCGTCACGGGGTAGGTATCGAGATAGACCGTGCCGTCGGCGGTGATCGTGATGGCCTTGGTCTTGGGCTTGGCCAGGCTCGGCGCGTTGCTCGCCTGCGGCAGGTTGACCTTGATGCCCTGCACCGCCGCGGTGGTCATGATGATGAAGATGATGAGCAGCACGTACGCCAGATCCAGCATCGGCGTGATGTTGATCTGGTCGTAGGCCTCGTTGTCCTCTTTGAGTTCCGCGGACATGCGCTGCTCCCGTCAGGCGCCGTAGTTCTCGTTGATCCGGGCTATCAGCTCGTCCGCGTAGACGTGCATGTCGGCGTTCAATTCCTTGATCCGCGAGCCGAGGTAGTTGTAGCCGAACAGCGAGGGGATGGCGACGCCGAGGCCGGCGACCGTGGCCAGCAGCGCGGCCGCCATGCCGGGCGCGATCGCGGTGATATTGACGTCGCCGGTGGCGGCGATCGCGGCGAACGTGACCATCACGCCCACCACCGTGCCGAGCAGGCCGATGAAGGGGCCGCCGGAGATGGCGATCGTGAGCAGCACCATCTGCGAATTCATGCGCTGCGTCTCGCGCACCATGGTGGCGTCGAGCGCGGCGCGCACCGACGCCAGCGCCTTCTCCTCCAGGCCCGCGCCGGCGGCGCCGGCCGAGGGCGCGTGCCGGCGCTTGACCTCCTCGATGCCCTGCTGGTAGACGCGGAACAGCGGCGAATCGCGGTACGCACGCGATTCGAACAGGGCATCGAGCCTGGCGTCGGCACCGATGCCGAGTGCGTCGTAGGCGTGCAGGAACTTCCTGGTCGCCGAGCGCGCTCGGGTCAGGAACACGGCCTTGAAGAACATCACCAGCACCGCGATCGCGGCCATCACGCCGCAGATGCCGATGACCGACTGCTCGACGATCGCTTCCTCGTTGCCGAACACCTGCTGGACGATGATGCCGAAGTAGCCGCCACCTTCCGCGGAGCCGCCTTCGCCATCCCGGCCTTCGTCGCCGCCGTCGACCACGAGTTTCGCGCCGGTGCCCTGGCTTGCGACCGCGAACTTGAACCACGCCGCCGGGCGCGCGGTGTTGGCGATCCCGACTTCGTCGAGTTCCGCGCTGAGGAAGCCGTCGTCCGCGACCGAAGCGCCGATCACGGCCGGGCCGGCGAGGTTTGCGAGCGCCGCATCCACGGCCGCGACTTCCACGCCGTCCAGGTACAAGGTCAGCCGGCCGGCTGCCGCGGTCAGCGCCAGGTGGTGCCAGCCGGGCGACAACGTCGCGCGCGCGGGATCGGTCCGCACCGGTGCGCCGTCGGCACCACCGGCGTAGCTCGCGTAGATGTTGCTGCCCTCGATGACCACGCTCAGGCGCTTGTCGCCGTCGACGCGGTCGTACACGTAGGCCGGCTGCGGCTGCGGCGCATCGGCCTTGATCCAGGCCGAAAACGTCCACCCCGTCGCCGCGTTCAGGCCCAGGGAAGGGGAATCGGGCAGCTTGATCGACTGTCCGCCCGCGAACTTCGCGCCGGCGGCGATCAGCGATCCGGACGCAGGCTGAGCACTGATCGCGTCCGGATGGTTGCCGTTGGCGGTGACGTCCCGGGTCTGGGCGATGTCGTCCGCGAAGTGGTACACCAGCGCCTGCGCGCCGTCATAGGTGCCGGGCGCATCCTGGCCCGGCGTCGGCGCCTGGTTGCCGAAGTACATCCAGGCCTGGTCGGTCGCCGCATTCGGGGTCAGCGCCGGTTGCCGGAACCAGACCAGGCCAATCTCGTTGATCTGGTCCATGCGCTCGACATGGAACTTCAGCGGCTGCCTGTCGTCCGCGGACAGGAAGCGCAGATCCTGGCCGCCATCGGCGATATCGAGGAAGTACTTGAAGTTGCCCGAGTGCAGCCGCACCAGCACCGGCACGTCGGCGAGCGGCACCTCGATGGCCCCGCCCTGGGCGCTGGTGTCGAGCTTGATGGCCTTGCGGTGCGACCATTGGTCATTCCACCAGGCTTGCGCGGCCAGCACCGGCGCGAGCCCGAGCACCGCGGCCAACAGAACCCGTCCGAACATGCGTCGCCCCACGAAACGTAACCCCAGCCGGTGCCGGGGATCGTCGCGCCCGAATGTGTCAGGCTGATGACGCGATGCGTGCGAAAAGTGTTCGTAGTGCATTTCCGATGCAGTCCGATGTTGCGATGGTTCGAGTTCGGATCGCGGCGCGGGTGCGTGCCGCGCGCGCCGCGCCTCAGAACTCGTAGCCGAGGTTGAAGTGGATGCGCGGATGCGCGGCGGTGACTCCGCGCGCGTCCCGAAGCGGCCAGGCCCAGGCCAGCGATGCACTCAGGCCGTCGAATGCGCGGGCACTGACGCCCGCGCCCGCCGATTCGAGCGTCGCGCTCGCGTCCTGGCCGGGCAGCGGATCGCGGGTGCGCACGTAGCCGAAGTCTGAGAACGCGAACAGCGTCAGATCGTTCAGGCGCGCCGACAGCCGCGGCGCGAACGACGGCGAGCGCCACTCCAGCGTCGCCGTGGCGCCGTCGTCGCCCAGGTTCTGCGATTCCAGGTAGCCGCGTACGGAATCCAGGCCGCCGATGCCGAACTGCTCGTTGCTGACCAGCGGCGCGCTCGCCACCTGGCCGTCGAGGCGCGCCAGGATCTGCGTGCCGAACCAGGCCTTGTGGCGGTGCTCGACGCCCGCCCGGAACACC
The DNA here is from genome assembly GCA_050183625.1 of Gammaproteobacteria bacterium. Classification (GTDB taxonomy): domain Bacteria; phylum Pseudomonadota; class Gammaproteobacteria; order JADZEE01; family JADZEE01; genus JBFXBD01. The sequence goes on from JBFXBD010000016.1 coordinate 92,488, forward strand.
GCGAACCCCGGCGTGGCGCCGAAGCGCTTGATGTCGAACTCCTTCGTGGTATTGCCCAGCCCGCGCGGGGCAAAGGTCGCGCCGAGATCGAAGCGGGTCGTGCCCGAGTCGCCCAGCAGGGTCGCGCTGTAGCTGGCCGTCAGGCTCAGGTAGCTGATCGGCGAGCGGATGCTGTCCGCGCCCTGCAGCGCGATGTCCTCGTCGAAATCCTTGTAGTCGGCGCCGGCGGTCGCGCTGTGGAACCAGCGATCGGTACCGGCGAGCGGCAGCGTGTAGCGCAGGCCGGCGATCGTGCCCGAGCCGATGACGCCGAGCGTGCCGACCGTGGCGACGTCGGTATTGGAACGCACGGCGTAGAGTGCGAGCACGTTCGGCGAGCCGGCAAAGCGCGCGACATAGGTGCCGGAGACGACTTCGACCTCGTTGGCGTCCTGGGGAGAGACCTGGTAGGACACCGACAGGCCGTGCTCGCGCTGCCAGAGATTGTCGTAGCGCAGCGTGGCGTTCAGGCGCGTGCGCGTGGTATCGGCGCTGCGCCGATCGTTCAGATCGACGGCGGCGTGCAGCGGCAGCTTGTCCTCGACCTTCAGGTCGACCTCCAGCCTGCCCGGCGTCCTGCCCGGCCGCAGCACCGGCGTAATGCGCCGATCCGCCGAACTGCGGTTCAACGCCGCGAGTTCGGCCTGCACCGCCGGCAGGTAGGGCACCGATCCTTCGGCGAGCGCCGGCACCCGCGACTTGATGCGCCCGAGCGAAAAATAGCGCGAGCCGCTCACCCGCAGCCGCTCCACCGCGCCCTGGGTGACCGCCAGCCGCACCACGCCGGTGGAAACGTCCTGTTCGGGAATGTCCACCAGCACGGTGCCGAAGCCGCGATCCCGGTACAGCGCCTCGAGCTGCTGGCGCGCAGCGTCGATGTTCTCGAACGTGCGGCCCTTGCCGAGATGACCGTAGACCGCGCGCTCGATGTCCACCTGCGGCAGCAGGGTGTTGCCCTCGACCTGGAACTCCCAGACGTCGAAGGTCTCGTCCGCCGCCGGTTCGCCCGCCGCGGGCGCGGCCTCCGCCAAGGGCGCGGCCTCGGGCGCTTCGGCGGCGGGCGCGCGATCATCGCCCTGCGCGCGCGCGCCGGGCACGGCCACACCGGCCAGCAGCGCGGCAAGCAGCAGGGCGGGCATGGGCGTACGGGCGCGGATCATGGTGCCGGGGCGGCTGGCGTGGCGGCGGACCCGGGATGATTGCCGGCTTTCATGACCGATTCGTGACAGGCACGGGGCCGCTCAGCCTTCGCCGAAGCCCAGCACCTCGACGCTGATCGTGCCCAGGGTCGGCGCCTTGGCCACCGGCTGCGCGTCGGAAGACATCCCCGCGGTCGCGGCCTCGGTCGCCGACTTGGTCGCCGAGCCGCCGACATCGCCGACCCCCGTCAATCCCGCTGCCAGGCTCGACGTGCTGACGCTCGGCACGCCGCTGGCCACGCCGCCGACGCTGATGTTCTCGGCGCCGAGTACCTGGGTGGCGGCGATCGTGATGTTCCCGGCCGACTCGATGCCGGCGTCGCCGGCGTTCACCACGCCGGCGGGCGCGAACAGGAACACGCTGCCCGGCGCCTTGCCCACCGAGCTGACCGCGGTGCGGATGCCGCTGCCGGAAATCGCCGGCGGAAACTCGACCACCGCATTGCCCTGCGCGTCGAAGGTCGTGGTCGGCGGCGGAATCGCCAGCGCCGATTTCGCGCCGCGCCCTGCGTCGATGTCGCCCTGCGAGGACCAGATGAGGATGTCGCCGCCGTCGAGAGCGAACACGCGCGATGCGTTCACCAGGAAGTCACCGCGCACCACGGCGTTGATCGTGCCCTCGCGCTGGGCGACGACGCCGAGTTTCTCCGCGCTCTTGGCCAGGCTGCCGGACGAGGCCACGCCCGCGTTGACGATGCCGCCGGGTACGACGAGGTTGATGTCGCCGCCGTCCAGCGTGGTGATCCGGCTCAGGAACGATCGGATGTCGCCGTCGTACTGCGCGCCGGGGAAGAGCGCGTCGATGGCGGTGAACCCGCGCTCGAAACTGCCGGTCGTGGCCGACTCCAGCCCCGCACGGCGGATCTGATCGTAGAGCAGGTCGAGCACGAACTGGCGCCTTTGCAACGGGTCGAGCGCGATGAACGCATCGTGGCCCGCCGCGGCGGACCCCGGCATGATCGGCTCGACGTACGCCTCCAGGAGCGTGGCGTACTCCGGCTCGGAGTCGAAATAGCGATCGAAGAAGCCGATGACGTCCGGCTCGGAGCCGATCCCGGCCCACAGGCTGATGTCCGCCCCGGTGTCGGCGAGCGCGGGGTTGGACGAGTCGCCGCGGGTCTGGATGCCGACCGCGGTACCGAAATCGATCTCGCGCGCAGCCATCAGTTCGATCCGGCCCGGGCCGGCGAGATCGATGAAGTTCGTGTTCTCCGCGAGCCCGCCGTCCGGGCGGCGGAAGGTCGCGAAGGCGATGTCGCGCCCGGCCTGGAGCACGGTCAGATCGCCGGCGTTCGCGTGCTGCACCACCAGGGTGTGGTTCGCGATGTCGGTGCCCGCGAACATGCGCACCTGCTTGGCGACGTTGAACGTCAGCGACTCGGCGCCCGCGGTGCCGACGGACCCGGCGCGGGCGACGATGCGCGCCGGCAGCGGATCGCCCGCGTGCATCGGCACCGGCGCGTGCGCCGCGAGCAGATTGCGCAGCGCAACGCCGTTGACGACGCCGGAGGGCGCTTCGGGCCTGGGCAGCAGCCCGGGATCGGCGTCGGTCAGGCGCAGGGTACCGGCCGCCGAGGTGGTGACGTCACGGCCGGCGAGGAGCGTCAGGTTGCCCTGCGGCGAGGGGAACAGGTCCACCTGATCCTCGACGAGGACGTCGCCGTCGAATGCCCGCGCGTCCAGCGTCGACGGGTACACGGTCAGCAGGTCGGGATCGACGGTGCGATCGCCGTACAGATTGGCGATGCGTTGGCCGCGGGCATGGATGATCACGTCGCCCGACAGTGACGCGAGCGTGACGGCGCTGCGCGGCGAATAGGTGAAGAAGTACGCCGGTTGCGGGAAGAAGAAGAAGTCGATCAGCCCCTGGGTCGGATCGGGCTCGGCAAGCGTCGGGTTCAGCACCGTCTCGATGGCCACGCCGGTGCGCCCCTGCAGGTGCAACTGGCCGTCGCCCAGGGCGACGATCGGCAGCGGCGCGTTCGATCCGGCGCCCGTGATCCGCCCGCCCGAGCGCAGGGTGCCGGTGCCGCGACCGAGCAGATACATGCCGCCGATCACATCGCCGGCAACTTCGACATCGAGATCGCCGCCGCCGGCGATGCGCGTATCCGTGCCGTCCAGGGCGAACGGCAGGCCGTTGGCGGGCAGCGCGACGGTCAGCGAATCCAGATCGCCGCCGGCACGTATCGAGACATCGCCGCCACCCAGGGCGCCCACGCCCTGGCGGAAGCGGCCGATATCGATCGCCCAGGCACTCGGAAATTCGAAGTCCGGCTTGTAGAACAGGAACTCGCCGGCCACCCGCGGCATCCAGTCCGGCAATGGCCGGTCGGATACGCCACGCACGCTGCCGCCGGCGCTGATCCGCACGTCGCCGCCGCCGTCGACGAAGTCACCGCGCAGCAGCACCTCCACGTCCATGGGATCGAGCGCGCCGCTGCCGCGGTTCTCGCCCACGGTGTACACCGCCGAAGTCGGGCTGCTCAGTTCGACGTCGGCGCCCGCGGCAAGATCGATGTAGCCGCGCCCGGTGCGCACCGAAACGCCGGTGCCGATCGCCAGGGTGCCCTGCCCGCGAACGTATGCCAGAGGATCGGCCGCCCCCAGATCGGCGCCGGATACGATCCGATAGCTCCAGGACGGCCCGTTGCCGACGATGTCGCGCTCCGGCAGCAGGCCGGGCGCGACCGAAGCGAACGCGACGCCGTCGCTGAGATTCGCGTCGATCGCGATATCGCCCGCGGCCCGCAGCGTCAGCACGCCGGCCACGCCGTCGAAGCGCCAGCCCTGGAGATCCCAGCTTTGCGACAGGCCCAGGTTCCCGGCGGTGCGGATCTCCACGCCGGGCAGCAGTTCGAAGCCCGCGACCGTGGCGACGGCGCCCAGTCCGGCGCGGATGTCGGCGCCGGCAGCCACGAACGAGGCGCCGTCGACGTAGCGCGTGTTCACGATTTCGAAGTTCGAACTCGGATCGGGAAGATCGGAGAACCCGGCGAGCGTCGCGATGCGCCGCACCGGATCATAGGCCGTGATCACGCCGCTCGTACCGGCGAGGTTTCCGCTCAGGAAGCTCATCGACGAGCCGACGTACAGGGAAGCCGACGAGGTGCCGAGATCCGCATTGATGGCCACGTCCGACGTCGGCGTCACCGTGCCGGCAGCGACGCCGTCGAGCCGGAACTGCGAGTTGGCCGCGGGCGCCGCCGACAGGCCGGTGACCGTCAGCCGCCGCGTCGCGCCGTTGTAGGCGGTCACCGTACCGGTCTGCCCGTTCAGGTTTCCGGACGTGAACGTGATCGTCGCGCCGGCGTAGAAATTGGTGATGGTCTTGGTGAGGTTGGTGCGAACGATCGTGCTGGTCGAACCCGAGATCGTGGTGCTCGAATCGCTGAGCGTGAATCCGGAGGCGAAATCCGGCGCCGCGGCCAGTCCGGTCAGCGTGAGCAGGCGCGTGGTGCCGGAATATCCGGAAATCGTATGGGTCTGGCCGGAGAGATTTCCGGAGGTGAAGTTGATCTTCAGGCCGGCATAGGCGTCGCTGGTCGCGCTGGGCAGCGCGGTTGGGATCACGACGTTCACGAGCGTTCCGGCGGCCAGGAGGCCGTCGGTGCCCGCGGCGATGTCGCTCAGGACCAGGATCCCGTCGGCATCGGTGTAGGCCCGGAAGCCCTCGACGCCGATCCGTGCCGCGCCGCGGATCGTGCCGTCCAGGCGCAGGGCGTCCGGCTGCGCGTCGGCGAGCGTCATGACGCTCGCCTGCGGCAGGCGCACGTCGATCTGCCCGCCCTGGCTGCCCGAGACGTCGATCACCGCCGGCACCGCGCCGCCGGCCATCAGGACCCCGCCCTCGACCGAAGCGCCGTCCGCCATCGAAGCGGAGGCGAGGAAGACCCGCCCGCCGCGGCCGCCGGCCGCCGTGGCTCGGGCGTCGATCATCGAGCCTTCGCCCAGCACCACCACGCCGCCCGCGGCCAGGACGACGCTGCCGCCATCTGCACCGGACGCATCGATCCGGCCGTTGAATCCGATGCCGCCGGCATCGGCCAGCAGTTCCACGCGGCCCGCGGTGATCGCGTCCACCGCGGTCAGGACGATGTCGCCCTGGCGCTGGCGCAGCGACAGTTCGCGCGTGAAGCCCGCGCCGGCAATCGTGACGACGGCCGATGCGCCTTGCGGAAGCTGGCCCGCGTCGATCGACAACGCACCGCCGAGCGTGCGATCCGCGCCTGCGTTCGCCACCGCGCCGCCGTCGACCGCGGTCAGGCGCGCGCCTGAGGCGATGGCGACGCTGCCCTGGGCGGCGGAAAGCCCGATGCTGCCGGCGCGGGCCCCGGCGCCGCCGGAGGCGACCGCGATCGTCGCGCCGCCGATATCGATACCGCCCGCTGCGGCCTGCAGGCGCACCGAGCCGCCGTCGGTACCGACATCGAGATCCCCGAAACGCAGGCCGAGACCGCTGACGTCCAGCAGCGCGCCATCCAGGAGGTCGATGCCATCGGGCCCGGCGGCGTCCAGGAGCACCGTTCCCGAGGGCAGTTCCACGCGCCCGCCGAAATCGACGGCGGAGGCCCGGAAGGTGTAGCTGGCACCGAGCGCCGCCGGTGCCTCGGACGGGACCGTGGAGGAAGCGGCGACGTGCAGGTTGCCGTCCGCTTCGATCGTGGTCGCCGTGCCCGCGTCCGCGGTGATGCGCGCCGCCGCGATGGTCAGATCGCCGCGCATGTGGACGGCGGCATCGGCCGCGGAGACGATCGTGCCGGTCACGCCGACGGTGGCAGCGCCGAAGCCGCTCACGTCGAGACCGCCGCCTTGCAGGATCAGGCTGCCGGCGGACAGCGCGAGCGCCCCGCTCCCGCTGCCGGCGGCGGCAACCATTGCGCCGCGTGAATTGCCCAGGATCATGTCGGCGGCGGCGATCGACGCCACGGCACCGGCATTGTCGAATCCGCGCATCCCCGCCGCATCGATGACGAGGTTGGCCAGCCGCGCATCCAGGCTGCCGTAAATGTCCACGGTGGAACGGCTGTCGAGCCGCAGTTCGGCCGCCTGCAGGCGGCCGAGATCGTCGTTCGTCAGCACCAGGCCCTGCGTCACGCCGCTTGCGGCGCCGAGGCTGATCAACGAAGCCGTCAGGCTGATCGCACCGCCGGGCGTGGAGAGGTCACCGGCGGACAGCACGTCGCGGCTGGCTTCCAGGGCGATGGAACCCGCCGCCTCCACGCGGGCACCTTCGGCAATGTCCAGACGGCCCGCGACGCCGGGCGCCGCATCCCGCTGCAGCGGCCGGTGCGCGCCGGCAGCCACGCGCAGGAAGGCACCGTCGCCGCTCAGCATGAAGGGCGAGTCGACGAGCGCGTCCGCGGCGCCGGTCGCCGCCACGACGCTGCCCGCGCGGATCCCGATTTCATCCGTCGCGGCGAGCACGATCTCCGGAGCCGCCAGGTGCGCTCCCGATTCCACCGTCACGGACTGCGCGCGCACGTCGATCGCCACGCCATCCGCGCCCGGTTCGCGACTGCCGCCCAGCAGCAGGCTCGCCGCGGAGAAATTGCCCAGCTCGGCGTCCACCAGTTCGACCGCGGTCGCACCCGGCGTGCGCTGCGCGACGACGGCGATCCGATCGGCGACGATGTCCACCTCCGCGCCGCGCCCGGTGCCGCCCGCCGCCAGCGTGCCGTCGATCGCAATCGCACGTTCGGCGGCTATCGTCAGCCGGCCCGCATCCGCGGGCACGGGCGCCGCGGATGCGGCGAAGAAATCGCTGGCGAGATATTCGTTGTACTGGGCGCGGGCACGGACCTGGGCCCCGTTCTCGACGCTGAAGCCCGACCAGCGCGCGTCCTGCACCGCCGTGCCCGCGTCCGCGATCCGGCCGGCGACCAGCGGCGTCGTGCCGTCGGCCAGCATCCGGCTCATGGACGGATGCAGATCCCCGGTGCCGGGCACCGGCGTCAACAGGTAGGCGCCCGGCAGCAGCGCGTAGCGTGCCGGAAGGCGCGCGTACTCGCCGGCCGGGATCACGCTGCCGTCCGCGATCACCACCGTGCTGCCGGCAGCGATCCCCGTGGCGGCGGATTCGAGCGGATCGTACGCACCGTACAGGCCGGACAGGCCGGGCAGCACCGCGAATGCGCCGTCGGCATTGTTGCCGGCCAGGATGTCGCGCGTGCCGCCTGGGCCGGCGACGAACTCGTAGGTCAGAAGATCGCCGCCGCCGCTCAGGTCGACCAGCGCGCCGGCGTCGACCGCGACGGTGGGGCCGGAGAGCACAATTGACTTGGCCGGCGCACCGTCCAGCACGAGCGTCACGTCGCCGAGCGGATAGATCCAGGCGGTGCCGAATTCGTTGATGCCGAACGGAACGACCGCGCCGGCCGCGGACACGGAGGTGACGCTGCCGGCCTGGAGTTGCAGTGTATTCGAGGCATCCAGTTCGATTGCGCCCATCGGCGCGCGCAGGGTACCGCCCTGGACGATGTCGGCGGCCGACAGCGAAAGACGTCCGGCCGCGGACAGCGGGGCCTGAGAGGCGTCGCCCGCACCGGCGACGACGATCCGGCCGTTCGCGCCCGTGACTTCGACGGCATAGTCGGTCAGCGTCGTCGGATGGATCCGGGCGGCCTGAAGCATCAGATCGGCGCCGAGGGTGAGCGAACCGGGCAGGGCGCGCGCCGCTTCGCCGCCGAACCGCACGCCGCGCGCACGGATATCGCCGCTGCTCGCGAGCGTCACCGCGGGCGTGGCGCCGCCGGCCGCGAAGCCGGAGAACGTGAGGTTGCCGATGAGATCGATGTGCCGGGCGTCGAAGCGGATCGTCCCGGTACCGGCGCCGGGTGTCGCCACGATCCGCAACACGCGCCCGGTGGGGCCGAGTTCGATGAGCGGCGCGCGTACCTGCGCCGCGCCGCCGGTGGAGGCGATCTCGCCGGCGTCCAGGGTCAGCCGACGCCCCGCCTGCAGCACGACGTCGCCGTCGAACGTCACCCGCCCGGCATTGATGGCCGCGCCGAACCGGGACAGCGGCGGCACCACCAGTTCGATCACGTCGAATCCGGCGTCGCTGGCGGCGTGCTCGCTCAGGAAGCCGATGCCGTTGCGCTGCGCCGGCACCGCTTCGCCGGCCTCGACGAAGTCGGGCGTTTCCGCGCCGATGCGGATCTCCCGGACGGTGAACGGAAACTGGGTGTACGCCGGGTTGAGCGGGTCGTTGACGACGCCGTTCGGATCGCGATTCGCGGTATCCAGCGTCATTCGCAACGTGCCGCCCGCCACGTCGGCGGCGCCGGGGCGCGCCAGCAGATCGCCGCCCAGGACGATGCCCTCGGCAGCCTGGACCTCCAGGGTGCCCGCGGCGCTGGCGACGACGGTCGCCACCGGCATTCCCAGCACGTCGCCCGGCAGATCCAGGATCGTGCTCGTGCCGGAGACGTCGATGATCGACCCCGGCGCGGCGATGACATAGCCCCGATCCGCGTGCAGCGAAACGCTCCCGCCCTGCAGCACCTCGCCGTTGCGCCGGCCGTCCGTCACCGGCTCCACGAGCGCGACGGCGCCTGCGTCGAGGCGCGCGGCGGGGCCCAGCCGGATCCCCTGGCTGGCGCGGAACCCGGTTTCATTCGCTGCCCCAGGGCTGCCGAGCGCGAGGCTGATCCTGCCACCCGGCGCGTACAGGGCCCCATCGACGACGATGTCCGAGTCGGCACTGAACGAAATCTCGCCGCCCGCTTCGGTGCGCACCGCGGCCCCGGCACCGACGACGACGCGGCCGTCCGCGTCCGCGACGCCGGGCGCCCGGGCGACCCTGGCAGTCAGCGAACTCGTCGCCCGTTCGACCTGCGGCAACTGCACCAGGCGGCTGAAGCCGGCGATGTCCGCGCCGGAGGGCTGGGACTGGAAGCCGCTCGTGAGTTCAAGGTTCAGCGGCGTGAGGTTCAGCGTCGTGCCTTCGGCGATCGTGAATCCGCCGCGGTCGGCGTTGAAGGTCAGGTTGCGAAAACCGGCGGCGACGATCCGCTCCGCCGGTATCGACAGGATGCCCGGGTCGGGATCGTCTGCCGGGGCACCCATCAGGAACGCGGCAGCATCGATGCGCAGCGCGCCGCCGCTGCCGGGCGCCTGCCCGGAAAGCAGTGCGTCGAGGACGAACTGCGTCGGTTCGTTCAGGTTCGGGATCCGGCTCGCCAGCGTGATCGCACCGGCGTCGCCGGCCTCGATGTCGCCGTCCGCGCCCAGGTGCGCACCGCCGTCGACGTCGATGCGGCTGCCGGCGGCGAGGATCAGATCGCCCTGGGAATCCAGCGTCACGCGGCCGCCGTCGAGCGCCAGCACGTCGGTGCCGGTGACGCCGCCGTTGGCCGTCGCGAGATCGTTGATCCAGCGCCCGCCGACGTCGATTTCAACGCCGGCCGCGAGTTCGATCCGGCCCCGGCGCGGTCCGGATGAAGTCGCCAGCAGCCGCACCGTGCCGGCGGCGATGCGGATGTCGGACTCGACCTCGATCGCATTGGCGGCGACCGTCAGCGACCCGCCCGGATCGAGCCCGATGTCGGTACCGGCGGGGATCGTGACCAGCCCCGCGGCGGAGACCGCCAGTCGGTTGATACCGCCCTGCCCGAGCATGCCGACCGGTATCACCAGCGGCTGCTCCGCGGGCAGCACGGCGCCGGCATCGAATGCGTTCCCCAGGCCGGCGTCGGCGAACACGACGCCGGCATTCGTCGCGCTGCCGGACCGGCTCAAGTCCAGCAGGCCCGCGAGCGGAACCTGCGCAAAGGGCCGCGCCACACCCACGGCCTGCCCGGCGGCGGGGTCGCGCTGCCAGGGACCGCGGATGGTCGCGCCCAGCAGTTCGCCGCTCAGATCGATGCCGGCGCCCTGCACGGTCAGGCTGCCCGCGTCCTTGCCTTCCACGTATCCGGGAACGAAATCGGTCAGGCCGGTCTGCTGGTAGATCTCGGTGATGCCCCACTTGCGGTGCGCAAGCTCGGTCCGGCCGAAGATGCCGTCGTACGCGATCCGCGGATCGGCCTGGCTGATGTCGACGATCGCGCCATCCTTGACCAGCTTGGTCGTCGACAGGTAGCCGTCCAGGTAGGTCACGAAGCCGCCGGAGAAATCCAGGGTCGAACCGGCGCTGACGAGCACGTCGCCCTCCGCGCGCAGTTCGATCTCTCCACCCGCCGACAGGCGCTCGCCGACCGTGCGGCGGATGTCGTCCAGAAGCTTGTCCACGCGGGTTATCGCCGTGCCCTTGCGCAGGTCCACGGTGATCTCCTGCCTGGCGAGCGCGCCGCCGCGCTGGAACGGCGCGTCGGCCAGTTCGTTGCCGAACAGTTTCAGGCTGCCCTGGTTGCGCTCCATCGGCACGAGTGCCGTGGTGTCGCCGGAGACGTCGATCACCGCCCCGGGCGCCAGGCGGATGCCGGCCTGCCGATCGCCGCCGGACAACGGCTGGTTCGGCGTCCGGGTGGCGGTGATGGAAACACTGCCGCCCGGTGCCGCAAGGCGCGCGTCGCGCTCGATGGCGACCGAGCGCGCCTGGATCTCGATTGACGATCGCGGCTGTTCCTGGCCGTCGACCGCGGTCGCATCCGCGCCGTGCTCGGGGGTGATTTCGGTGACGGCACCGGTGCCGACGATGACCTCGCCCGCGCGCGTGGCGACTGCCGTGCGCGCGCCGGTCGCCGGATCGCTGACGAACTGGCTCGGAGTCGCGCGGTCGCGCGCGACCAGCCGGATCGAGCCATTGACGTTGACGCTGGTCGTGGCGCTGACGCGCCCGGACTGGTTCACCGCCAGCCCGAGCAGCGTGGCGTTGCCGCGTTCGGCGAGGACTTCGCCCAGGTTGGAGACCGAGCCGCCGGTATCCACCTCCACCAGCAGGCCGCGCAGTTCCCTGTCGGACGACAGGTACACGCGATCGTGGCTGGCCGCGAGGATCGCCTGCCCGTCGGGCGCTTCGACCGTGCCGCGGTTCTCGACCTCGGCACCGATGATGATGATGCGTTCGTCCGCGCGCAGCCGCGCGCCGCTCTCGATCAGTACCTTCGCGTCGGAGGCACCTTCGAAGGCCGCGCGCGAGGCGGACGGGTTGTCGCCCTGGTTGATGGCATTGGCGATGCCGATGGACGTGAAGATGTCGTCGGCGACGTTCAGCGTCGAGGCGACGAGCGCGCGCGCATCGACCCGCGCGCCGCTGCCGAACACGATGCCGTTCTGGTTGACGAGGTAGACCTGGCCGTTGGCGCTGAGATTGCCGAGGATGCGGCTCGGATCGGACTGGTGGATCCGGTTCAAGGCGGCCGAGGTGGACGACGGCTGCACGAACTGGACCGAGTGACCGGCGCCGATGTCGAAGCTCTGCCAGTTCAGGATGGCGCGATCGGAGAACTGGTTGACGACACCGGCAGTGCCCGCCGTGGTGTAGGAAGCGCTGCCGGCGCTGACGAATGCCGCCGGACCGCCGGCACAGGGCGCGCAGGGAACCGGAAGCTGCTGGCCGAACGCCCCGGCGGACGAGGTCAACGCCGAGATCCAGGCGGCCAGTGTCGAAAGACGCATCGATGGCACTTGGCGACGGTTCATGGCGGCTTGTGAATGTTCGGCTTCCGAAATTGAAAAACCCGGCCCCCGTTTCCGGGGGCCGGGCGAATGACTACGTTGACGGCTTCATCCGCCACCGCCCGCAAACCGCTCGGCCGCGGGCGGCGGTCGATCCCTTACGGAACCCAGTTCGGATTCGGCGCGACAATCGTGCCCCTGGCGGCATTGCCGCCGACCGTGGCCTTGGTCGGGGTCTGGCAGATGTTGACCTTGCCGGTGGTGACCTCGCGGGTGTAGGCGTTGACCGGGCGGGTGGAGGCCGCCAGGACGTTGTCGTACACGATCGCCGAGGTCGGCGTGGCCAGCCATCCGGACTGACCCCAGGTGTACAGGCTGCCGCACTTGGACAGAGCGGTGCCGTTCAGGCAGTTGGTCAGGTCGGACGGATTGTTCAGCTTCGTCAGCGTGGCGATGCTGTTCAGGCCCGCCGTCGCGTTGCCGCCGCAGAGGGAATCGAACACGCGATCCTTGTTCAGGATGGTATCGAGCGGGCCGACGCCGGCGTTGTACGGCAGGGATTCGCCGCGACGCTGGCAGGCCTGCTGGGCCCAGAGGTAGTAATCGCCGGCGTGGATGTTGCGCAGGGTCGGCGCGACGCCATCGATCTTGATGTAGCGGTAGTTGCGCGTGTTGTCGGTATTGCGGCCCTCGACGCTCAGGATGCCGATCGCGTACGGATTGGCCGTGGCGTTGAAGTTGTGCAGGCAGTTGTCGACGTCCGACGAACCGCTGTTCAGCACAAGCTGGGCACTGGCGGTGCCGCGCGGCTTGATGATGTCGATCGCGCCGTCGGCGAGGTTGGTGTCGCACGGGAACGAACCGATCAGCGCATTGATGGTGGCCTGCGTGCCGGAGCCATCGACGCGGCGGCAGATCTGCACCGCGCCCGTCAGGCCCGGGATGGCCGAGCCGTCGGCGCGCAGAAGCTGGTTCCAGCCCAGGATCTTGCCGGTGAGGATCGAGTCGATCTCCTCGCGCGTCAGCGAGGGCATGCAGGCCTCGGATTCCGCGTTGGTCGTATCCGGGCGGTCGGTTTCGCTGGCGGTGAGCTGGCCGTAGGCCGCATTGGCCGGGTTGCACACGCTGCCGATCGGGAACTGCGCCTCCTGCAGCTTGTTGCGCAGCGCCAGGGTCACCGGGTTGTTGAAGGTCAGCGCGGCGAGCGCGTTCTGCTCGGCGAACGTGCGGTCGGATTCGGTCCGGAACGGTACGCCGCTGCCATCGACGACCGGCGTGTTGATGTCGAAGAACTTGCTCGGCTCGATGTCCGAGGTGCCCATTTCAGCGAACGCGAATGCCGTGTACGTGGCCGTGCAGCCAACCAGCGGGATCACCACGCCGGGAGCGCCAGCGGGATCCTGGATCGCCGGGGCGCCGTCGACGCCGCCGGTGGCGGCGATGTTGCAGTTGGCGGGGGCGATGTTCAGGAACGAAATCTTGCCGCCGTCGCCGGGCGCGCCGCCGGTCGGCACCGGGTCGGTGCTCTTGGTCTGCACCGGGCCGACGCCCACGCCCGAGCCGCCGCGGTCGCGCTTGATGACGAGCACGCGGGTGCCGTCGGCGATGCCGGTCTTGGCCGCGGAGGTGCGGCAGGCGATCGCCCAGTCGTTGCCGGCGCGCTTGGGGTTCGTGCCGCTGTTCGGCGTCTGGTACAGCAGGTGGGTGTCGGTGGCGCAGACCGCGGCGACGGTCAGTTCCTGCGCGCTCAGCGACGAGGCGGTGGCGCCGCCCCAATACATGATGACGTCCGCGTCGGTGTTGCTGGCGGGGAGGTAGGCGAACGCCGAACCGCTGGCGAACAGCAGCGACGCGCCGATGGCTTGACTGAGGGTATTGCGTGCAAACATGATGTTCTGTCTCCTGGCTGATGGGCCTTCTGGACGAGTGGTCATTTCATTTCCGGGGACTGCCACCCTGCGGCCCTACCCGCAGGGTGGCTTCCGGAACCGGATCAATTGATTCAGTCGTGCAGCGCGAGGCCTCAGGCCTTGCGCCGGCGCACCACGCCGGCCACGCCGGCCAGGGCGGAGCCGAGCAGCCACACGCCCGCCGGCAGCGGGACCGGCGCGTAGTTCAGGCTCGCGGTCGCGCCGTCGAAGTCGAGGGTCCACTGCCCGGCCAGCTTGGCGAAGTCTCCTTCGAAGAATTCCGTGAAGCCGTCGTTCGGCTGCTGGACGAAGAACGCGTAGAACGCCAGCGTGTCGCCGACGCGGCCGAGCGACTCGATGGAGCCGACGCCGCCGTTGCCGCCGGGGGTGAAATAGCCCTTCAGGTCGCCGGTGTTGTAGCCGACGCCGTCGACGGAACCGGCGAGATCCGGATTCACGACGCCACGGAAGATCTGGTAGTTCTGGACCGCGGCATCCAGCCCGCCGAAGTGGCCCCAGTCCTGCGGCGCCGTCTCGATGTTGGTGGAGGTGGTCATGCCGCCCCAGGTCGGAGTGCCGTAGTCGCCGTTCATGGCACCGGTCACGTTCCACACGATGGTGGACAGGTCGCGGCCGGAGAGGAACTGGCTCAGCGCATCGAGCGCCTGGCCGGACAGGGCCCGCGGGCTGGTGTCGTCGGCGCGAAAATCCGCCGTGGTCACGTTCAGGTTGGCGACGAACGAGTTGTTGTTCGCCTCGTCGCGGACGGACAGGAACACGCCTTCGGGCGCGATCGGGGCCGCCGTCGCGGCCGCGCTCGCGCCGGCCAGCGCGACCGCCGCCGCCAGCATCTTGAGTTTCATCGCTTTCATCGATTTCTCCTGGAAAGTCTGAGGAATAGAAAAATCTCGTCTGGTTTCCATCGCTCTGCTTCGGGCTCTGCCGGAACGTACGTCCTTCCGGTTCACCGCTGCGGTGAACGGCCCTTGTTCTGCCGGCCTGGAACGCCGGTGCATCGACTGCTCATGGTTGACCCATCGGCCCCGCGACCATCCGCCGCGACGTGTTGCTCGAATGCGCGCAATGTTCCCGAAACGAGGTTTCCGGGTCTTTAAGGAAATATGAAGATTCGATGACACGTCATGCGAACGGGCAACGAATGAAATTCGATCCTGTTATGAATCCGTAATACGAACCCTCTACGCTCTTTCCCGCGGCACCCGATTGCGCCGCAGGGGGACGAACGATGAACGAGGCCGACAGCGGCTGGGACGACGACATCGCCAAACGCAGCGTTTCCATCCGCCTGGACGGGTCGGACATCGACCGCGTCAAGGCGATAGCGCGGCGCCTGCGGGTGCGCGAGTCGGAGGTCTACCGGTTCGCGATCAAGAACGCCATCGCCCGGTTGGCGCCGCTGCAGGATCCGGAACTGGCCGGGGCGTCGCTGATGCCGGTGTTCGTGGAATGCGGCGCGGAGATCGCCGGGCACTTCAATCTCGATGCGCGCCGGCTGGACCACATCATCAACGGCGAAGTGCACGACCCGGCGCAGCGCGTCGCGCGCGAGGACATCGAGCTGCTGGCCATGTCCGGCGTGCCGAATCGCTACCTGTACGCGCGCCTGCGGGAGATCGCCAAGCGGCCGGTGGATCCGGAAGCGGTAGCCGATTTCCTGCGCGACTACCTGAACGAGAAGTACGTGCTCGGCGACGATCGCACCGCGGCGGCTCCGAACGCCGACGGCAATCGCTGAGCGCGCATGCACGGCGCCGATGCGCGGATGGTTCCAGGCGGCTGGCACGGCGGCGCGTTCGCTGCCCGGGCGGTTGCACCCGCAACGGCTCGCGCGCGCCGCGCCGCTCGCCGCGCTGATCGCGGCGCTTGCCTGCCTTGGTGCCGTCGGCGCCTGGCATGCGCCGCGCCTGCGCGCGCCGGCACCGGTGCCGATCGAGGATGCGGTCGACACCGCGCCGCGCCCGCGGCCTGCGCCGGCCGACTACTCGCGGCTGGCCACGCTGCGGCTGTTCGGTGCACCGGCGCAGGCGCGCGTCGCTGCCGCTGACGCGCCCGAGACCGCGGACACCACGCTTCAACTCAAGGGCACCCTGCACGCGGACGGCGCCGGCCCGGCGCGCGCGATCCTGGCGCTGTCCGGCGCGCCGGATCGTGTCTACGCGCCCGGCGATGAACTGGCCGGCGGTGCGGTACTGCGCGAGGTGCAGCGCGATCGCATCGTCATCGAGCGCGACGGCCGCCTGGAATCGGTGCGCCTGCCCAAGCCCGGCGGCGCCGGCACCGGCCCGGCGCAGGCCGGCCTGCCGCAGCCGGTGAGCGGCGACGCCGAGGAAATCGCGAACCAATACTCATAGGTAGGATCTTATAACGCTCTGATCCGTGAACCTTTTCGTTCGCCATCGATCAGATCCCGCAGTGCCGCGTTCGGCGGCGTAGTGCGGGAGATCTGCGGTGGCGAGGATCGATGCATC
>JBFXBD010000017.1:0-102393 GCA_050183625.1 Gammaproteobacteria bacterium
CTGTTTTCAGTCGACGATGCCGACGGAGATCCCATCGTTGAGTACGCGTTTTGGGACGAAGGCACCGACGCGGCCTCGGGGTACTTCAGCGTCGACGGCGTCCGCCAGGCACCGGGGCGTGCCATTGCCGTCGCAGCGACCGATCTGTCGAAGGTGCAATTTGTGGGCGGCGCAGTAGTCGGAAACGAGATGCTTTGGGTCAAGGCGTTCGACGGCGGCGAATGGAGCCGATGGAAGGACTTATTAGTTGCGACGCAGGTCTCGTGAGCCAATCTGTGGCTGGACAATCCACGCACGAGTTCCAGTCTCCATTCACGCCCGAGCTCGCCCAGCCTTAAAGCCACGTTGAGCTGGATCCTGTCGATGTAATAATCGAGGATGGAATCGATTTAGTTTCGGCTCGTGGGCATCTGCTTCGCCATCTCGTTCTTGGCCAGGCGCTCCTCCGCCATGGCGCTTTCGATCTGCCAAGCCAGCGCACGCTTGATCCCCACTGCGCTGGTCTCCTCATAGATGTCTTCGTCCTTCAGGAATCTCTCAAACGATGAGCCGATGCGCCCCTTTTTGTTCCTGCTCACGTGCTCACCTCCCATTGAACTCGACCACTCGCTGGTAGCTTCATGGCCGTCTTTCGATTTGCCCCATAGCGTACATTATGGCCAACAATGGGGCCCGCCGATGGCATCGAAGTCAATCCCCAGGGTGTTCGTGCTCGTCGGTTTCGGCACTGACCACTACGGGACCGGGATCTGCCCGGCGCGGGCCGGGAGCGGCATCACACCCGGGCCGCACATTCCTGCAAGGTGTCAGGTACCACGGACGACGGCTTCAACACCTGCGCATTGGCCGGCCGCGGCGTCGCTGCTTATCATGACAGTACCCGGAACGGGCGAGGGGGGCAAAGGATGGATGCGGCAGCGCTTCGGGCACGTCTGAATCATCCCGTCATCGATGCCGACGGCCATGTCCTCGAGTACCACCCCGTGCTGCGGGACTTCGTCGTCGAGGAGGGTGGTGCCACCGCTGCGCCGCTGTTCGACGCCTTCATCAGCCGGGTCGACCTGTCGGCGATCCCGATCGGCGAGCGCAGGCGGCGGCGCATCACGCGCGGCCCCTGGTGGGGCTTCCCGTCGCAGAACACCCTCGACCGCGCGACTGCGATGCTGCCGGCGCTGCTGTGCCAGCGGCTCGACGAGTTCGGCATCGACTTTTCCGTCAGCTATCCCACCTTCGGCCTGGGCGTCGACCTGATCATGGCTGACGAGCTTCGGCTGCCGTTCGCACGCGCGTGCAATCGCTACGCGATGGAGGTGATGTTCGAACGCAGGGACCGTCTCGAGCCCGTCGCGGTGATTCCAATGCGGACGCCCCAGGAGGCGCTGGTCGAACTGGAGTTTGCGGTCGCCCGCCACGGCTTCAAGGCGGTGGTCATGTCCGGCGTCATCGTGCGGCCTGTCGATGGCGCCCGGAATGTGCCGGGCGCAGTTTGGGTCGACACCGTGGCGCACGACAGCCCCTACGACTATGACCCGGTCTGGCTGCGCTGCAGCGAACTGGGCATCGCACCGACCTTTCACGCCGTCGGGTCGGGATGGGGGACGCATGCTTCGTCTACGAGCTTCGTCTTCAATCACATCGGCCATTTCGCGACGGCCCAGGAGGCGACCTGCCGGGCCCTGGTGCTGGGCGGCGTCGCGAAGCGGTTTCCGGAGCTTCGTTTCTCGTTCCTGGAGGGTGGCGTCGCCTACGCGGCAACCCTCTGTGCCGATCTCACCGGCCACTTCGACAAGCGCAACGTCGTCGCAATCCAGAGCTATGATCCCGACCGGTTGGACCGCCGGCTCGTGCGGTCGCTGTTCGAACGCCACGGCAGTTCCCGGGTCAAGGCGGCGCTCGACCGGCTCGACGGCGCACTGGCGCCGCTCGCGGCGGATCGGGTCGGCGCCGACGAGCGCGACGAGTTCGCCGCTTCGGGTATCACTGCTCCGGATCAGATCGCGGAGCTGTTCACGTCGCGCTTTTTCTTCGGTTGTGAAGCGGACGATCCCATGGCTGCCGTCGCGTTCGATCCGCGCCTGCCACCCGTCGGCGAGGAACTGCGCGCCATGTTCGCCAGCGACATCGGCCATTTCGACGTTCCGGACTGCCGCGAAGTGCTTCCCGAGTCGTGGGAGCTGGTCGAGCACGGACGGATCGATCGCGAACAGTTCAGGAAGTTCACGTTCTCCAACGCGGCGGCGCTGTGGACGGCCCGGAACCCGGCGTTCTTCGAAGGCACTCAGGTCGCGGACGCGGTGAGGAACGAAATCCGGCTTTGACCGGGGGCCGCATGGCACCGGCGCTGGGTCCGGCCGAACCACCCCTTCGTCGTCGCGAGCGCAGCGAAGCGACCCACGCGGCGCCGAATCGGTCCCGGCCGCGTGGATTGCTTCGTCGCTTCGCTCCTCGCAATGACGACGGGGGCGGTTCATGAATAGCGGAAGGACCGCCCGGCACGAGACGCCGGCGCAGCGAAGGATCTTCAACTCGGACCGATGGCCGGAAACCCCGGCGGGAGGTGAACATGCGTTGCTTCGTGGCGTTGTGCCTTGGAATCGCTTCCATGGGAATCGCCGCAACCGTGCAGGCGGCGGATGCCGCTCCGCCCGACCGAAACCACCTGCCAATCCAGTTGCCAGCGCCGGCGCGCGTATCGGCACCGGCCCACGCGCCGGTGCCGATATTTCCGCAACCGGTGGTCGCGCCCAAGGGTGCGCCGAACATCCTGATCGTCATGACCGACGATGTCGGGTTCGGCGCGTCGTCGACGTTCGGCGGGCCGGTGCCGACGCCGACGGTCGACATGCTGGCGAAGTCCGGCCTGCGCTACAACAACTTCCGGACCAACGCGGTCTGCTCTCCGACACGGGCGGCGCTGCTGACCGGGCGCCATGCGCACGATGTCGGCTTCGGCAACGTGTCCGAGATGTCGATGGGCTATCCCGGCTACAACAGCGTCATGCCGAGGTCGGCCGCGACCTTCGCGCGGGTACTGCGCGACAACGGCTACGGCACGGCCATGTTCGGCAAGCATCACAATGTGCCGGAATGGCAGACGGGCCGCGCCGGCCCCTTCGACCAGTGGCCGACGGGCCTGGGCTTCGAGTACTTCTACGGGTTCCTCGGCGGCGCCACCAACCAGTTCTACCCGGCGCTGATAGAAAACACCGTGCCCCGGCAGCCGCCCGCCGACGATCCTTCGTACATCCTGGATCGCGATCTCGCGGACCGCGCGATTGCGTGGTTGCGCCAGCAGGCCGTCAGCGCCAGCGGCCGGCCCTTCCTGCTGTACATGGCGCCGGCTTCGGCGCATTCGCCGCATCAGGCGCCGGCGGACTGGATCGCGAGGTTCAAGGGGCGATTCGACCAGGGTTGGGACAAGGTCCGCGAGGAGACTTTCGCGCGCCAGCGCCGCATGGGCATCATCCCGGCCCACGCCCGCCTGACGCCGCGCCCTGAAGGAATTCCGGCCTGGGACGGACTGGATGCGAAGGGTCGGGAGGTCGGTGCCCGGATGATGGAAGTATTCGCGGCGCAACTGGCCTACAGCGATTTCCAGGTCGGGCGCGTCATCGAGGAACTCAGGCAACTCGGCGTGTACGACAACACCCTCATCATCTTCATCCAGGGGGACAACGGCGGCAGCCCCGAAGGCGGCGTGAATGGAACCACCGACCAGTCGATGGCCTATTCGGGGCGGTACCAGTCCATCGGCGAACTGCACGCCGACCTCGATCGGATGGGCGGCCCGCTGACCGAGGAGAACTATCCCGTCGGCTGGGCCTGGGCGATGAACACGCCGTTCCAGTACACGAAGCAGATCGCCGGCTATCGCGGCGGAAACAGCAACGGCATGGTGCTGTCGTGGCCCGGCCACGTCCCGGATCCCGGCGCCGTGCGCGGGCAGTTCCAGAGCGTGATGGATATCGCGCCCACCCTGTACGAAGCCGCTGGCATTCCAGCGCCCGAGAGCGTGGATGGCTTCGAGCAGATGCCGATCGCGGGGCGCAGCCTGCTGGATACGGTCGCTTCCGCGATGGCACCGGGCAGGCGGGACGGGCAGATCTTCGAAGTCATCGGCAACTACGGCATCCACGCCCAAGGGTGGGAGGCGACGGTCCGCCCCCGCGCGCTCCCGTGGCTGGAGCGGGTGTCGCGGGGCGAGCAGGCGGTGCACTGGGAGCTTTACCACGTCGCGCAGGACTTTTCGCAGTCCCGGGACGTGTCGGCCAGGTACCCGGAAAAGCTGAAGGAACTTCAGGACCTGTTCGAAGCGCAGGCGCGGGCGCACAACCTGCATCCCATCAGCACGGCATCCATGGAACGGATGAACGCCGCCGGGCGGCCCAATCCGCTGGCCGGGCGCAGCACCTTCGCTTTAAGCGGAATGCAGGCGCGGCTGGGTCGTGCCGAATTTCCGCGCCTGCTGAACCGGTCCTGGTCACTGTCCGCCGAGGTGGATATCAGCGGGGCCGAGGGCATGATCGTCAACCAGGGCGGCAGGTTCGGTGGCTGGGCCCTGATGCTGCTGGATGGACGGCCCACCTTCATCTACAAGCCGTCGGCGAATCCGGCGGAAACGCTCCGGATCGCCGGGGCAGCGCCGCTGCCTGCCGGCCGGCACCGTATCGATGTGCGTTTCGCCTACGATGGCGGCGGAGTCGGCAGGGGCGGCCTGTTCAGTCTCAGCGTCGACGGTGCTCCGATCGGCGAACGGCGTATCGAGAAGACCATGCCCTTCATCGTCGGCGAAGCGGCGGATGTCGGCGCCGACAGCGGCACGCCCCTCGTCGACGAGTACACCCTGCCGTTCGCGCTCGATGGCCATGTCGCCAGGGTGGAGATCCGGTTCGACGAGTAGCCGTTCGCCCGAGCCACCGTCATGAACACGAAGCCACGCCTTCCCGCCGCCGCCGATTTTCCGGTGGACACCGAATTCGTCATCTATGAGTTCGACATACCGCTCGCCAACGTGCCTGGGAGGGGTTGGTTCAGTTGGTGGGGCGGCGTCGAGCGGCCCTTTGACCCCAGGGGGCGGCTCAAGCCGGACAACAACTGGAACGCCGATTCATTCGAACAATGGCTCGCCACGGTGCAGGCCACGATGACGTAGGATGCCGGGAATGCCCAGGCCGCCATGGAGTCGTCCCGCGGATGCGAGGCAGTGATGGGAGCATCCGCATGAGTGAAGCCATGCAGCGTGCGTTGCAGATGCTGGTTCGACTTTTCATTGAAATGCCGCCGCTGGCGTTCGCGGTGGCAGGCGCCGTCCTGCTGGGATTGGCGCTTTGGGCCAGTTGCGCCACTTGGCACAGCCATCGCGTACTGGACGCCATTGCAAACGCACCGGTGGTGGATCTGCGATCGACGGCTGCCGGATGGGTCAAGCTGCGCGGAACGGCGCATCCCCTGCCCGCGAAGCCTGGCTCGGTTGCGTCGGGCATCGTCTGGTACAAGCGGGACCGTTGGACCGGCGGGGATCGATCCACGCTCGTCACGACAGACCCGATACTGGTCCGGGACGACTACGGTATCTGCGCGGTGGACAGCGAGAAAGCGGATGTCAGGCCGACCACTCACGAAACCAGCCATGCTTTTCTGGACAGGAGCCGATCGACCACCGAGCAGGTCATCCGCGCCGGAGATCCGGTGTTCGCGATCGGCGAACTGAGGCGCGCCCAGTCGTCGCTCCCGGGCGCGGCCGGCATCCACTGCGAGTTGACACGAACTGGCGGTGTGCTGCTGGTGTCAGGCAGTCCCGAGCGCAACGTTCAAGTGTATTTCCGCTTGTTGCTTCTGGTGCAATTGCCGCTTGCGCTGATGTGCATCGTCCTGATGACGTTCGGCGCCTTGATCCACGTCGGCAGTTACCCGCCCGGCGGCGGCAGTGCCGTCGGAACATTCATCGCGTCACTGCGCAACACGCCTTTGCAGGGAGATCCGGGTATCGGCCACCCGCTCTGGAGACAGGTCGAGACCGGCCAAGGCGGCGGCGTCATGAATTTCCTGGGGCCGCTGCTTAATACGCACGGCCCGGATCCGACGATTGCGGAGGCCAGTCGCAAGCTGGCCGGGATCGGTCCGTCCTTCGGTCTGCAATTGGCGGCGCCGCCCATCGCGGACTATGCCGCCCAGGGCTGGGAGATGGTCAACGCGGGCGGGATTTCCATGTTCGTGCCGTCGGGGTGGACGGTTGTGGAGCAGGACGATGGAGCAGTCCCGGTCGTCGGCGTGGTTGCGCCCGGCAACGACCTGTACGTCGAACTGCGCTTCATCCGTGACGCATTGCGTCGCCCCGGCATCGTGCTCGAAGATGCCATCGATGCCTACGCAAGTGCGAAGGAGCGCGGGGCCAAGGGCGTCGTGTTGGGTTACGCCCCCCTTTTCGTCGATGGTGCCGTCGGCCACGTGGAGATCATGAATGCGGGCGGCGTGGAGCGGAACCCCGATGGCAGTCGCGCACACCGCACGAACAGTTACCGTGGCGCCAAGCGCGTCGGGGATGAGGTCTTCAAGGCTGAATTCAGGGCGACGTTCGATCAGTCCAACCAGGACGAGTTTGGCCCCACGGTTCTGAACATCATCCGTTCCATCCGGTTCCCGAACATCGATGCCGCCGGCGCCGCCGGCGGATGAGGCGGTGCCGCCGCCGCAATGCGCGTCCGGGTCCATCAGCCACGCCCGCTCCATGGGCGCGCGCGGGTGGACGGTCCGGCCGGTCTTCATTCCCGGCATCGACCGATTCGGGATATATTCCGTGACGAGCATGCGCGTGGCGCTGGAGATGCGCCCGACAAGGAGCCAGACGTGGATTTTGCCGAGCCCGAAGAAATCGTCCTGCTGCGGGACAACATCCGCAGGTTCGTGACCCGGGAGATCCCGCCGGCGATGGTCGCCGAGTGGGAGCGCACCGACGTATTCCCGCGCGAGTTGATCCGCAAGCTTGCCGACGAACTCGGCATCTGCGGCCTGGCCGTGGCGGAGGAGTTCGGCGGCTCCGGGCGCCAGGTCGTGGCGCTGACCGCGGCGGTGGAGGAACTCAGCCGGTTTCATTCATCGCTCGGCACCGCGTACCTCATGTGTGCCAGCTACGCCGGCCTGAACATCACCGAGGCCGGCAGCCAGGAGCAGAAGCGGCGCTTCCTGCCCGGCATCGTCGCCGGAAGGACGCTGTTCGCGCTCGGCCTGTCGGAGCCGAACGTCGGCGCCGATCTGGCCCGGGTCGAGACGCGTGCACGGCGCGATGGCGAGCGCGTGATCGTCAAGGGCGCCAAGCGCTGGACCACCGGCGCCAGCATCGCCGACTACGTCTACGCGCTGGTGCGCAGCGGCGATGGCGCCGATCGGCGCAATTCGCTTTCGTTCGTCATCGTGCCGACCGACGCCCCCGGCGTTACCATCACCGACATCGACACCATGGGCGCGCGCGGCGTCGCCACCTGCGACGTGATCTTCGACGACGTCGAGGTGCCGTTCGCGAACGTGGTCGGCGGCGAGGCCGGTTGGAACAATGGCTGGGCGATGCTCGCCGGGCCGGGGCTGGAAGTCGAAAAGCTCCAGCCCTCGGCGGTCTCGCTCGGGGCTGCCGAGGCGGCGGTCGCCGAGGCCTGGCAGTACAGCCAGGAGCGGGTGCAGGGCGGCAAGCGGATCTGCGCCTACCAGGCCATCCGCCACATGCTGGCCGAGGCACAGACTCGGCTGCAGGCCTGCCGGCTGATGCTGCGCAATGCCGCCTGGCTGGTCGAGACCCACCAGCCGAGCGCGGTCGCGACCTCGATGGCCAAGCTGTTCGTTACCGACACCGCGCGCGACATCGCGCTGTCCTGCCAGCAGGTGATGGGTGCCTACGGCTTCGCCCGCGGCTATGCCATGGAACGCCTGGTGCGCGAGACCATCATCGGCCCGATTGCGGGCGGCTCCTCGAACATCCAGCGCAACAACATCGCCAACCTGATGAAGCTGCCTCGGGAGTGACGTCGACGCCGTGCGGATGCCGGCGGCCACGCGCGTCCTCCAGGGAGATCCCATGGCAACGCTCTACGATCTTCCCCCCGGCATCGACGTCGCCTGCGAAGGCGGCCTGCGCCTCGTCACGCTCAACCGCCCGCAGGACCTGAACGCCTCCACCACCGAAATGCTGATGGAGGGGTTCCCGCGCCTGTTCCTGGATCTCGCTCGCGACGCCGAGGCGCGCGTGGCCATTCTCACCGGCGCCGGCCGTGCCTTCAGCGCCGGCGGCGACATGGCCCATTTCGTCAAGACGCTGGACGACGACGCCTTCGCCCGCGCGGTGCAGGAGAGCCAGCGCCGTTCGCTGCACGCCTTCGTGGATGTGCCCATCCCGATCATCTCTGCGGTCAACGGGCCGGCGCTGGGCTGGGGCGTCACGCTGGCCACGCTCTGCGACGTGGTGCTGATGTCGGACCAGTCCTACCTCGCGGAGACGCACGTGGACATCGGCCTGGCGGTGGGCGACGGCATCTCCTTCTCGTGGCCGCTGTTCGCCAGCCTGCACCGGGTCAAGGAACTGGTGTTCACCGGCGACCGCATCTCGCCGCAGGAAGCGGTCGCATGGGGCCTGGCCAATCGCGTGGTCCCGCACGATCAATTGATGACCGAAGCCCGCGCACTGGCGGACAAGATCATGAAGAAGCCCGCGCAGGCCATCCGCGAGAGCAAGAAGATCCTGAACCGCTTCCTGCACGTGGCCGCCGCGCAGCACCTGGACACGATGCTGGCCACGCAGACCATGCTGACCATGAGCAAGGAGCACATCGGCATCGCCCAGGCCTTTCTCGACCGCAAGCGGTCCAAGCCTTCCTGACGCCGCCAACCGATAGCCATGTTTCGACAGCAGGGAAGTTCACGATGAACGACGCGATCCGCAGCCTCGCGATCGCCCGCTGGCGCATCGCGCTCGCGCTCAGCGGCGCCGTGTTTCTCCTGTACTTCGGCTTCATCGCCGCGGTGGCGTTCGCCCGCGAGGCGATGGCGCGCGAGATCGTGCCGGGACTCTCGGTCGGGATCCTCTCGGGCGCGCTGGTGATCGTGGGGGCGTGGGTGACGACATGGATCTACGTGCGCTGGGCGAACGAGCACTTTGATCGGCGGCGGGCGGAGATCGGCCAGGGCGCACCCGCCGCCGCGGTCGCATCGTCCGCGGGCCCGGAGCCTGGCCGCAATTGCGCCGCGACGACCGGAAACGTCTCCCGCCATGACTGACGCCCAGCCGGCTTCCGCGCTAGGACAACCAAGCGCGACGGCGATCGGCTTCTTCCTGGCGTTCATCGCCGCGACGCTCGCAATCACCTGGTGGGCGGCGCGGCGCACCCGCACGACCGAGGAATTCTTCGCGGCCGGCCGCTCGATTACGGGGCGGCAGAACGGGTTCGCGCTCGCGGGCGACTACATGAGCGCGGCGAGCTTCCTCGGCATCGCGGGGCTGGTGTCGCTGTCCGGCTTCGACGGGCTCATCTACTCGACCGGCTGGCTGGTGGGCTGGCCGGTGGTGCTGTTCCTCATCGCCGAGCCGCTGCGCAACCTGGGCCGCTACACCTTTGCCGACGTCGTGAGCTTCCGGTTGCGCCAGACGCCCGTGCGGGTCGCGGCGGCCCTGGGCACGCTGGCTGTGGTCGCGTTCTACCTCATCGCGCAGATGGTCGGGGCGGGCAATCTGATCCGGTTGATGTTCGGGCTGAGCTACGAGACCGCGGTGGTCATCGTCGGGGCCGTGATGCTCGCCTACGTGCTCTTCGGCGGCATGATTGCGACCACGTGGGTGCAGATCGTCAAGGCGGTGCTGCTGCTCGGGGGCGCCGCGCTGCTGTGCGCGATGACGCTGGCGCGCTTCCACTGGAGCCCGGTCGAGTTGTTCTCCGCCGCCGCGGCGCAGTACGGACGCGAGGTGCTCGCGCCGGGCAGGCAGGTGGCCAACCCGATGGATGCGATCTCGCTTGGGCTCGCTCTCATGTTCGGCACCGCGGGCCTGCCGCACATCCTGATGCGCTTCTACACCGTCCCGGACGCGCGCGCGGCGCGCCAGTCCGTGTTCTGGGCGACCGGCCTCATCGGGGCGTTCTACCTCATGACCTTCGTGCTCGGCTTCGGCGCGATGGTGCTGGTCGGGCGCGAGGCGATCCTGCTGGTCGACAAGGGCGGCAACATGGCGGCGCCCCTGCTCGCCGAGGTGCTCGGCGGCACGGGAATGCTCGGGTTCATCGCCGCGGTGGCGTTCGCGACCATCCTGGCCGTGGTCGCGGGACTGACCCTGTCCGGCGCCGCGGCGCTCAGTCACGATCTGTGGGTGTCGGTGTACCGCCGCGGGCACGCGCCGCGCGAAGAGCAGATGCTCGTGGCGCGCGGCGCCACGATCCTGCTCGGCCTGGTCGCCATCGTGCTGGGCATCCTGTTCAAGGGCCAGAACGTCGCGTTCATGGTCGGCCTGGCGTTCGCGGTGGCGGCCTCAGGCAACTTCCCGGCCCTGGTGCTTTCGATCTTCTGGCGCGGCTTCACCACCGCCGGCGCGGTCGCTTCGATCGTCGCCGGCACGGGCGCCAGCCTCGTGCTGATCTGGCTGTCGCCGACCATCCAGGTCGACGTGCTCGGCCGGCCCGAGGCCTGGTTCCCGCTGCGCAACCCGGCGATCGTCACCCTTCCGCTCGGGTTCCTGGCCGGCGTGCTGGTGTCGCTCGTACGCCGCGAACCGGCCGCGAGCGCCGCCTACGACGCGAAGGAGCGGCGCATGATCCTCGGCGAGCCCTGACGCGCGCCACGCGCTCCTCACCCGTCATTGCGAGGAACGAAGCGACGAAGCAATCCACGCGCTGCCGGTGGCATCGAGGCCGCTTGGGTCGCGTCGCTGCGCTCGCGACGACGATGGTTCGGCCGCCCCGTCATTGCGAGGCCGCGCAGCGGCCGCGGCAATCCATGCGGCCTGGACGAATTCGGCGCTGCATGGGTCGCGTCGCTGCGCTCGCGACGACGATGGGGCGGTTCCAGGGCACCATCGTCCGGTTCCCGCAACGACGGACGGGGCGTGGCTCAAGCGCGCGAATAGCGCTCCAGGAAGCGCTTTTCGCTCGCTATATCGCCGACGATGACCAGGCTGCCGCCGGCAGGCATCGATGCGCCGGCCTCGACGTCGATCCGGAAATCGTCCGCCGTTCCGGCCGCCAGCAGGTAGCACCCGGTGTCGCGATACAGCGCGGCGCGGTCCAGCGGCTGGCCGGCCATGTGCGGCGGAACCGGCAGTCGCGAGACGGTCAGCCCCTCGGCAAGCGTCAGGATGTCGCAGCGCTCCAGGTAATTGAAAATCGCGCTCGCACCCATGTTCGCGTAGGACATGACGAAGTCCGCGCCGGCGCGGTGCAGCGTCGACACGTTTCGTTCCACCGTCGCGCGCGAGACGATCTGGATGTCGGGTCGCAGCCGCCGGCAGTAGATGGTCAGGTAGATGTTGATGTCGTCGTCGTGCGTCGTGACCAGCACGGCCGGAGCTTCGCCGATGCCCGCGCGATCGAGCACGTCGCGGTCGATGGCATTGCCGACGATGCATTTCTGCGGGTCGACGTGCGGGCCCGGGTCCTTCTCGACCAGGCAGTAGTCCACGCCGCGCCGCTCCAGTTCCCGCGCGGTAGCCTGGCCGACGCGCCCCGCGCCCAGGATGACCACGCGGCCGCGCGCGACGTGGTAGATCCTGAACAACGTGTTGTAGCGCTGCACGTTGTCCTTCGTGCCGGCGAGCACCAGCACGGTGGCTTCGTTGATGCGCGTCTCGGGCGTCGCGATGCCGAACGTGCCGCGTTCCCAGACGCCCACGACGTGGATACCGGCAAGCTGCCGCGGCTGGATCTGCGCCAGCGTCCTGCCCACCAGGGGCGTTCCCGCCGCCGCGGCCTCGGCGACGACCAGGTTGCCGAATTCACCGATCGGGTGCGCCAGCGCATCGCCGGCAATCGTGCGCCGCGCCAGCGCGATGCCGAGCATCTCGCTGAAATCCAGCACGCGGTCGGCGCCGGCGAGATGGAGGATGTCGATGGCGTCCTCGTCGCTCCCCGCGCTCACGATGCGCAGTTTCGGCGCCAGTTCACGCACGGTGAAGGTGATGTTCGTGTTGATCACTTCGCTCGCGGTAGTGACCAGCAGGGCCGCGGCGTTCGCGCGCGCATTTCGATAGGTCTGCGGGTCGTCGAGCGCTCCGACCATGACGTTGACGTCGTCGGCAACGAGCTCGAGCGCGGTCTCGACGGTGTCCACCACCATGACGTAGGGGTAGCCGTAGTCGTCCAGCTTGCCGATGAGCGAGCGTGTCACCGGATCGTTGCTGGTGATGATGACGTGCCCGTTGGTGCGTTCCGGGATCTCGCGCGGCGCCCGGGAGCGGGTCTGCTCCTTGATGAACGGCGCATAGAAGAACTCGATGAACACGAAGGGCAGCACGACCAGCAAGGCCACGATCCCGGTCAGCAACACGACGATCGAGAACAGGCGTCCGAGATCGCTCTGGAAGGTGATGTCGCCGAATCCGAGCGTGGACATCACGGTGAGCGTCCAATAGAACCCGGTGAGCCAGGAGTGGTCGCGGCCCTCGTAGGCCATCAGCACGTGGAACAGGATGCTGTAGGCCGTGATCATCGCGGCCAGGAATCCGACGTAGGTTCCCAGCATCCGCACGTTGTGGTGCGCGCTGCCGCGGCGCCGGAGCGTGGTCAGTACCGAGGAGAGGAATTTCATGGGTCATCCACTTGCCAATGGCGCGATTCCGTTGCAATTTAGCGCGCGATTCTAGCAGCCTGTGGGAGCCGGCCACGCGCCGGCGCAGGCATCGTGCAAGGGGTGATTGTGCAGCTGAAGGATTTGATTGAAGGGCCGGATCAGGTCGCCATCGATGTCCACGCCACGGATCGCTGGCAGCTCATCGACGAAATGATTGGGCGGTTGGCGAGCACCGGGCGGCTGCCCGGTCATCTGCAGGATGCGGCGCGGGCCGCGGTGAAGGAGCGCGAGTCCACGATGAGCACCGGGATCGGCAGCGGGATCGGCATCCCGCACGCCGCGGTCCCCGGCCTCACGCAGGCGCTGGCGGTGCTCGCGGTGAGCCGGCACGACGTCGACTTCGACGCGCTGGACGGCGCTCCGGTCCATCTCGCGGTGCTGATCGTGTTTCCGGAGGAGAGCACCGAGCAGCACCTGGATACGCTCGCGGACATCGCCAGGCTCCTGGGCAACGCCGCGACCCGGCGTGCGATGATCGAGGCGCAGACCGCCGACGGGGTGCTGCGGATCCTGCGCGAGGGCGCCGGGGATCCAGGGTAGCGCAGGTGCGGGCCGCCGCCCGGCCGAATCAGAATACGCGCTCGCCGATCCGCGGGCCGGGCGTGAAGGTCGCCGGCAGGCGCAGCACGCCCAGGTTGGTGCCCTGCGACGGATAGTGCTCGACCTTCGATTCGTCGACGCGGTACTCCGGCATCCGGGCCAGGATCTGCGACAGCATCTCCCGGAACATGAATCGCGCCACCGTCGAGCCGGCGCAGCGATGCGAGCCGAGGCCGAACGACGCGTGCCGGTTCGGGAAGCGGTCGATGTCCAGGGTGTCCGGATCCGGGAAGTTGGCGGGGTCGCGGTTCGCCGCGGCCCAGCTCACCCACAGGCGTTCGCCTTTCATCACCTGCACGCCGCCGAGGGTGACGTCCCGCGTCGCGCGGCGGGCCAGCGCGGTGACCGGGGCGAAGCAGCGCAGGAATTCCTCTGTGGCGTCGGCGATGCGGTCGGGCTCGTCGATCAGGCGCCTGCGCACGTCCGGGTGCCTGGCCAGGTACAGCAGCGCCTGCCCCGTCAGCGACGTGGTCGTATCGACGCCCCCGGCGATGAGCAGGGAGATGATGGAGACCAGTTCGTCGTCGGTGAGCGGCCGGCCGTCCACGGTCTGCCGCACGAAATACGACACGATGTCGTCTCGCGGTGTCGTTCGGCGTGCCTGCACGTGGGAGTGGATCTGCTCGTAGATCCAGTGCATGTCGCGCTCGGCCTTCCGGAACTCGGGCGTATCGGGCTTGTAGGAAACGACGTTGTGATACGGCTCCGCGAACCGGCGCCAGTCCCGGGTCGGAAAGCCCAGCCACTCGACGGTCACGGCCGCGGGCACCGGGCTGGCGAAGTCGAGCACGAGATCGCCGTGGCCCTGCTCGATCATCTCGTCGATGAACCACGTCACCCACTTGCGGAACAGCGGCTTCATCCGGTCGACCGCCTGCGGCGAGGTGATCGGATTCATGAGCCTGCGAAACGCGGTGCTCTCCGGCGGATCGTATTCGATCGGGATGTTGACCACGCTCTGCGGGCCCGGGATCGTGATCGCGCTGCCGTCGCTCACGTTCAGGCGGCGCGAGGAAAAGGTCGCGTCGTCCTCGGCCACGGCGGCCATCTCCTTGTAGCCGGTGACGATCCAGTGCCCGCCGTTCGACCGGGTCCAGCCCACGGGGCAGCGCTCGCGGGCCCGTCGCAACTGGCCGTGCGGGTCGGACGCGAACTCGGGGGAGGTCTGGTCCATGTCGAGGATGGGGCGGACGTCGGTCATGAATCCTCCAGTCAGCAAAAAAAAGGGGGCCGGGCGCCACGTGGTGTCTGCGGAACCACGCCGGGCGCGCGCAATGCCCCCCCGCGCCGCCCGGCGGGCAGCTTGCCACATCCGTGCACGGTCCGCGAACCGCCGCGCGTGCCGCGGGGTGGCTCAGGATCTCAGGCCACGTCGGGCGACGCGACGGCGAGTTCGCCCGGCCGGCGCAGCATCTTGTCGACTTCGCCGGCGTGCATTTCCTCGGCGGCGATCATCTGCCGCGCGTATTCCTCCAGGCCGACCGAACGATCCCGCACCAGTCCCAGCAGATCGCGGTACAGCACCATCGTCCGGGTCTCGGACTGCAGCGATTCGCGCAGGATGTCGCCGATGTCCAGGCGGTGCGAGTCCAGCAGCGGGCCGATCCCGAGCGAGGGGTAGGCGCCCAGGCGCGTAATCCACTCGCCGGCGGCGTGCGCATGGGCGAGAGACTCGTCCGCCTGCGAACGCAGCCAGGAAACAATCGGTATCCTGCCGTATCCGAAGACCAGAAACGAATAATGGGTGTAACGAACGACGCCGGCGAGTTCGCTCTCCAGGATTGCATTGAGCGTCGATACGACCCGGGTTTTGTCGAATGTGTCCATTTGCCGCTCCTTTGCCGATGAGCCGGTCCGGTGCCCGCTGAACCTAATCCTCCAGCGCGAAGCCGACCTTGACGGTGACCTGCCAGTGCGCGACCGCGCCGCCCTCGATCCCGCCGCGCAGTTCGGTGATCTCGAACCAGCGCAGGTTGTGCACCGTCTTGGCGGCGCGGGCAATCGCACTGGAGACCGCGTCCTCGATGCCGGTCGTGGACGAGCCGGTGAGTTCGAGGGACTTGTACACGTGTTCGCTCATGATCGATTTCTCCGGATCGATGTCGGGCATTGGGATTTCGATGAAATCGCCCGACGTGGGCGGCGGATGCATCGCGGCGGGCAGGTTCCGGGCGCGGCTCACGCCTGTGCGTGTACCGCCCGCCGGCGAACCCGGCGATGCGACGCGAGCGTTGGTTGCACCTCCGCGTTCCCCGGCCGGTCCACCGTCGGCCGGAAGGCATGGGTACGAAGTGGAACCGCGTCGCCAGCGTACTCCCGCCGGTGCGGTGCGGTCCACGGGCGCGGGCAACGCGGATCATTCACGGTCGGCCCGGCCGCGCGGACCGA
Organism: Gammaproteobacteria bacterium; assembly: GCA_050183625.1. Lineage (GTDB taxonomy): Bacteria > Pseudomonadota > Gammaproteobacteria > JADZEE01 > JADZEE01 > JBFXBD01. Next base: position 15,802 of record JBFXBD010000017.1, read on the forward strand.
TCGGCGTCGCGCGCGACGATGGAAGCCCGGCGCTGCGGCTGCTACATTCAAGAATTGCGCTACGTACTCCATCAGGAATCGGCCCCATGCCCGCATTGAATTTCATGCACGTCAATCTGCACGTCACGGATCTCGAGCGATCCATTGCGTTCTACGAGCGGCTGGGCTTTCGCATCCACTATGAAGGCGATCGCCGCGAAGCCGCGACCATGCCCGAGTTCGAATTGAACGATCGGCTCGAATACGGTGGCGGCCGGCACCGGGCCGTGTTGATGTCGCTGGGCGACCACCCGCGCGCCACCACGCTGTTGTGCCTGACGCAGTTCGTCGATCCGCCGGCGACGCCCAAGCCGTTCAAGCCCAGGCACGAGGCCGGCACGCACCGCATCGCGTTCCGGGTCAAGGATCTCGATGGCATGCTCGCGGGCCTGCGGGCCGCCGGCGTGGATATCCGGGACCCGGTCGTGGAGAGCGAAGCGCCGGGCCTGGCGCGCGGCCTGCGGATGCGCTGGACGCTGTTTCCGGATCCCGACTCCAATCTCCTGGAGCTGATGGAGTTCGTGCCGGCGGCGTGACGGTCTGCGGCCATGCGGCGCTGAGGCCGCCGGCGCTACCATCGCCGGACGAATCCTCACGGGAACGCATCGATGACGCCGCGCTCGATCCGTGAAAAGTACGTCGACTACACCCGGCCCGGGTCGCGCTCGCCCCCGGCCGCGGCGGCAGGTGCGTAGTCCGGCGCGAAGCCCGGGTCCGGCCGAAGCGCATCATCAATCCGCGTGGTTGCCATCGAGCGATTCCTCGATCCGCCGCCGGTCGGTGACCGGAGCTACGATCTCGCCGCGCTCGGCTACCTGGAGGAGGAGTACACCGTCCGCGGCACGGCGCGATGCTTCGCGATTGCCGGTGAGCGCACGCCCGACGGCCGCTGGGCGTCGCAGCCAGGCGCGCAGGCGCCGTTCGTCACCCGCATGCTCGTGCGCCGGCCGCGGGAACGGCAGCGATTCAGCGGCGTCCTGGCCGTCGAATGGCTCAACGTGTCCGCGGGCACGGACGCGGCGGCCGAATGGAGCCTGCTGCACCGGCACCTGGTCCGCCGCGGGGACGCGTGGGTGGGCATATCGGCGCAGCGCGCCGGCATCGACGGCGGCGGGCTGGTGGAAGGCCCGCACCTGCGCAAGGCCTGGCCGCAGCGCTACGCGCACCTGTCCCATCCGGGCGATCCCTGGGCCTACGACATCTTCACGCAGGCGGCGAAAGCGGCGATCGCGGCTTTCGGGCCGACGCACGCGATTGCGGTCGGGGAGTCGCAATCCGCGGCGTTCCTGGTCTCGTATATCAACGCCGTCGATGCGCACGCGCGCCTGTTCGACGGCTTCCTGGTCCACGGCCGCGGTGCGAACGGCGCGCGCATGGACGGCTTTCGGCTCGCCGCGGGCGAACTGGGTGCGTCGCTGCGGCGCATCCCGTCCAGGCACGAGGCCATCCGCGCCGATGCGCGCGTCCCGGTGATGGTGCTGCAGAGCGAGACGGATGTCGTCACGCTCGGGGGTGGATTGCCCGAGCAGCCGGACGGCGACCGGATCCGTGTCTGGGAGATCGCCGGTGCCGCCCATGCGGACACCTACGCCATGTTCGCGGCCGCCGCGGACGACGGCACGCTGGACGCTCCTGCGCTCGCGCGGCTGCTGGCGCCGACCACGCGGCTGCCCATCGCGACGACGGAGCGGCCGGTCAATTCCGGGCCGCAGCAGCACTACGTCGGGCAGGCGGCCTACGAGGCGCTCGCGCAGTGGATCGCGGGCGGGATTTCGCCGCCCGTCGCACCGCGCCTGCGCCTCACCGACGAGCGGATCGACCTCGTCCGCGATGACGACGGCATCGCGCTCGGCGGCGTGCGCACGCCGTGGACCGACGTGCCGACGGCCGTGCTGTCCGGGTTGGGCCAGGGCGGCGGCGGCTTCGCCGTGCTGTTCGGCACGACGGCGCCGCTGGAGTTTCGCTACCGCGATGTCGATGCGTATCTGGCGCGCTTTGAAGCTTCGCTCGACGCCGCGATCGCAGCCGGCTTCATCCTCAGAGCGGATCGCGCGGAGATCGTCGCGCTCGCCCGCGCGACGGTCACTTGGCCGCCAGGGCGAACTCATCCCGCCCCTGGAGCTTTTCGATGAGGTAATCCACGAGCACGCGCACGCGCGGTGCCAGGTACTTGCGCGGGTGGTACTGGATGATCACCTCGCTGTCGCGGGTACTGTGGCCCTGGACCTCGTAGTCCGCCAGGACCCGTACCAGCGTGCCGTCCTGCAGGTGGCGGCCAACGTTCTGGATGGATTCGGCGGTGATGCCCAGCCCCGCGAGCGCCGCGTCGGCGCATGCGTCGAGTTCGTCGGCGACCAGGACCCGCCCGCGTGGCACGACGACTTCGTTGCCGGGCCGGCCGCGGCCACCCTGGCGGCGCTTGAGTTCCCAGCGTGCGCGTTCCACGTTGGGCAGGGCGACGGCGATGCACTCGTGGTGTTCCAGGTCCGCGGGCGTCTTCGGCGTGCCGCGGCGCGCGAGATACGCGGGGCTCGCGATCAGCACCAGCGGCAGACGGCACAGGAGCCGCGCCACCTTTTCCCGTTCCCGCTCCTCGCCCCAGGTGATGCGGACGTCGTCCGCCTGCCGGCTCGGGCCGCGGCCGGCGTCGTGAAAGCTGATGCGCAGGTCGATCCGCGGGTGCCGGGCCAGGAACTCGGGCAGGATCGGCACCACCTGGTACCGGCCGTACGCCGTCACCGTCGACAGGCGCACCAGCCCGGCCGGCTCCAGGCGCGCGTTCCTGACCCGTTCGATGGCGGCCTCGACCTCGGCGAGCGAGCGCGAGGCCGAATCGAACAGTGCCTGGCCCTCGCTGGTCAGGTGCAGCGCTCGCGTGGTGCGCGTGAACAGGCGCGCGCCGACCTGCGCTTCCAGCCGCGCGACGCTCTTGCTGAGCGCGGCCGGCGTCACGGCCAGGCGGGCGGCCGCGGCGCTGAAGCTGCCGGCCGCGGCCACCTGGACGAACGACCACAGGTTGTGCAGCTCGTTCATCGTCCCGTATGTGAGTTTTTGTCGTGAATCAGTTTAACCGGGGGTCGGCTCGGAATCAGCTCCCCGGTTCTAGAATGCCGGGCGGTCACCCAACGGCGGGGCAATCGCGATGTACGAGCTGATGACCGGCGCGGTCGCACTGGAGCTCTCGCATCAGTGGCCGGATGCCGTCGGCCAGCACCTGGCGGACATGGGCTGCGAGGTCATCATGGTCGAGCCGCCCGGCGGTGGCCGCCAGACCCGCGATCTCTGGGTGCGCGACGGCCTCGGGATGTGCCATTCGCACTGGAACCGCTCGAAGAAAAGCCTCGCCGTCGACGTGCGCACCGAGGGCGGCCGCGCCTTGTTGCTGGAGCTCGTCGCGCGCGTCGATCTGCTCCTGTGCGGCCTGCGCCCGGGCGCGATGGAGCGCTGGGGGCTGGACCGGGCTGCCCTGTCCGCGGTGAATCCGTCGCTCGTACACGTGGCGCTGTCGGGTTGGGGCAACAGCGGCCCCTACCGCCGGCTCGCTACCAACGGCGCGGGCTTCGACGGCTTTGCCGGGCTGCAGCCGCCGGATGTGCGTGCGGACGGCCTGGCACAACTGCCGGAGATGCCGGGCACGCGCGGCGAAGTGCACTACGGCGCGGTAGTCGGCAGCCTGTACGCAGCGATGTGTGCCGCCGCGGCGTGGGGGCAGCGACAGCGCACGGGAAAAGGCGCCTGGATCGATGTTGCCGAGGCCGATGCCGCGGTCGCGATGCGCTTCGACCACCTGTTCTGGAAGTTGAATTTCGATCTCGACGACGGCCGGCCGCAGCCTTGGCCGGCGTCGGCGCGGACCCGCTACCAGTACTACCGCACCCGCGACGATCGCACCGTGTTCCTGAGCCCGGCGCAACCGGTGTTCTGGCGCCGGTTCTGCGAGCGGCTCGGCCGCCCGGATCTGCTCGATTCGCGCGTCGACACCGAGGCGGAGCGGATCGCGATCGCCGCCATCGCGCGGACGAAGACGCGCGCGGAGTGGGTGCAATGGTGCCTGGACAACGACGTGCCCTGTGCGCCGGTCTATGATCAGACCGGCGAGCTGCTCGAAGATCCGCAATTCCAGGCACGCGATCTGGTCGCCGAGGTCCAGGACCCGGGGCACGGACCGGTGAAGCTGTTCTCGTCGCCGGCGAAGGTCGAGGGCCAGCAGTTCACGCCGCGCCCGGCGCCGGCGCTCGGAGAACATACCGACGCATTGCTCGCGCGCTTCGGCGTGGATGCGGACCGTATCGCCGGGCTGCGCCGCGCGGGGGTCGTCGCGTGAGACGCGCCGGCGCCCGAATGCCTGCCGACACCGACCCGATATCCCGATAAGGAAGGAGAGGACCATGGCCTACGTAGACGCCGACGCGCATGTTTTCGAATGCCGCGACACCTGGCAGCACTTCGACCCGGCCGAGCGCCACTACGGCCCGCCCGAGGACGCGGCCACCTGGCAGGTCGAGGACTTCACCGTCGACCCGGAGCTCGTGCCGCGCGTGGGCGACTACCAGGTCTATCCCGAGGGCACGCAGGATCTGCGCAACGTGCCCGCGCGACTGGCCGAGATGGACCGCATGCAGGTCGACGTGCAGATCGTGTTCTCCACCTTCTGGCTGATGCACGACCCCAAGGATCCGGTACGCGAGGCGGCGATGCACCGGAGCTGGAACCGCTGGATGGCCGGGCGCAGCACCGAGTCCGGCGGCCGCCTGCGCTGGCTGTGCCAGGTACCGATCCGCGATCCGCAGCGCGCACGCCAGGAGCTGGAATTCGCGCGCAGGCACGGCGCGGTCGGGGTGGAGACGGTCGGCGTGCGCTACGACCTGCCGCTGGGCCATCCGTGGTTCTGGCCGCTGTACGAGCAGATGCAGGACCTGGACATGGTGCTGGCGATCCACGTCGGTGGCTCCAACCGCATCTACAACCGGTACCCGGAGGCGTTCTACTACAACCACATCCTTCCGGTACCGGGCGCCTTCCACAACCTCATCGCCATGGACGTGCCGAAGAAATTCCCGCGCCTGAAGATTGCCTTCTGCGAAGCCGGCGGAAGCTGGATCCCGCATGCGCTGTCCGAGAAGTTCCGCACCAACGATCGCGCCAGCGCGCGCGTATGGGGTGATTGGCGTGCCCGCGCCCGCGAGTATCTAGCGCAGTCGAACTTCTACGTGTCCTGCCTGCTGGACGACGATTTCGCGTATCTCGCGCAGTACATCGGCGCCGACCGCATGATGATCGGCAGCGACTACAGCCACATCGACGCCGGCACGGACCCGGACGCGCTGCGGATCTTCGCCGGGCGCGAGGATCTGCCGAGCGATCTGCAGCGATGGATGCTGGACGACAATGCCCGGCGCTGCTTCGGCATCGAGCCGGCGTTCCAGCCCGCGGGCCGCGTCGCCGCCTGAAGCGAACGACATCAAAGTCTCGTAGCACCGGAAAGGGATCCGATGAGCGATTATTTTTCCAAGTACCAGTGCCTGAAGTTCGAGCGCCCGTCCGACGGCGTGCTGCTCGTGACCATGAACCGGCCCGAGGCCCGCAATGCCCTGAACCCGGCGCTGCACACCGAGATGGCCCGGGTGTGGCACGACGTGAAGGCGGACGACGCCACCCGGGTCGTGGTCATCACCGGCGCCGGCAAGGCGTTCTCGATCGGCGGCGATCCGGCCGACATGACCGCCGACCCGGCGGGGCCGGAGGAGGCGATCCACTCGCTGCACGAGGTGGCGGAGGTGGTGCTGAACATGGTGCACCTGGACAAGGTCGTCATCTCCGCGATCAACGGCGCGGCAGCGGCCGGCGGGCTGGCGGTGGCGCTGTCCGCCGATGTCACGATCATTTCCGAAACCGCGAAGCTCGTGGATCCGCACGTGCTCGGTGGCCTGGTCTGCGGCGATCACGCCGCGCTGCTGTGGCCGCTCATGTGCGGCATGGCCAAGGCCAAGTACTACCTGCTCGGCGCCGAGGTGCTCGACGGCCGCGAGGCCGAGCGCATCGGCCTGGTCAGCCAGTGCGTGCCCGCCGACCGGGTATTGCCGCGCGCGCTGGAGATTGCCACGCGCATGGCCATGGGGTCGCAGGTCGCGATCCGCCTGACCAAGCGCGCGCTGAACGGCTGGTACCGGCAGGCGCAGCCGATCTTCGAGCACTCGGTTGCGCTGGAGATGCTCAGCCTGCTGCACCCGGATTCGCGCGAGGGCGTGCTCGCGGCCAGCCAGAAGCGCGCGCCGAAATTTCCCTCGGCCGGCGGCTGACGTCCATGGCTCCGGCCGATTGTGGCCATGAACGATCGTCGTCGCGAGCGCAGCGAAGCGACCCAAGCGGCCTCGATGCGACCGGCAGCGCGTGGATTGCTTCGTCGCTTCGCTCCTCGCAATGACGGGTTCCGGTTCATGGATAGCGCAGCGAAGCAATCCATGCGGCGACGATGTTGGCAAGGGGGCTTGGATCGCAGCGGCCGCCGGATGTGCAAGCCGGGGCTGAGATGAGCAATACCTTCGAGGTTGAGCCGCTGCCGGGTGGAATCGGCGTCGCGCTCGCCGGCTGGGATTTCCGCCAGCCGTTGCCCCAGGCGCACGTGGAGCGGTTCAGGGCGCTGTTCTTCGAGCACCGCCTGGTGGTGATACGGGGCCAGGCGCTGGACGGCGCCGATCAGGTGCGGATTACCGGCTACATTGGCCCCGTGTGCGACGAGACTGGCGATGGCGCCGGGTTCGGCTACGTTTCGCACCGGCGCGAGGATGCGATCGTGCGCCGCAATACCCGCCTGCCGTTCCACATCGATCTCGGCTTCCATGTCGAACCCAACCCGGCCCTGTCGCTGTATGCCATCGAGTACCGCGGCGACGCGCCGACGCTGTACGCCGACACGGTGCGTTCCTGCGCGGGGCTGGCGGAATCGCTGCGCGCGCGCATCGCCGGCCGCAAGGTGGTCAACGTGAGTGATTTCAGCCGGGCGGTGTTCGACACGCGCATCCGGCTGGCCGACCTCGGTCCGCAGGCTTCGCCCGCGATCTTTCCACGCAATGCATTCGACGTGATCTGCCGTCACCCGGTCACCGGGGTCGAATACCTGCGCTCAAACGAACTGATGAGCAGCCACGTCGAGGGCATGAACGGCGACGCAAGCGAGGCATTGCTCGCCGAGGTGTTCGCGCACATGTACCAGCCGCGGTTCGTCCATGCGCACCAGTGGCAGGAGCACGACCTGGTGCTCTGGGACAACTACACGATGCAGCACGGCCGCGCCGCCTTCGATGCGGGCTTCGCGCGGACGCTGCGGCGGGTGGTCGTGCATCCTCGGCCGATGTCGGAACTGCTCGCGGGCATCGACATGAGCGCCCTGGCCGCGCGCTGAGCCCCGTGGACGCACCGGGGGCAGGTGCCGGCAGGGAGCAGACACTAACCTGCGGGCCGCGCAGTCCGCCAGAGCCCTCTCCTTCGCCTCGACCTGCTGCGTGCGGAAAGCGAATTCGTGCCCTCGATTCAGGCGGCTTCCAGGACTTACCCCATCATGGCGAGGATCATGGGGTAAGGTGAGCAGCGAAGCGACCCATGCGGCGCCGATTTGGTCCGGGCCGCCTGGATTGCCGCGGCCGCTGCGCGGCCTCGCAATGACGGGGTAGATCTACAGGTAGACGGAGGTCGCCGTCGCACCGAGCGGCTTGCCGGGCGTGAACCGCGCCGGCAGGCGGTGCCAGCCGTTAACGATGCCGATGCTCTGGTAGCGCTCGGCGCCTTCGACCAGGCGGAAATCCGGCATGCGCTTCAGTACCTGCTCGATCGCGACGCTGAACTCGTAGCGGGCGAAGGTGGAACCCAGGCAGCGGTGCGCACCCAGCCCGAACGCCTGGTGCAGGTTCGGGAACCGGTGCATGTCGAACTCGCCGGGGCGCTCGAATTTCCCCGGATCGTGGTTGGCGGACGCCCAGCACATCAGTACGCGCTCGCCGGCCTTGATCGACTGCCCGCCGACTTCCACGTCGCGGGTGGCGGTGCGCGCGAGCGCCTGGGTCGGCGTATAGAACCGCAGCAGTTCCTCGCAGAAGCCCATCATGATCTGCTTCGGGTCGGCCAGCAGTTCGGCGCGCAGTTCCGGATGCCGTTCCAGGTGGTTGACGCCGTGGCCGATGAGCGCGGTGGTCGTGTCCAGTCCGCCGCCCAGGATGAGGTTGCTGACGTCGACGATGGTGTCGTCGGACAGGCGTTCGCCGTCGATCTCCACGCGCGTCAGGTGCGTGAGCAGGTCTTCGCGGGGCGCGCGGCGCCGCTCGGCGATCGCCTCCCGCACCCGGACGTGCCCGGCGAAGATCCCGGCGACCGCGGCGTCATTCTCGGGCGTTCCCGCCGGATAGGCGACCACGTTGTGGAAATGCGGCGCGTAGACATCCCAGTCCTCGGCCGGCAGGCCGAGGAAGATCATCGTCACCATGCCCGGCACCGGGTTGGCCAGGTCGAGGATGAAGTCGATCCGGCCCGATTCGATCCTGCGGTCCAGGCACTCGGTGACGTATTGGACGATCTTCGGCCGCAGCTTCTCGGCGTAGGCCGGTGAGAACCACTTGGTCAGCACCTGGCGATACTTCAGGAACTTCGGCGGATCCATCTCGATCGGGATGGATCGCGTCTGCGACGGCGGCATGTTGATGCCGGTGTAGGACGCGCCGTTGGGCAGGTCGTGGCGCGAGGAGAACGTGTCGTCGTCGCGGGCGACGGCGGCAATGTCGTCATAGCGCGTCACCACCCAGAAGCCGCCGTAGCGGTCGCTCCAGGCCACGGGGCACTTGCCGCGCATCTCGCCGTAGATGGCCTGGAAGTCCTGCGCGTAGTGCGGCGTGTGATGGTCGAAGTCGGTCCTGATGCGCGAGTCGCTCACGATGCGTTCCTGCTACGCGGCCGGCCAGACGCGCGGCAGGCGGTCCGCGACCATCGGGTCGCCGTCCTGTAGCGGGAGATCCTGCAGCCAGTCGTGCCATTCCACCGGGCTCGCCTTGCGGCGCATCCGCTCGCCGAAGAAGCGGATGCTGAAGCTGCGCCGGCGGGCGCGCAGCGGGTTCGGGCGCGTCATGTGCAGCACCGCCGGGTGCAGCAGGAGGATGTCGCCCGGCTGCGCCGCGTAGCCGACGATGCGCGGGAACCGCACCGGGTCCGTGTCCGGATCCGGCAGCGGCCCGCCTTCGAGTTCCACCTTCCCGTGCGCCCGGCGCGGGTTGAGCGTCATCGGCGTATACCAGGGGCCGCGGTGCGAGCCGGCGGCGATGCGCAGGCCGCCGCTGTCGGCATCGACCGGCTCCAGGCTCAGCCAGATGCTGCAGGCCTGGTCGCCCACCATGCCGTGCTGGGGCAGGTCCTGGTGCCAGCCGGTGCCGGCGTCGCAGCCGACCTGCTTGTAGATCGTCAGGGTCTCGAACAGCCGGACCTCGCGGCTTTGCATGGCCTGCGCGGCGATGGAGGCGATGCCGGATTCGAACACGAACTGCCTGACGGTGTCCTCGAAGGTCCAGGCGTTCTCGGTGTAGACCGTGCCGTCCGGCGTCGCCACGCCGCAGGACGAATCGCCGGCGAGCACCCGGTCCTTGATGCGCTCGGCGGCGCCGGCGAGGCGATCGAGCCACTCGCCGCCCAGGCATCCGCGGACGATCGCAATGCCGTCGCGGTCGAAATCCGTCCGGAACGGAGCTTCGGTCGGTTCGGGTCGTGCGCTCATGTCGTGAATCGTCCCTCAGGGTTCGGGCAGCCGCCGGTAGTCGGGATCGGGCAGCATTCGGAAGATGCGGCCCGGCATCGGCTGCTCGTCGTGGTAGGTGATGCGGTAGTCGCGGCGCGCGAAGCGCCACACGCCGTCAGCTTCCTTGACCAGCCGGTCATAGTAGATGCCGATCATCTGGAAGCGATCCGAGAGGATGTGCAGGGTATGGCGCGCGCTGGCGCGGTTGCCCGCGACCTCGTCCACGACCACGCCATGCCCCATCTGGAACACGAAACCGAACTGGTACTGCTGCACCGTGCTGACCATCTCCACCATCGCCTTGCGCGACTCGATGCGCAGGTTCATTGGCGCGCTGCAGGTCCAGACGGCGTCCTCGGTCCACAGGTCGCCGAAGCGGTTCCAGTCGCGGTGGTTGAGCAGATCGATGTACAGGTCGATCCGCTCGCGGATTGCGAACCGATCCATGAACGCGGGCACTGCGTTATCGGAAGCCATGCTTGTCCTCTCGCGGACCCGGTGGCCGCGCCGATGCCGGCACCTGATTGTATTGTGCCCCACCCATGGTTATCAGGACAAAAATTCAACGGTCGCAGTGACGATTCCTCCGGCGCGGCGCCGCGTTCGCAGCCTAGAATGCGGGCGCGGTCCGGACCGTACGTCCGCCGCAACGACACCGATGGCAGCACGGGGAGATCGATGTCCGAGCCCAGCATGGAAACCCGCGATCTGGTCGTGGTCGGCTCGGGGGCCGGCGCGCTGACGGCCGCGGTCACCGCCGCCCACGCCGGCCTGGACGTGCTGCTGGTGGAAAAGGCCGCGTACTTCGGCGGCACCAGCGCGCTATCGGGCGGGGTGGCCTGGCTGCCCCTGAATCCCCACGTGCCGGCGGGCGGCGAGCAGGACAGCCGCGAGCGCGCGCTGCGATACCTGGGCAACGTGATCGGGCAGGAGCGCTACCGCCCCGCCGTGGTCGAGGCGTTCGTCGATCATGCCCGGGCGATGGTGGAGTTCCTGGAGGCGTGCACCGAGGTCCGCTTCGAGGCGACGACCTACCCCGACTACAAGGCACACCTGGACGGCGGCATGCCGGTCGGCCGCTCGATCGCCGCCCGCGAGTTCGATGGCCGGCGGCTGGGACCCTGGTTCGCGCGCCTGCAGCCACCGATGAAGGAACTGTGCGCGCTGGGGGCCATGATGGTCGACGGCATGGACGTGTGGCACATGATGAATGCCACGCGTTCGTTCGCGTCGCTGCGGCACTGTGCCCGGCGCCTGGCCGGGTACGCGGTCGATCGGTTGAGCCATCCGCGCGGCACCCGGCTGACCATGGGCAACGCGCTCATGGGGCGGCTGCTGAAGTCGGCCGTCGATGCCGGCGTCACCCTGTGGCACGCATCGCCGGCCGTGCGACTTTCCTCGGAAGCCGGCCGTATCGCCGCCGTGACGGTGCGCCGCGCCGGCGGCGAGGTGACGGTGCAGGTGCGCCGCGGCGTGATCCTGGGCAGCGGCGGATTTGCCCACGACGCTGATTTGAAGCACCGCCTCATCCCGTTCGCGGACGTCCACCAGACGATTTGCCCCGAGACCGTGGCTGGCGACGGCATCCGCATGGGCCTGGATTGCGGCGCGGCGCTGGGCGGCAACACCTGGCACAACTTCCTCGGCACGCAGGTGACGATCATGCACGCGCCGGACGGCAGCGTCGTTTCCAAGGCCCCGTTCCTGCGCCGCGATCGCGCCAAGCCCGGCTACGTGCTGGTCAACCGCATGGGGCGGCGCTTCGTCAGCGAGTCCTGGCCCTACAACGACGTCGCCTACGCGATGAACGACGCCGAGGGCGCGGTTCCGGCGTTCCTCGTCTGCGATCACGTGCGGTTGCGCCGCTACGGGCTGGGGCTGGTCCGCCCCGGACCGGAATGGGCCCGGCCGCTGGGAAGTTTCCTGGCCTCCGGCCACCTCGTCCGTGCGGCGACGGTGCGCGAACTGGCGGTGAAACTCGGCGTCGACGCCGACGGACTGGAGCAGACCGTGCGTCGCAACAACGAGTACGCGCGCACCGGCCGCGATCCGGAATTCGGCAAGGGCGACACCGTCTACGACCGCTGGCAGGGCGACCCCGAGGTGAAGCCGAACCCGAACCTCGGCCCGATCGAGACCGGGCCGTTCTACGCGGTGACGCAGTGGCCCGGCAACCTCGGGACGTTCTGCGGCCTCGTGACCGATGGCCGTGCACGCGTGCTCGACGCCGGCGGCCAGCCCATCCCTGGCCTGTATGCCTGCGGCTGCGACATGCACCCGGTATTCTCGGGCTGCTACCCGGGCGGCGGCGGCAGCATCGGCCCAGGCATGACCTTCGGCTTCCTCGCCGCGCGCGACGTCGCCGGGCAGGGCGGGGCATGAGCACGGGCAACGTCCCCGCCCACGTGCCCGCGCACCTGGTCCGGGACGTGGACGTGTACGGGCCGCCGGGCTGGGAACAGGACTTCCATCGCGCCTGGAAGCGGCTGCACGACGACGGCGCGCCCGACATCCTCTGGACGCCGCGTCACGGCGGGCACTGGCTGCCGATCCGCGGCGAGGACATCCACTTCTTCTTCAAGGACTGGGAGCACCTGTCCACCGCGCACTATTCGGTGCCGAAGAAGACCAACCCGTTCCGGATCCTGCCGATCGACGTCGACCCGCCCGAGCACACGGCCTATCGCGCGATCTTCCAGGCGCCGCTCGCGCCGCGGGAGGTGGAGGGCATCGAGGGATTCGCGCGCGATTTGGTCCGGCGCAGGATCGAAGGCCTGCGCGGCGCGGGCCGGTGCGAATTCATCGGCGCGTTCGCCAACCACGTGCCGGTCGGCCTGTTCCTGAAGATGACCGATCTGCCGCAGGCGGACGCGGGCAGGATCCTCGAGTGGGCGGAGGTGCTGACGCATTCGAGCGATCCGGCCCGGACCGGTGCGGCCCTGGGCCAGATCGCCGCCTACATGCGCGAGCGCATTGGCGAGCGCCGCGTGCGGCCGGGAAACGATCGCCTCGGCCGGCTGATCGGCGCCCGCGTCGACGGCCGCGCGCTCGTCGATCAGGAACTGGAGGGCATGTGCGCGCTGCTGCTCATCGGCGGGCTGGACACGGTCGGCTCGATGATGGGCTTCGTCATGCACTTCCTGGCCTGCCACCCGGACCACCGCCGCCGGCTCGCCGCGCAGCCGGCGCTGATCCCGCGTGCGGTGGACGAGTTCCTGCGCCGATTCGGGCTGACCATCCCCGGGCGCGTGGTGCGCACCGGTTTCGCCTACAAGGGCATCGAGTTCCGGGCCGGGGACATGATGATGCTGCCGACCTTCATGCACGGCCTGGACGAGCGCGCCTTCGCCGATCCGATGCAGGTGGACTTCGATCGCACCGAGCGCCCGATCCATTCCACGTTCGGCAATGGACCGCATCGCTGCCCGGGCAGCATGCTCGCGCGCACTGAACTGCGGTTGCTGCTGGAGGAATGGCTGGCGCGCATCCCGGAGTTCGGACTGGTGCCCGGTGAGCGGGTGGGCATCAAGGCCGGTGGTGCGCACGGCAGCATCACGTACCTGCCGCTCGCGTGGGAGCCGGGCGCATGACCCATCGGCCCGGGGCAGGTGCGTCAGTCGAGCGCACGCATCTGGAAGTCGCCCTTGGCGGCGCCGCAGCCGGGGCAGACCCAACTGCCCGGAATGTCTTCCCAGCGCGTGCCCGGCGCGATGCCGTCCTGCGGCCAGCCCTCGGCCTCGTCGTAGATCAGGCCGCAGAAGAAGCACTGCCACTTGCGCCAGGATTGCATGCCGCGCTCGCCTCGCAACCGAAGAACGGAACGACGATCATGCTAGCGCATTCGACGGGAGATCGACCTTGAGCGCCGGATCCCGCGCCGACGCGGCCCTGATCCTGCTCGACATGCACGCGGCGATCGTCGGCTGGCACGGCGATCCGGGCGCCGCCGCCGTGCGCGCCGCCGCGCAGGCCCTGGCTGCCGCGCGCCGCGCAGGCCTGCACGTGTTCCACGTCCTGCCGCGGTACCGGCCGGGCTACCCGGAAATCCCGGGCGGCGAGCCGTTCGACGCGGTGCGTGCCGGCGGCCTGTTCCGCGAAGCCGATGCCGCGGCCGCGGTGCCGGCGGAACTCGTGCCGCGCGCGGACGAGCCGGTGGTGGCCAAGTTCCGCTACAGCCCGTTCTTTGCCAACGATCTGCTGATGATGCTGGGAATGCGCGGCGTGCGTTCGCTTGCACTTGCGGGCCTCGCCACCAGCGGCGTGGTGCTTTCCGCGATTCGCGACGCCTGGGATCGCGACTTTCGCATCACGGTGCTCGCCGACGCGTGCGCGGATCCGGATCCCGAGGTGCACCGGCTGCTGATCGAAAAGGTCTTTCCGCCGCAGGCGGCGATCCGGACCGTGGCGCAATGGTCGGCGCAGTTGCGCACCGATGCCGTGGAGGGGCAGCGATGACGACATCGCAAGCGACCGTTCCCGCCCACGTGCCCGCGCACCTGGTACACGAGTTCGATCTGTACCATCCGGCCGGGGTCGAGCAGGACTTCCACCTGGCGCTCAAGCGGCTGCACGACCCGGGCGTGCCGGACATCTTCTGGACGCCCTGCAACGGCGGGCACTGGGTCGCCGCCCGGGGCCAGGCCATGCGCCACATCTTCCAGGACCACGTGCACTTCTCCAACGCGAAGATGACGGTGCCGAAGGCGAACAATCCCAGCCAGCCGCTCCTGCCCATCAACGCCGATCCGCCCGCGCACGCGGCCTACCGCAATCTCATCGCGCCGGCCTTCGCGCCGCGGGCGGTCGCCGCCTGCGAGCAGGAGGCGCGCGAACTTTCGATCAGCCTCATCGACGGTTTCCGCGCCGACGGCGGCTGCGAGTTCGTGAGCCAGTTCGCGGCGTTCCTGCCGATCGGCATCTTCATGCACATGGTCGACCTGCCGGCGAAGGATCGGCTGTACCTGATGGGCCTGGCCGACGAGATGCAGCGCCTGGGCAGGCGCCCGAAGGACGAAGTCATCGGCGAGGTCATGGGTTATCTCGACGGCGTGATCCGAACCCGGCGCGAGCAACCGGGGGCGGATCTCATCAGCCAGATCGTCCACGCCCGCATCGACGGGCGCACGCTCGACCATGGCGAGGTGCTGCGGATGTGCACCCTGCTGCTGTTCGGCGGCCTGGACACGGTCAAGTCCATGCTCGGCTTCATCGCCAACTTCCTGGCCCGCCACCCCGCGCACCGGCGCGAGCTGATCGATGCGCCGGAGCTGCTGCCGAACGCGGTGGAGGAACTGCTGCGGCGCTTCGGCCTGGCCAACCCGGGCCGGATCGTTGCCCGCGAGCATGAGTATGCCGGCGTACGGTTCCTGCAGGGCGACATGATCATCCTGCCGACCTGCCTGCACGGGCTGGACGAGCGCGAGCACACCGACCCGCTGGCCGTGAACTTCCACCGGCCGATGCCGATCGTGCACTCCACCTTCGGCAACGGCCCGCACCGCTGCCCCGGCGCGATCCTGGCGCGCATCGAGATCAGCGTGTTCCTGCGGGAATGGCTCGCGCGCATTCCCGACTTCCAGGTCGCGCCGGGCGCGACGCCGGTGATCCGTGCCGGCGTGAACGGCTGCTTCGAGACCCTGCCGCTGACCTGGGCGGCGTGACACCCGGACGCAAGGCAAGCTACGAGAGCCACCATGACCGCGAAGACCACACCCAGATTGCCCCTGCTCACGCGCGAGCAGATGAGCCCGGAAGCCGTCGAGTTACTGGACAAGCTGGTCATCAACGACGGCGGCAAGGTACGCAAGCGCACGCCGGACGACCCGGTCTCGCCCTTCTACGGCGCGGTGCTGCAGGCGCCGAGGCTGTTCAAGGACTGGTCCTGGCTCGGCGGCGCGCTGCTGCGGCCGGGGGGGCTGCCGGTGCGCGACCGGGAGCTGGTCTGCCTGCGCACCGCGTGGCTGTGCCAGGGCGAGATGGAATGGGGCAATCACGTCGTCATTGCGCATGACATCGGGATGACGCCGGAGGAGATCGAACGGATCACCCACGGGCCGGATCGACCGGAATGGAGCGCACGCGACCGCGCCGTGCTGCGCGGCGTGGACGAGCTGCACTTCCAGGGGACGCTCCTGGATCCGACATGGGCCGCGCTGGCCGCGGTCTACGACGCGCAGCAGCTGATCGAGTACCTGATGCTGGTCGGCAACTATCACACCACGGCCTACGTGCAGAACGCGCTGCGGATCCCGCTGGAAGAGGGGATCGGCGGGCTGGACAGCCGCTGAGCGCCAGGGCGCGGGCCATCGACGGAGGACATCGCATGGGAACGCTCACAGGCCGGTGTGCCGTGATCACCGGCGCAGCCACCGGCATCGGCGCGGCCACCGCGCGGCGCCTGGCGCGCGACGGCGCGGCGGTGCTGGTCGCCGACATCAACGACGCCGGTGCCGCGCGCACGGTCGAGGCCATCGTCGCCGCCGGCGGCCGCGCGGCGGCACTGCACGTGGATGTGGCCGAGGAAGCCATGATCGTCGCCATGATCGAGACGGCGGCACGGCTCTACGGCGGCATCGACATCCTGTTCAACAACGCGGCGGCGCTCGGGCCGGACGAGATCCAGAAGGACGGCCCGCTCACCGAGCAGGACGCGGCACGCTGGGACCGCACCATGGCGGTCAACCTGCGCGGGCCGATGCTGGCCTGCAAGTACGCGATCCCGCGCATGATCGAGCGCGGCGGCGGCGTCATCATCAATACTTCCTCGCCCGCCGCGGTGCTCGCGGAGATCAACCACTGCGCGTACGGCGCCTCCAAGGCCGGGCTCTGGCAGCTTACCAAGCACGTCGCCACCCGCTACGGCCGGCACGGAATCCGCTGCAACGCGATTGCGCCAGGCGCGGTGATCGGGGAGAACACCCGCGCGTCGCTTCCGCCCGGATACCTGGAGCGGCGCGCGCGGCACACCCCGGCGCCGCGCCTGGGCGTGCCGGAGGACGTCGCCAGCATGGTGGCCTTCCTGGTGAGCGACGAGGCGGCCTACGTCAACGGCATCATGGTGCCGGTGGACGGCGCGCTGCTCGCGCACCAGCCGAACTTCGCCGACGAGATGGACGCGCTCGAAAGGCGCTCGTGAACGCAGACGCAGGGGACCTCGGATGAGCCGATTGCTGGAAGGCGTGAAGGTGGTGGAGTTCGGCATCCTGTTCAACGGCGACACGCTCGGGATGCTGCTCGGCGATCTCGGCGCGGAGATCGTCAAGGTCGAGCATCCACGCTACGGTGACTACCTGCGCGAGATGCACGGGCACCTGGCGCCGAACTGGAGCCCCACCCATATCCAGGCGAACAAGAACAAGCGCAGCATCGGGCTGGACGTGCGCGTGCCGGAAGGGCGGGAACTGTTCTTCCGCCTGATCGAGGACGCCGACGTGTTCGTCGACGGCCTGTCCACCGGCGCCTGCGACCGCATGGGCATCGGCTACGTGGCGCAGCGGGCCCGCAATCCCCGGATCATCTACTGCCAGCACAGCGGATTCGGCACCACCGGCCCCTACGCCGCGCTGCCCACCCATGGTGTCATGCCGGTGGCGATTGCCGGCGGCAAACCCGTGGCGATGGGGGACGACGGGTTGGTGCATCCGTCGCGCAGCTACGACCTGCTCGGCGGAACCACGCTGGCCGGCGAGGCCACCACGGTGGGCTCGGTGTACGCGGCGATGCACATCGGCGCCGCGCTGCACTGGCGCCACGGCAGCGGGCGCGGCATCCGCATCGACGTCGCCAGTTCGGACGCGGCGCTGGCCTCGGCGCTGGTCGGGCTGAGCGTGAATCTCAATCGCGACCGGCTCGTGGATCACGACGGCATGCCGGCGTCGGACGGCATCGAATGGCGCGGCGCGAAATACCAGTACTACCAGACCCGCGATGGCCGCTACGTGCTGTTCGCCTGCATGGAGCGCAAGTTCTGGGTGGCGTTCTGCCGCGCGATCGGCCGCCCGGACCTGGATGGAGGGGGCGACGCTGCGCCGCATTTCGACTACGGCGAAGATGACGGCACCCTGCGGCGCGAAGTGCAACGCATCTTCCACGGCAGGACACTGGATGAATGGATGGCGCTCGCGGTTGCCAACGACCTGCCGCTCGGCCCGTGCCATAACAGCGTCGCCGAGGTCGCGTCCGATCCGCAGTTCGGCGCGCGCGAGATCTTCCACGCCGCCCGGCACCCGGCGGTGGGCGAGTTCACCTACATCGGCCAGCCCGCGATCGTGGACGGCCAGCCATTCGAGGTGCGGCGGCCGGCGCCGGCGCACGGCGAGCATACGCGCGAGATCCTGCTCGGGCTGGGCGTGGCGGACTCCGACATCGCCCGCCTCGTACGCGAGGGCGTGGCCGGGCCGTGACGCTCAGCGCGCCTTGACCACCTCGTCCAGCGCGAGCGCGGGCGCGCCGTCGTCGCGCCATTCGAACATGCCCATGTGGTTGCGCATCTCGTCCTGCTGTTCGAAGTAGACGGCTGCATCGGCCATGTCCAGCGCTTCGCGCCAGTGCTCGCTGACCCATTCCGGGCTGATGTCCTTGCAGAGCGCGCCACGGTTTTCCGCGAACGCCAGGCGTGCCAGGCGCCCGCCGCCGGTGACCAGCAGGTGGCCGGTCACCGTGCACTCGCGGGAGAGGAACCACGCCATCGCGCGGGCGACCTGCTCGGGCGGCATGTGCTTGCGAAACCAGTCTACGAACGCAGGGTTCGGAATGCCCTCGATCAGGCGCGTGTAGGCCACCGGCAGCACCGCATTGACATGGATGCCGCTGCCGCGGCCTTCGATCGCCGCGTCAATCGTCAGCCCGAGCAACCCGGCCTTGGACGTGCCATAGGATGCGTTGCCGCCGATGCCGAGCGCGGCATTGGAGGACACGTTCAGGATCCGGCCATGCCGCTGCGCGCGCATCGTCGGCCACACGGCGCGCATGAGCGCGAACGGGCCGAGCAGCATGGTGCGCATCGCATTCTCGACCTCATCGTCGCCGTGGTCGGTGAGGAAGCCGGGCAGGGCGATCCCGGCGTTGTTGACCAGGATGTCGATCCGGCCGAATGCCTCCAGGGCGGCGCCGGCGATGCGGCGCGCGGCCGGCGCCGTGCCGACCGGCGTCGCGTCCGCAATGGCTTCGCCACCCGCGGCGCGGATCTCCTCCACCACCGCCTGGGCGCGATCGATGGAGCCCGGGTGCCCGGACTTGTCGCCACCGTAGTCGTTCACCAGCACGCGCGCGCCGCGACGCGCGAGTTCCAGCGCGTAGCAACGGCCCATGCCGCCGCCGGCGCCGGTCACGATGGCGGCCTCGCCGTCGAAGCGCACCTGCATCGTTCGTGTCATTCGCGATCTCCCCGGATTCGCATGCCAACCGCCCGTGCTCGGGACTGCGTTTCGAATGCCGCGGCAGCGCATCGGCGGTTCGCCGCTGCCGGCGGCCAGCCGCGAATTCGGTATACTTGAATCATGACCCCGCCCGACGCCGAATTCCAGGCCCTGCTCGACCGCGAAGCGATCCGGGCCTGCCTGTACCGCTCATGATCGAGTTGTCGGGTTCCGCCGCTACGGTCGAGTCGCATTTCCTCGCCTACGAGCGCGTACGCAGCGCCAGGCGCGGCACGTCGGACGTACACGTCGGCGGCCGGTACCTGGACCGCTTCGAGAAGCGGGCAGGCGAGTGGCGGATCATCCACCGCGACGTGGTCTTCTGCTGGTTCTCGCCGCTGCCGGCCAGCGACTGGTCGCAGGGCCTGTTCGGCAAGCAGGTGCCGTTCTCGGCGAAGTACCCGGGCGACTGGCTCTGCGCCCGCCTCGGCGTGCAGGCCGGCGCCAGGGGCTGCCACTGACAGGCCGGCCGCGCCCCGGTACCGGATCGAATCGAATCCTACGGAGAAAGAACGCATGATCGTCGACACCTACGTAGCCCTGCCGTCGGAAGAGGGCGCCGCCACCCCCGACCCTTCGGTCGCCAAGCTGTTCTCGGCGCAGACCAGCGCCTACGCGGCGGGCGGCACGATCGACGACATCGTGCGGGACTACGACGCACACGGCGTGGACTGGGGTCTCATCGCCAAGGTGCCGCGCGACATCACCCCGCCGTTCGTGCCGGCGATGCAGATGGACGATGCCAAGGTCCACTCCACCTGCGAGGCGCTGGCCCGGGCCGTGGCCGCCCACCCGACGCGCTTCATGGGCGCCGTCGGGCTGGACCCCAAGCTCGGCTACCAGGCCGCGCGCCACGTGCGCATCGCCGTGCAGGAGTACGGCATGCGCGCCATCCGCATCCTGCCGATGTGGACCGGCATTGCGCTGGACGATCCGCTCTCCTACCCGCTGTACACGGCGGCCTGCGACCTGGGCGTGCCGGTGTGCATCAACGTCGGCGTTCCGGGGCCGATGAAGCCGGCGCGCCTGCAGCGCACGATCCTGATCGACGAGGTCGCGCTGTGCTTCCCGGAGCTGAAGATCGTGATGAGCCACGTCGGCGACCCCTGGGTCGACGAGACGGTTTCGATGCTGGTCAAGCACCCGAACGTGTACCTCATGACCGCCGGCTTCGCGCCCAAGTACCTGCCGCAGCAGCTCGTGCGCTACATGGCCTCGCGCGGGCGCGAGAAGGTGATGTGGTCGTCGTACTACCCGATCATGACGGTCGAGCGCACGCTGCGCGAGGGCCGCGAGCTGCCGCTGAAGCCCGAGGCGATGCAGGGCTACCTGGGGGACAACGCGGCGCGCGTATTCGGCAATCCGGCGCCGAAGCCGGCCTGATCGGCGGCGGTTGGAGCGCCGCCGTCATTGCGAGGCCGCGCAGCGGCCGCGGCAATCCATGCGGCGCCGATATCGGCAAGGCCGCATGGATTGCTTCGCTGCGTTCGCAATGACGAAGGGGCGGTTCATGGCCTCAATCGGCCGGGATACCCCGGTTCGGCCTCGCAATGACGGCGGGCGGCGAATCACGGTGCCGGCGGCGTGATGCGCGGCACGTCGCCGGCATCGATGCCCATCGATCGGGCACGCTCCAGCAGCAGGTTGGCCCAGCGCACGTGCGCGTAGTCGATCATCTTCCCGTCGAGTACCACCGCGGCCTTCCCCTCGCGCACCGCGGCGTCCATGGCGCGCAGCACCGCGACCGCCTCGGCAATCCGTTCCGGCGAAGGACTGAAGATCCCGTTGATGATCGGTACCTGCCGCGGATGGATTGCCAGCGCGCCGTTGGCGCCGATCCGGCGCGCGGCGGTCATCACATTGCGCAGCAGCGCCTCGTCGCCGACATCGGTGACCGGCCCGCAGATGATGTTGTCCAGGCCCGCGGCGCGCGCATCCAGCACCACGCGTGAATTGACGTAGAGCGATTCCAGTCCTTCAGGGCTCCACTCGTTGCCGAGCGCGCGGTGGTAATCGCCGCCGGGCGCGGCGCCGACGACCCCGCCCGCCCGGCGCACGCGCGGCGAGCATTGCAGTACCTCGAAGTTGCGGCGCATGCCGGCCGCGGTCTCCAGCATCGGCAGGATCTCGATCGCGCCCGGCGGCAGCGAACGGCTGCGTTCGAGATCGCCGAGCACGAGATCGAGCGCCACCACCTGGCCGGGGCCGTCGCACTTCGGCAGCGCCACGCCGTGCAGGTTCGCCGCGACGATCGCGTCCAGATCGGCGAGCATCGAGCCTTCGCCCCAGCCGTTCAGGCGCACGAACACGGCCGGCGCACCGGTGCCGAGCGCGGCAATCGACTCGCGGGTGACGCCGCGCGCCGCGGCCTTGTGCGAGGCCGGCACGGCGTCCTCCAGATCGATCATGATCGCGTCCGCGCCGCTGCGCGCGGCCTTGGCGATGCGCTCGCCCTGGTGGCCCGGTACGAAGAGGATGGATCGTAGGAATCGTGCTTCGGTCATGCTCGGATCTCCGGTCGAATCGGTCGCCGGTCCCCGCGGCGGGCGGACCGCGAAAAATCAGGCCTCGGCCAGCCAGTCGATCCAGCGGCCGTAGACGTGCGTGTAGCCGATGACGCGGGAGACTGCGACGCCGCCGCCGTAGTCGATGGCGCGGATCTCGATGTCCTTCTCGCGCACCCGCGCCGGCGCCACGGTCGGCGGTCCCTGGAATCCGAGCATCTCCACCGAGATCCGCTGTACGCGCGCGCCGGCGGCAGCGGCGTCGAGCAGCACTTGATCCAGGCGCGCCTTGAGCGCCTCCGGCCACTGGTAGATACAGTGCGAATTGAGCACGCACACCGGCCCCCGGCATTGCGCCAGCAGATCCGGCAGCACCTGCATCGCGTCGGCCTGCATCAGATCCAGGCCCGCGTTGCGCCGCAGTTCCAGCGCGCGCTCGACCATCTCGCGCTCGGCCGGAAGGTCCGGGTGCAGGCTGGCGATGAGCCAGCGAAGCTGATCCGGATCGTCGGGATCGAACAGTTGCAAATCGATGCCGACGCGGCGCGTTACGGCCGGCACCGCGAGCGGCAAGGGCGCGGATCCGGGCTCCACGCGGCAGGCAATCGTGAACGGCGCGCCGGGCGTGGCGACGCGGCCGAACGCGCCGTAGTCGTAGTTCCAGGCGTCGAACAGCAGGTTCAGTCCGGCGCTGCAGCCCACCTCGATGAGCGTGAGAGGAGCGCCGATGCGGCCCGCGAGCCAGGACAGCGCCGGCAGCACGTACGCGCCGCGCTGGACCACCGTGTACTGCGTGGTGCGCGTGGCGAGCAGCGCCCGCAGGCGCGCTTCGTGGCGCATGCAGAAATCCCGCACCAGCGGAACGACCGCCGCGGGCTCGCAGGGCGCCCGCGTGATCGCGGGGTGCAGGTCCGCGAGCGGGCGTTCGGGCCGTTCCATCAGCAGGTAGTTCACGCCGCTGAACAGGATGAGGTTGACCGGCTGGCCGAGCGGGACGACGCGGCGGGCCATCGCCAGCCACTCGCGGTCCTGGCCGAGGGCTTCGGTGAGATGGCCGGCCAGTGCGGCGCCGTCGGCCTTCAGGCCGCGCGCGTACTTCGCGCAGTCGCGCGCGTCGCGCTCGAGCTGTTCCGCGGTCGATGAGTATTCCGGCACGGCCGGATCACTTCGCCCGCGCACTGGCCGGCTTGCGACGTCGGCGAGCCGTGCCCCTGCGCTTGGCGGCCAGCTCGGCCTTCAACCCGGCCATGGTGATGCGCATCAGGAATTCGAGCTCGTCCCGGCCGTCCACGGTGTTCATCGCCGGCAGCGTCTTCGCCAGCAGCGGGTGTGCTTTCGCGGTGGCGGCATCCATGCGCCGCGCGCGCGCACGTACGCCGCGCGTGCCGCCGGCCGGGTAGCGCCCCGCGATCGTCGTATTGCGCAGCGCCACGATGGCGACGGCCGACTCCGACGGCGTGAATCCGGCGCGCCGCAGGCAGTCCAGGCAGATTTCGTTCAGGCGGGCGGAGTTGCCGCGCGGGGTGTAGCGATGCGGCGCGATCCAGCGTTCCAGCACGTAGGCCCGCAGTCCCGGGATGGCCTGCTGCGCTTCCCAGGTGCGCGTGCTGAGTTCCACCATCGTTTCGTCCCAGGGGCGGTCGGGACGGTTGTCCACCTCGACCTCGTCGAGCGCGGCATCGGCCACCAGGTCGCGCAATTCCTCGATGCCGCGCACGTGATGGTACAGGGACATGTAGTTCACGCCGAGCCGTTGCGCGACCGCCTGCAACGTCAGCCCGGAGAAACCGTGTGCCGTCGCGGTGTCCAGGGCAGCGGAGATGATGGACTCCCGGCTGATCATGGCCGGGCGGCCGCCGCGTCGACGCGCGACTCGGGTATTGGAAGCGGTCATCCGTCGAATCTTGCCACAGACGATTCACGTGCCGGTAGCGGTGCACCGGGCCGGCATTGCGTACCGCGTGTCGTACGCCGGCGTCGCCGGGTCCCGCGTTCTAGGCAACCCCGACCGCCGCTGGCATCATCCGCGCATGGAGATCCGCCATCTACGCTATTTCGTGGTGGCCGCGGAGGAAGAGAATTTCCACCGTGCGGCCGAGCGCCTGCACGTCACCCAGCCGGCCCTGTCGCGCCGCATCCGCGACCTGGAGCAGGCGCTGGGCGTGGATCTCTTCGAACGTCGCAACAAACGCGTCAGCCTCACCGCCGCCGGCCACGCCTACCGGGAGGACATCTCCGCGGTGCTCGGTGCGCTGGACAAGGCCCGGAGCCGGGCGCGGAGCATGGCGGCCGGGGAGAGCGGCAGCCTCGTCCTGGGGATCAACGACAGCGTGATCCGCAATCCACTCGTGCCGCGGGCGCTGCGGGCGTTTTCCATCCGCTATCCCGACGTCGAGCTCAAGCTGGAGACTGCCGCCCGCCCGTCGCTGGTCGACGCCGTGCTCGGCGGCGGCCTGGACGCCGCGTTCGTCTACAGCCGGCCGCCCGGGGAACGCGCGCTCGCCTTCGTACGCATCGCCTCGGATCGCTACGTCCTCGCACTGCCGGGCGGCCATCCGCTCGCGACGGTGGATCGGATCCGCCTGCAGGACCTGCGCGGCGAGCAATGCCTGTGGATGCGCCGCGAGATCGCCCCGGCGTTGCACGATCGGCTGATCGCGGCCTGCCAGGCAGGCGGGCTGACGCCGCGGATCGTGCAGTACGCCGCGAGCGAGGCCACGCGCCTGCAACTCGTGGCCGCGGGGATGGGCTTCACCTTCGTGACCGCCACGATGCAGCCGGTGCCGGCCGGCGTGACGATGCGGCCGCTGGCTGATCTGGACCTCACGTTGGATCTCGATCTGATCTGGCGCGGCGACGCGAACTCCCCGGTGCTGGGGCGGTTCATCGATCTCGTGCGGGGCCTGGGCGAGGTGCCGGCGGCCGCGCCCGGGCTCGCGTGAGGGCCGCGAAGCCGCGCATCAGCCCGGCCGCGAATTGGCGAGGCGGCCGTCGCCGAGCCAGGTGCCGGTATCGAGCGGCCTGCCGGATCGGCGGTGCCGGGGTGCACCGAAGATCGTCGGGTACAGCACGCCCGGCGCGGCGGCCACCGTGTCGGGAATGGCATTGATCAGCGTCGCGACGGTGGTCAGCGACTGGTAGTCGATGTAGCGCGCGCCGTCCTGTTCGTGGATGTCGCCGCCGCGCCGGATCCCGCCCGCGAAGCTACCGCCGCGCTTGTAGTTCAATTGCACCGAGGGCGTGCCCTCGACCGTGATCAACCAGTCGTTGTCGACCTCCCAGCCCGGGATCTGCGTGTCCACCACCCAGCGGCTGGTGAAGGTGACGAACGGCCGGTCGTCGATGAAGCCGGTGGTGGTGAGCGCCATCGCCGCGATGCTGCCCCGGGGCACCGGCCCGGTGACCTCGGTGAGTTCGCGCTCGGTCACGGCAAAGGTGGCATCGACCTGCACGCGTTGCAGGCGCTGGCCGAGCGTGTGCGCGACGGCATGCGGCGTCTGCCGGTAGAAGTGCCCGAACATGGCGATGATCTTCTCGCGCGGGAAGTTCTTCGGGTCCAGGCCCAGCCCCATGTGCGGGTAGACGCTGTAATGGTGATTGGTGATGTCCATGCGTTCGATCACCTCGATGGACTCCACCTCCAGGCACTGGCCCGCGATCGTGGTCGCCAGCCGCTCGCAGACGAACCCGGGCGAGGTGCCGCCGGCGAAGATCGTCGAACGGCCCTGCCGGCACGCAGCCTCCACGTCGGCCGCGAACTGCTCGCTGATGCCACGCGGGAAGAAGTAATCGTGCGCCAGTACCACGTTCTTTCCCGAGGCGAGGAGATCCAGCACGTCGCGCGTCAGGACGGCCTGCTTGGCGGGATCGAGCTGGGTCATGGCACTGAACACGACGCAGTCCGCGTCCGTCGCCAGGATTGAGTCCCGGTTGCCGGTCGCCTTGACGCCTGCCGGGGCCATGGCCGCGATTTCGCCGACGTCCCGGCCGATCTTGGTGGGGGAGTAGGCGAAGCAGCCGACGATCTCGAACTCGTCCGGCCGCAGCAGCATGGTGCGCAGCGCGAACGAACCCATGCGTCCCGGGCCCCAGACGATGGCCCGGTACCTGCGGACGGGATTGCCGAGGGAGGTCGTCGGCGCGTGGCCCGTGTTCATTGGCATTGATCTCCTGGAGGATGGCGGGAGCCGGCTGGCCCGGGCCCGTCAGTCGATGTGGAGCTGGTAGGCCTTCATCATCTGCGCGAGCGCGTCCCGCAGGACGACCGGGCCGGCATCCTGCCGCGGCGGGATGCCCTCCATCCTGACCAGCCGGGTATCCACGTGCGCGGCCTCGGCGCGCAGCGCACCGACGGTGCAGCGCGCGCGCGGGCGGTGGCGGAACGGATCGAAACCGTACGCACGCAATGCATTGCCGTGCGTCATCAGGTCGACTTCTTCGGCCGGAACGTCCTGCATCGACTCCCAGAGGATCTCGGGCGAGTTCGGCCAGTTCGCCTCCGAATGCGGAAAATCCGTCTCCCAGGTGAGGGTGTTCAGGCCGATCGCGTGGCGGTTGCGCACGGCGGTGACGTCCTCCGCAATCATGCAGGCGAGGAAATGCTGCCTGAAGACCTCGCTCGGCAGCCGGCCGCCGAATTCCCAGCCGCTCCAGCCGCGGTGGCGCTTGTGGACGAGGTCCATGCGCTCGAGCGCATTCGGGACCCAGCCGGCGCCGCCCTCCGCCAGCGAGATGCGGATGTTCCTGAAATCCCTCGGAACGTGCGAGTACACGAGATCGACGGCGGTCGAGTACAGGGTCACGCCGATGCAGGCGAAGAAAGCCTCGATGGCAGAGTCGCCGCTGGGTACGGACTTGCTGGCGTCCGCGATGTGCATGCTCACGACGACGTCGTTCTCGTCGCACGCGGCCCACAACGGATCCCAGAAGTCGCCGTGCCAGTTCGGCAGCCCTTCCGCGATCGGGTTCGGCAGCATGGTGATGGAGTTGCAGCCCTTGTTCTTCACGCGGACGACTTCGGCCGCTGCCAGCGCGGGATCCCACAACGGAACGATGGCCAGTGGAATGAATCGCTCCGGATGGCTGGCGCACCACTCGTCGATGTGCCAGTCGTTCCAGGCCTGGATGACCCGGGCGGCGAGCGCCTTGTCCTTCGCCTTCAGGAACATCTGGCCCGCGGTGCCGGGAAAGGACGGAAAGTTCAGCCCGGCCAGCACGCCGTTCGCGCTCATGTCGTCGACCCGGGCGTGGACGTCGTAGCAGCTTCGCCGCATCTGCGAATAGCTCGCGGGCTCCATGCCCATCTGCTCCGGCACCCGGCCGATGACGGCGTTGTTGGCGAGATTCGGGACTGCCCGATCTTCGAAGACCCAAAGATCGATGCCGTTGCGCGTCACGACCCGCGGCATCGCCTCCTTCATGCCCGCCGGCGTGTGCCTGGCGAACATGTCCACCGGCTCGATGGCGTGGTCGTCGGTGCTGACGAGGATCATGTCGTCCATCTTCATGCGAGTCTCCCGGATCCATCGAACGCGCATCCGCGGGACGCGACGTCTCGGCACGCCTGGAGTATAGTTATTCTTCATGGCAAAAAATACCGCTTGAACGACATGAAGCCAATCGTCCGGTTCGACCACAATTCGCGCGAGTACGGCCGCAACTGGCGCGCGATCAACGACCGCCTGCGAAGCGAGTGCCCGGTGGGATGGAGCGAATCCCACGGCGGATTCTGGGTGGTGACGCGCCACCGCGACGTGGCCGAAATTGCGCGCGACGATGCCACGTTCTCTTCCGCGTTCGCGAACGGTGGCGTGCTGATCCCGCCGAGCCCGTCCGCGGCGCTGCCGATCATGATGGACCCGCCCGAGTTCTACACCATCCGGCGCCTGCTGAACCCCTGGTTCTCGCCGGCACGGATGGTGCGCTGGGAGGCGCGCATCCTGGAGTGGACCACCCAGGCGCTGGATGCCCACGTCGAGTCGGGCGCGATCGATTTCGTGATGGACCTGGGCAATCTCGTCCCGGGCAAGTTCACGGTCAGCGTCCTCGGGCTGCCGATCCAGGACTGGTTCGCCTACGCCGAGCCGCAGCACCTGATCGTGAGCTATCCGACGCCGGGCGAGGGCGATCCGCACCGCGCGCGGATGCACGCCAAGGCGCTCGCCGGGCAGCGCTGGTGCGTCGAGGAGATCCTCAAGCTCATTCCGAAGCGCCGCGCCGATCCGCAGGACGACCTCATCTCCTTCCTGGCCACGGCCGATGCCGGCGGCCGGCGGCTGACCGACGAGGAGATCTCCGGGACCGCGCTGCTGGTCCTTGCGGGCGGGGTCGACACGACTACCGCGCTGCTGGCCTGCGCGCTGCTGCACCTGCATGAACATGCCGATGACCGGCAGCGCCTGATCGAACAGCCGGCGCTGATCGGTCCGGCGACCGAGGAGTTTCTGCGTTACTATTCGATCGTCCAGGGACTGGCGCGCACGGTGATGCGGCCGGTGGAAATCGGCGGCCAGCCCATGGCCCCGGGCGAGCGGGTGTTCATCTCCTGGGCCTCCGCGAATTTCGACCCGGAGGCCTTCGACGAACCGGATCGCTTCATCCTCGATCGCGAGCCGAACCGGCACAGCACCTTCGGCCTGGGGATCCACCGCTGCCTGGGATCGAGCTTCGCGCGCATGGAGTTCCGCATCATGCTCGAGCAGATCCTGAAGCGCATGCCGGATTTCTCGATCGACGTCGCGGCCTGCGAGCCGTACGAGGCGATCGCCAACGCCAACGGCTACGTCAGCATGCCGGGCCGGTTCTCACCCGGCCCGCGCATCGGCGGCGCGTGAAGCGGCAGCCACGGTCGTCGCGAGCCCGATCCGGGCCTTCGTCGTCGCGAGCGCAGCGAAGCGACCCAATCGGCCTGGATGCCACCGGCAGCGCGTGGATTGCTTCGTCGCTTCGCTCCTCGCAATGACGGGATGCGGTTCATGGATTGCGCAGCGAAGCGACCCATGCGGCGCCGAATCGGTCCAGGCTGCCTGGATTGCCGCGGCCGCTGCGCGGCCTCGCAATGACGGCGTGGGGGTGATGGATTGGTGAGGGGCCGGCAATGACGCAGCGGGATATGAACGGTCAGTCGCCGGCGCCCACGGCCACGTATTCACTCGGCCACGATGCCGCCGCCGCCGAAGCCATGGCGGTGCGCCATGCGGCGAGCGAAGCCGCATTCCTGCTGCCCCATCTCACGCCCGGGATGTCACTGCTCGACTGCGGCTGCGGCCCCGGGTCCATCACCCTGGGGCTGGCGAGGCAGGTCGCACCCGGGCAGGTCACCGGCGTGGACATCGGCGAGTCGCATCTGCGCGTGGCGCGCGAAGAGGCGTTACGGCAGGGGATCGCCAACGCCGAGTTCCAGGTCGCCGACCTCCTGGCCCTGCCGTTCGGCGAGGCGTGTTTCGACGCGGTGCTGATGCATACGGTGCTGGACCACGTGGGCGACGTCGCCGGCGCGCTCGCGCAGGCGCGCCGGGTGCTGCGCCCGGGCGGCGTGCTCGGCATCCGCAGCATGGATCGGCGCGGCATCCTGCACTGGCCGGAAGACGCTTCCACGCGGACCGCGTACGACCTGCTCTGGCGGCGGATGGAACTCGCCGGCGGCGGCGCGTCGCGCGGCACTTCGATGGGCGCCGCGCTGGTTGCTGCCGGCTTCGCCGTCCTGGACGTCGTGCCCTCGTACTACGTCGGCAGCCGCGAGCGGACCGCGCGCTCGCTGGAAGGCGATATGGGTGCGCACTTCATCTCTGCCGGCTTCGTGGACGCGCCCGGGCTCGCCGCCCTCATCCGCGGACTGCGCGAGGCCGCGCGCGCCCCGGGGGCGTTCCTGGCGATCCCGATGATCGGCGTGGTCGGCAGGAAGCCTGCGTAGGCCGCTCCGCCGGCGTCGCGTACCGGCGTTTGGCTTCAGCCCTGCTTCAGCGCCGCCACGGCGCGCCGGGCCTCGGCCTCGATCCGTGTGCCGTCGAAGAATCCCGGGTTCATGCCGCAGAACAGGCGCACGGCATTGGTGAACGTGAACTCGCGGAAGTCGTCCTCGTTCAACAGGCCGTGATCGACCAGTTCCCAGGCTTCCTCCAGCACCTCGGCGGCATCCACCACGTCGAAATGCGAGATGTCCGAACCCAGGATCGGCTTGAGGTTCAGGCCGAGGCGCTTGTCGAATGCCACCGCCGTCATCGGATCGTCGGCCTCGCAGCCGAAGTAGAAATTGCCGCCGAACAGGCGCTTGATGTCGGCGGCCGAATCGAGCCGCACGTGCCGGAAATCGTCCTCCAGGCCGGCGTCGCGCGCGGCGAGGTCTGCCTGGGAGACACCGTATTCCACCGCGTCCAGGTAATTGGCCAGGATCTCGTCCAGCCGCCCCTCGAAGCGCGGATGCCCCTGCGTGTGCTTCGCGACCAGCGTCTTCAGGGCGCCCAGATCCAGCC
Organism: Gammaproteobacteria bacterium; assembly: GCA_050183625.1. GTDB lineage: Bacteria > Pseudomonadota > Gammaproteobacteria > JADZEE01 > JADZEE01 > JBFXBD01. The sequence goes on from JBFXBD010000017.1 coordinate 46,004, forward strand.
GCGCCGGGTTGAGCCGCTCCTGCATGAAGCGGACGTTGCGCTTCTCCCAGTGGCCGATGAGGTCGGCCAGCAGGTTGCATCCCCAGCCGACCCCGCCTTCCAGGAACGCGAAGTTGAGGTCGGGGAAGCGCTGCGTCACGCCGCCCAGGAACAGGCTGCGCGCGAACAGGTGGTGCGCCTGGGCGAAGTGGCCGACGTGGTTGGCGACGAAGTTGGTCGGGGAACTGCGGTCCGGCCAGCCCATGCTGCCGACGTGCGTCGCCACCGGCATCTTCAGCTCGACGAACCGGCGCCACACCGGGTCGTAGTCGTGGGCGTTGTCCAGCCCGAGCCCGTCGACGTAGACGCGGCGCCGGGCCGGATCCGGCTGCCACTGCGCATCCGCCTCGATGGCGCGCGGCAGCGAGCCGCCCATCATCACCAGCTTCAGGCCGATCGAATGCGCGTGCTCGAGCTGGGCGATGGCTTCCTTTGGATCGACGAGGCTCACCACGCCGACCGGGATCAGGCGGTCCGAGCAGTCGCGGAACATGTCCACGGCCATCGTGTTGTAGGCGCGGATGATGGCGGCGATCATCTCCGGATCGGTGACGTCGCGGCCGAGGGTGAAGCCCAGCGACGGGAACATGACCGCGACGTCGAAGCCCCAGTCGTCGAGCTTCTGGCGATACAGGGAGGGCACCATGGCCGCCGCGCGGTCGGTCGTGTCGGTGGGGGCACCCCAGAACGGCGGGCGCCGCATGCGATTGCGCATCCGCTCGGCCGGCGTTGCCCGGTACCAGGCCTGGTAGCGGCTGCCCAGGCCACCGCGATATCTTTCCAGCACCGCCGGGCCCGCGACCTCGCGGATGTAGTCGAAGAAGATCGGAAAGATTTCCAGCCAGTGGCCGTCGGCGTCGATGACGGGGTGCTTGAGGCCGCGGCGGACCTCCGCGCTGGTTCGCGATGACATGTTCGGGTGTGCTCCGTGGAGTTGGGCGGCGGCTCAGCCGAGCGCCGCGGGACGGCGGCCGAAGGTGCGCTCGAAGCGCTCCTGGTAGCGTGGCCAGGCGTCGGGGTTGACCAGGCGCGGCGGTACTTCGCCGCGGAATATCGCCAGCCACTGCTCCGCACCGGCGCTCGCCGTGTCGTAGGTCGCCTCGTGCGTGATCCCGCCCACGTGCGGCGTGGCGATGACGTTGTCGAACGCGAGCAGCGGGTGATCCGCGGGCGGCGGCTCGACGTCGAAGACGTCCACGCCCGCGCCGCCCAGGTGGCCGGATCCCAGCGCCGCGGCGAGCGCGGCCTCGTCGTGGATCCCGCCGCGGGCGGTGGTGATGAAGAACGCGCCGGGCTTCATGGCCGAGAATTGCGCCGCGCCGATCATCCCGCGCGTCTCGTCGGTCAGCGGGCAGTTGAGCGAGACGAAATCGCTGCGCTGGAGCAACTCGTCGAGGCCGACCTTCGACGCGCCGCGCGCGGTGATCTGGGCGTCGCTGAGGTAGGGGTCGTACGCCAGCACCGGCATGGCGAAGGCGTCGCGGCAGATCTTCGCGAGCTGCGAGCCGATGTGGCCGATGCCGACGATGCCGAGCGTCTTGCCGCGGATGTCGTTGTTCATCAGCCCCCAGCGGTCGCCGACGTCGCCGCGGCGGATTTTTCGATCCGCCACGGCGATCTTCTTCGACAGGGCCAGCATGAATCCCAGCGCGTGTTCGGCGACGGCTTCCTTGTTGGTGCCGGCCTGGTTGCAGACGATGACGCCGGCCTCGGTGCAGGCATCGACGTCGATTGTGTCGTAGCCGGCGCCGGCGGAACACACCGCGAGGAGATCCGGGCAGCGCTCCAGCAGTGCGCGCGTGGCGAACCACTGCTGCGTGTTCTCGGTCTTGGGCAGGGACTGGTAGCCGTGGGCGCGCTCCAGCGCCGGCCAGTTGCCGGCACCATCCAGGTCCAACCGGGTCACCTCGATGTCGCCGTGCGCGCCGAGGATGCGGTCGGCGACCGGATCCATCCAGCGCTTGAAGTAGACGATCCGCTTGCGGTCGGAAGCCATGCGGTGTCCTTCAGCGCGCGCGCTGCGCCGCGAGCTTGCGGCGCTGCTGCTGCTCCTGGATGATCTTTGCCACGCTCTCCGGCAGCGCCAGGTATTCGCTGCGCGCCATCATCGCGCTGCGGCCGGGCACGGCGTCGATGCCGGGGCGCCAGTCCTTGTTGTGCATGAAGTGCAGCTCCTTCACGATCGGGCGCTGCATGTGCTTTGGCAGCTCGAGCCAGTAGCGCAGCAGCAGCCGCTTTCTTTCCGGCTCGTCCCAATCGACGTAGTCCGAGCGCGAGTGGAACATGGCGTAGTTGTTCGCGAAGGCGATGTCGCCGGCCTCCCACTTGATCTCGAACTGCAGCTTGATCGCCCACTCCTGCACCAGGTCCAGCGCCTCGATCTCCTCGGCGGTGGGCGTGCGGCCGAGCACGTGCAGGCCGGCCATGATGCTGCCGAAGACGATGTTGCCGCTGATCACGCCGCCGACGTTGCAGAACACCGGGCAGTCGTAGGGGGAGACCACCGGCTGGTCGTCCGGCTGCTCGCCGCGGCGGTGGTGCGGGAAGCCCTTGTAAAGGATCGGCAGCACGTCCGGCCGGGTCTGCAGGATGGCGTTGTGGATGGCGGGCACGCTCGCGAACTGGGTCTCGCCGCCCTCGCGCGGCGGGTGAATGCACATCAGGCCGAAGATGTCGGCCTCGTCGATGTGCATGGCCAGTTCGTGGCGGGACTTGGTGCCGCGCGTGGAGACGCTGCCGTCCGGGCGGAGTTCTTCCTGCACGCGCGACATCAGCATGCCGAAGGAGTTCTGCGACAGTGCCGTGCCGAAGTGCGTGCCGAGCGCCCAGTACATCTTCTCCAGGTCCTCGACGCTGTGGTTCGCCACCGGCATGCCGCGCATGATCACCAGGCCGCGGCCGTTCATGATCTCGTCCATGATGCGCGCCATGTCCGCGTCCAGCGCCGGGTGGCCGCAGTGCTCGCGCCTGATCTCGTCGCGCGGGATCTTCTCCACGCGCAGCAGGATCTCCTCCAGCGCCGCGACATGCTGCGCGCCGAGGTCGAAGGCGAGATCGTCCTTGCCGCGGAAGTCGCTGCCGCGCCAGGCAATCGGGTGGGTGATGATTTCGCGATGGATCGGCGTCATGCGATGGCCTCCACTGTGCGTGTTTCAACCGTAGGTCGGCGGTGCGGCGGGAATGTCGATGCCGCGCAGGCGCGCCACCTGGGCGCGCGCCGCCTCCATGAAGAAGCCGGCGTCGGTGCCGGCGCTGATGAATCGCCCGCCCAGGGCGAGGAACTCGGCGAGCAGGTCGGCGTCCTTGCCGACGCCGGCGATGCCGAGGATCGTTCCGTGCGTACGGCAGGCGGCGGCGACGGCGGCGACGGCGGCACGAAAGCGCTCGTGTCCGAACTGGCCGTGGATGCCCATCTCGCTGGTCAGGTCGTGCGGGCCGATGAGGATCATGTCCAGGCCGGGCACCGAGGCGATTTCTCCCGCGCGCTCGACCGCGCCGGGCGTCTCGATCATCGCGCACACGATCTGCTCGCGGTTCATGAACGCGTTCATGTCCGCGATCGGCATCGGGCGGAAGCCGGTGGCCGGGTTCGGGCCGATGATCGAGCGCCGGCCGATGGGCGCGAACCGGCAGGCTTCGACGATCGCCTCGGCCTGTGCCCGGTCCTCGACGTGCGGGACGATGACGCCCATCGCGCCGTTGTCCAGCAGCCGGATCATGTACTGGGTGTCGTGCGCCGGGACGCGTACCAGCGGCGTGACCCCGGCGCCGATGGCCGCGGTGCAGAGCATGGCGGCGGTATCCACGCCGATCGGCGCGTGCTCCAGATCCAGGAAGACGGCGTCGAACCCGCAGGCCGCGGCCATCATCGGGACGTCCGCCGTGCGCGCGTGGGTGAGGCACAGGCACAGCACCACTTCGCCGGCGTCGAGGCGGCGGCGCATCGGGGTCGTTGCGGCGGTCATGGAATTGTGTTCCAAGTCATGCAGGTGCACGTTAACCGCGCCTGATCGCGCGCGCCAATGCCGTTGCAGTCACCCGCTGGTGCCGGCCCGGCATCAGGCCCGGCGGGCGGCCCAGGCGGCAGCCTCAGGGCCAGGGGCGCGCTGACAGGGACGCGCGCAGTACGTCCTTGCGGACCTTCATCATCGAGTTGCGTGGCAGGGCGTCCACGATTTCGACCTGCTCGGGGATCTTGAACGCCGGCAGGCCCGCTTCGCGGCAGGCGCGTACGACGTCCGGCAAGGTCGGCGCCGCCGCGCCACGCGCGACAATCACGGCGCAGGCGCGTTCCCCGCGCTCGGGATCCGGCATCCCGATGACTGCGACCTCGGCGATGGCCGGGTGGCCGAACAACACGTTTTCGACCTCGGCGGCGCTGATGTTCTCGCCCTTGCGGATGACGATGTCCTTGATCCGCCCCGTGACGGACAGGTGCCCGTCCGCCCGCAGCCGGCCGAGGTCGCCGGTGCGCAGCCAGCAGTCGGCGGTGAATGCGGCGCGGTTCAACGCCGGATCGGTGTATCCCTTGCAGAGCATCGGGCCACGCACCTGGACCTCGCCTTCCTCGTCGTGGCCGGCGATTGCGCCGTCGTCGCGCAGAATGCGGATCTCGGCCCCGCGCACCGGCCTGCCGTCGGTGTACATGCGCTGCTCGTCGGTGTCGTCGGGTCCGTTCTGCGCCAGCACGACCGCTTCGGTCATGCCCCAGGCGTGGGCGATCGGCACGCCGAGTTCGGCACGTACCTGCGCGTAGACGGGCGGCGGCTTCGGCCCGCCGCCGCCGGTGATGAGGCGCAGGGACGGAATGATCGGGATGCCCGGCTGGCGGCGCTGCTCGGCGAGATACGCCAGGTAGAACGGCAGGCCCGTGCCGGCGAGCGTGACGCCGTGTTCGCGGTAGAGCGCCACCGCGGCCGCCGGCTCGAAAACCTCCACGAGCACCGCGGTGTTGCCGCCGAGCAGGTGGCTCATCATCGCGACGGGCCCGCCCGAGTGCGCGATGGGAAAATTCACGCTGCAGACGTCGTCGCCCCGTACCTGCAGGGCTTCGCTCATGCCGCGCGCGGCAGCGAGCAGGGTGGCGTCGCTGTGGCGTACGCCCTTGGGATCTGCGGTGGTGCCGGAGGTGCTGAAGATCCAGCGCACTGCGTCTGCGTCGCCGGGCGGTGGCGGCAGTTCGCCGGTGTCGGACTCCGGCAGTGTGCCGCAGGACGTCAACATTTCGGGCGGCGGGTCGAGTGCCTGGGCCAGCGGTGCGATCATGCGGGCGTAGTCGTGGCCGCGCCAGGTGCCGGGCGTGAACACGAAGGCGGGTCGCGTCGTCCGCAGCAGGAATCCGACTTCGCGCTCGCGGTACAGCGGTACGATCGGAACCTGCGTCACGCCCAGGCGCGCGAGGGCGGCCATCAGCAGCGCGGTCTCGATCCGCGTCGGGAGTTGCCAGGCGACGGTCGCACCTGGGTGCATGCCGAGCGCCAGCAGTCCGCGGGCGACGCGCTCCGCGCGGTCGCGGAAGCCGGCGAAGGTCAGCCGCCTGCCGTCCTGGTCAATGAGCCAGGTCTTGTCCGGCGACTGGATTGCGCGCGCTTGGAGGATCTGCCAGAACGTCATGTCGGTGGAAGACACGCCCGGATGGGCGAGGGCCCGGCCCTCGCCTCAGGCGCCGTCCGAGCCGCCGTCGACGTTGATCCAGGCGCCGTTGATGTAGCTGGCGCGATCGGAGATCAGGAACGCGGCGACGTCGCCGATCTCCTGCGGCTTGCCGACGCGGTCCGACCAGGTCGGGCGGTGCCAGGACTCGTTCACCTGCTTGAAGTACGCCTCGACGGGCAACCCCGCGGCCGCCGCGTCGCGGCGCAGTTCCACGGCGTACTGCTCGTTCTCGATGAGGCCGGGCAGGATGCAGTTGGCGCGGATGTTCCGGTCCGCGTACTCGCGGGCGAGATTCTTGGTGAAATGCGCCAGCGCGGCCTTCTGCGCGGAGTAGTGTGCCAGGCGCGGGATGAAGTGCCGGATCGACATCGCCGACATCGATACAATCGCGCCGCCGCCGCCGCGCACCATGTGCGGCACGACCACGCGCGCCGATCGCACGTGGGACATCAGTACCGACTGGAAGGCCCGGTCCCACCACTCGTCGGGCGCATCCAGCGCACCGGTGCCGATGTCGCAGACGCCGACGGTGTTGACCATGGCGTCGAGCCGGCCCCAGCGCTCGATGATGGCCGCGACGCTGCGCTCGATGTCCGCGGTACGCGTGAAGTCGGCCGTGAGCGCCAGGGTGTCGGTCGCGCCGAGCGCCTTCAATTCTTCAGCGACCTCGCCGACGCGGGGCTTCGGCGCCAGCGGTTCTTCCGGGCGACCGGCGCGGAAACCGTCGTAGTTCACCAGCTCGCGCGCCGTGATTGCGACCCGCGCGCCTTCCCGGGCGACGCTGCGGGCGACGCCGCGCCCCATGCCCTGGGTGGCGCCGATGACCAGGACCGACTTGCCGTTGAGATTCAGATCCAAGCGTGCTCTCCCTGGGTCGCCCGCGTCATCATCCGCGCGGTGTCGGATCGGTGGGCATGCGCGTGCCGACGCCGTACTTCTCGCCCTTGGGCGTGTGCGTGCCGTCGAAGGTGATGAGGTTGTCGACGTGGATCCGGAACACCGCGCGGCCGACCGCGACCCATCTCTTGAAGAATTTCTCCACGTCCACCCGGCGCTTGACCCACTTGTCCGGATCGCCGCGGGTGAGGATCATCCGGCTGACGCGATGATCGACGTCGTCGAACTCCTCGGCCCGGCCCTCCGCGATCACGAATCGGGTCGGGTAGGGCGAGGCGCTGGGGATGGTCAGGCAGACGCGCGCGTCGTTGCGCATGCGTGCGGGGCCGGCGCGGTCCTTGCCGATCGTGACGTAGAAATACTCGCCGTCGTACCAGAAGCCCAGTGGTACGCCGTGCGGCGAACCGGTCTTGCGCAGCGTGCAAAGCACCGCCTGCTCGGTTTCCTCGCAGAAACGCGCGAGTTCCTCGGCGGACATCGCGTAGCTGCCGTACTTTCCGGAATCTTTCATCACGCTGGCCATCTCCCGAGGACGCCACGCCGGTTCGCAGGCGCAGCCTGAAAGCTAGCCGCTGGGTGCCCGCGGTTCCAATGCCGTATTGTCACCCATCTGGTGCCGCTCCGGCATCAGTCCTGCGTGTTGCCGAGGGGGCGGCGAGCGCCCTGTGCCGCGCCCCGGGTGGCGCACCCGGCAGGCGGATCGGGACGGCCCGGCCGCAACGTCAAGCCGACGTTGCAAACCCCGGGTCGAAGTAGAACGGCGTGATTTCGACGATCAGCCCCGCGTGCACGACGTAGCGCTCCAGGACCTGCACGCGGAAGCGTTCGCCACCCCCATGCAGCCGCCCCTGCACCTCGCCGATGGCGACGGCCGTGTCGCCTTCGACGAGCAATCGCGTGCCCGCACCACCGCTGCGCTCGGCGAACAACTCCGCGAACCGTTCCCCGAGCCTGCGATAGCCCGCGTGGCCACGGTACTCTCCGCCGAACGGCAGTGCCGGCGATTGCCGCACGACGACATCGGGCGCGAGGAATGCCAGCGCTTCCTCGCGCCTGCCGACGCGCGCCAACGCGATGAAGCCTTCGACCGCCGCCCGCGTGCGTTCGCTCGTGTCGACCGCCGCATTCATCGGCGCCGGCTCGCGGCCGTCACGGCAGCTTGCCGAGCTTCTGCAGGTCCGCGGTGATCCAGGGCATCATGCTCTGCCCGAGCGGGCGGGCGCCGTCCATCGACGCGAGGCGGTCGAACGCGCCGGCGAGCATGTCGACCGTGATCGGTCCATCCGGATCGAAGCACACCCCTTCGTTGATGTAGTACTCGATGCGATGGAAGGCGCCCGCGGAAGCCAGGAAGACCTGATCGGTGACCTTGCACTGCTCGCTGCACAGGTAGGCGAAGATCGGCGAGACGTGCTCGGGCTTCTGGTACTTGCCCAGCGCCTCGGGTACCAGCCCCTCGGTCATGCGCGTGAGCGCGGCGGGCGCGACGGTGTTGACCAGGATGTTGTACTTGGCGCCCTCGCGGAACAGGCAGTTCATCATCCCCACCATGCCGGACTTGGCCGCGCCGTAGTTGCTCTGGCCGAAGTTGCCGCACAGGCCCGAGGTGGAGCTGGTGAAGACGATGCGGCCGTAGTTGTTCCTGACCATGTGCGGCCACGCGGCGCGGGTGCAGTAGAACGTGCCTTGCAGGTGCACCTTGATGACCGCGTCGATATCGGCGATTTCCAGCTTCGCCAGCGACTTGTCGCGCAGGATGCCGGCGTTGTTGACCAGGATGTCGAGCTTGCCGAAGTTGTCGATAGCGGTGCGCACCATGTTCTCGGCGCCGGCCGGATCGGCGACGCTGTCGTAGCTGGAGACGGCGGTGCCGCCCCGCGCACGGATCTCCGCGACCACCTGGTCGGCGGCGGCGGCCGAGCTGCCCACGCCGTTCACCGCGCCGCCCAGGTCGTTGACCACCACCTTGGCGCCGCGCTCGGCGAGGGTCATTGCATGCGCGCGGCCGAGGCCGGCGCCGGCGCCGGTCACGATCGCGACACGGCCATCGAATCGAATGCTCATCGAATCATCTCCCTGGATTACGCGCGGTCGGGGGCGATCGTCGCCCGGCCTCGAACCTCGCGCGCGGTTCGGGCAAGTCGTTGCGACGCCTCCCGCAGAGGCGCGGGCCGGCGTCGGACTGGTACTTTTTACACCAAAGGAAATACCGGCGACAATCTGCCGGCTACCCGGATGCAGGCTTGGCCGTGTTCCGGGCCGTATTGCATTACCATCACCGGCAGTACGGGCCGCCCCGCCTCTGAATGCGCCGCGGCACTGGTGCAAACGCCACGGAGGAACCGCATGAGCGCTTCGCAAATCGACAACGGCAACGGAAAACTGGCGGGCAGGGTCGCCGTCGTCACCGGTGCCGGCCGGGGCATCGGCGCCGCGGTCGCCAGGGCATTCGCCGGCGAAGGTGCTGCCGTCGCGGTCCTGGACGTCCGCCGTGAGGACGCCGAGCGCACTGCGGCGACGCTTCCGCGCGCCGTGGCGATCACCTGCGACATTGCCGACAGCCGCGCCGTCGATGCGGCATTCGCGCAGGTCGTCCAGGCGTTCGGAACCCTCGACATCCTCGCCAACGTCGCGGGGATCTCGACGTCCATGGCGCTCTGGGAGCGCATATCGGCGGCAAACGCGAAGCGCCAGGTCGAGTTCCGGGACGCCCGCCGCATCACGACGCCGATCGAGTCGACCGTGAACATCACCGATGGGGAATGGCAGCGGATGCTCGATGTCAATCTCACCGGCACGTTCTACTGCACGCGCGCGGCGTTGCGGATCATGGGGCCGAAGCGTTCGGGCGTCATCATCAATACCGCTTCGAATACCGCCATCACCGGCTGGGCCGGCATCCCTCACTATTGCGCCTCCAAGGGCGGGGTGCTGAGCTTCACCCGAGCCGTAGCCCAGGAGGTGATCACGCAGGGGATCCGCGTCAACGTCGTTGCGCCGGGCGGGGTGGATACGCCGATGATGGCCGAGAAGCCGGCGGGCTTCAATCCGGGCGTCACTGCCCCGCTGCCGATCGGGCGGGTGGCGCGAGCCGAAGAACTCGCGTCGGTGTACGTGTTCCTGGCCAGCGACGATTCGAGCTACATGGTCGGCGAGACCGTGAACGTGAACGGCGGCGCGCACACGGTCTGACCGGTTACCCGATTCGACGCGCCGCATTTCGCATCGACCGGAAAGGAGGGGCAATGACGACGAACTCCGCAGGTGAATCCCGGGCCCGCGGCGCGACCGAGGTCGTACGGTTCCTCCAGGACCACGGCTACCGGCATGTCTTCGGCCTGCCGGGCAGTTCGATGGTATCCGTGCTGTACGAATTGCAGAACTCCACGGTGACCTACGTGCCGACGATTCACGAGTCCGTCGCGGTTGCGGCGGCGGACGGCTACGCCCGGATCACGGGCTCGGGCGTCGCGATGCTGTACATGGTGCCTGGCACCGCCAACGGCCTGGCCAATCTGTACAACGCCTGGCGCGACGAGTCGCCGCTCATCGTGCTGGCTTCCCAGCAGGCTTCGACGCTCCGCACCCGCGAGGGCACCGTGGGCGAGGGCGACATCGTCTCGATGGCGCGGCCGTTCACGCGCTTGGCACAGGAGGTCACCGCCGGCATGCCGGGGCGGATCTGGTTGGACGCGGCGCGCCGCGCGGCCGGCGGCTCGCCGTCCGGCCCGGCGTTCCTGTCCCTGGCCGAGGATGCCCTGGAACTGGATGGCCCTGCGCCGCAGCCGCGGATTTCGGTGCGGGCCCGCGGCGGCTCGCCCGACATCTCCGCGGTCGTGCGCGCGCTGCGGGAGGCGAAGCGGCCGTGCATCATGGTCGGCGGCCAGCTCCGGCGCTATGGCGGCTCCAGGTTCGTCGAGGCGCTGGCGGAACGCTTCGAAATCCCGGTGGTCTACGAAGGCGGTTTCAACGATCGCCTCGGCGTCGCGCCCGGCCACAGCCACTCCTTCGGCAACGTCATGACCGGCGGCGCGCAGTTCGACGCCGACGCCGACGTCGCGGTGCTGATCGGCACGCGATTCATGATGGAGGGCCACCCGCGCCCGACGCCCTGGTTCGCGAATGCCACGTTCATCGCCCAGGTCAATGCCGACCAGGCCAAGCTGGAGGAATCCCGGACCGCGGACTGGACCGCGGTCTGCGATCCGGCGGCGTTCGCCGAGGCGCTGCTGGCGGCGCTGTCGGCCGCCGGGACGGATCCGGACCTCCTGCGCGCGCGCAGCGAGCGGCTTCGCCAGGCTCGTGCGCCGAAGCCGGCGCTGCCCGCGGTCGGAAACCCCACCCTGGTGGCCATGGCGGCCTACGGCAAGGGTGTCGCCAGCCTGCACGATGCGATGGATCGGGGCTGGGTGGTGGAGGAGTGCGTCATGGCATCGCAGAAGCTGGTCGCGGTGCTCGGCGCCAAGGACGGCGAGCGCTTCGTCGGCTGCACCGGCGCCGCGCTCGGCTGGGGCACCGGGGCCGCGATCGGCATCGCGCTCGCGACCGGCGAGCCGGTGACCTGCGTACTGGGAGACGGCGCGCTGCGCTTCGGCGCCCAGGCGCTGTGGACCATCAGCGCCTGCAACCTGCCGATCACGCTCGTGATTCTCGACAACGCCGGCTACGGTTCCACGCGTTTCTTCGAGCGCGAATACGTCGCCAGGCTGGGTGCGCAGGCCAATGCGCGGCCCAGCTACCTCAACATGGACATGCGCCGCCTGGGGCCGGACCTCGCTGAGATGATCCGCGGCTACGGCATCGCCTGTCGCCGCCTGTCGCCGCAGGACGATGCGCGCGCCGCCGTCCTGGAAGCCTGGCAGAGCGCTTCCAAGGGGCCGAACGCGGTCATCATCCCGCTGGAATACGAGGGCTGACCGCGCGCCGGCCGATGCCTGCGCGGCTCAGCTCGGCCAGAGCCTGCGGCTCGCCACGCGCGCGCCTTCGCCGAGGGCGGCGAGCTTGGCCCAGGCCACTTCCGGCACCACCTGGCCGTAGTCGGCCGTGGTGTCGAAGCCGCAGTCCACGCCCGCGATCACGTTCTCGCGCCCGACCAGTTTCGCGAAGCGCTCGATGCGGTCCGCCACCGTCTCGGGGTGCTCGACGATGTTGGTGGTGGAATCGATGACGCCGGGGATGATGATCTTGCCCTCGGGCAGCCTGACCTTCTCCCACACCCGCCACTCGTGCTCGTGGCGGCCGTTGGCGGCGACGAAGGTCAGCCCCTGCGGCCGCGCCCGCAGCAGGATGTCGATCACGCCCTCGAGCGGCGGATCCTCGGTATGTGGAGCCTGGCCGGCGCCGCAGCACACGTGGATGCGCGCGCGCTCGGGCGGGATGTCGCGCGTGGCGTGATTCAGGATCTCGATGTTGCGGGAAATACGCTCGCGGAACTGCTCCAGCGTGCTGCCGGGCTTGCGCATGCGGAACACCATCATGAGATCCGGGCAGTCGATCTGCAGGATGAAGCCTGCGGCGACGATGGCGTCGTACTCGCGCTTCATCGCATCGGCCACCGCGTAGCGGTACTCGTCCTCGCTCTTGTAGTACATGTTCGGCTGCCACACCGCGGCCACCGAAGGCGAGGGCGCCGTCATGAACACGTCGGCCACTTCAGCGCCCGCGCTGGCGGCCCTGAGATTGGCGATGTCCTGCTCGACCAGGGAAAAATCCTTCCAGGCCAGCGGCCCGACGCAGCAGGGGTAGCGGTTCTTCGTCGCGCCGCCGGGGATGGGCTTGGATCGGTGGCCGTGCAGGCGGTAGTACTCGGGGAACTGCGCCTCCTCGGCGCCGACCCGGATGCTGCCCTGGGGCATGTCGCGCATCTCGATGCCGCTCAGGCGGTCCTTGAGGTATCCGGCGTAGCTGATCTTGCTCTGCTCGCCGTCGTTCGGCACCGTGATGCCGATCTCCACCTGGCGCCTGAACGCTTGCGTGACGCCCTCGCTGATGGCGCCGGCCAGGGCGGCCTCGTCGACGGGGCGGCCCTCGTGACGGTCCATGAGCAGTTTCAAAAGGTCGGGCGGGCGGCCGAAGCTGCCGATGTGGGTGCAGAGGATCTGTTTCTCGCTGCGATGCATTTTCGGTTCCCGTCAGTTCGAGTTCATCAATGCCTGGACCTCGCGCACGGCGCGGGCGACCGCCGGTCGTGCGCCGATGCGCGCTTCGAAGTCCGCGAGCGCCGGCCAGCGCCCGAGCCCGAGATCCGCGCCCGCCTTGGCCCAGCCGAGTTCCATGTACAGGTGGGCGTCGGCGACCGTGAATCCGCCGCCGACGAGATAGTCCCGATCCCGCAGGTACGATTGCACGAAGTCGAAGTGCTTCGCCAGCAACCCGAGCGCGTAGGCCCGCCCGCCGTCCAGGTGCGCGATTCTACGATACAGCGAGAACGACTTGTGGATCTCGCTGGACAGGAAGTTGAGCCATTCGGCGAGGCGGTAGCGCTCCAGCGTGCCGGGGCGAGGAGCGAGGTTCGTCTCGGGCTTCAGATCCGCGATGTACTGCGCGATAGCGACGGTCTCGGTGAGGATCTGCCCGTCGTCGAATTCGAGCGCCGGCACGCAGCCCTTCGGATTGACCGCGAGGTAGTCCCTGCCGGAAGCGGTCCGCTTCGCCGCCAGGTCGACGCGTTCGCTGTCGAAGTCGATGCCGGCCTCGCGGAACAGGATGTGCGGCAGCAGCGAGCACGCTCCGGGGGAGAAATAGAGTTTCATCGTCGTCCTTTCACGCACCCTGGGTGATGTCGGGGGCGCCCTGCCAGCACAGCATCCCGCCGTCCACGGGCAGCAGCACGCCGGTGACGTAGTCCGCCTCATCGGAGACGAGGAACAGCACCGCGTTGGCGACGTCGCGCGGTTCGCCCAGGCGCGGGCGCAGCACCATGCGGCGGAACGCGGCGCGGACCTCCTGCCTGTCGAAGGCGGAGGGATTCTGGCCGGGGCCTTCCTTGACGATCGGGCCGACGATGATGCCGTTGCAGCGGATGTTGTCCTCGGCGCAGTCGACGGCGACCTGGGCGGTCACCGCGTTCATGGCGCCCTTCGCGGCCGTGTAGGCGAACAGTCCCGGCGAGCCGCGCACCGAGACCGCGCTGCTGATGTTGACGATGGCACCGCCGCCGGCGCGCCGCAGGTGCGGGATCGCCTGCGCGATGGCCCAGCGCACGCCGTCGAAACCCACCCGCATGATCCGCCGATAGGCGGCTTCCCCCACGGACGCGACCGGACCGTCGCCGCCGCCGGGCTGCAGCATCGACGACGGCGTGTGGTTGTTGACCAGCGTCGTCAGCTTGCCGAAGCGGTGGACGGCGGCCTCGACGGCCCCGGCGACGGCGCTTTCCTCGCCCATGTCCGCGGCGATGAAGCAGGCGGCGCCGCCGGCGCGGGCGACCGCCGCCTCGACCCGTGCCCCCTGTTCGGCGTCACGCCCGGTGAAGGCGACGCGGGCGCCTTCCTCGGCCAGTCGCATGACGATGCCCGCGCCGATGCCGCGCGTTCCGCCGCTGACCAGTGCGACCTTGCCGTCGAGCCTCACGGCCGCACGCCGGCGGTATCCGTGTGGCTCACGGGCGGATCCGTGGGCGGCCGCAGGTAGCGCGCGGCGAGTTCCGGGAAATGCCGTGCCGGATCCGGCCCGACGATGGCCGTCTCGCCCGCATTGACGATGAAGTCCTCGGCCGTGCAGCCGCTGGATTCGTCGGACGCCAGGAAGATCACCACGCTCGACACCTCGTGCGGCTCGGTCAGCCGCCGCAGCGGCATCATCGCCAGCACGCCCTTGTAGTTCTCGGACTTCGGGTCCATCCCGAATTCGGTCAGTCGGTCCACGGAATTCACCGCCCCGGGGCAGACGGTGTTGACGCGGATGCCGTACGGGCCTAGTTCCAGCGCCGCGGTGCGGGTCATGCCGCGGATCGCCCATTTCGTCGCCGTGTAGGGCAGGATGCCCGGCAGCGACTTGAACGCCTCGGCCGAGCCGATGTTGATGATCGAGCCGGCGCGGGCCCGCATCATCACCGGCGAGACCGCGCGCATGCCGAGGAAGACCCCGAGCTGGTTGGTGGCGAAGATCTGCATGTACTCGTCGACGGTGACGTTGACGAGCGATTTCCACAGGTTGACGCCGGCGTGGTTGACGAGCACGTCGATCTTCCCGAAGCGTTCCAGCGCCACGTCCACCGCCTCGGCCCAGTGCGCGGGATTGCCCGCGTCGAAACGCATGCCGTGCGCGGCGGCGCCCAGCGGCTCGGCGACCTCGCGGACCCGTTCCTCGACGACATCGCCGATCAATACCCTGGCGCCTTCTTCGACGAAGCGCCGCGCATGTACCGCGCCGGTACCGCGTCCGGCACCGGTGATGATGGCGACCTTTCCATCGAGCCTGCCCATCCGCCCTCCTTCGTCCGCTGCCCGGTCCGGCCGGCCCGTCATCGGCACTCGCGCCGGAACGCACCGGCAGTGTACTCTTGTATCAGCCAAATATTGTCCAGGCCGGCGCCGGGACCGAAGATACGCCGGAACGCGCCGGCCGTCGCCGGTGATCCAACGGAGACCCCCATGCTCAAGCTGCTCGCGGGCTACCGCGTCCTGGAATCCTCGCAACTGCTGAACGGCGCGTCCACCGCTGCCATGCTGGCCGACCTCGGCGCGGACGTGATCAAGGTGGAAAGTCCGTTCCTGGGCGACTACCTGCGCGTGGAATACACCATGCACCTGCACCGGCAGGCGAACAAGAGCAAGCGCAGCGTCGCGATCGACCTGCGTAAGCCGCAGGGGCGCGATCTGTTCCTGCGCCTGCTGGCCACCGCGGACGTATTCGTCACCAACGCGATCGCCAATCGCAACGAAAAGCTGGGGCTCTCCTACGCGCAGTTGCGCGAGCACAAGCCCGACATCGTCTACTGCCAGAACACCGGCTTCGGCGCCAGCGGCCCGTACCGCGAGGTGCCCACGCACGGGCAGATGATGAACGCGATCGCCGGCTCGTACCCGATGGAACTGGACGCGGAGGGCTTCACGCAGCCACGCGCGGACCTGCTGACGCGGCCGGGCAGCTACATGGGCGGTGGCGAGGCGACCGCGGTCGCGGCGACCTCGGCGGCATTCCACATCGCCGCGGCGCTGGCGCATCGGGAGCGCACCGGCGAGGGCTGCTACATCGACATCTCCGCCGCCGAGGCGGTGATTTCCAGCGCCTGGATCTCCGCGGTCGCGCACATGAACATCCCGGAGACCATCGGCCACCACCAGTCCCCGGAGAACCTGCGCGCGGTGGCGCGCTACCAGTTCTACCAGGCCGCGGACGGCCGGTTCCTGCTGTTCTGCCCGGAGGAGAAGAAGTTCTGGGAGACTTTCTGCGATCTGGTCGGGCGGCCGGAACTCAAGGGCATCCAGTTCGGCGTCGAGTTGCGGCGCGAGATCCAGGCCATCCTGAAGACCCGAACGCTCGCCGAGTGGATGCAGATCGCGGTGCAGCACAAGCTGCCCATCGGCCCGGCGCACATCGACATCGCCGACATCCGCGCCGATCCGCAGATCGCCGCGCGCGGCATCTTCGTCGACGGTCGGGACGAGACGGGCGCGCCGTTCACCTATGTCGGCCAGCCGGCGCAGCTCGCCGGGCAGCAGTTCGAGGTGAGCCGGCCGGCGCCGCGCCTGGGCGAGCACACGGACGAGATCCTGCGCGGGATCGGCTGCTCCGACGCGGATCTCGCCCGCTACGCCGCGGAACACGTCACCACCTCGCCCGAGTTCGTCACCGATCACATCGCCCAGAACGTGTTCAACACCCACAAGGGCTGAGCATCGCGCCGGCCGTCGCGGGCAAGGGGGAACGATGCCGGGGGGGGTCAGGCCGCCGATCGAATACCAGCAGCCGGAGTGGCGCGCGGGCAATGCCGTCCTGCGCAGGCTGGAGGACGCCGGCATCGGCACCTTCGCGCTCTCGGCCGGCGCGATGATCGACGATGCGCGCCGGCAGACGGGCCTGCGCGAATTCGGCGACGAGTCCTTCCTGCCGGGGCTCGAAGTGCTGTTGGATTCCTACCGCACGGAGGCGGACCTGAACCCGTTCGGGCGCGCGCTGGTGCGCGAGACGCTGGTGCGGCGGCTGAAGAACCGGTTGTGGGCCGCGGACCTGTTCCGCCGCCACCCGGAGATCCTGTTGCGCGAGATCCGCGCCCCGGTGGTCGTCATGGGGCTCGGCCGTTCCGGCACCACCCGCCTGCACCGCATGCTCGCGACCGACGCCCGCTTCACGCACCTGAAGACCTGGGAGGTGCAGTACCCGGTGCCCTGGCCGGAGAGCTTCACGGCGGCGGACGATCCGCGCATCGAGGCCTACGGGCGCTGGCAGTCGATCTACCTGCACTTCACGCCGGGCCGGGATCGTTTCCATCCGTTCAACGCGTTCGAGGCGGATGAGGAATCGCTGCTGCTCCTGCAATCGTTCAGCAGCGTCAACTACCTCGTGCACTGGCGCCTGCCCGCCTTCGCGCACTGGACGCTCGAGACGGACCAGGGCGCGGCCTACGAGTACATGCTGCGCCTGATGAAGCTCGCGGCGTGGTTCCGCGACGATCCGCCCGAACGCCCCTGGATCCTGAAGTCGCCCGCGCACATGCTCGACCTGCCCGCGCTCATGCGTATCTTCCCGGATGCGCGCCTGGTGTGGACGCACCGCGACCCGGCACAGGCCCTGCGCTCGGTGTGCGCCTACGCGTGGAATGCAATCGTGCAGAACTCGGACACCGCCAGCCCGGAGTACGTCGGCGAACTGTGGCTGCGGATCGTGCGCGAGTCCCTGCACCGGGCCGAACGCGATCGGCCCGTGTGTTGCCCGGCGCAGCGGCAGCACGACGTGCTGTTCGAGAGCATCAATCGCGACTGGCGCGCTGCGCTGCGCGGCATCTACGGCTTCATCGGCCTGCCGTTCACCGCCGAGGCGGAGCAGGGCATGGCCGCATGGCTGGAACGCAACCGCGCAAACGCCGGCAGCCCGTACCGCACGACGCTGCGCGACTTCGGCCTGGACGAGGACGCGGTGGACGCCTCATTCCAGCCGCATCGCGATCGGCATGGGATACCGCGCGAACACAGGGGCGCCGCGGCCGGCGGCGTCTGAATACATTCCGAGGGAGAACGACATGTCGAATCCTGGGCAGGGTGGTGGCGCCGTACTCGCAGCGGCGTGGGAGAAATATCGGGCGGATCTGGAAGCGACGCGCGACCTGGTCCTGAACTCGCCGTTCATCGGCCGCTGCCCGCAGATCCGTGCGCGTTCCTACGGCTACCTCGGCATCCAGCAGGCCTACGCGAACAACCTCGTGCTGTTCCCGGACGGCCGTTTCCCGCGCCTGGTGCCGCAGGATCCGGCGCTCACCGTGTTCCTTTCCAATCCGGATTTCTTCTACCTGCAGTCGTTCCTCGACGGGCGCTATCGGTATCGCGTCCACGGTGCGCTGAACGACGTCGAATGGCTCGCCCTGCAGGTGCAGAACAACCGCTTCGGCAACGACAGCTGCACGCTGGGCGCGCTCGAACTCGACCGCGGCATGGTCGGCGCGGACGGCGGCTTCGAAATCACCCTGAGCGCCGAACCGCCGGCCTCGGGGCATTGGATCCGCCTGGATCCGGCTTCGCGGCGCAATTACCTGTTCGTGCGCAGGGCGTTGAGCGACTGGACGCACGGCCGGCTGGCCGACCTGGACATCGAGGCGATCGACGCCATCCCGCGCGATCCGCCGGCAGACCCCCAGGCCGACATGGCCGAGCGGCTCGCCTACGCCGGCGACATGGTGCGCAACTCGACCGGCTTCTGGGTGCGCGAGTTCCTGGAGAAGGAATTCGAGCGCGCCGGCGGCGTGAACCGGCTGAGCATCTTCGGCGGCGAGTCGCTCACCGATCAGGCCGCGAGCGGGTTCGCGGTCTACGGCTGGATGTTCTACGAGTGCCGCCCCGGCGAGGCGGTGATCGTCGAGTCCGACCTGCCGCCGTGCGTGTACTGGGGCGCGCACCTGGGCGACACGCTGCAGCAGACCCACGACTGGATGCACCACAAGACCAGCATCAACCGCACCCAGGCGGAGATCGGTGCGGACGGACGATTGCGCATGGTGATCTCGCACGAGGACCCCGGTGTGCGCAACTGGCTGGATCCGATGGGGCTGACCTTCGGCGTGCTGCTGATGCGCTGGTACAAGGCGCGGGCGCTCCCGCAGGCGAACGTCGTGCGGGTGCCGGTGGCGCAGGTGCGCGAACACCTGCCGGCCGGCACCGCGGCGTTCACGCCGGCGCAGCGGGCCGCGGAAGTGGCGGCGCGCGCGCGGGAAATCGCGCGGCTGTACTGGCATTGAGGCGCGGTCGGGATAGGACGGAAGGACGGAGCAGCGGGCATGAGCGCATTCGAACTGACGGGCAAGGTGGCGATCGTCACCGGCGGCGGCGTCGGCATCGGCCGCGGCATCGCACTGGCGATGGCGAAGGCGGGAGCGACGGTGGTGGTGTGCGGCCGCACCCGCGCCACGCTCGAGGAAACGGCGGCGCAGGTGCGGGCCGCCGGCGGCAGCGTGCACGTGGAGCCGTTCGACCTGACGGATCGCGCGCAGGTCGAGCGCGCCGTGGAGGCGATCATCGCCCGCTGCGGCCGGATCGACATCGTGGTCAACAACGCGATGGCCCGCGCGACGATCTCGCACCGGCCGATCGCGGAGACCACCGAGGAGGACGTGCTGGTCAGCATGCGCTCGGGACCGATGGCGGCGCTGGCGTTGATGCAGTGCTGCCTGCCGCAATTGAAGGAAAACCGCGGACGGGTGATCAACGTCGGCTCCGGCGCGGGCGTCGAGGGCTATGCGACCTTCAGCAGCTACGCCATGGCCAAGGCCGCGCTGCACGTGCTGACCAAGCTCGCCGCGCGCGAATGGGGGCAGCATGGCATCACCGTGAACGGCATCCTGCCGATCGCGATGACCGACCGGCTAGAACAGGCGCTGCGCGAGGATCCGGACGCCATGAAGCCGTTCATCCCGCCGCTCGGCCGCTTCGGCGACTCCGAGGCCGACATCGGCTCGGTGGCGGTGTTCCTGGCCAGCGAAGCGGGCAGCTACATCACCGGGCAGAACATCCCGGTCGACGGCGGCACGCTGATGATGCGCTGACCGATCTACGTGCGCCGCAGCGTTGCCAGGCCGGCGAGCGCGGGCAGGAACAGCACCAGGGCCGGCGGCAGCGGCACGACCGCGACCGACTGGTCGGTGCCGATCGAGAGCAGGAAGTCGATCGACACCGACTCCCCATCGCCGAGCGTGCCGAAGTTGAACTGCTGCCCGCCTGAAACCCAAAACTCGCCGGGGGCGAAGAAGTCGGTGATGCCGTCCAGCGCGCCGCCCTCCACGGACAGGTGCACGCCGATGCCGGGCTTGCCGCACGGCCCCTCGTGGCAATCGCCGGCCGACTGCAGTCCGTACGGGCCGTTTTCGAACGCGTCCGGCGCGACGGCGGAATGGAAGGCGATGGTGTCGACGTTGACCTGGTAGGCCTCCGATGTGGACAGGAGCACCGCGATCTCGTCGGCGACGATGAACAGCTTGGCGAGTTCCGCCTTGATGAACTCCGCGTCCTTGCCGAGCCAGGATCGGATCATGTCGTCGGTGACGCCGAAGTCGGCCAGGGCGTTGGGCAGGATTGCGAAGCGCTCCGGGCTGTCGTAGTCGGCGTCGAGATCCACCACGGCGCGAACGGTGCCGACCTGGGTGGTGTCGTAGCGGTACGCGCCGAACGCGCCGCCGTAATCGCGGTTATCGAATAGCGAGACTTCAGAGTTCAGCCCGTGCAGGAACTGGAACAGCCTGAGGTCGGAAATCGCGCCCCCGGACACGTTGGTGATCTCGTACGTCTGTCGCAGCACGTATCGGTTGCTGGTCGCGCCGGTGCCGGGATCAGCGCCGGACAGCGCCGGCTCCAGGCCCTGCTCGATGCCGGTGAGCGAATCGAGCATCTGGAAGGTCTGCCGCACACGGATCGACGGGTTGGCCACCGTCGATTCGTAGATGGGGAAACCGTCGGCGTTGTTCGCGCCGGTCGCGGTGATCCCGGCGATCGGGGCAAAGTCGGAATTCGTCGTCCAGTCCGGGAAGATGAATTCGGGCTCCAGCCACCGGGACTCGGTCACTTCGCCCGCGGTGTAGGTCAGCGCCCCGGCCCACTCGCCGGACAGGTACTCGCGGAAGTACAGCGGCTGGTCCTTCTCGACCAGGATGTCCGCATAGCCGTAGTCGGTCAGTTCAATCCGCCAGGACGGGTTCTCGATGCTCTCGCAACCGAGCGCGGGATGGGTGGCGTTGGTGTTCGGGCAGAACGCCGCCGCGGGCGGGGACTGGGCGAAGGCAAAGACGGCGAGGGCGAGCGGAGGCAGCGTGCGGGTCGTCGGGGTCATGCGGATCATGGAGTTTCTCCCCAGTGCAGACCGGATCTCCGGCACCGCTGGCCGGAGGACTTGAAGTGAGCCTAGTCGCGGATCGGCAGGCGGGATCGGACCCTGGTCACAAAACCGGGATCATGTGCATCGCAGCAGCCTCCGGGCTCGGAATTTTTCTTGCGGGCGGCGCGCGCAGCTAGAGGTAGCCCGCCTGGCCGCCATCGGCGAACAGCGTCCGGCCGGTCATGAAGTCCGAGGCGGCGCTGGCGAGGAAGACGACCACGGGCGCCACGTCCCGCGCCGGATCGCCCAGCCGCCCCAGCGGCACGGCCGATGCCATCGCGCCGAGGTCGCGCCCAAGTTCGCGCACGGCATTCTCGAAGCCCGGCGTCACCGCCATCGGGATGAGGCTGTTGACGCGGATGCCGTGCCGGCCCCATTCGCGCGCGGCGGTGCGGGTGAGGCCGCGCACGCCTTCCTTGGCGGCGGCATAGCTCGCCTGCCCGGGCGCACCGGAGGTGGCGGCACCGGAGCCGAAGTTGACGATCTTGCCGTAGCCCTGCGCACGCAGGTGTGGAAAGGCCGCCTGCATGCAGTTGAACGTCCCCAGCACGTTGACGCGCCACGCCTGCATCAGATCCTCTTCGGTCTGCTCCTCGAATGGGTGCATCCGGAAGACGGTCGCGCCGTTGACGACGATGTCCACGCGGCCGAAGGCGCTCACCGCCGCTCCGACCGCGGCATCGACCTGTGCGCGGTTCGTGACGTCGCAGTGCCGGCCGAGCGCGTGGCCGCCCGCGCCGCCGATGACGGCAGCGGTCTGCGTGGCACCGGCTTCGTCGATGTCGATCGCCATGACGGCCGCCCCTGCGCCCGCGAGCGCGAGCGCCGACGCGCGCAGAATCCCGCGCCCCGCACCGGTGACGATCGCCACCCTGCCTTCCAGTTCGCCCATGGCGTCACCCGCGCTTTTCGCCGGAATGTGCCGATGCAGTGTTTGCAGTCAAGCCGTCAATCTGCGTGGCCACCGACACATGCTTCCACTGCTCGAGCTCGGCGAGCCGGCTCTGGAGCTTTTCGCGAATGCCTTCGACAGCGCCGACGCCCAGGATCAGGCGCAGCGGCGGTTCCGCCGCATCGGCCACGGTGATGATCGCCTGTGCCGCTTTCACCGGATCACCCGGCTGGTTTCCGTCGAGCAATGCGAGGCCCTTGCGGATCCTGCCGGCGGACCGGTTGTAGTCGTCGATGACGGTACCGGCGCGGACGATGGCCGTCGCCGAAGACCAGTTGGTGCGGAAGCCGTCCAGTTCGACGATGGTCACCCGGATCCCGAGGTGGGCCAGCTCGACTCGCAGGGATTCAGCCAGCCCCTCGACCGCGAACTTGGAGGCACAGTAGAGCGACAGCCCCTGATAGCCGATGACTCCCGCGGTCGAGGAAAGATTGAAGATGTGCCCCCGGCGCTGCCCGCGCAGAAACGGCAGAGCCGCCTTGATCACCTGCAGGGTGCCGAAGAAATTGGTCTCGATCTGGTGCCGCAGTTCGGCCTCGCTGACTTCCTCGAGCGCCCCGGCCAGGCCGTAGCCGGCGCTGTTGACCACCACATCGACCCTGCCGGACGCCTGGATCGCCCGCGTGATCGCGGGCTGGACCGCGGCGCTGTCCGCCAGGTCGACGAGGCAGGCGAAGGTGCGGCCGGGTGCACGGGCCGAAAACTCTTCGGCCTGGGCCTGCTGGCGGAAGCAGGCGATCACCCGCTCCCCGCGTGCCAATACCGCCTCCGCCAGCGCCTTGCCGATGCCGGAGGATGCTCCGGTGATCAGCCATGTGGTCGTTGCATCGCTCATGGATTCATCCTTTCGTTCTTCTTCAGCGCCCCACCTTGCCGGGGCCATCGCATGGCGTGCACGCCATCGATTGAGGTGGCCTGATTGCCCGGCCCCGCACGGGCGTGCGGATCCGGCCGCGTTTCCGCTAGTCTACCCGCAGTGCCCATGCGCTTTCTCCGCGCCGCGGCTTTGCCCCGAATCAATCCCGGCGACGCCGTGGCCATCGCCCGCCGGTCCTGCAGTCGCCCCGGCAGGCGTGGAGCACGGCACCATCGCGTTGCCAGTCGACACACGGAGGATTCAATGCACGCGAAGTCCACGCAAGGCACGGCCTGGTTTCACGGCTGGAACATCATCGGTGCCTGCCTGCTGTTCCAGATGCTCACGATGGGGGTGGTGCAGTCGTCGTTCACGATCTGGGTCCAGCCGTGGATGACCGAGTTCGGCACGACACGCGCGCAGACGATGGTCGCGCTGATGGCCGTGCACTTCGCCGGTGCCGTCCTCTCGGCGTTCGCCGGCCGCGCGATGGACCGGTTCGAATTGCGCTGGCTGGTCGCCGGGGGGATCGCACTGTTCGCCCTGGCCATGGCGGCAATGGCCGCGGCCCCGGACATGCTGTGGATCATCCTGATCTACGCCATCGTGCTGCCTGCCACCCAGACGTTCGCCGGGCCGCTCGCGGCCCAGGCCCTGGCGGCGAAGTGGTTCACGCGCCACCGGGGGCTGGCGATTGGCTGGGCTTCCCTCGGGACATCCTTCGGCGGGTTGGTTGCGCCGCCGGTCCTCACCTGGCTGCTGCTGACCCACGGTTGGCGCGTTGCGCACGTGATCGTGGCCGTGTTCGCCGCCCTCGTCGTGCTGCCGATCAGCGCGATGGTGGTGCGCAGCCCGCCGGGCGAGTCGCGCGCGGCCGCGCATGCGGGGAGCGCGTACGGCGATGCGCTCGGCTTTGCGAACATCGTTCGCCACCGCACGTTCTGGATCGCGGTACTGGGGTTCGTGCCGCTGAACATGGTCAACGCCGGCCTGCAGGCGAACTGGAGCCTGCTGTTGGGCGATGTCGACGCGGGCCCGGAGCAGGTCGCATGGCTGATCTCGGCGCAGTTCACGGCGATCATCGCCGGCAAGCTGATCATCGGCCCGCTCGCGGACCGCATCGACCACCGGCGCATCTATGTCGTGATCATCGCGCTGATCATCGCGAGCCTGGCGCTGCTGCTCACGGCGGCGAGCTACCCGGCGATGCTCGTCGCCGCGGTGCTGCTCGGTTTCGGGCTGGGCGGCAACCTGCCGCTGATCGGCGCGATCATCGCGGCGCAGTTCGGGCCGGCCGCATTCGGGCGGGTGCTGGGGCTGTTC
The DNA here is from genome assembly GCA_050183625.1 of Gammaproteobacteria bacterium. GTDB lineage: Bacteria > Pseudomonadota > Gammaproteobacteria > JADZEE01 > JADZEE01 > JBFXBD01. The sequence continues at coordinate 70,243 of JBFXBD010000017.1, forward strand.
TTCACGACGATGATCGCCGCCGCGATCGCGGCGCCGACCGCGGGCTACATCCGCGACGTGACCGGCTCCTACGACACGTATCTCGCCGGCTCGATGCTGTTCGTGCTGTTGCTGTCGGCGTCCATGGCATGGTTGCCGGGCCGATTGGCGCCGGATCGCACCGCCACGGGCACATGAGCATGCCGCCCGTGGCCGCGTGCGCCCGGTCGCGTTGCGTCCTGCGTCAGTGCGCGGTGGTCACCATCACCCGGTGCATGATGCGGGCAAAGGAACGATCGCGGACCAGGTAATGCTGGGTGCGCTCGTTGTCCCAGATGGTCAGCGTGCCGGGCTGCCAGCTCACCCGCAATTGCAGCTCCGGCACCAGCGCCTGGTCGAGCAGGTACTTCAGCAGTACGTCGCTTTCCGCGCGATGCAGGCCGGCGATGCCGCGGGTATAGAACTGGTTGACGTACAGCGCCTTGCGGCCGGTGTGCGGGTTGCTCAGGATCAGCGGGTGCGTGACCGGCGGCGCATCCGGCTTCTGCACGCCCCAGGAGTGCGTCGCCTGGAGGCCCTCCAGGAAGCCCTGCAACGTCGGGGACAGGCGATCGAAGGCCGCTTCCATGTCGGCGAACAGCGTGTCGCGGCCATAGGGAGGTACCTGATGGCCGTGCAGGAACGACAGCCACGCGGTATTGGTACGGGTCGCTCCGTCGGTGTGCCAGATCGGGTTCACGTTCACGCCGGTCTGGTAGTCGGTGCCGTCGATTACCTTCACGCCCACCGCGCCGGGTACGTCGGGATGCGTCGGGTGGTGTTCCTTTTCCGCACGCCCGAACTGCTCGGCGAACTCGAGCAGGGCCGGCGGAGTCAGCTCCGTCTGGCCGGGCACGACCAGCACCTTGTGCCTGGCCAGGGCGTCGCGGATGGCGCCGACCACGTTGGAGTCCGCGCGGTGGATGTCCACGCCGGTGATCGTGGCGCCGAAGGTTCCGGTGATCGGGGTCAGTTCCATCTTCGATCTCCTGTGCAGGATCGTCCGTCGGCCATCGGCCGTCGCGGAAATGGCGGTCCGGATTCCATGGGCATTATGGTCCATGCCCGTCGGTTCCGCAGCCACCCCGGGGTCCGGCTATGGAGTTCGGCTACCCGCTGGTGGTAGCGTTCCGGCCGTCCGCCTCCCGGGTCCGTGCAACGACGATGATGCAGGTAAAAACAGCTTCCCCGCGACCGACCGATCCGCGGCGCCTGCGCGACTTCATTCGCGAGGTTTCGCTGCTGGTCGAGTCCCGGCCGGCCGAGCCGGAACTGCTGGGTGGTGTCAGCGCGCTGCTGGCAGGCCTCGTGAAGACGGATGACTGGCTCGTCGACGAATGCGCCTGCTCCGATCCGGGAACCTATCAACAGTACCTGCTTCACGCCGATGCGCAGGATCGGTTCTCGGTGGTCAGCTTCGTGTGGGGCCCCGGCCAGATGACTCCTGTCCACAATCACACGGTGTGGGGCGTGATCGGCGTATTGCGTGGCGCCGAGCGCGCGCAGCGCTACTGCAGGCAGGCAACTGGCCGCTGGTTGCCCGAAGGCCCGGAGGTGCTGATGCAGCCCGGGGACGTCGATGCGGTATCCCCGGCCATCGGCGACGTGCACAGCGTGCGCAATGCGTTCGACGACCGGGTGTCGATCAGCATTCACGTCTACGGCGCGAACATCGGCACCGTGCGGCGCGCGGCGTTCACGCCCGACGGGCAGGCCAAGCCGTTCGTCTCGGGATATTCGAATCGATTTCTTCCCAACCTCTGGGCGGGATCATGACGGGTTCGACCGCATTCGAACGCCGGGACGCGGAGTCGGTGCGGGCCGATTTGCGCGCCGGGCGGGAAATCGCGCTGCTCGACGTGCGCGAAGAGGACGTGCACGCACAGTCGCATCCGCTGTTCGCGGCGCACCTGCCGCTCGGCCGTATCGAGATCGAGGCCTATGCGCGGCTTCCGCGCCGCGATGTCCCGATCACGCTGGTCGATGACCGCGACGCGGGGCTCGCGGACGAAGCCGCGCGGCGGTTCGCCTCGCTCGGCTTCACCTCGATCGCGATCCTGGCCGGCGGTGTCGAGGGCTGGCGTGCCTCCGGCGGAGAACTGTTCCGCGACGTCAACGTCCCGAGCAAGGCCTTCGGCGAGCTGGTGGAATCCGTGCGGCATACGCCGTCGCTGCCGGCGCCGGAAATCAAGCGGCTGCTGGACGAGGGAGCCGACGTCGTGGTCCTGGACGCACGGCGCTTCGATGAATACCAGACGATGACGCTCCCGGGCTCGATCAGCGTGCCCGGAGGAGAGCTGGCCTACCGCGTGCGGGAGCTGGCGCCGCGGCCCGGGACGACCGTGATCGTGCATTGCGCGGGCCGCACGCGCAGCATCATCGGCACCCAGTCGCTGGTCAACGCCGGGATCCCGAACCGGGTGGTTGCGCTGCGCAACGGCACGATCGGATGGACGCTGGCCGGCCTGGGGCTCGAACACGGCCAGCGGCGCCGGCCGCGCGCCGGCGTACCGGAACACCGCGACCGGGCGGCCCAATCCGCGCGCGCATTGGCCGAACGCGCCGGCGTGGGCAGGATCGACCTCGCCACGCTCGAACGCTGGCGCGCGGCGCAGGATCGGACGACCTACCTCTTCGACGTGCGCAGCGAAGAGGAGTACGCCCAGGGCCACCTGCCGGGTGCGCGCGCCGCTCCCGGCGGGCAGCTCGTGCAGGAGACCGACGCGTTCGCGCCGGTGCGCGGCGCGCGCATCGTGCTCGCGGACGACGATGGCGTGCGCGCCGACATGACGGCATCGTGGCTCGCGCAGATGGCCTGGGAGGTCGCGGTGTTGTCGCCGGAGGCGGCCGCGCATTTCAGCGAACGCGGCGCATGGCAGGCCCCGCTGCCGCCCGTCCCGGCGGTCCCGCGGGTCAGCGTCGCGGATGCAAGCGCCTGGCTGCGCAACGGCGACGCCGTCGCCGTGGATATCGCCACCAGCCGGGTGTACCTGCGCGGCCACGTGCCGGGCGCGTGGTTCGTGCAGCGTTCGCGCTGGCCGGCCGATCTCGGCGCGATTCCACGCGCGTCCCGCCATGTGCTGGCGTCGCCCGACGGAACGCTCGCCGCGTTCGCATGCGCCGAACTGCAGCGCCACCTGCCGGGCGCGGTGTCGGTGCTGGATGGCGGAACGCACGCGTGGCAGGCGGCCGGGCTGCCGCTGGAGACGGGAGGCGCGCGCATGCCGGTGCCGCCGGATGACGTATACCGGCGCCCCTACGAGGGCACCGATGTCGCGCCCGGGGCGATGCAGGCCTACCTGGATTGGGAGTTCGGCTTGGTCGAGCAGCTCGGACGCGACGCGACCCACGGCTTTCGCGTGTTGTAGGCGCCCGCGGCGCAGGCGTGCGTGTGTTCTCGCCTACGATGGCGCAGAGGATCCACTTGGCCTGCTGTGTCAATCTACGGGGACCCTCAATCATCGATCATAATCTTGGCGCAAATCGAAAGTCGCTGGCGAAAAAGGCCTCCTCGCCGCTTGTGGCGAGGGACGGGAGGATGCACAACATGCGCGTTGACACCCAGTTCCTGCAATCCGACTTCGTCGCCGAGATTCTCGACCTCGACACCCGCACCCCGCCCACCGCGATCGAGGCCGCCGAGTTGCGTCGCTTGCTGGGCAAGCACAAGGTGCTTGTACTCCGGGGCCAGGACCTCAGCAACACGGGGCACGTCGCCTTCCTCGGGGCATTCGGACCCGTCCGAACGGAATGCGCCTCCGGCGCTCTCTACACAATGATGACAAATGTCGACCCGGAAGCGGAGTTCGCCGGCTCGGTCGAACTCGGCTTTCATGCCGACTTCCAGTTCATGGAGCAGGGCCCTTTGCGGGTGATCTCGCTTTACGGCGTGGACGTCGCCAACGCCGAGCCCACGCTCTTTTGCGACATGAGTGCCGCGGCGGCGGCGATGCCCGCCGAACTGCGGCGCCGCCTGGCAGGCCTCAAGGCCGTGCAGGCAATGAATTTCACGCGTAGCTATTCGGAAGTTGGGCGCTGCCGCCTGAGTGAGCGACCGACCGGTGCCCCCGACGGCGCCTTTCCCCACCACAGCCGCCCGGTGCTCGACCGCCATCCTGTCACCGGCGAGATCTATCTTTGCGTCAGCCAGACGATGACAAGCCACATCGAGGGGTGGTCCGACGCTGAGAGCGACGCGCTGTTCAAGGAGATTGAGGCCTACGCCTATTCGCCGGCCAACACCTATTGTCACCAGTGGCGTACCGGCGACCTGGTCATTTGGGACAATGTCGCCCTGCAGCACGCCCGGCCGGCGCTGAGGGCAGGTAGCCGGCGACATCTGCGGCGTGTATTCGTCCACCACCTCGATTTCCCGACCATGCTGCGCGGCGTGACGCCCGATCCCGAACGCTTCTCACGCGACTTCGGTTGGTGGAACGACGCGTCCGTGCAGGTGTGACCGGATCGATAACCCACGCAACGAACAGCGCCGATGAGAAGGAGAGATGGAAATGAAGAATGCCTGGATGGGCAATCCGAATCAGTTCCCGTGGGTCGCGGTCGAGGACGTGCCGGGGGTTTACAACCGCTTCATGGGGGAGGATGGCGAACAGGGGCCTTGGATCGTACAGGTAAGGATGGCGCCGAATGCGCGGGGAACGGCCCACTGGCATCAGGTCGACACCGTCTATGTCGTGACGCGCGGCTCGCTATCGTTCGGCGCCGATTTCTGCCACGCCGGGGAACTGCGGTGGTGCCGCGCGGGATACTTCTATGGTCCAGAGACCGCCGGTCCGGAAGGCTGCGAGTTCTACCTGATCGCCTCCGGTCCCGAGTTGCAGCCGCAACGGGATGGCTCGACCGCCAAGGGACTGGCCATCGCATAGGCCCTGACCTGCTCGACTCAGGCGACATCCCTTGACGCACGCCGGGTGCGCACCGGCGTATCGAGGCGGACGACGTGCGAGGCCACGACTCACACGTACACACGCAGATGACGCGCGAGTACATTCGGCACCAGGAGCGGGAAGACCGGCGCATGGATCAGTTGAACCTGTCGCGCTGACGCCTGCGATGGAGCCGAGGATCCACGCCGCCTGCTGTCGCAATCGGTAGGGACACCCATGAGCCGCTGAACGCGCAGTTGCGCAGGGAGCAAGAAAAAGTCTTGGTTCCGCGCATCGTTAGTAACACTAGTTTGCGTCCGCGGGTCTCGGCGTCCATTGCGCAGCGCCAGCTACTGATCGATACTTTTTTACAAAGATTTGTCGTAAAAATAATAGGTTCCTGCGCACTTCACGATCGCTCTGCCGATCACCTGGGACACCGCAGTGGTGTCCAGGCTTGCTCCTGAAGTTCGCGTCATTTCGAGGTATCGCGTTACCCGTGCCCGGCCAAAACCGGATTCTCGCGGGGGATGGATTGACGAGAAAGCGCCAGCCGGGGCGTTCCGATCGCCTGCGGGAGAGCGCATCGACGCGCCAGTTCGCCGCCGTGCGGGCTGGAAGTTCGCGCGGTGCCCGAGCGGCGCACGAAGAAAGTCTACTACGTGACGACGAATACAAAGCCAGGCAGCAGTTCGTCCCCGAAACCAGGAGCGAAGATCATGAAATCACTGTCGCCTGCACGAACCTTGCGCGCGAAGGCCATCGCGTCCGTCGTGACCGGACTGCTGCTGTGTGCGCCGGCCGTGCACGCGGCGGCCTATTCCTGGAACTGCGCCAACAGTTGGTGGGATATCGTCGGCTGCTGGAATCCGTCCGGTGCGACGCCAGGTCCCGGCGACACCGTGTTTGTGGCGACGTTCGGCGGCGGCGCGGAGACGAATCTGAAAATCGACAGCCTCACGGGTACGGCGACCGCTGAGTGGGTCATCATGGACGCGAGTCCGGCGACGCTGGTCCGGATGTACCAGACCGGCGGCACGTTGAACGTCACCAATCAAACCATCGCCAGCACGCTCCCGGGGAACGTCGAATACCAGCTCCAGGCTGGAACCCACAACGTTTCCAACCAGCTCGCCATCGGCAACCTGAGTTCGACCCACGGCCGCTATTTGCAGAACGGCGGCACCCTGGCGGTAGGCGGCAGCGAATGGCTCGGCCCGAATGGGACCGGCACGTTCGACCAGAACGCCGGAACGCACACGATCGGATTTGATCTTTACATCGGCGCTGGCGACACCGGCATCGGCACCTACAATCTCAACGGCGGCACGCTGACGGTGAACAACAACATCGCTGGCGGTGGCAGCAGCGGAACCGGCACGCTCAACATCGACGGCGGCGCGCTGGCGGTGGCCGGCAGCATCGCGCTGGACAATCTGCGCCTGGGCTCGGCGGCTGGCAGGACAGGTGTGTACACGCAATCCGGCAGCACCGTGACCGTGACCGACGAAATCCTCGGCCTCGACGGCACCGGCACGTACACCCAGGACGGCGGCATACATACGGTCACCAACCTGGGTCTCGGCCAGAACGCCACCGGCGCCGGCACCTACAACCTGAACGCCGGCACGCTGACGGTGAACGGCAATATCGCCGGCGGCGATGGCGCCGCCGATTTCAATTACAGCGGCGGTATGCTGACCGTGAACGGCAACATCTCCGATCTGGATTCCTTCACCGTCGGACCGGCAGTTGCCTACTCTCTCAGCGGCGGCCATGGCCTGACCGCGATCGCGGAATTCGTCGCGGGAAACTTCACCCATTTCGGCGGCACGAACACGGTTGGCGGGTCGAATGCAGCCACGGGCATCTTTGTCTCCGGCAATGGCGGGTATGAACTCAGCGGCTCCGGCGTCCTCAACGTGGTGGACTACGGCAGCTTCGTCCTGTCCGACAGCGCGGGTGTCACGCACAACGGCGGTGCCAGCACGATCAATAACACGCTGTTCATGGGCGCGGGCACCGTGTACAACCTCAATGCCGGCTCGCTCACAACCGGCGCGTCAAGCGTCGGCAGCGGGGGCGGCGGCGCCGCCCTGTTCACGCAATGGGGCGGTTCGCACCTGATCGAGCAGCACATGATCCCGGTATTGCCGGGCCATCCGGACTACATCCCGCCCGGATTTCCGGGCTACCCGGTGCTGACGCCGAGCGATGCCAACCTGACGCTGGGCGCCAGCGGCGCGAACGGCAGTTACGAGTTGCGCGGCGGTACGCTGACCGTGAACGGCAACATCGTCAACGGCAGCGGCACCGGCTCGATGAACATCATGGGCGGCACGCTCGTGGTGGACGGCACGATCGATGTCGATAGCTTCAACGTCGGCGTAAGCACCGCGGGCAGCTTCACGCTGCCGAGCGGCAAGAGCCTGACGGCGTTGAATCAGCAGATCGGCATCGACGCCACCGGGACCTTCGTCAACGCGGGCGGGACCAATGCCGTCGTCAACAACCTGTTGCTGGGAGATGGGGTCAGCCTCAACGGCAACGGCACCTACACCCTCGATGCCGGCACGCTGGCGGTGAACAACAACGTTGTGATCGGCAACGGCGGCAACACCGGCACGCTCAACGTCAACGGCGGCACGGCGACGGTGGCCAACGGCATCGTCAACGGCAGCGGTACCGGTACGCTCAACATCAACGGCGGCGTGCTCTCGGTCGGCGGCGGCGACGGCAGCATCGATGTCGACAATTTCAATGTGGGGGTGACGGGTAGCCACGAACTGAGCGGCGCCGGCAGCCTGACGGCGACGAGTTCGACCATCAACGGCGTGTTCACGCAAAGCGGCGGGACGCATACGGCCGGCACCGACCCTCTGCTCGGCGGCCTGAACGTGGGCATGATCCTCGGCAGCACCGGCTCCTACGAGTTGACGGCCGGCAGCCTGCTCGCGGCGCGAACATACGTCGGTGTCACCAGCACCGGCGGCTTCACCCAGGGCGGCGGGACGCATCAAGTGAACGGGGCGCTCCTGGTTGGCGTGGTCAAAACGGGGCCCCTCAATGGCGTCGGCACCTATGAGATGACCGGCGGCGATCTGACCGCATCGGTGGAGGCAATCGGGTTGCAGGGCGACGGGAGCTTCACGCAGACCGGCGGAACCAACACGGTCGACGATAATCTTGCGCTGGGCGTAAATCCTGGCAGCACCGGCCGCTACGACCTCGACGCTGGCACGCTCGCGGTGGGCGCCGACATGCATGTGGGCGGCAGCTTGAACGGCGTGGGAGGTACCGGGCTGTTCGACATCGACGGCGGGTCCGCCACGGTGGCGCAAAACATGACTATCTGGGACGACGGCACCGTGAATGTCGACGGCGGCACTCTGACGGTGCTGGGGAACGTCGGCGCCGGCGCCGGCACGCTCAACATCAATGGCGGCGTGCTCTCGGTCGGCGGTGGCGACGGCAGCATCGATGTCGACAATTTCAATGTGGGGGTGACGGGCAGCCACGAATTGAGCGGCGCCGGCAGCCTGACGGCGATGAATTCGACGATCAACGGCGCCTTCACACAGAGCGGCGGGACGCATACGTCCGGCACCGACCCGCTCGGTAGCGGTCTGAGCGTGGGCGCCAGCCCCGCCACCGGCGCGTCCTATGTTCTGACGGGTGGCAGCGTGTTGGCGGCTCGCGAGCTGATTGGTGTGATCGGCGGCGGTGATTTCATCCAGGACGGCGGCACCAATCTTGTGGAAGGGGCGCTGGTGATTGGCGTGGTCGCCGCGAGCGGATTTACCGGCGTCGGATACTATCATTTGAATAATGGCAATCTGACGGTGGACGGGGAAGTCATCGGCTTCCAGGGCATCGGGCGTGTCACTCAGGGCGGCGGTTCCCACACGGTTGTCCAGGGCCTGGCGCTTGGCGTGGAGGACGGCAGCAGCGGCCGCTACGATCTCGACGGTGGCACGCTCGCCGTTGGCACCAGCCTGCACGTGGGCGGCAGCACGGACGGCGTCGGCGGCACCGGACTGTTCAACGTGAACGGCGGCGTCGCGACCGTGGCACAGAACCTGACGCTCTGGGACGACGGCACCGTGAATCTGGCCGGCGGTACGCTCAATGTCGGCAGGCTGGACAAGCAGGGCAGCACGTTCAACTTCATCGCGGGCACGCTGAATCTGACCAATTCCGACCTGGTCGTGGGCAATGGCGGGCCCCTGGGCTCCGCGATCAATCTGTCGGCGGTGCAGTCGCTGAGCGTGAGCGGTACGACGACGCTCGCCGGTGCCGGCTTGTTGACCCTGAACGGCGGCACGTTCTCCACCGGCAAGCTCGTCAACAACGGCAGCGTGTTCTTGAACCGGGGTACGTTCAATCTGACCAACGAAGACCTCGTGATCGGCGGCTCGGGTCCACTCGGCGCAGTGCTGAGTCTCGGCGTCAATCAGACATTCAATGTCACGCACAACGTCATCGTCGAGTCCGGCGGCCTGCTGTATCTGAACAACGGCCGTTTCACCGGTGGTGCCGTGGTGAACAACGGCGAGGTGCGGCTTGACGGCCCGCTGTCGACGCTTGGTGGCGGCACGCTGACGAACAACGATCGCATCGTCGGCGACGGCCGGGTCACCGCGGCGCTTGCAAACGCGCCGGGCGCCGAGGTGCGGGTGCAGTCCGGCGACGAACTGCAGTTCACAAGCGCGGGCAATGCCAACGACGGCAACATCAACATCCTCGGCGGCACGGTCGAGTTCACCCAGGATCTCACCAACAACGCCGGCGGCAAAATCAACGGCCAGGGTCAGCTCATTGCCACCGGCGGGCTTTCCAACGAAGGCACGATGGCATTCAGCTCGCTCACGACCAACGTGTTCGGGGACGTGAGCAACGTCGGCACGGGCAACATATTCGTTTCAGGCCGTTCAACCGTCACCTTCTTTGACGACGTCGCCAACAACGGCGCCGAACTGCGGGTCAGCGACGGCAGCGCGGCGGTGTTCTTCGGAAACTACAGCGGCGTGGGGCCGCTTACCGGCAGCGGCGACCTGTTCTTCGAAGGGGGGTTCAGCATCGGCGCAAGTCCATTCCTGCAGACGGTGCCGGCCAACGTCACGTTCGGCTTCTCCAACGTCGCGATGGTTGAATTGGGAGGAACGCTGCGCGCGCCCGGATCGGCCAGTCATTACGACGCGCTCGACGTGATTGGCGGCAAGACATTGACCTTGGGTGGCATCCTCGATGTCGTTCTAATCGACGACATCGTGCCGAACTACATGCCGGTCGCCGGCGACATGTTCCTGATCTATACGGCGGCGCAGATCATTGGCGATTTTCGCGAGATCAAACTGCCGGATCTGGGCAACTCGCTCAAGTGGCTGGTCTCCAACGACGGCCAGAGCTATTCGCTGGCGGTCGCGGCCGTACCGCTGCCGGGCGGATTCTGGCTGCTGGCCTCCGCACTCAGCGGATTCATCGCCGTGCGTCGCGTGCCGGCCCGGGGGCAAACCGCAGGGATGCAATCCTGATTTCGCGCCACGCTCGAGCGGCCGCACGGCTTCAGTCCGGGCGCGGCGGCGCGGTGATCCAGGGCAGCACGGTCTTGATGGCTGCGCCGCCGTCGACGATCAGCTCCTGCCCGGTGATGAACTCCGCCTCGCGCGAGGCCAGGAACAGCGCCGCGCTGGCGATGTCCTCCGGGCGCCCGGGCCGGGTAAGCTGGAAGGCGCGGAAGAACTCGGCCTTGGCCGGGTCGTTGCGGGACGGCGCGCTCGTGCCGACGTCGACATTGCCGACCACGATGGTGTTGCAGCGGATGCCGAACTCCGCGTACTCGGCCGCGATGGAGCGGGTGAGCGCATTGATTGCGCCCTTGGACGCGGTGTATGCGTCCAGTCCGCGGACGGAGCGCAGCGAAGCCAGCGAGCTGATGTTGACCAGCGCGCCGCGGCGCTGCCGCATCATGCGCTTCAGCGCGTGGCGGCAGCACAGGAACACGCTGGTCAGGCCCAGGTGCAGCAGCCGCTCCCAGTTGCCGGTGGTCATTTCCGTGACGGCGGCGTCGACCTTGGCGGACATGAGATCCGTGGGCGCGGCGTTGTTGACCAGGATGGTCGGCGGGCCGAACGCAGCCTCGGTCGCCTCGAACGCGCCGGCGACCGAGGCCTCGTCGCCGACATCCAGCGGCACGTAGATCGCCGAGCCGCCGTCCGCCCGCAACTGCATCGCCAGGGCCTCGCCTGCGTCGCGGCTGCGGCCGGTCACGGCCACGTGCGCGCCTTCGGCGGCGAATCGGGCCGCGATCGCCCGGCCGATGCCGCGCGTGGAGCCGGTCACGACGGCGACCTCCCGTTCCAACCGGTGTCCCCGGGTCATGGCCGCCGGGCCTCGTCACGGCGCGCATCGCCGCGGTCGTCACGGCAGGTACAGTGCGCCGGGACGGCTCGCGACCACGGTGCAGCGGTGCGGGGGACTGCGTTCGAAGGTGTGTTCAATTCCGAATCCTCCAGGTCGATATCGGCCGGCGGGCGCGCGTCAGGCCATTGCGCATCCAGGCACCGCAGGCTACCTTTCCGCGCCCGCGTTCCCGCGGGATTGATTCGCGCCGCGATCATTGCCGGCGCCGTTCGGGAGGGATGCCATTGAGTCTGGTACTGGTCACGGGCGCCACCGGCTTCACCGGCAAGCAGACCGTGCTCGCCCTGCTCGCACGCGGCTACGAGGTCCGCGGGACGATGCGGTCCCTGTCGCGCGCCGAAGAAATCCATCGCGTGCTCGAGCCGCACGCGCCCGACGTACGCCGCCGCGTCCACTTCGTGGAGACCTCGCTCGAGTCCGACGCGGGCTGGGACGCGGCGCTCGACGGTTGCGACGCGGTGTTGCACGTCGCCTCGCCGATGCCGTTCAAGATGCCGGACGATCCGAACGAACTCATCGTTCCGGCACGCGAGGGCGTGCTGCGGATCCTCGCGATCGCGGCCCGGCAGGGGATCCGCCGGGTGGTGATGTGTTCGTCCACCTCCGCGATCTGCGACGGCCACCCGCCCGGGCGGCGTGGACCGTACACCGAGGAGGACTGGACCAACCTGGACAATCCCGCGGTGCCGCCGTACCCGCGCAGCAAGACCATCGCCGAGCGCGCCGCCTGGGACTTTGTGCGCACGCGCGCGCCCCAGGTCGAATTCGCGACCGTGCAGCCCGGCCTCATCCTCGGGCCGCTGCTCGATGCCGACTACGGCGTTTCGCCCGACTTCGTGCGCCAGATCCTGAGCGGCCAGATGAAGGGATTCCCGCGCCTGTGCTACAACCCGGTGGACGTGCGCGACGTCGCCGGCATGATGATCGACTGCATGGAGAAGCCCCAGGCCGTGGGCCAGCGTTTTCTCTGCGCCGCTACCCAGATGTGGCTGGCGGAGTTCGGTGCCTGCCTGCGGCGGAACTTCCCGTCGCACGCGGACCGCATCTCCACCGTCGAAGTCCCGGACGAGGTGCTGATCGCCCAGGTCGGTACCAACCCGCAGGCCGCCGCCCTGGTGCCGCGCCTCGGGCAGGAAATCGCGTACGACACCGGGAAGGCGCAGCGCCTGCTGGGCTTCAGGTTCCGCACCTCGGAGGAAGCCGTGGTCGAGACCGCGCGCAGCCTGATCGCGCTCGGCCTGGCCTGACGCGGCGCGCGTACGCGCGCCATGGCGCCGAGTCGGGCGCAGCGTTGCCGGCCCGCGTGCATTCCAGGCGGGATCAGGCGGCGCGCGCACCCAGATAGTCCCGGGCCGCGCCCTCGACCGCGGTGCCGGCGAAGAAGTCCGGGTTCATCGCGGTCAACATGCGTACGACGTTTCCGAAGGTGAACTCGCGGAAATCGGTTTCGTCGATGTGCCCGTGCTCGACCAGCTCCCAGGCTTCCGGCACGACCTCGCGGATGTCCGGCACGTCCCAGTGGCCGATGTCGGACGCGAACATCGCGTTCATGCGCAGGCCGTACGGCAGCATGTCGCCGCGAAACGCGAGCGCATTCATCGGGTCGTCGGCCTCGCAGCCGAAATGGAACTGGTCGCGGAACACGGCGACGATGTCCTCCGGGCGCTCGATGAGCGAATCGGCAAAGTCGTCGATCGAAGCGGGATCCGCGGGCGGCTGGTCGATCAGCGATCGGATCGCGGCCTCGAACTCGCCGCGGAACCGCGCCAGCGGCGGATCGGCGAAGCGGTCCATGAGCGCCTCGTACACATCGAGCTTGAAGCGCCGCGGGTCGAACATCGACACCGCTTCGCGGTTGCGCTTCTCGAAATGACCGTGCAGATCGGCGTAGAGCTGTGCGGCCCAGCCGACTCCGCCTTCCAGGAACGAGAAGCGCAGCCCGGGCAGGCGCCGGGGCACGCCCCCCATCAACAGCGCACGGCATGCGGCCTCCTGCGCGGCGGCGAAATTTCCCAGGTGGTTGTAGACGTAGTTCTTCGACGAGTTGCGCGAGCCCCAGCCGTAGCCCAGGGCGTGGAAGGTCGGCACCACGCCGAGCGCAGCGCAACGATCCCACACCGGGGAGTAGTCGTGGAAGCTCTCGTGCGCGAGCGTGTCGATCCACGTCCCGCCCGTGCCGCCGGGCCGCGTCGGGCGCTGCACGACGGCGGAGGTGACGATGGTCTTCAGGCCCAGGCCCGCGACCGCGTGGTCCAGTTCGTCCAGCATCTCCCGCGGCGTGAAGCTCGGGATGATCGCCGCTGGCGCCATCCGCGCGCGGTAGGGGCCGAAGATGCGCGCATAGTAGACGTTGAGCGCGCGCGCGCCCGCCTGGCGCAGTTCCGCGTCCGGTGCAGCGAGGAACGGCAGGCCGGCGCTCGGGAACATGAGCGCGAAGTCGATGCCGATTTCGTCCATGCGCGCCTGCATCAGCCGCGGCAGCGTGGCCGTCATCCGATCCAGGGTGTTTTCTTCCGGGATACCCCAGAAGGCCCTGGCGCCGGAGAAACGCGGATCGTTCGGATTCTGCGATTGCCGCAGGTATTCCAGCAGGCTGCGCGCGACCTCCGGACCAGCGATCTCGCGCGCGAAGTCCAGCACCAGCGGCAGGAACTCGATGAGATGGCCGTCGGCGTCCACGATCGGATGGCCAATCCGGCCCCTGATCGCCTCGACCTGCGTGGAGGGAAAGAATTCCAGATGCGTCATGATCAGGACCCTGGCCTGGTTGGTTGTTACCCGAGCCCGGCCGCGGCCGCCATTGCGAGGCCGAACCGGGGTATCCCCGGCCGATGGCGGCCGTGAACCGCCCCTTCGTCATTGCGAGCGCAGCGAAGCAATCCATGCGGCGCCGATGTCGGCAAGGCTGGATGGATTGCCGCGGCCGCTACGCGGCCTCGCAATGACGGCCGAGGTGCGTAGCGGCCTCGCAATGACGGCCGGGCGCGTGGGTTACCGCAGTGCGACCTTGGGCGCCAGTACGCTCTTGCCGTCCTTGATCTCGCGCATGACGATGTACTCGCCCTTGTATGCACGGTGGTCGTAGACGCCGAACGACATGACGTTGCCGGGGTGCCCGACCGTCGCCGGCACCCGGCGCACGCGCTCCAGTCCCCGCCGCAGCCCGTCGCGCGAGAGCGGCTTGGCCTTGGCGAGGCCGTGGGCGACGACGTGGCCCATGTCGTAGCCCTGCGCGGTGTAGCAGTGGATCGGGCGCCGGCCGCCGAAACGCGCCGCGAAGCGGTCGATCATGCCCATGAAGTACTTGTTGTTCTCGTCGAACTGCTCGATGCCGGTCCAGCCGTTGAAGTTCTCGATCAGCCCGCCGTAGCCGGTCTTGCCCGGCCGGATGAGGCCCGGGGTGGTGCCCATGAGGATCGACATGGTGATGCGGTTGGCCTTGTAGCCCGCCTCGAAGGCGCGCTTGGACGGCAGCAGCACCGAGGTCGCGCTCGCGCCGAAGCCCAGGTAGCAGTAGCAGTCCGCGCCGGCGTCCTGCATGGCCTTGACCGCGGCCTCGCCCTCCTCGGGGGTGGTGAACGACGGAACGGCGGCGTCGGCGACGATCGACAGCCCGCGGCGGCGTCCGTGCGCACGGATCTGCGCGGTGTATTCGTCGCCGATGAGGTTGTCCTCGCGGATGATGCCGAAGCGCTTGCTGCCGAAGATGTCGACCGCGTGATCGACCATGAGCATCGCCTCGTCGATGAAGGTGCCGTTCGGCGTCAGGAACACCCACGGCCCGGCCACTTCCAGGCTGCCGCTCTGGCAGATCATCGGAATGCCGATCTTCTCGATGTACGGTTTCACCGCCGGGACGGTCTCGGTCACGTGCGGCCCGATGAGGCAGATCGGCTCGAACTCGCGCATCAGCTTGTCGATGGCGCCGATGACCGTGGACTCGGTGTTGAACGGCATGCCCTCGATTTCCAGCACGCGCAGATCCACCGGGCGATCCAGCAGGCCGCTCGCGGTCGCCTCTTCGAATGCCAGCAGGGTCGCGTCGTACTGGTCGTACAGCGCCTGGGTGGCCACGCCCCAGTCCTGGATGATCGCGACGCGGAATGGTTCCTTGACGCCCGCGGTGACGTCGGGAATGACGGGGCCGAAGCCGTTCTTCAAGTCAGCCATGCATGCTCTCCTGGTCGGATGGGATGGGCCGCTTCCCGGTGCGAAGGCGCCCGGCGCGGGATATGCGATTGCGACGGCGGGCGCGGGCGGAACCGGCCTGGCCAGCGGGCATCGTAGCGCCTGTCCGCACGGCGCCGCAATCGTCGCCACCCGAGCGTTCGGTGGTTGCCGTTGCCTCATATCTTTGGTACAAAGAAAAATCACGCCGCTAATCACGTCAGCCCGAGGTACGCACCATGGCCCGCAGGCTTTTCAGTGTCGACGATCACATCATCGAACCCCCCGACGTCTGGGCGGACCGCCTGCCGGAGAAATACAAGGGCAGCGGCCCGCGCGTGGTCGAGGTCGACGGGCGCCAGGGCTGGAACTACGAGGACCAGCGCATCCATTCGATCGGCCTGAACGCGGTCGCCGGCCTGCCTCCCGAGCAGTGGGGCACGGATCCGGTGCGCTACGACGCAATCCAGCCGGCCTGCTACGACCCGCGCGCCCGGGCCGAGGGGTTCCGCCGCGACGGCATCGTCGCCAGCATGGCGTTCCCGGACATGCCGGGGTTCGCCGGGCACCGCTTCACGCTGATGAAGGACAAGGCCCTGGCGGATCTGTGCGTGAAGGCCTTCAACGACTGGGTATTCGATGAGTGGTGCGCCGCAGCACCGGATCTCTTCGTACCGCTCAACATCCTCCAGCTCTGGGATCCGGCACTTGCGGCCGCGGAGGTCCGCCGCTGCGCCGCGCGGGGCTGTCGCTCGGTGGCATTCCCGGAGCAGGTGACCAATCTCGGCCTGCCGTCGTTCCACAGCCGTGCCTGGGATCCGTTGTGGCAGGCGCTGGAGGAGACCGGGGTGGTGGTGTCCATCCACGGCGGCGCCAGCGGGCCGGTGCCGCTCCTGAACCCGGATTCGCACCTCATGTCGCCGATCATCGGCGGCGGCACGGCCCTGGGCGGGATGCTGATCACGGATCTCATGACCAGCCGCGTGCTGCGGGAATTCCGCAACCTGAAGTTCATCGTCACCGAGGGCGGGATCGGGTTCCTGCCGTACCTGCTTGAACGCGCGGATCTCATGTACTCGCGCCACAATTGCTGGGCGAAGTTCGGCGACGAGCCGATGACCGACGTCTACCGGCGCGCCATCTGGGTGTGCGCGGTCGGCGAGCGCTTCGGCGTCGAGCACCGGCACCGCATCGGCCTGGATCGGATCCTGTGGGAATCGGATTTTCCACACGCGGAGACCAACTGGCCGGAGAGCCAGTCTGCGGTGGAACGCCTCCATGCCGGTGTTCCGGAGCCGGAAATCGACACGATGGTGTACGGCAACGCCGCGCGCCTGCTGCGTTTCCAGGGCGAGCGGCTGGCGGCCTGAATCGCCGGCGCGAAGTGATGACCCACGTCCCACGTCATTGCGAGCCCGAACCGGACCTGGGTCCGGCCGATCGTGGCCATGAACCACCCCTTCGTCGTCGCGAGCGCAGCGAAGCGACCCATGCGGCGCCGAATTGGTCGAGGCTGCCTGGATTGCCGCGGCCGCTGCGCGGCCTCGCAATGACGGCGGTGGCGGTTCCCGGATAAAGGAGGCGACATGTCACTGCCATACGCCATCGAGCCGTTCCGCATCGGCATGATGCAGGACTGGGGTACCGGGATCGAATCCGTGGTGGACGGCCACGACGCCACGCGGCTGGCGTTCGAGGAGGCGCATCAGTCCGGCCTCATCGAGCGCCCGGTGGAGTTCGACGTCTTCAACTACGACGGCCCGCCGTTCGGCCTGACCGACACCGTCATCGACCGCTGGCGCGACTACGTCGCCGCCAAGCGTCCGATCGCGATGATCGGCCCGCGCCAGACCGACAACGCGATCCAGGCGCGCAAGGCCGTGGAGCAGTTGCAGATCCCGACGATCTCCGACTGCGGCACGCTGCTGTTCCCGGATCGCTACTGCTTCTGCCTGCCGAACGGCACGTTCTGCGACGAAGCCGTCATCATGGTCGACTACCTCAAGCGGCAGGGCTGCCGGAGCTTCGCGCTGGTGGCCGAGGACAATCCCATCGGCGAGGAGTACGCGCGCTTCGTGCGGCCGGCGGCACGCCGCGCCGGCCTGACGATCCGCGCCGATCGGACGCTCGCGCCCATCATGAGCGAGGCGGAGGTGGTCGAGACCTACGAGGGCGTGAAGCGCTCGGGCGCCGAGGGCCTGATGTACGTCGGCTTCGGCGCGGCGGCGTGCCGGTTCTTCAAGGCGGTGCGTGCGGACGGCTACGACCGCCCGCGCGTGACGATGTCGATCTTCATGGCCACGGCCTCCGGCATCGGCGAGAAGTACGGCTTCGACATGCCCGGGGATTTCGAGGGCTGGGCCGGCATCGACCAGTACGACGAGCGCAACGAGCACTTCGTCTCCTTCCTGGAGCGCTTCGAGAAGCGCTTCGGCCGCCGCCCGGTGCACTGCTACGCGCCGCTCGCCTATGACACAGGCCGCGTGCTGGCCGAGGCGCTGGCCATGGCCAAGCCGCTCAGCCGCGACGGCCTGCGCGATGCGCTCGAGCGCGTGCGCATGCTGCCCGCCGCCACGGGTTCGCCGGGGACGCACATCAGCTTCGCGCCCTACGAGCACCGCGGATTCAAGGGGCCGTACATCGTCCTGCGGCAGATCCGCGGCGGCCGGAACGTTCCGGTCTGAAGGGCGGCGCGTGGGGCGGATCTACGTCTCCGAGGTGATCAAGGCGCCGATCGACGCGGTCTGGGATCTCATTCGCGACTTCGGCGGCTGGCCGGCCTGGATGCCTTCGATGCAGGGCTGCGTGCTCGAAGACGGCAAGCGCGGCGACCAGGTCGGCGTGCTGCGCAGCCTGTCCATGGCGGACGGGCAATCGCCCAAGTCGATGCTGGTCGGCCTGTCGGACCTGGATCACACGATTGCATACCGCGTGCTGATGCCAGACGGCGTGCCGCTGGTGGACTACGTCGCCACCATCCGCCTGCGCCCGGTGACGCTGCCCGGCTGGACCTTCATCGAGTGGATCGGCGAGATGGACGTCGTCGGCGCGGATCGCAATGCGACCCTGGACGCCATGCTGCAGACCTACTACATCCCCTGGGTGCGGGATCTCAAGCGCCAGATCGAAGCGCAGCCCAAGCAGCAATCCAAACCCTGATGCAGGGCCCTGACTGATGTCCGCTCCCGACTCGCGAACTGGCGCCGTGCCGGCGCATCTCCAGGTTCACTACGACCAGAACCGGCGTTTCTCCACCGGCTTCGGGCGCAGCAAGCTGTTCGTCTACCAGCGGCTCACGGAAATGCTGCTCGAGGACCCGGTGCTGCTGGACCTGTTCATCGCCGCCTCGCGCCCCGGCCAGCCGGGCAACGTGCTGCTGTTCACCGCCGCGAATTTCCTGCTGCTGCAGCAGCCGGACGCGCCGCTCGCGCGCGTCCACCCGCTGATGACCGGCAAGCCGGTGGATCCGGCCGTGATCGCGCCGCCGTTCCGCGACTTCCTGCTCGCCAACGCCCCCGCCCTGCGTACGCTGATAGCCGGCAAGACAGCCCAGTTCACCACGCCGCGCCGCGGTGCCTACGTGCTGCCGATGGTCGCGCACATCGCGCGCCTGGAGGGCGGCGCGCCGGTGTCGATCCTGGAGGTGGGCTGTTCCGTCGGCCTGAACCTGCTGTTTGATCAATGGAGCTACGATTTCGGCAGCGCCGGTCGTCTCGACAACCCGCGCTCCGACGTCTGCATCGAATGCCTGGTGGAAGGGGGCTCCACGCCGCTGCCGCCGTCCATCCCCACGGTCGGCCGCCGCACCGGCATCGACCTGCACCTGTTCGACATCGCCGACCCGGACGAGCGGCGCTGGCTGCTGGCGAACCTGTTCCCGGATCTGCCGCAGGATCGCGCGCTCATGGAGCGGGCGCTGGAGGTCCGCGATCGGGTGGCGCCCGAACTCATCCAGGCCGATGCCCTGCAGGTGCTGGACGGGCTCATCGACTCGACGCCGGGTGTCGTCTGCGTGCTGAATTCGTTCTGCCTGTACCAGTGGCCCGAGGCCGCCAAGCAGGCGCTGGAGGAACTGCTGCGGCGCCACAGTCGTATCCGGCCGCTGCATTGGGCCAGCATCGAGATGCCGTCCATCCTGCCGTCGAAGGACCTGCCGGGGGAGCGCAACGGCAATCGCGCGGTGGAAATGATCCACACGCAGTACCGCGGCGGCGAGGCCGATATGCGCGTGGTCGGGTACGCCGACATCTACGCCCGCTGGATGCAGTGGCTGGGATGAGGCCTGCGCCGCATCCACGCCGCCGCCGTGCATCGGCGGCCTGAAGCCTTCGCGGAGGAATCTCATCATGCCGTCGACCAGCCCGTTTCCACTGGTGATCTCGCACGACCGCTGCCTGGTGGTCGGCGCCGGCTCAGGCATCGGCCGGGCGGTGGCGCTGGAACTCGCGCGGCTCGGCGTCACCGTGTATGCGGCCGGCCGGCGCGTGAACAAGCTGGAGCAGACCCGCGATCTCGCCGGCGGCGGGCGCGTCGTGCCGGTGCACTGCGACGTGCGCGATCAGGCTGCGGTGGACGCGATGTTTCGTTTCATCGAGGCCGACGGCGGGCCGGTGCCGGCGATCGTGAACAGCG
The DNA here is from genome assembly GCA_050183625.1 of Gammaproteobacteria bacterium. GTDB lineage: Bacteria > Pseudomonadota > Gammaproteobacteria > JADZEE01 > JADZEE01 > JBFXBD01. Next base: position 90,369 of record JBFXBD010000017.1, read on the forward strand.
CCGCCAACCCGGTGTACTCGCCGGCTGCAAACCTCACCCCGCAGGCGTTCGACGACGCCATCGGCTGGTCGGTCATCGGCGGCTTCAAGCTTTTGCACCACTGGGGGCTGGCATTGATGAACGCCGGCCTGACCGGCGCCGCCGTGACGCTCACCAGCGCGGTGTGCGCGCGCGGCTGCCCGGGCGTGGCGCATTCCTCGGCCGGCAAGGCCGGCCTGGAGTCGCTCACCAAGACGCTGGCGCGCGAGTGGGGGCCGAACGGCCTGCGCCTGAACGTGATCGGGGTGGGCGCATTCCCGGTGGAGAAATCGATGGAACTGTGGGCGGATCCGGATCTCGGCGCACGCATGCGCGACCAGATCGCCCTGGGCCGCTTTGGCCGGCTGGAGGAGATCGTCGGTCCGATCCTGTTCCTGCTGAGCGACAGCGCCAGCTACGTCACCGGGCACGTATTGCAGGTCGAGGGCGGTACCCGCACCACCAACTGGCCAATACCGGCGGCGAAGATTTCCCAGGGCCTGAACAACAAGTACGACGCCGGTTGATGCTGTTCGCGCGCGGCACGCGAACCAGATTGTCCGACGAACGCGATCGACGGGACAACACATGTCGGGAAATTCCAAGCGCCGCTTCCGCTTTGCGGTGAGCGCGATTCCGGCGGGCACCACCGCCGCCGGCTGGCGCGAGCTCGCGGTGCGTGCCGAGGCGTTCGGCTATTCGACGCTGAACGTACCGGATCACGCGGTCGGCCAGGACATTTCCGTGTTCTCGGCGCTGGCCACGGCGGCCGCCTGCACGACGACGCTGCGGGTCGCGGGCCTGGTGTTCTGCAACGAGTACCGCCATCCGCTGATGCTGGCCAAGGAAGTGGCGACGCTGGACATGCTGTCCGGCGGCCGGGTCGAGTGCGGCCTGGGGGTCGGCTACGGCACGGCGGACTTCAACGCCCTGGGCATCGTGGCGGACGGCTTCGCGACCCGGATCGAACGCCTGGAGGAGAGCGTGCGGATCCTCAAGGCCGCCTTCAGCGGTGCGCCGGTGAATTTCAGCGGCCGCTACTACAAGGTCGACAACGTCACGATCCTGCCCCAGCCGGCGCGCAAGCCGCACCCGCCGATCATCATCGGCGGCGCGGGCGAGAAGATCATGCGCGCGGCCGGGCGCCACGCCGACATCGTCAGCATCAACGAGCGCAAATCCGCCACCGCCGCGCTGGGCATGCCCAAGTCGCCGTCGCTGGCGGAGATCCGGCAGATCGTCGGCTGGCTGCGCGAGGAGGCCGGGCCGCGCTTCGACGACATCGAAATCGCGGTCGCGGCCATGGCGGTGATGGTGACCAACGATCCCTACGGTATCTCCACCGGCATCCTGCCGGATCTTCCGGCGCTGCTGGCACGGGCGCGCGATGCGATCCGCGCGCTGGTCGGATCCCGGGAGCAGATTGTCGACATCCTCCAGGAGCGGCGCGAGACGCTCGGCGTGTCCTACTGGTCCGTGCCGCAGACGGCGATGGAGGCGTTCGCGCCGATCGTCGCGCGGCTGGCCGACACCTGACTTGCGGTAGTACCGTTGACAGGAGAATTTCGATGACGGACGGCACGCGAAAATCCCGCTCCGCCGCGGCCAGCGGCGTCCACGAGCGTACGCCGCACAGGATTGGCCAGATCCTCGACTGGGGGATCGGCGTGCCGCCGCTCAAGGATCAGCTTGACGCCACGCAGATGGCCTTCGACGAGGCCTTCGAGTCCGGCCTCCTCGACCGTCCTGTCGAAGTGATTACCCACGAAATCGAAGGGCTGCCGTACGAGAACTTCGGCGTGGTCAGGCGCGCCTATCTGGATCTGGTCGCGCGCGACTGCATCGGCATCATCGGCCCCCATATCACCGAGCAGGCAATCGCGATCAAGTCCGTCGTCGACGAGGTCGAGGTGCCCACGCTGGCGATGTGCGGAACGTTGCGCTTTCACGGGCCGTGGCATTTTCTGCTGCCGAACGGTACGTTCTGCGACGAGTCCGCGCTGATGGTCGAGGTACTGTCTGGCAAGGGCGTTAAAAGCGTGGGCGTGCTGCGAGAGGACAACTCCCTTGGCATCGAATACTTCGAATTCTTTCGCCGCGCGGCCCGCGAGCGCGGCATCGCAATCGCCTCCGAGCATCAGCTCGGTACGTACATGTCGCTCGACGACGCGCGTCGCGCGGTGCAGCGCTGCCGGGCCGATGGTGCTCAGGCGCTCGCGTACATGGGCTTCGGGCCGAGTGCGCGGCACGTGTTCCTCGCCGTGGAGGAAGCGGCGGCAACGGGCTGGACCGTGCCGCGCGTGACGACTTCGATATTCATGGGCAGCATTCCCGACCTCGGCTACGGGTTCCAGCCATCTTTCTACGAGGGTTGGATCGGCGTGGATCAGTTCGATGAGCGCAACACGGTACTTCAGGCGGTCTACGACCGGTTCGAAACGCGCTTCAAGCGCCGTCCGCCGTTGCACTGCTACCTGGCGATTGGTTTCGACATGGGAAACGTGATGGCCAGGGCACTGTCGATGGCGCATCCTGCGACGCCGGACGGCCTGCGGGAAGCGCTGGAACGCGTGCGAATGCTGCCGGCGGCAATCGGCGGGCCGGGCACGGTCATCAGCTTCGCGCCGTACGACCACCGCGGCTACAAGGGCGATTACATCGTCATGCGAACGATGGAAGGCGGGGTCAATCGTCGTGCCTGACATCCCGCCCGTTCCCGTGATACCTCGGCGAGCCGCGAGCGCAATCGACCCTGTCTCCCCGAAAGGCACCGGCAGAGACCACGTGCAATGTTCGCGCCCGGGATTTGACCAATAAGCAGGAACATCGACATGCCGCCAATCAGGGTCATTCTCTGGGCCACCGGCAAGGTGGGTGCCGCCGCCGGGCGCACATTGGCGCGCGACCCGCGGTTCCGGATCGTCGGCGCGCGCGTCTACGGCGAGGACAAGCACGGCCGCGACGTCGGCGAACTGCTCGGCGTGCCGGTCATCGGCGTGAAGGCGACGACGGACACGGCGGAGATCCTGCGTACGCCGGCGGAGGCGGTCGTGCACGCGCCGCGCGGTCACCACCGCAGCGAGCAGCACGACCTGGACGTCTGCGCCCTGCTGGAGTCCGGCAAGAACGTGCTCTCCACCTGCGGGTATTTCAATTGCGCCGCGTTCGGGGACGAGCACGCCACGCGCATGCACGCGGCCGGCGTGCGCGGCAACGCGACGCTGTCCGGGGTCGGCATGAGCCCGGGCTTCGTCGCCGAGCGCATGCTCGCGGCGCTGACCGGTGCCTGCGTGCGCATCGACGCCCTGTCGCTCATCGAAACCATCGACTGCACCGGCATCGCCGAATGGATACTGGAGCGCATGGGGTTCGGCGCAACGCCGGAGAAGTACGCCGGCAGCGGGCTCGCGAACGCATTCGACGACTTCTACGGCCAGGTCGTCCACACCGTCATGCGCACGCTCGGCGCGGCCCCGGAACGCATCGAGTGCCGGCACGAGTGCATTGCCGCCGGGGAGGATTTCGGCGGCGCCGCGCTGCCCATCCCCCGCGGTCACGTGCAGGCTACGGCCCGCCGCTGGCTGGGTTACCGCGGTGGACGGCCGTTCTTCACCATGGAGCTGCGCTGGCTGGTCGGAACGATCCCGGGCTGGTCGCAGGGTTCCGGCTGGGACTTCGCCATCGACGGCACGCCGCCGCTGCGGATGCGGCTCGGGTACGGTCCGGCGTCCGAAGGCTACGACGCGACGGCCATGGGCTACGACATGATGAGCGGCATCATCGTGAATACCCTGCCCGCGATCGTCGCGGCACCGCCGGGGATTTTCACCGCGCCGGTATTCGCGCCCTACCGGTTCCACTGAGCGGGGAGTTCGCCATGCAGATCCGACGACTGGTCACGGGTACCGACGATCGAGGGCAGGCGGTCGTGAGCGCCGATGGCGCGGCGCCGGTCGCGTTCACCGTGCAGGCCGGCGACGCCGCCTGCATCGTCACCGAGCTCTGGTGCGCGGACGCGGCGCCGCCGCCGCTCGCCGGACCGGATCCGACACTTGGCCGCAGGGAGGCGGACATGAACCTCGGCCCGGGCGTGGTGCGCTGGCGCACCGTGGAATTTCCGCCCGGTGCCGGGCGCGTGCCGTTCTTCCACGCGACGCCCACGCTCGATCTCGGCGTGGTGGTCAGCGGCGAAATCGATCTCCTGCTCGACGACGGTTCGCGCACTCGCCTGAATGCCGGCGACACCTTCGTGCAGCGGGCCACGAACCACGCCTGGCAGAACAACGGTACGGTGCCCTGCGTGCTGATGACCGTCGTCCTGGGCTGCGCGACCTGATCCGGAGGCATGAGGATGACCGAGACCCTGCGCCTGGGCAGCTATGGCAACCACATCTTCCTGCCGAAGTCGATGATCGGCGATCTGCCGCAGTACGACGCCTGCGTCGCCTCGCTGGTGCACGCCGAGACGCAGGGGCGCGAGTTCGTGCTCTGTGCGGATGCCACCGATGCGCTCAATCCCGCCTCGGGCTGGACCGGGGAATTCAGCGATCTGCTGGAAGGCGCGCCGGATCCGGACGCCGCCTTCACCATGGAGCCGGTGATTGCCAGCGCGGCGGCACGCACTTCGAGCGTGCGCTTCGTGTGGGGGCCTGTGGACTGCGTGCGCCGGGCGCCCGTGAACATCGCCCAGGCGGTGCTGACGCTGCATCACGCCAGCCGCGGGCGCTGCGACGTGATCCTCGCCCACGGCCAGCAGAACCACATGCGCCAGTTCGGCATCTCGCGCAAGGGCACGGCCGACAAGCTCTGGGACACGGTGCAGATCGTGCGCCGCATGTTCCACCAGAGCACGCCGTTCTCCTACCGCGGCCGGGTGTGGAGCTTCGACAACGGCATGCTCGCGCTGCCGCACTACGGCGACACGCCGCCCAGGCTCTGGATCGCCGGCGGCGGCGCCGAGACGCTGGAACTGGTGGGCCGGTTCGGCGACGGCTGGGTGGACTGCGTCCCCGGCATGGACGACGACGATCCGGCTGAGTTCGCGCGCAAGATCGGCGTCATCCGCGACCACGCGCGCCGGGTCGGCCGCGATCCGGACTCGATCCGCGTTCTTGCGCTGCTGTGCTGCATCATGAGCGACGATCGCGACGGCCTGGCGGAACTGATCGATCACCCGATCGTGCGCTGGGCCGCGCTGGTCGGCGCCTCGGCGCAGACCTACGCCAAGTGGGGGCTGCCGTTCCCCTACGGCGGGGACTACAACTACTTCCGCGACGTGATCCCCGAGTGGGTGTCGCGCGAAGAGTACCTGGACGTAACCTCGCGGATCCCGCGCGAGGCAGTCAGGCGCGCGCTGTACTTCGGAACGGCGGACGACGTCATTGCCCGCATCGAGCCCTGGCTCGCCTGCGGCGTCACCGACGTGGTGTTCTACAACCCGGCGGCGCTGTGCGGGCGCCGGCACATGGCCGGGGCGATGGCCGCGGAAGGCCGTCTCGCGCAGGCGCTGGCAGGGCGGCCCGTCGACCGGGCCGGGTTGGCCTGATGCGCGCCGGAGCCATCGATCACGCCTGCGCGGTTCCGGAGGAGCCGTCGCGGCGCGGCGTTCGCAGGCACGCGGGCGTCGCGGCGGCTTGCCGCGGCTCAGCGAACGCCGTCGCCGTCCTGCGCACGCGCAGCGGGCGGCATTTCGTCGCTGTGCAGGCGATTGCCGACGAGCTCCGGATTGCCGCGCCCCCAGATCTGCCGGAACACCCGGCGCGTCACGCGCCAGCCGGCTTCGGTGCGCCGATACTCGTCGTGCCAGGCACCGCCGTAGGTGAACAGGCGGCCGCCGTGCGCGGATTCGCGCACGCAGGTCACGTGCGCATAGAAGGTGCCGCTAGCGCGGTCGCCGTCGACCTCGAACTGCTGGTTCGCGTGCAGGCTCTGGGACGCGTCGAGCGCATCCCACGCGGTTCGCATCGACGCGACCAGTCCGCCACCGCCGACGATTTCGGGCGTGCCCTCCGGGAAGGCGATCCGTGCATCCTCGGTGAACAGTCCAGCCACCCGTGGCCAGTCGCGCCGGTCGACCGCGGCGCCGAACTCGAGCGAGAGGTCGGTGAGCGTGAGGATGTCGCGGACCTGAGCGTCGGTCCATGTGACCGGTCGGACGGGCATGGGCTGTCTCCTTCGCGGTTCAAACGTCGGTGGTGAACGGGAGCGGCATCATGACATCGAACTCCTCCCTGCAACATGCGCGCGATCGGCTCGCCATCCTCTACACCCTGCACGAGTACTGCCGCCTGGGCGACTGCTGGGACGCGCAGTCGCAGGCCGACTGGCCCGCGACCGTGGCGCCGGATCTCGTCATCCGCTACGGCGCGCTCGGCGAGTACCGCGGGCGTGAGGCATTCTTCCGCATGTGCGACGACTACCACAAGCGCTGGAAGGCGATGCAGCACATCTGCCATAGCCCGCGCGTCGAGCTCGACGGCGACGAGGCGACGGTGATCACCCCGCATATCGCGGTCCACGTGCCGCTGGATGGCGGCCCCGTGGTGCAGGCCGGCACCACCTGGCTGCACCGGATGCGACGTATCGACGGTGCCTGGGTGATTGCGGAGGCCGCGGTCGAATTCGTCTGGAGCGACCATCCCGAGATCATCCCGGGCAAGGCCTGGAGCGAGACGCGCGCCCGCAATGCCGGCGCCGAATGAGGAAGGAACGGGCGACACGTCATGAGCGATCTGCAATTGAAGCGCGCATTGCGCCTGAAGGGGATGGCCAGCCTCGACGTGCTGCGCGGCGCGGTGCGGATGTCGGAGGCGGATGTGCGTGCCGGCCTGCAGGCGCTCGTCAGCGGAGGACTGGCGCGCGAGACGCCGCGCGGCTGCATGCTGCTGCCGCCCGGGCGCGAACAACTTGCGGCGGAACTCGCCGCCGAGCGCGCCGCAATCGACGGCGCCCGCGCCGAGGCGGCGTACGCACGCTTCGTCGAATTGAACGCCGGCTTCAAGGCGCTGATGCGCGACTGGCAGATCCGTTCGGTGGGTGGCACCGATCAGCCCAACGATCACGCCGACGCCGCCTACGACGCCGCCGTCGTCGCGCGGCTCGTCGAAATCGACGCGAAGCTCGCGCCGCTGCTGGCGGAAATCGCCGCGATCGCGCCCCGGCTCGCCGTGTATGCGCCGCGTTTCGCGGACGCGCTCGCCGCCCTGCGCGGCGGAGACCGATCCATGATGGCCGCGCCGATTCGGGACAGCTACCACACCGTCTGGTTCGAACTGCACGAAGAGCTGATCGATCTCTGTGGCCGTACCCGCGCGCAGGAAGCCGCGGAGGGGCGCGGTGACTGACCTCGAAGCAGCGGGCATGACGTTTATCGCGCATGCGGATGCGCCGCTGCCGGCACCGCCGGCCGCGCTCGCGTCCATCCTCGGCGGCAAGGGGGCCAGCCTCGCGCTGATGAGCGCCGGGCTCGGATTGCCGGTACCGCCGGCCTTCACGCTCACTTTGAACGCGTTCCGGCGCTGGCGCGGCGAGGGCGGATTGGCGTTCCTCGAGGCGGAACTGCGTGCCGCCATCGCGCGGATGGAACGCACGCTCGGCCGGGGCTTCGGCGCCCGCTCGCGCCCGCTCGTGGTCAGCGTGCGATCCGGCGCGCCGGTGTCGATGCCGGGCATGATGGACACGATCCTGGATCTCGGCCTGAACGACGAGACGGAAGCCGGACTTGCGGCCGAGATCGGCGCCGCCACCGCCGCGGATGCGCATCGGCGCTTCCGCGAGATGTTCGCGCGCATCGTCGGCACGCCGCCGCCAGCCGAGCCGTGGTCGCAATTGCGCATGGCAATCGAGGCCGTGTTCGCGTCCTGGGACGGCGAGCGCGCTCGCACCTACCGGCGCCGCGCCGGCATCGCCGACGATCTCGGCACGGCGGCGACCGTGCAGGCCATGGTGTTCGGCAATGCGCCGGGCTTCTCCGGAACCGGCGTCGCGTTCACCCGCGATCCGTCGACCGGCGAGCCGCAGCCGATCGGGGACTGGCTGGCGAACGCGCAGGGCGAGGATGTCGTCGCCGGGACGCACGGCACGCAGCCGCTGGACGCGTTGGAACGCGACGCACCGGCGATCCGGGCCGAACTGCAACGGGTGTTCGGCGTGCTCGAACGCCAGTACCAGGACATGTGCGACATCGAGTTCACGGTCGAGTCCGGCCACCTGTGGATCCTGCAGGCGCGCGCCGGCAAGCGCAGCGGCCGGGCCGCGGTACGCATCGCCGTGGATCGTGCGCTCGATCCCGGCTTCGCGCTGACGCGCGAGGGCGCGGTGGCGGCGGTCCGCGAGGCCGATCTCGCCGATGCCCTGCATGCCAGCGTAGCGTCCGGCGCGGACGAAGCACGCAGGCTCACTACCGGGATTGCCGCCTCGCCGGGGCTGGTCTGCGGCAGGGTGCAATTCACGGCCGACGATGCGGTCGAGGCCGCCATGCAGGGCGACGCGGTCATCCTGGTGCGCCGCGAAACGTCGCCGGACGACATCCACGGCATGGACGCCGCGGTCGGCATCCTCACGGCGACCGGCGGTCTGGTCAGCCACGCGGCAATCGTGGCGCGCGAGTGGGGCAAGGCGGCAGTCGTCGGCGCGGGTGCGCTGGAACTGCACGATGACCATCTGCGTGTGGGCGATCGCATCGTGCGCCGGGGCGAGCCGATCAGCATCGACGGCACGACCGGCGCGGTGTTCGTGGGCGACGTCGCCGGTGCCGCGACGGCACCGGATCCGGCCGCGGCGATGCTGGTGGAATGGGCGGCGGCGATTGCCGGCAGCGCCGGATCGGATCCGATCGCGACACTGCGCGACGCCCACGCGCGGCTCGGATGCGACACGGATTCCGCTTCATCGCGAGACCGAACCGGGCCCGGCTCCGGCCGATTGCAGCCATGAACCGCCGTCGTCGCGAGCGCAGCGAAGCGACCCATGCGGCGCCGAATTGGTCCAGGCCGCCTGGATTGCCGCGGCCGCTGCGCGGCCTCGCAATGACGGAGCGCTTCATGGATAGCGCAGCGAAGCGACCCATGCGGCCGCGATGCCACCGGCAGCGCGTGGATTGCTTCGTCGGTTCGCTCCTCGCAATGACGGAAACGGGGACGGAAGCGGGACTGGGGAGGTGATGTGAATTCGAACGACATGCCGGGAGCGCCACAGGCGGATCCCTTCGTCGACAACCTGCACGTGGTCAGCAGCCCGGACACGCTTTGGTCGCGCGTGAACTCCGCCGAGGCCATGCCCGGCGTGCACACGCCGCTGTCCTGGGATTTCTGGGACCGGGCCTCGGAGCGCGCGATGCGCGGCTCGTACCACGACCTCGGCGTCCTGACCGCGGCCGAGGTCGAGCAGCCGGCACGCATCGACGAGCGCTGCTGGGCCGTGTTCCACGGGCGAACCGCGCTGAACGTCGAGTTCTACCGCGGCGTCGGCGACCGCACGCCCAACACCTCGGGCGACGAATTCGAGCGCGCGATTCTGGGTTCGGTACGCCCCGGGGTCACGAGCCGACGCAGCCGGCGCCGCTATCCGTTCATCTTCGTGCGCGCGCCGCTGCTGGCGCGCAGGACGCCCGGGATGGTCGAGCGCAACTATCACCAGACCGACGCCTGGTGGCGGCAGTGCGTCTCGCCGGCCGTCACCGCCGATGCGGCCGGTGCCTGCCGGCGGCTTGCCGAGGCCGTCGAGCGCTTCGAGTACGTAATGCGCGTGCACTGCTGCGGCACCAGCATGGCGCAGCGCGGCTATGGCCAGCTCGCGCGGCTGGCACGCGAGTCCGGCAAGCCGGGGCTGGAGACGCGGCTGTCCGGCGGCTATGTCGACACCGAGGACGTGATCGTCATGTCCGCGCTGTGGGAGGTTTCGCGCGGTCGCTCCACCCTGGACGATTTCGTGCGTGCGCACGGCTATCACGGCCCGGCCGAAGGCCAGCTCGCCAGCCGGGTGTGGCGCGAGGATCGCTCGCCGCTGGAGAAGCTGGTCGAGACCTACCGCGGCATGCGCGAGGAGCAGGCGCCGCTGGCCGTGGCGAAGGCACGCGCGGTGGAGCGCGAGGAGGCCGAGCGCGAACTGCTGGCCGCCGTTCCGTCCAGGACGCGCAATCGCGTCGCGCGCATGCTCGCGGACCTGGGCCGCAATATCGCCCTGCGCGAGCGCGGCAAGGTGACTTTCCTGCGCGCAATCGACGCCGGGCGCGCGGCCGCACGCACGATCGGCACCGACTTCGCCCGGCGCGGCCTGCTGGAGGATCCCGAAGACGTTTTCTTCCTGCTGCGATCCGAGTTCATGAGCGGCCTGCATCCGCAGGCGCGCGAGATCGTCGCGTTCCGGCGCAGGCGCTGGTGCGAGCACGCGGCGGTCGAGCTGCCCGATACCTGGGTCGGCAATCCGCAGGCGCGCCCGGCCGCCCCGGAGGAGGCGGGCGACGGCGACCTGACCGGCATGCCCGCGAGCTCCGGCCGGGTCGAGGGCATCGCCAGGGTACTTACCGACCCTTCCAACCCGGACGCGCTGGAACCGGGCGACATCCTGGTCTGCCACACCACCGATCCGAGCTGGAGCGCGCTCATGCTCGTCTCCGGCGGCCTGGTCATCGACATCGGCGGGCCGATGAGCCACGGCGCTATCATCGCCCGCGAGCTCGGCGTGCCCTGCGTCATCAACACCCGTTCCGGCACGCGCCGGTTGCGCTCGGGCGATCGCATCGCGGTCGACGGCGACGCCGGCGTCGTCCGCATACTCGCGCGCGCCTGAGGAGATCCGACATGACCGACACTCGAGAAGGCCTGCACCTGCACGAGGCCGCCGACCCGAGCTGGCAGGAGAATTTCTACTTCGGCGGCTGGGATCCGGACCAGCGTGCGGGATTCGGCATCCACCTGAAGCTGATCCCCGCTCGCCAGGCCGCGCAGATCCGCGCCATCGTGATGATTGACGGCGTGCACGCGACCGCAGGGCGGCGCCTGCCGCTGGCGGACGTGCTCCAGTATCCAGGCTACCACCCGCGCTGCGTCGAGCCGTTCAGGCACTGGCACATCGGCCTGGATCTCGACGGCCTGCCGCGCGAGCGCATGGCGGGCTACATGGGGCTGGAACCGATCGCCGCGCCCGATACGCCGATACACGTGGACGCGGACCTGCGCACCGCATTGGCCCCGATCGACTGGGCGCAGGTCGGCAAGTCCGGTGCGGGCAGCAATCATTACGATCACGCCCACGCCTGGAGCGGCACGCTGCGCATCGGCGCGCGCAGCGTGGTCGCGCAGGGCCTGGGCATCCGCGATCACTCCTGGGGGCCGCGCAGCCTGGCGAACCTGGAGCAGGCCTGGTTCGTTGCCGTGGTCTTCCCGGGCGCCGAGCGGCACGTCACCGGCCTGTGCGCGCGCCGCGCCGGGCAGACGATGGGCTTTGCCTTCCACGCCGACACGCACGCCGTGCAACTACTGCCGATGCCGGAAATCACCGTCACCCAGGGCGTCGGCGAACCCGGCGGCTACGAGGCGGTGCGGATCGTCCTGCCGGGGATGGACATCGGCACCCGCACGCAAACCGCCATCCAGATGCCGTTGCTCGCGGATCGCTACCTGTCCAGCAATGCGCTCGGCAGCGCGGGCACGCCGGCGGGCGAGGGCTTTTCCTTCGTCGAACTCGGCAGGGGGCTCTCCGACGCCGACGTGGAGGACATGCTCCGGCGTGCCGGCGCCAAGTCCTGAGTTGCCGCGCGGCGCCACCGCCATGACGTTCGCCCGCCCCCTGGGTACGATAGGCGGGTACACGAGGAGAAGCACATGATCTACGACGGCCCGATCATCGACTGCGACGCGCACCTGTACGAGCCCGACGTGTCGATCTGGAATCGCCACCTGCCGGAGCAATACCGCCGCGACTACAGCGTGCGCATGGAGCCCCAGCCCGACGGCCACATGGCGATGTTCGTCGGCGCGCGCCGCCTTGCGCTGGGTGACGCGCATCA
>JBFXBD010000018.1:0-100345 GCA_050183625.1 Gammaproteobacteria bacterium
CATCGGCGCCGAGCGCTTCGCGCGGGTGCGCCGCCGGGGCGGCGATCCGCGCGCGGTTGCCGGCGATGTCGCCGACCACGAGGTTGGACTGCGCGAGCGCGAAGCGCAGTGCGCCGGGAGTCTTGGCAGGGCAGGTCATGGCTCGCCGCGCACCATACCATCATCCGGCCGGCGCGGCGCCGCTCCCGGGCATCGCGCTCCGGGTGGGCGCGCGGCGTCCGGTGCGCCAGGCGGCGCACCGGGCGCCGGGCGTCAGGACTTCTTCAGCAGGTCCTGCATCGCCGAGCCGAGCTCGGCGGGGGACTTCACGGTGCGCACGCCCGCGGCTTCCAGCGCCGCGAACTTGTCGGCCGCGGTGCCGCGGCCACCGGAGATGATCGCCCCGGCATGGCCCATGCGCTTGCCCGGCGGTGCGGTGACGCCGGCGATGTAGGCCACCACCGGCTTGGTCACGTGGGCGGCGATGAAGCGAGCCGCATCCTCTTCCGCCGAGCCGCCGATCTCGCCCACCATGATGATGCCCTCGGTGGCGGGGTCGTCCTGGAACAGGCGCAGGCAGTCGATGAAGCTCATGCCGTGGATCGGATCGCCGCCAATGCCCACGCAGGTGCTCTGGCCCAGGCCGGCGAGGGTGGTCTGGTGCACGGCTTCGTAGGTCAGCGTGCCCGAGCGCGAGACGATGCCGATGCGGCCGGGCTTGTGGATCTGCCCGGGCATGATGCCGATCTTGCACTCGCCGGGTGTGATGATTCCGGGGCAGTTCGGGCCGATGAGGCGCACGTCCGGGCGATTCGCGAGGCTGGCCTTGACCTTGAGCATGTCCAGCACCGGGATGCCCTCGGTGATGCAGGCGATGACCTTGATGCCGGCATCGGCGGCCTCGGCGATCGCCTCGGCGGCGAACGGCGGCGGCACGAAGATCATGCTGGCGTCCGCGCCTGTGGCCTTCACGGCGTCGGCGACGGTGTCGAACACAGGGCGGTCCAGGTGCTTCTGGCCGCCGCGGCCGGGGGTGACGCCACCGACGAGCCGGGTGCCGTAGTCGATCGCGCCCTTGGAGTGGAAGGTACCCTGGCTGCCGGTGAATCCCTGGCAAATGACCTTGGTGTTGCGGTTGACGAGGATTGCCACGGTGAGGTTCCTTACGCTTTCTTGACGGCGGCGACGACCTTGGAGGCGGCGTCGGCGAGATTGTCGGCCGGGATGATGGCCAGCCCGCTCGCGGCGAGGAGCTGCTTGCCTTCGTTGACGTTCGTGCCCTCCAGGCGCGCGACCACCGGTACCGAGACGCCCACTTCCTGCACCGCGCGGATGATGCCGTCGGCGATGAGATCGCAGCGCACGATGCCGCCGAAGATGTTCACCAGGATGGCCTTGACGTTCGGATCGGAGACGATGAGCTTGAAGGCCTCGGCCACCTTCTCGGCGGTCGTGCCGCCGCCGACGTCGAGGAAGTTCGCCGGCTGGCCGCCGTACAGCTTGATGATGTCCATGGTCGCCATGGCCAGGCCCGCGCCGTTGACCATGCAGGCGATGTTGCCCTCCAGGGTGACGTAGTTCAGGTCGAACTTGCGGGCAATGCGTTCCTTGTCATCCTCCTGGCTCGGGTCGCGCATGTCGGCGACCGCGGGCTGGCGGAACAGGGCGTTGTCGTCGAGGTTGATCTTGGCGTCCAGGGCGACGAGGTTGCCGTCCGGGGTGACGATCAGCGGGTTGACCTCCAGCAGGCTGACGTCCTTGTCCTGGAACAGCCGGTACAGGCCGCGCATCATCTGCACGAGCTGCTTGCGCTGGCCATCGTCGAAGCCCAGGGCGAAGCCGATCTGCCGCGCCTGGTAGTCCTGCAGGCCGAGGACGGGATCGATCGTGAGCGTCACGATCTTCTCCGGGTGGGTCGCGGCGACCTCTTCGATGTCCATGCCGCCCTCGGAGGAGGCCATGATCGCGACCCGGCGGCTGGCGCGGTCGACGATCATCGCCAGGTACAGTTCGCGGGCGATGTCGCAGGGCGAGGCGACCAGGACGCAGTTCACCGGCTGGCCGGCCGGCCCGGATTGCTTGGTCACCAGGCGCGTGCCGAGCATGTTTCGGGCGATGGTTTCCAGCTCCTCGCGGCTCTTGGCGAACTTGACGCCGCCGGCCTTGCCGCGCCCGCCGGCGTGGACCTGGGCCTTGACGATCCAGTTCGCGCCGCCGAGGGTCGAGGCGTTCGCGAGCGCCTCCTGGACCGAATGCGCCGGCATGCCCGGGGGCACCGCAATGCCGTACTCGGCGAACAACTGCTTGGCTTGGTATTCGTGTAGGTTCATAGATCCCCTGCAGGATTCACGCGTTTGAGGGGCAAGCCCTTCCGCCCGCGCCGGGCGCGGATGGAGCCGGCTGGCAACGTGTGGGCCGCGTGGGCCCGGCTGCTGGTGAGGCGCGAACGCGCCCCCGGGAGGACTTTGCCGTCAGGCGCGATAGCTTACTATAGCGCCACCGTCAAAGTCATACGCGCGCGGCCGGCCCGCGCGGCGGAGAACCACGCGTGCTGCGGCTGTTGTTCCTGGCATTGCTCATCTGGCTCGGCGTCACCGTGCTGCGGCTCTTGCGGCGGCTCGACGCGCGCGGCCGCGGCACGCCGGGCGCGCCGGGGCAGCCGGTGAAGACCGTCCCATGCGCGCACTGCGGGGTCTACCTGCCGTCGAACGAGGCGCTGGGCGAGGGCGAGCGCCGCTACTGCAGCGAGGCGCACCGCGCGGCGGGGGATCGACAGGCGCCACGGTGAATCCGCAACCGGTGGCCGATGCAGCGACGATCTGGACCGCGCTGCGCTATTTCAGCCTCTACCGGCTGGTGTTGTCCGGGTTGTTCGGCGTGCTCATCCTCAGCCACAACCTGCCAGTGCCCCTGGGCAGCTACGACGGCGGGCTGTTCAGGATCGCCGGCCTGGCCTACGTCGCCCTGGCCGTGCCGGCGCTCATCATGGCCGAGCGCCGCTGGTTGCCGCAGCCCGTGCAGGCGATCGGCCAGGTCGCGGTGGACGTGCTCGCGCTCACCGCGCTCATGTACGCCAGCGGCGGGGTATCCAGCGGCTTCGGCATCCTGATCGCGGTCTCGGTCGCCGGCGGCGGGCTGATGGCCGGCCGGCGCACGGCGGTGGCATTCGCCGCCTACGCCACCCTGGCGGTGCTGGCCGCCGAGTTCTACTGGGGCACGGTGTACCGGTTCCTGTCGCCGCCGAACTATCCGCACGCCGGGTTCCTGGGCGGCACCTACTTCCTCACCGCGATCCTGATGTCGACCCTGGGCCGGCGCGTGCGCGAGAGCGAGGCGCTCGCGCAGCAGCGCGCGATCGACCTGGCGAACCTGGCGACGCTGAACGAACACGTGATCCAGCGCATGCAGTCCGGCGTGGTGGCGGTCGACGAGGCCGGCACGGTGCGGATGATGAATGCCGCCGCCGCCCGGCTGCTGGGCCTGCCGGAGGATGCAGTCGGCCGGCCGCTGGCGGATGTCGTGCCGGATCTCTCCGCCCTGCTGCGCGCGTGGCGCGACGGCGCGACCGGATCCTCGCAGTTGTTCCGCGCCAGCCCGCGCGGGGCGGAGGTGCTCGCCTCGTTCACGCACATGGGCGGCGGGCGCCGGAACGTGCTGGTGTTCCTCGAGGATGCGGCCGCGACCCGCCAGCGGGCGCAACAGTTGAAGCTGGCCTCGCTCGGCCGCCTCACCGCCAGCATCGCCCACGAGGTGCGCAATCCGCTCGGCGCGATCAGCCATGCGGCGCAACTGCTGGCCGAGTCCCCGGAGCGCAGCGTAGACGACGCGCGCCTGACCGCCATCATCCACGAGCAGTCCGGGCGCGTGAATGCGATCGTCGAGACCATCCTGCAGCTCGGGCGGCGCGAGCCTTCCAATCCCGAGCCGCTGGAACTCGGGCACTGGCTGCGGGGATTCGCGGCGGAGTTCGCGGCCCACCACCCCGCGGCCGCCGGTGAACTTGCGCTGGAAGAGCAGCCGGGGCGGGAGATCGCGGTGCGCATGGACAGCGGCCAGTTGCGCCAGGTGCTGTGGAACCTGTGCGAGAACGGCGTGCGCCACGGCCGTTCCACGCCGCGCGTGCGGCTATGCCCGGGCGTGCATGCCGACAGCGGCCGCCCGTACCTGGACGTGATCGATACCGGCCCCGGCATCGATCCGGCGGTGCGCGAACACATCTTCGAGCCGTTCGTCACCTCGCGCGCCTCCGGCACCGGCCTGGGCCTGTACGTCGCCAGCGAGCTGTGCGAGTCGAACCAGGCCTCGATTATCCTGTACGCCAACACCCCGCAGGGATGCACGTTCCGCGTGAACTTCGCCCATCCGGAGAAGCGCCAGGTGACCGCATGAAGCCACGCGCGCTGATCGTCGACGACGAGCCCGACATCCGCGAGCTGCTGGAGATCACGCTCCGGCGCATGGGCATCGACTGCAGCGCGGCCGCCGATCTCGGCGCCGCCCGGCTTGAACTCGCCCAGGGCGAGTTCGACCTGTGCCTGACCGACATGCGCCTGCCCGACGGCGACGGCCTGGATCTCGTCGCCCACATCCAGCGCAGCCATCCGCGCCTGCCGGTGGCGGTGATAACCGCGCACGGCAGCATCGAGACCGCAATCCAGGCGCTGAAGTCCGGCGCCTTCGACTTCGTCACCAAGCCCCTGGAGCTGGAGACGCTGCGCCGGCTGGTGCGCGCGGCGTTGCGGCTGGGCGAGCCGCACGAGGACACCGGCACCCGGCTGATCGGCGCCTCGGAGGCGATCGCGCGCATCCGTAGCACGGTCGAAAAGCTCGCTCGCAGCCAGGCGCCGGTGTACATCAGCGGCGAGTCCGGGGTCGGCAAGGAGCTGGTCGCGCGCATGATCCACGAGCAGGGCCCGCGCGCCGGCGCGCCGTTCGTACCGGTCAACTGCGGCGCCATCCCGCACGATCTGATCGAAAGCGAGCTGTTCGGCCATCGCAAGGGCAGCTTCACCGGCGCCGTGGCCGACAAGGCGGGCCTGTTCCAGGCCGCCGACGGCGGCACGCTGTTCCTGGACGAGGTCGCGGACCTGCCGCTGCTGCTGCAGGTCAAGCTGCTGCGCGCGATCCAGGAAAAGGCGGTGCGGCCGGTCGGCGCCGAGGCCGAGGCCAGGGTCGACGTGCGCATCCTGTCGGCCACGCACAAGGATCTCTCCGCCCTGGTCAGGCGCGGCGAGTTCCGCCAGGACCTGTTCTATCGCATCAACGTGATCGAGCTCGCCGTGCCGCCGCTGCGCGAGCGCCGCGAGGACATCGCGCCGCTGGTGGATCACATCCTGGGCCGGCTGGCACTGCAGGCCGGCACGGCGCGGCCGCGGCTGGATGCGGACGCGGCGCGCGCGCTTGCCGGATATGCCTTCCCCGGCAACGTGCGCGAGCTGGAGAACGTGCTCGAGCGCGCGATGACGCTGTGCGAGGGCGAGGCGATCCGCGCCGAGGATCTGCGCCTGCCGCAGGCGCTCGCCGCGGTGGCGGGGGCGGGCGTCGACGTGCCGGGGGCGGGGGTCGAAGCGCCGGCGGCCGCGCCCGATGCGGGCCTTGCGCCCTACCTGGACGACGTCGAGCGGCGCAAGATCCTCGACGCGCTCGGCCGCACGCGCTGGAACCGGACGGCAGCGGCTCGCCTGCTCGGCCTGAGCTTCGGGGCACTGCGTTACCGCATGGAAAAGCTCGGCCTCTCGCGCGCCGGCGAGCATCCGGAGTGAAACTGCGCAGTTTCAGCAGATCCTGCTGAAAATCCGCAGCCGCAACTCGCCCCGGGGGGCGGTTGAAGGCTGAAAACCCGTGTTTCTCCCGCGGTTTGAAGCCGTGGCATGGAACCTGCCTTCAACGACGCACGGCTCCGCAAGTGTCGTGCGCAAGGCGAACGGCGCTGGCGGAGTCACGAAACTCAAGGAAACCGTACAGGTGCACGCTACAACCGTGTCCCCGGCGGTACCGGGTTTGCAAGTGCTCAAGGGCTAAATCAACCGAGGAGAGTTCCATGAAGAAGGTGCAACAGGGCTTTACGCTGATCGAGCTGATGATCGTGGTCGCGATCATCGGCATCCTGGCCGCGGTCGCCATCCCGGCCTACTCCGACTACACCATCCGCGCGAAGGTGACCGAGGGCCTGAACCTCGCCGCCGCCGCCAAGACCGCGGTGTCCGAGTTCTTCGCCAGCAAGGGCAGCATTCCGACCAGCAACGCGACCGCCGGCCTGGCGGCTGCGACCAGCATCACCGGCAACGCGGTGAAGTCGGTTGCAGTCGGCAACAGCGGCAAGATCACGGTCACGTTCAGCGACGGTAACTCCGCCCTGAACAGCAAGACCCTGATCCTGGCCCCGACGACGGCGTCCGGTGCGGTCAAGTGGAGCTGCTCCGCCACCGGCGGCACGCTCGCCAACAAGTACCTGCCGTCGAGCTGCCGTTAATCCGGCGCCCGCAGCAGGTAGTTCGTGCAAGGCAGGCGCCTCCCGTGCAAGCGGGAGGCGCCTTTCTCGTTATATGACCTCGCGAATCCATGTCCTGCTCGCCGCCGCGCTCGTGCTGTGCGCGCTCGCGTACGCGCCCGGCCTGGGGGGATCGTTCGCCTTCGACGACTTTCCCAACATCGTCGAGAATGACGCCATCCAGATCCGGCAACTCGACCTCCACAGCCTGACCGAGGCTGCGCTCACCGGCACCGCCGGGCCGCTCAAGCGCCCGCTGAGCATGATGAGCTTCGCGGTCAACTACGCCTTCGCAGGCTTGCAGCCACTGGCGTACAAGATCACCAACCTCGCCATCCACCTGCTCAATGGCCTGCTCCTGTTCGCGCTGCTGCGCACGCTGCTGGCTGCGGCCCAGGCGGCGGGTACCTTCGCCGCCGGCAACGGCGCCCGCATCGCCGCCGCCTGCGCGGCGCTCTGGCTCCTGCATCCCCTGAACCTGACCACCGTGCTGATGGTGGTGCAGCGCATGAACAGCCTCGCGGCGCTGTTCACGCTGCTGGCCCTGCTGGGCTATTGCACCGGCAGGCTGCGTTCCCTGACCGCCGGCGGTGGGCTCGGCTTCGCGCTTGCCTGTCTCACCATCGGCACCGGGCTGTCGGCGCTGTGCAAGGAAAATGGCGTGCTCACGCCGCTGTACGCGTTCATCATCGAGATCGCGTGGCTGCGCGGGCGCGGCCTGGCCACGCCCGCGCGGCGCGTGCTCGCGGGCTACTACGGGCTGGTCCTGGCATTGCCGGCGCTGGCCGGTGCTGCCTGGCTGATCCTGAGCCCGGGCTGGATCCAGTCCAACTACGCGATCCGCCCGTTCACGCTCGCCGAACGGCTGCTCACCGAGGCCCGGGTGATGTGGTTCTACCTGCAGCAGGCGCTGCTGCCGGTGCCGCGCGAACTGGGACTTTTCCACGACGACTACCCGATTTCGCGCGGCCTGTTCCAGCCCTGGCAGACTGCCGTAGCGGTGCTCGGGCTCGCAGCCCTGGCCGCGGCCGCGGCGCTCACCTGGCGCCGCGTGCCGGTCGTTGCTTTCGCGATCGGCTGGTTCCTGGGCGGGCACCTGCTGGAGTCGTCGGTGCTGCCGCTGGAGCTGGTGCACGAGCATCGCAACTACCTGCCCCTGGTGGGGCCGCTGCTGGCCGGCGTAATCGGCGCGCACGCGCTCGCGGCGCGCGCGGGATTGCAGCGCGTGCCGCAACTGCTCGGGGTCGGGTTCGTGGTCCTGTTCGCCGGCGTCACCGGTGCGCGGGCGCTGGCGTGGAGCGACCCGATCGACCACGCCATCTCCGAGGTGCAGCACCACCCGCAGTCGCTGCGCGCCAACTACGAGATGGGGCGGGTGTACCTGGTGATCTACCAGACCACCCGCGAGGAGGCGCTGGCGGACAAGGCCCAGGCCGCGTTCGAACGCGCCGCGGCGCTGGATCCGCAGGCGCCGCTGTCGCACTTCGCCCTGCTGCGCCTGAACGGCCTGCGCGGCCGGCCGCCGCCGCCGGCGCTCGTCGCCGAACTGCGCCGGCGGCTGGGCGCGGGCGACGCCCACCCGTCGATCGCCGCGGCATTCCTGCTCGTCGTCACCTGCCAGGAGCGCGGCGAGTGCGCCCTGGATCCGAACGACATGATCGGCCTGTTCGGTGCCTTCCTCGCCAACCCCTCCATGTCGCAGGATCTCAATCGCTCGACCATGGCGCTGCTCGCGCGCTACTACAACGGTGTACTGCGCGATCCTGTGGCGGCACGGCGCGTGCTTGAGGATATCGTCGCCATGGATCCCGGCGATTGTCACCGCCGCCTGGACCTGCTGACGCTGATGATTTCGATGGGGGATCTGGATGCGGCGCGGCGGGAGTCGGCGAACGTGAGAGCGATCATGGATACCTCACCGATCTGCGCGATGCGGCCCGTGTTCCGCAGCGATCTGGAACGCCTGGATGCCGCCATTGCCGAGCACGCCGCGCTCGCCGCGGTGCCGGCGGACAAGGGCGGCTGAATGCAGGGCACGGCAATACGCGAGGCAACCGCGGGCGCCGGCGCCGGTCCGGCGGCGGCCGGCGCGGAGCCGGTCGCGCTCAGCGTCGTCATCCCGGCGCGCAACGAGGAGGCCGGGCTCGGCAGCCTGCTGCCGCGGCTGCGGCAGGCCTGCCCCGAGGCGGAAATCGTCGTCGTCGACGACGGCTCCACCGACGGCACCGCGGCGGTGGCCCTGGCGCACGGCGCCGTGCTGATCCGGCATCCGTACGCGATGGGCAACGGCTCCGCGGTCAAGACCGGCGCGCGCCACGCGCGCGGCGAGGTGCTGGTGATGATGGACGGGGACGGCCAGCACGATCCCACCGACATCGCGCGCCTGCTCGAGCGCCTCGATGCGGGCTACGACATGGCCGTCGGCGCGCGCGACAGCGGTTCCCAGGCCAGCTTCGCGCGCCTGTTCGGCAACGCCTTCTACAACCGCTTCGCGAGCTGGATGGTCAACCAGCGGGTGGACGATCTCACCAGCGGCTTCCGCGCCGTGCGCGCGGCCAGGTTCCGCGAGGTGCTGCACCTGCTGCCGAACGGCTTCTCCTATCCGACCACCAGCACCATGGCGTTCTTCCGCAACGGCTACCCGGTCGCCTACGTGCCGATCCAGGCCGCGCGGCGCATCGGCCGCAGCCACCTGAAGCCGCTGCGCGACGGCATCCGCTTTCTCATGATCATGTTCCGCATCGGCACGCTGTACGCGCCGCTGAAGGTGTTCCTGCCGATCAGCACGCTGATGTTCGCGCTCGGCGCGCTGCACTACCTGAACACCTACCTGGACAGTGGCCGCTTCACCAACATGAGCGCGCTGCTGTTCATCGCCTCGATGCTGATCTTCCTCATCGGGCTGGTGTCCGAGCAGATCACCATGCTCCTGTACCAGAAGCCGGATCGCTGATGCGCGTGTTGATCGACATCGGCCACCCGGCCCACGTGCACTTCTTCCGGCACCCGCTGCGGATCCTGGGCGCGGCCGGCGCGCAGGCGCTGGTGACCAGCCGGGTGAAGGAGGTCGCGCTCGATCTCCTCGACGAACTGGGCATCCCGCACGTGACGCTGTCCGCGCAGCGCCCGGGCCTGGCCGCGCTCGCGCGCGAGCTGGCGCTGCGTGACTACCGCCTGTGGCGCGTGGTGCGGGAGTTCCGCCCGGACGTCATGGCCGCGATCGGCGGCACCTTCATCGCCCACGTCGGGGCGATCACCGGCATCCCTTCGCTGGTGTTCTACGACACCGAGAACGCGCGGCTGCAGAACGCGATCACCTACCCGCTGGCGCACCGGGTGATCGTACCGCGCTGCTACGGTGCCTGGACGCCGGCCGGGCGGACGCTGCGCTACGCCGGGTACCACGAGCTGTCGTACCTGCGCCCCGGTTGCTTCGTGCCGGATCGTGCCGTCGCCATCGCCCAGGGCCTGGCGCCGGATCGCCCGACCTTCCTGGTCCGGCTGGTGTCCTGGCAGGCGAACCACGATGTCGGCGAACGGGGCTGGACCGCCGCGCTCGCCGGCCGGGTCGTGGAGCGGCTCGCCGCGCACGGCGCGGTGTTGATCTCTTCCGAAGGCGCGCTGCCGCCGGCGCTGGAGCCCTACCGCTATCGCGGCCGCCCGGGACTGCTGCACCACGTCATGGCGTTCTGCCGCGGGTTCGTCGGCGAGAGCGCGACCATGGCCTCGGAATGCGCGGTGCTGGGCGTGCCGGCGGTGTATGCGGCGCATACCGGGCGCGGCTACACCGACGAGCAGGAGCAGCGCTACGGGCTGGTGCGCAACGTGCGCGAACTGCGCCCCGAGGCGCTGGAGGCTGCAGTCGACTGGCTGCTGGCGTTCACGGACGCGGCACGCGCGGACGCGCGCGCGCGCCTGCTCGCCGACACCATCGACGTGGCCCGGTTCGTCGCCGATACGGTCGCGGCCGGCGCCCGGGGCATGGTGCCCGTCCCGAGCCACTGACATGTGCGGGATCGCCGGGTGGTTCGGCGCGGGCACGGCGCCGGCGCAGGCCGAGCCGGAACTGCGGCGCATGCTCGACGCAATCGCACACCGCGGACCGGACGGCAGCGGCGTGCTTTGCGGCGAGGGCTTCGCCTTCGCGCACGCGCGCCTGGCGATCATCGACCTGGGCGGCGGCGCGCAGCCGATGACCAGCGTCGACGGCACCGCGAGCATCGTCTTCAACGGCGAGATCTACAACTACGCGGCGCTGCGCGCGGACCTGCAAGCCGCCGGGATGCATTTCGCGACGGCCTCGGATACCGAGGTGGTGCTGAACCAGTACCTCGCGCACGGCGCGGCGGGATTCGCCGATCTGCGCGGCATGTTCGCGTTCGCGATCTGGGACCGGCGCAGCCGCAGCGGCCTGCTGGTCCGGGATCGCTTCGGCATCAAGCCGCTGTTCTACGCCCGGCGCGATGACGGCGGCGTGGCCTTCGCCTCGGAAGCCAAGGGCATCCTGGCCCTGCGCCCGGGCGGCGCGCGCCTGGATCCTGCCGCGCTGCACCTGGTGATGAACTTCCGCTACCTGCCGGGGGAGCGCTCGATGTTTGCCGGGATCAGCCAGCTCGCGCCCGGCGAGATCATCGCCTGGCGCGCCGGCGCCACGCTGGAGAGTACGCCCGTCGGCGCCTATCCGGGGCGGCCGCAGGGCGGCACGCTGGCGGTATTCGCGGAGTCGGTGCGCGCGCACATGGTGGCCGACGTCGAGGTCGGAACCTACCTGTCGGGCGGCATCGACTCGGCCGCGGTGACGGCCCTGGCGCGCGATGCCGCCACCCGCCCGCTGCGTACGTTCACGGTGGCGGTCGGCGACGATCCGGCGGAAGCGGACAACGCGGCCGAGACCGCCCGCCTGCTCGGCGTCGCGAACAGCCGCGGCGACTGGCGCGTGGACGCGGCGGCGCAGTTGCCGAAGCTGCTGTGGCACCTGGAGGTGCCGAAGATCAACGCCTGGCAGGTGTCCGCGGTCGCCGCGCACGCCGCGCGCGAGGTCAAGGTCGCGCTCTCCGGCCTGGGCGGCGACGAACTGTTCCTGGGCTACCCGATCCATCGTCTCCTGGACTGGGCCCGGCGGCTGCAGAGCGCGGCGCCGGCCGCGGCGACCAGCGCCGTGGCGGGCGTGGGCCTGGCGGTGCTGTCCGCCGGGCGCGGCGCGCCCTGGAGCGAGCCGCTGCGCGCCCTGCATTGCCTGCGCGCCGGCGCCGACTGGCCGCGCGTGTACGGGCTGCTGCGCAACCTCTGGGACGCGCCCGCGCTGCGCGCGCAGGTGTACGGGCCGCGCATGCTCGATGCCGCCCTGCCGGACGCCTTCGACGACCTGCGCGCGCGCTGGCCGGCGGAGCCGGATCCGGTGCTGGCGTGCGCGCGCTACGAATGGTCGCAGAAGATGGTCAACGATCTGCTCTGGCAGGAGGATCGGTGCAGCATGGCCGTCGGCCTGGAAGTGCGGGTGCCGTTCGTGGATCCGATGCTGCACGCACACGCGCAGTCGCTGTCCCGGCGCGAACGGATGCAGGGCGGACGCCTGAAGGGGCACCTGCGCGACGCGCTCGGCGCGCGCCTGCCGCGCGCGGTGCTCGACCGGCCCAAGAGCGGTTTCCAGGTCGATTCGCCGTCGTTCTTCGGCGCCGCGCTCGGGCCTGCCGCGCGCGTGCTGCTGGCGCCGTCGCGGGTGCGGGAGTACGGCCTGTTCAATCCGGCATTCGTCGCCACCCTGCTGTCGCTGCCGGTGGCCCGCGGCCATCGCTGGCACTATTTCATGCTCTACCTGATGCTCATGACCCACCTGTGGCTGGAACTGTTCGAGCGCGGCCGCGATTGCGCGGACCTGTCCGCCGAACTGGTCGTGCCGGAATCGATGGCCGGCCAGGGCGCTGCACCCGGAGCGCGACGCGCATGACCGCGGCACCGCCGGTGCCCGCAGGGCCGGATGCCGGGCGCTACGGCGCGATTGCCGATGCCACGCTCGCCTGGAGCGCCGCCCGGGGTTATCGCGGGCACAACAAGCACGACGCGCTCAACAGCCCGCTGCTGCGCGCGCTGCTCGGCTGGGGCAAGTGGCCGCGGCTGGTGGCGATCCAGGCGGTCATGCGTGCACCAATCAACCTGCGGCCGCTGCTGGGCGTGCCGACCTCCTTCAACCCCAAGGGACTGGCACTGTTCGTGCAGGCACGCCTGGACCGCTTTTCGGTTACCGGAAATCCGGCGCATCGCGACGAAGCAGTGGAACTGCTCGGCCTGCTCGCGCGGCTGGCTTCGCCGGGCGACTGGTCCGGCACCTGCTGGGGTTACCATTACCCGTGGCAGGACGCGGGATTCTTCGCGCCGACGGCGACGCCGAACGCGGTGGTGACCGCATTCGTGTGCGAGGCGTTCCTGGATGCGTATCTCGCGCTGGGGGAGCGGACGTACCTGGAAACGGTGGGCCGTGCACTGCCGTTCTTCCTGAACGACCTGAAAATATTGAAGGACGAGGGCGGGGATCTCTGCTTGTCGTACATGCCGGTAGCGATGCGCATGCGCGTGCTCGACGTGAGCATCCTGATCGCGTCCGTGCTCGCGCGCTACGGACGCCTGAGCGGCGACACGCGCCACGCCGATGCCGCACGGCGCCTGGCCGGGTACGTGGTGCGCCGGCAGACGGACCAGGGCGCCTGGTTCTACACCGATCCGCCCGGGGACTCGCATATCCGCCACGACAACTACCACACCGGCTTCATCCTCGACGCCCTGCGGCGCTACATGGACGCGACCGGGGAGGACGATTTCGAGGATGCCTACCGCCGCGGGCTGGAGTTCTACGCCCGCCATCATTTCAGCGCCGAAGGCGCGCCGCGCTGGATGAGCGATTGCGAGTATCCCTACGACATCCACGGCGCCGCGCAGGGGATCCTCACCTTCGCGCGCCACGCGCGCGAGTATCCGGGGCTGGCGGCGCGCGTGGCCGATTGGGCGCTGCGCCACATGTACCACCCGGACGGCCGCTTCTACTACCAGCGCACGCGCTGGTACACCAAGCGCTTCACGCTCATGCGCTGGTGCAATGGCTGGATGAGCAGGGCGCTGGCGCGCTTCGCCGCCGCCGCGGGGCAGGCACCATGACGCTGCCGCGCCTGCTCGATCCGCTGCTGCCGGGGCGCGCCGGCCTGTACCTGTCCATGTTCGCGCACGGCCTGCTGAATCACCGCGGCTTCGCGCGCGAGCACGTCGCGTTCTTCGAGCGCCTGTGCGCGGATCTCGGCGGCGTGGCCGGCAAGCGCATCCTCGACGTCGGCTGCGGCAAGTCGGGATGGCTCACGCTGCTGCTGCACAGCGCCGGCGCGCAGGTCACCGGGATCGACACCGAGGTCGTCGACCCCGGGCTGCGCTGGAGCAAGTACCGGCGCATCCTGGCCACGAACGGCGCCGAGCGCGTGCTGCGCACGCTCGCCTGGGACGTGCTGTTCGCGACGCCGTACTACCGCGAGTTGGCGCGGCTGGCGCCGGTGCCGCTGCGTTTCGAGGGGCTCGATACGCGCGCCGTGCGCGGCGACGGCATGCCTTTCGATGACGGTACCTTCGACGCCGTGGTGTCGTTCGAGGTATTCGAGCACATCCGCGACGTGCCCGCGGTCATCGCGGATCTGCGCCGGGTGATGAAGCCCGGCGGCACCACGTACATCTACGTCCATAACTGGGCCAGCCTCTCGGGCGGGCACCACATCGCGTGGAAGTATCCGGACACGGCGCCCTCGCGCCGCGTGCCGCCCTGGGATCACCTGCGCGAGAACCGCTATCCGCTGATACCTTCCTGGCTCAACCGGCACCGGATCCACGAGTACCGCGCGATGTTCGAATCCAGCTTCGAGATCCAGCACTGGCGTACCACCGAATGCGAAGGACGGGAACTGCTCACGCCGCGGCTCGCCGCCGAGCTGCCGGGCTTTACGCCCGAGGAGCTCACCTGCAAGGGCTTCATCGTCCAGGCCCGGCCGCGCGCCGGGGCTGCCGCGATGGCACGGGCGGTGGGCGCATGAAGCAGGTGCTGGAGGATTTCCGCAACGGTCAGTGCCGGGTCGAGGACGTGCCCGCGCCGATCGCGCGCCCCGGCTTCGTGGTCGTGCGCAATCACTTCTCCGTGATCAGCAGCGGCACCGAGGGTGGCACGGTCAAGCTCGGCAAGGCGAGCCTGATCGGCAAGGCACTGGCGCGGCCGGAGCAGGTGCGCAAGGTGCTGCAGGTGGCGATGACCCAGGGCGTGATGACGGCCTGGAACGCGACCCAGCGCACGCTCGACATGCCGGTGCCGCTCGGTTATTCGTGCGCCGGGACCGTGGTCGAGACCGGCGCCGGCGTGACCGGTCTCGCGCCGGGGGATCGGGTGGCCTGCGGCGGCGCGGGCTTCGCCAACCATGCCGAAGTCGTCTGCGTGCCGCGCAACCTGTGCGTGCCGGTGCCGGCGGGCGCCGCGCTGGAGCACGCCGCGTTCACCACCATCGGCGCAATCGCGCTGCAGAGCGTGCGCGTGGCGCAGGCGCAGCTCGGCGAGGACGTGGTCGTGATCGGGCTCGGCCTGGTCGGGCTGGTCACCGCGCAGATCCTGCGCGCGGCCGGGTGCCGGGTGTTCGGCATCGATCTCGACCCGGCGCGGCTGGAGTTCGCGCGCGCGCAGGGCTACGGCGAATGTGCCGCGCTCGCCGACGCCAACCTGCGCGAGCGCGTGCTGGCGTTCAGCCGCGGCCACGGCGCCGACGTCGCGATCATCACGGCCACCACCGACGACAACGGGCCGGTCGCGCTGGCGGGAGAGCTGGTGCGGCGCAAGGGCCGGGTGGTCGTGGTCGGCCGCACGGTCATGACCGCGCCGCGCGAGACCTACCTGTTCAAGGAGCTCGAGCTGCGCACGTCGATGGCCTATGGGCCGGGCACCGGCGACGTCGACTACGAGGAACGCGGGATCGACTACCCGTACGCCTACGTTCGCTGGACAGAGCAGCGCAACATGGCGGCATTCCTGGATCTGATCGCCGGGCGGCGCATCGATCTCGAGCCGCTGCTCACCCACAGGTTCGCGATCGATCGCGCCGGCGAAGCCTTCGAGCTCATCACCGGGCCGGCGCGCCAGGGCTCCATGGCCGTGCTGCTCGACTACACCGCCGGGCTGGAGTCGGAGCAGGCTCCGACGCGCGTCGTCGCGCGCGGCGCCGCGAGCGCGGGCACGGCCTCCGGGCGGCTGCGCGTGGGCGTGATCGGCGCGGGCAGCTTCGCCACCAACGAGTTCCTGCCGCTGCTGGCGGCGCACGGCGGCCTGCACCTGCGCGCGATCGCCTCCGGCACCGGGGTGCGCGCGCGGGCGCTGGCGGGCAAGTACGGGTTCGATCTCGCCGCGTCCGATCCACTGCCCCTGCTCGACGATCCGCAAATCGACTGCGTGTTCATCCTCACCCGCCACGACACGCACGCCGAGTTCGCCGCCCGCGCGCTCGCCGCCGGCAAGCACGTGTTCGTCGAAAAGCCGCTGGCGCTGGACGACGCGGAACTCGATCGCGTCGAGCGCGCCTGGGCGGGCGCCGACCGGACCCTCATGGTCGGGTTCAATCGCCGCTACGCGCCGCTGGCGGTGCGCCTGAAGGAGCACTTCGGCGTGCGCGCGCAGCCGGCCGCGGTGACCTACCGCGCGAACGTCGGCTATCGCCCGCCGGAGCACTGGCTGCACGATCCGCGGCAGGGCGGCGGGGTGATCCTCGGCGAGGCCTGCCACCACATCGACTTCTGCAACTGGCTGGTCGGAGCCGCGCCGGTCGGCGTGAACGCGCGCGCGCTCGGTGGGCAGGCCGAGGGCTTCATCGCCGCGGACAACGTCTACATCGATCTCGACTACGCGGACGGATCGCGCGCCACCGTTGCCTACCTGTCCAACGGCTCCAAGGCGTATTCGAGCGAGCGGGTGGAGGTGCTGTGCGACAACCGCGCCGGATCGGTGGAGGATTTCCGCCGCATCGAACTGGCCGCCGGCCTGCGCCTGCGCCGCGATCGGCTCTGGCTCAAGCCCGACAAGGGCCACGCGGCCCAGGTGGCGGCATTCATCGCCGCCGCCAGCGGCGCGGGCGGTGCATCGATCGACACCGCCGGCTACCTGGCCTCCTCGCGCGCGGCGATTGCCGCGGCGCACCTGGTCGCCGCCGCCGGGGGCGGGCGGCCATGAAGGCCGTGATCCTGGCCGGCGGCCTGGGCACGCGGTTCGCGGAGGAGACCGTGGCACGCCCCAAGCCGATGATCGAGATCGGCGGCAAGCCGATCCTCTGGCACATCATGAAGATCTACTCCGCGCACGGCATCAACGACTTCGTCGTCTGCCTGGGCTACAAGGGCTACGTCATCAAGGAGTATTTCACCAATTACCTGCTGCACAACGCCGATCTGCGCATCGACTTCACCACCAGCGCGGTCGAGATGATCGAGCCCAGGCGCGAACCCTGGCGCATCACGCTGGTGGACACCGGCGAGTCGACCATGACCGGCGGGCGCCTGAAGCGGGTGCGCAAGTGGCTCGACGACGAGGACTTCTGCTTCACCTACGGCGATGGCGTCGGCGACGTGGACGTGCGCACCGCGGTGAACTTCCACCGCGCGCACGGCCGGCTCGCGACGCTGACCGCGACCCAGCCCCCCGGGCGCTTCGGCGCGCTGAACCTGGAAGGCAACGCCATCCGCAGCTTCACCGAGAAGCCGCGCGGGGACGGTGGCTGGGTCAACGGCGGGTTCTTCGTGCTCTCCCCGCGCGCGATCGACTACGTCGATGGCGATTCGATCATGTGGGAGCACGAACCGCTCGAGCGCCTCGCGCGCGACGGCCAGTTGCAGGCGTTCAAGCACGACGGGTTCTGGATGGCGATGGACACCGTGCGCGATCGCAACGAACTCGAAGCGCTCTGGGTGCGCGGCAACGCGCCGTGGAAGGTGTGGTGATCGATCCCGCGTTCTGGTCCGGCCGGCGGGTGCTGGTCACCGGGCACACCGGCTTCAAGGGCGGCTGGCTGTGCCTGTGGCTGGCGCGCATGGGCGCGCGCGTGGCGGGCTATGCCCTCGCGCCATCGACCGATCCCTGCCTGTACGCCGGCGCCGGGGTCGGCGCCGCGGTCGATGGCCATCTCGCCGACATCCGCGATCAGGCGCGGCTCACGGACGTGTTCGCCGGATTCCGGCCCGAGATCGTGTTCCACCTCGCGGCGCAGCCCCTGGTGCGGCTGTCGTATGCGGATCCGGTCGCCACCTACGCCACCAACGTGCTGGGCACGGTGCACCTGCTGGAAGCGGTGCGCCGCACCGGCGGCGTCGCGGCGCTGATCAACGTGACCAGCGACAAGTGCTACGAGAACCGCGAATGGATGTGGGGCTACCGCGAGTCGGACCGGCTCGGCGGCAGCGATCCGTACAGCAGCAGCAAGGCCTGCGCGGAACTCGTGCATCGCGCGTACGCGAAATCCTTCCTGGAGCGCGCCGCGGCCGGCGAGCGCGCGGTGGCCCACGCAACCGTGCGCGCCGGAAACGTAATCGGCGGCGGCGACTGGGCCGAGGATCGGCTGGTGCCGGATGCGGTGCGCGCGTTCGGCGCCGGCGCGCCGCTGCGGATCCGCAACCCGGGCTCGGTGCGTCCGTGGCAGCACGTGCTCGATCCGCTCGCCGGCTACCTGCTGCTGGCGCAGCGCCTGGCGCAGGAGGGCGCGGCGTGGAACGGCGCCTGGAACTTCGGCCCGGACGATTCGCAGGTCCGGCGCGTGGGCGAGGTGGCCGACGCGCTGGTTTCGCGCTGGGGCGCAGGCGCGCGTTGGGAACACGACGGCGGCACGCATCCGGCCGAGAGCGGCCTGCTGCTGCTGGACAGCGCGCGGGCACGGCACGTGCTCGGCTGGCACCCGCGCTGGGCCCTGGACGCCGCGCTCGACCGCACCGTGCACTGGTACCGGGAATTCCGCGCCGGCGCCGACGTGCGCGCGCTGTGCCTGCGGCAGATCGAGGAGTACGTGTCGCATGCCTGAGGCGAACGCGGATCCCGGCGCGGCCACGCTGCGCGCGCGGATCCTGGATCTCGTGCGCGAGTACGCGGCCGCCGCGCACGCGCCGCGCGCCTTCGTTCCCGGCCAGACGCCGGTACCGGTCAGCGGCCGGGTCTACGGCGCCGAGGAGATCTGCAACCTGGTCGAATCCGGGCTCGACTTCTGGCTCACCACCGGGCGCTTCAACGACGAGTTCGAGCGCCGCCTGGCGCGCGTGCTCGGCGTGCGCGAGGCGCTGACGGTGAATTCGGGCTCCTCGGCGAACCTGCTCGCGGTCGCCGCGCTGACCTCGCCGCAACTGGGCGAACGCGCGCTTGCACCGGGCGACGAAGTGATCGCGGTGGCTTGCGCCTTCCCGTCGACGGTCAATCCGCTTTTGCAGTACGGGCTGGTACCGGTGTTCGTCGATGTCGCGCTGCCGACCTACAACATCGATCCGGCGCGCATCGAGGCGGCGCTGACGGACCGCACCCGGGCGATCATGATCGCGCACACGCTGGGCAATCCGTTCGACCTCGACGTGGTGGCCGGGATCGCGCGCCGGCACGGGCTGTGGCTGATCGAGGACTGCTGCGACGCCCTGGGCTCCACCTACCGGGGCCGCATGGTCGGTGGCTACGGCGACATCGGCACGCTGAGCTTCTATCCCGCGCACCACATCACCATGGGCGAGGGCGGCGCGGTTTTCACGGACTCGCCCAGGCTGCGCCGGATCCTGGAATCCTTCCGCGACTGGGGGCGGGACTGCTGGTGCGCGCCCGGCCGGGAGAACACCTGCGGCAAGCGCTTCGCCTGGAACTTCGACGGCCTGCCGCCGGGCTACGATCACAAGTACACGTATTCGCATGCCGGCTACAACCTGAAGATCACGGACATGCAGGCGGCGGTCGCGCTCGCGCAGATCGATCGCCTGGACGGCTTCATCGCCGCGCGACGCGCCAACTTCGCCAGCCTGCACGCCGGGCTCGCCGATCTGCAGGACGACCTGATCCTGCCGGAGCCGACCGCGCACTCGGATCCATCCTGGTTCGGCTTTCCCATCACCGTCCGGCGTCCGGGCGGGCGGGCGCGGTTGATCGCCCACCTGCAGTCGCGCCGCATCGACACGCGCCTGTTGTTCGGCGGCAACCTGGTCCGCCAGCCGTACTTCGCCGGGCGCACGTTCCGCGTCAGCGGCGATCTGGCCGTCACCGATCGGGTCATGAACGACACCTTCTGGCTCGGGGTCTATCCGGGCCTGACCAACGAGATGCTCGAGTTCGTGATTGCCGAGCTGCACGCGGGCGTCGCCGCGCTGCGGGAGCACGCCTGATCGTGCGCGTGCTGGTGACCGGCGCCTCGGGTTTTCTCGGCGCGCACGTCGCCGCCGCCTGCGCCGGCGCCGGCCTGCGGCCGGTCGCGGCCGTGCGTGCGGGGTCGGATCTGCGGCGGCTGCGCGCGCTTGCCGGGGAAATCGACACCGTGGCACTCGATCTGGCCGATCCGGTCGCAGCGCGCACGGCGCTGGAACGGGCCCGGGCGGCGGCCGTCGTGCACTGCGCGGCCTACGGCGTCGATTACCGCCAGCAGGACGCCGCCGCCGCGATAGCGATCAATGTCTCCGGCACGGCAGCGCTGATCGAGGCCGCGGCCGACGCGGGCCTGGCCCGCTTCGTCCACGTCGGCACCTGCTACGAGTACGGCGATGTCGATGCGCCAATCCCCGAGGGCGCGCCGCTGTGCCCGATCGGCCTGTACGCGGCGTCCAAGGCCGCCGCCGCGCTGATCGCGATCGACCGCGCCGCCGAGTGCGCGCTTGCCCTGACGGTGCTCAGGCCGGGGGCGATGTACGGTCCGCACGAGGGCGCGCACAAGCTGGTGCCGCAGCTGCTGCGGGCGTGCATGGAAGGCGAGCCGCTGCCGTTGTCCTCGGGCACGCAGTGCCGCGACTACGTCTTCGTGGCCGACGTGGCAGACGCCTGCGTGCGCGCGCTCGCCGCGCCGGCAACCGCGTCGGCGGCCGTCTACAACCTGGGCAGCGGCGTGGCGACGACCGTGCGCGAACTGGCGGCGCGCGTCGCCGCGGTGTGCGGCGCGGACGGCGGGCGTCTGTTCCGCTGGGGTGCGCGTGCCGACCGTTCCCGAGAGATCCGTCGCAATATCCTGGACAGTGCGCGCGCGCGCGCGGACCTGGGCTGGGCCGCGAGCACCCCGATCGAGGCCGGAGTCGCGCGGATGCTGGCCGCGCACGGAGCGCAACGATGCGAAGACGTTTCCTGATCACCGGCGGCTGCGGTTTCCTCGGCGCCAACCTCGCGGCCGAGGCGCTCGCGCGCGGTGCCGAACTGTGCGTGTTCGACAACCTCTCCCGCGTCGGATCGGCGCGCAACCTGGAATGGCTGCGCGACCAGGGCGGGTTCGGCTTCGTGCACGGGGACGTGCGCAACGCGCACGACGTGGAGCGCGCGGTGGCGCAATTCAAGCCCGAGGTGGTGTTCCACGTCGCCGGGCAGGTGGCGATGACGACTTCCCTGCAGGCGCCGCGGATGGATTTCGAGATCAACGCGCTCGGCACGCTGAACGTGCTGGAGGCGCTGCGCGTCCATGCGCCGCGCGCGGCCCTGTTCTACAGCTCGACCAACAAGGTCTACGGCGATCTGGAATGGCTGGCCTACGAGGAGGGCGCCACGCGCTACACCGTGCCCGGGCACCCCGGTGGCTTCGACGAGTCGCTGCCGCTGGATTTCGCCACCCCCTACGGCTGCTCCAAGGGCGCGGCGGATCAATACATCCGCGACTACGCGCGCGTCTACGGCATGGGCACGGTGGTGTTCCGGCATTCGTCCATGTATGGCGGGCGCCAGTTTCCGACCGTCGATCAGGGCTGGATCGGCTGGTTCTGCCGCGAGGCGCTGGCGCGGGCGAGCGATCCGGCGGCCGGGCCGATCGAAATCGCCGGCAACGGCAAGCAGGTCCGCGACGTACTGCATGCCGACGACATGCGGCGGCTGTATTTCGCCGCGGTCGAGCGCATCGACCTGGTGCGCGGGGAGATATTCAACGTCGGCGGCGGCATGGGCAACAGCCTGTCGCTGCTGGAACTCATCGATCTGCTCGCCGGGCAGGTCGGTCGCGCGCTGCCGCTGTTGCACAACCCCCCGCGCCCGAGCGACCAGAAATCCTTCGTCGCCGACATCGGCAAGGCCGGGCGGCTGCTGGGCTGGCGCCCGCAGGTGGATGCCGCGACCGGTGTGCGGGCGATGCTGGACTGGCTGCGCACGCCCTGAAGCACCCGCGGCGTCAGGCCGGCGGGGTGCCGGTGGACAGTTCGCGCCAGGTGATGCGCGCGCCGCGCAGCATCGCGTACACCGCGGCCGGCGTGCCCAGGAAGGTGATCAGCGCGTGCAGCGCGCGGATGAGCGCCGCGCCCAGCAGGCCCTCGGCGAAGGACGCCCCGGCGATCGTCGCCAGGTAGCCCATCACCATCTCCTGCACGCCCAGGTTGCTCGGCGTGACGTTGAAGAAATTCGCGATCGAGGTGAACACCGCCAGCATGCACGCGGCGATGAAGGGCAGCGGCCGGCCGATGGCATCGTAGGCCGCGAGCATCAGCAGCGCGGCGATCGCGTACTGAAGCAGCAGCGATGCGCTCACCGCGGCCAACTGCCGGCGCCGGCTGCGCAGGCGCGCGAAGCCGTCGATCGCGGCTGCGAGCGGCCGCGGCAGGCGCGACTGCCCGGGGCGATCAGGAAACGGCAGCACCAGCGGGGCGGCGCCGGCGAGCGCCGCGGCGCCGGAGGCAAGCGCCAGGGGCAGCACCAGCGTGCCGCTGTATCCGCGCCAGGCCAGCACGAGCGCCAGTCCCGCGACCCCGGAGACCAGCGCGACCAGGAAGGCATTGGCGGCAAGAACGGCCACGAATTCGCCGTAGGCGAGCCGCTTCTCGGCCTTGAGGTAGACCGCCTTGGCGGCCGCCCCCGGCCAGGTCGGCCCGAAGTAGTTGGCGAAGTTCGTCAGCAGCGTCAGCCCGGCGATTTCCACCGGCCGCAGGCGCGTACCGGTCAGCGCCACCAGCAGGCCGAAGGTGTAGCCGGTGGCCGCGAAGAACGCACCCAGCAGCAACCCCACCAGGGCGATCTCGGCCGCGCCCACCTGCGACAGGACGTCGAGTTCCGAACGATGGTTCCACAGGTAGCGGGCGCCGGCACCGACCAGCAGCACGGCCAGCGCGAACCGCAGCCACGCTTTCACGCCGCGCCCGACCGCAGGATGTCCACGAACCGCCGTGCCGACTGCGCGAGCGAGAACTGCACGCAGTGGGCGCGGTTCGCCGCGCCCATCCGGCGCCGCAGCGCGTCGTCCGCGAGCAGTTGCGCCACGCGGTCGGCGACATCCGCCGTGGTGGGCGGCTGCGGCAGCACGAAGCCGGTTTCACGATCGCGCACCAGCGTGGGCATCGAGCCGCCGGGAGCGACTACCACCGGAATGCCCGCCGCGCCGGCTTCGATGATCGACATGCTCCAGGCACCGGCCAGTTCCAGGTAGAGCAGTGCGTCGGCGGCCAGGTAGTAGGCCGGCAGATCCTCCTGGGAGACGTAGCCGGCCAGGTCGAGCAGGTCGGCGACGCCGAGCTCCCGGGCCCGTTCGCGCAGCTCGGCTTCCAGTGGGCCCTCGCCGATCACCACGCCGTGCGCGGGGCAGCCGCGCGCGCGCAGTTCCGCCAGCACCTGCACGAACTGGTCGACGTTCTTCTTGCGGGTCAGCGTGGCGTTCATCAGCAGCACCCGCGCACGGCCGGCGCGGATGCGGCCGGCGCGCTGCGCGAGGTCCGCGCGCTCGAACATGCCGAAGTCAACGCCCGCGGGGACGTGGTGGTAGCGCAGCTCGCCGTAGATCGCGCGCGCGTATCGCTCGTATTCGTCGCTCCAGACCAGGACCGCGTCCGCACGCCGCACCAGCCAGCGATCCAGCGCCTGGTACGCGGGGCGGCCGAGCGTGACCGCGGCGCGGGTCGCGGGCGGCAGGTCGGCCTTGGCTACGTCCCACAGGTCGTATAGTTCGCGCGGCGGCTGGTAGCAGTAGTAGACGAGCTGCGCGCGCGGGCAGCGCCGGCGCACCAGCGGCGCCACCCAGAGGCTGGATTCGCTGTGCAGTACCACCGCGTCCGCGTCTGCCGGCAGGCGGCCCGCGAGTGCGATCACGCGCGCGTAGTTGCCGACTAGGCGCGTGATGGAGCGGCGCTGCGGGTGCGTGCCGCCGCGCGTGGCCAGGGTCTCGATCGGCGCACTGAGCCAGTAGGGCCGGTCGATGCCGAACTCGGTGCACAGGATGCGGCTGTCCTCGCCGAGGTTGCGCAGCTCGGACGCGAACGCCAGCAGCCACTTGGTGGCGCCGTGCATGCGCGCGACGGCGCCATAGACGTGCACGATCTTCATTCGGCCGTGCGCTGCGCGTGCGCCGGGCGGGCCCATCCCGGCGCCTGCCGGGCAGTCGGGGCCGCGGCGTTCCGGACGGTGCCGCTGGCGACCGCAACGTGCCCGTGCACCCGCGGCCGCACGGCGGTCAGGCCGGCGCCGGCACGCCCAGTGCCGCCAGCAGCGCCTTGTGCACCTTGAGGTTGCCGGCCACGACCTCGCCGCTGTCGAGGAAGTCCGGGCCGCCGGCCAGGTCGCTCACGGTGCCGCCGGCCTCCTCGATGAGCAGCGCGCCGGCGGCGATGTCCCACGGCGACAGGCCCAGCTCCCAGAAGCCGTCCAGGCGCCCGCAGGCGACGTAGGCCAGGTCGAGCGAGGCCGCGCCGGCCCGGCGCAGGCCGGCGGTGCGCTCCAGCACCGCACGGAACTGCAGGCAGTAGCGATCGAGGTGTTCGCGGTGCTTGACCGGAAAGCCGGTGCCGATCAGCGCCTGGTCGAGCACGAGGCGGTTGGCGACGCGGATCCTGCGCCCGTTCAACTGCGCGCCCGCACCGCGCGAGGCGGTGAACAGATCCTGCTTGAGGGGGTCGTAGATCACGGCCTGGAACAGCCGGCCGCGGTGCGAGAGGGCGATCGAGACCCCGATCTGCGGGAACCCGTGCAGGAAGTTGGTCGTGCCGTCGAGCGGATCGATGATCCACTGGTATTCGCCGCTGCCGCGGCTGCCGGATTCCTCGGCGAGGAAGGCGTGATCCGGATAGGCCAGGCGCAGGATGTCGATGATGGTGTTTTCGGCGGCGCGGTCGACCTCGGTGACGAAGTCGTTGTGGGCCTTGGCGGTGACGGTGAGCGAAGGCGCCCGATCCATGTAGCGGGTGATGATGTCGCCGGCCTTGCGTGCGGCACGAACGGCGGTATTGAGCATCGGATGCATGGCGTGCGCGTCGGGCCGGGGGTCGGGGGGACCGGCGCATTCTAGCGCATGGTCCGTGCGTGGACCGCGCGGGCGCGCGAGATTTGCGACAATTGCGCCATGGACTCGCCGCTGGCCAACATCCGCATCGTGCTCGTGCGCACCACGCACCCGGGCAATATCGGTGCCGCGGCGCGGGCTATGAAGACCATGGGGCTGTCCTCGCTTCGGCTGGTGCAGCCCGCACGTTTTCCGGCGCCGGAGGCCACTGCCATGGCCTCGGGGGCGGACGATCTGCTCGCCGCTGCGTCCGTCTGCGCGGATCTGCCCGCGGCCCTGGCCGGTGCCGGCGTCGTCATCGGCACCAGCGCGCGCCGGCGGTCGATCCCGTGGCCGCCGCTCACCCCGCGCGAGTGCGCCCGGCGCCTACTGGCCGCCGCCGCGGCCGGCCCGGTGGCGCTTGTGTTCGGCTGCGAGACCTCGGGCCTGTCCAACGAGGACCTGGAACTGTGCCACGGCCTGGTGCAGATCCCGACGGTGGAGTCGTTCAGCTCGCTGAACGTCGGCGCCGCGGTGCAGGTGCTGGCGTACGAAATCCACGCCCTGTGGTCGCAGGCACCGGAGACCGCGGCGTGGACCAGCGACGCGCCGCCGGCCACGGCCGATCAGCTCGAGCGTTTATACGCGCATCTGCGCGAGGCCATGACCCAGGTGGGATTCTACGACCCGGCCAAGCCGAGGCGATTGATGCGCCGGTTGCGGCGCCTGTTCGGCCGCGCCGGGCTGGATCAGCACGAGATCCAGATCCTGCGCGGATTCCTCGCCGCCGTGCAGGAGCGCCTGGGCGATCCACCGCGCTGAGCGCAGCGGCCCTGCGCCCCCGGCCGGCATCAGTACGGCAGGTGGTCGACCGTGACGCGTGGCTCGGCGTCGCCCGCGTGTATCTCGCCGATCACGGCGGCTGTCTCGCCGGCGGCCGCCAGCGACTCGCAGGCGCGCGCGGCGTCGGCCGCGGCGACGACCAGCGTCATGCCCACGCCCAGGTTGAAGGTGCGCAGCATCTCCGCGGCCGGGATCGCGCCTTCGCGCTGGAGCCAGTCGAATACCGCCGGCCGTTGCCAGCAGCGCGCATCCAGGCGCGCGTGCACGCCGGCCGGCAGCACGCGCGGGAAGTTCTCCACCAGGCCGCCGCCGGTGATGTGCGCGATGGCCTTGACTTCGATCCGCTTCGCCAGCGCCAGCACCGGGCGGACATAGATGCGGGTGGGTTCGATCAGCACGTCGGCGAGGGTCCGGCCGTCGAACGCCGCGTCCGGATCCGCGCCGCTGCGGGCCAGCACCTTGCGCACCAGCGAGTAGCCGTTGGAGTGCACGCCGCTGGAGGCCAGGCCGATGACCGCGTCGCCGGCCGCGACGGCGCGGCCGTCGATCAGGCGCGCGGCCTCGACCGCGCCGACGCAGAAGCCGGCGAGATCGTAGTCCCCGGGCGCGTACATGTCGGGCATCTCGGCGGTCTCGCCGCCCACCAGCGCGCAGCCCGCGATCCCGCAGCCGCGGGCGATGCCGCGCACCACCGCGGCGGCGACGTCGACGTCGAGCCGGCCGGTGGCGAAATAGTCCAGGAAGAACAGCGGCTCGGCACCCTGGACGACGAGATCGTTCACGCTCATCGCCACCAGATCGATGCCGATCGTGTCGTGGCGGCCGAACGCGATCGCGAGCTTGAGCTTGGTGCCGACGCCGTCGGTGGTGCTGACCAGCAATGGCTTTTCGTAGCCCGCCGCGGCGGGATCGAAGACCGCGCCGAAGCCACCCAGGCTGCCGAGCGCACCGGCGCGGGCGGTGGCGGCGGCGAAAGGCTTGATGCGGCGTACGAGTTCGTTGCCGGCGTCGATGTCGACGCCGGCGTCGCGATAGCTGAGCGGCGGGCGGTTCATGGAGCCGGGCATGGTATCGGTCCGTGCCGGCATCGGCAATTGCAGCGCGGGCGTGCGCGCTTGACTGCGGCAGAACGATTCCCGTAGCGTTTCCGCATGATCCGGCTCACCACAGCATGCGTGCTCGCCGTCCTGGCGAGCGCGTCGCCGGCGGCGCCGGTGGCCGGATTGAACGAGGCCCAGGTGCCCGTCGCCGGCCGCAGCGAGGCGGATCGCGCCGCCGCCACCCGTGCCGCGCTGGCGGCGGTGCTGGTGAAGATGACCGGCGATCGGCAGGCACCGGCGCGCGCACCGGGGTTGCTGCGCGACGCCAACCGCTTCGCCCAGCGGTTCCAGTACCTCACCGTCCCGGCACCCGAAGGCAACGGCACTGCCCTGGAACTGCGGGTCGGCTTCGATGCGCGCGGCCTGGGCGCTGCGCTCGCCGGTGCCGGCCTGTCGGCCTGGACGCGCGAGCGCCCGCGCGTGGCGGTCTGGATCTCCGGCGCGCCGATCGGGCCACAGGCCCTGGTCGGCGCCGACGACGCCACCGGCATCGCCGAGGCGGTCCGGCAGCGCGCTTCCGCACGCGCGGTGCCGGTGGTACTGCCGCGCGCTGACGAGGAAGACAGCGCGCGCCTGGGCACGAATGCGGGCGCCCCGGATTTCGTCGCCGCCTCCGGGCGTTATGGAGCCAATGCGGTCGCCGCGGCGGTGCTGGCGGCGCAGCCCGGCGGCACCTGGGAGGCGCAGTGGACGCTGTGGCTGGACGACGGCAGCAGCCAGTGGAGCAGCCAGGGTGCGACGCCCGCCGCGGCGGTCGAAGCAGGGGTCGACCTCGTCGCCGATGCGCTCGCCCGGGCGCTGGCGCTGCCGGCCGAGGCGTTCGCGGCCCAGCCGCTCGAACTGGTCGTGCGTGGCGTGCGCAACGTCGCCGACTATGCGCGGGTGCAGAAGTACCTGGCGTCGATCGACGGCGTGACCGCGGTGTCGGTCCGCGCGGCCGAGGCGGATCGGCTGCGCATCGGCGTGACCGTGCGCGGCGGTGCCCAGGCGCTGGCACGCGCGGTGACCTACGGCAGCGTGCTCAGCGCCGCGGCGGACGGCCAGGGCATCTTCGACCTGATTGGCGGTGGCGGATGAAGGCCCCGAACGGCCGGCGGGCATGAGCGAATCGCAGAAATGGATGCTGCTCGCGGGGGTTGTCCTGGGCGGCTGGCTCGTCTATCAGCTGTCGCCGGTGCTCACGCCGTTCCTGGTCGCCGCGGGCCTGGCCTACCTGGGTGATCCAATCGTCGACCGACTCCAGCGCCGGCGCCTGTCGCGCACCGCGGCGGTGGTGGTGGTGTTCGCGGTGATGGTGCTGGCCGGCCTGGGGCTGCTGCTGGTGTTCGTGCCGATGCTCAAGCGCCAGGCGGTGGTGCTGGCATCGATGGCGCCGGCGGCGGTGAACTGGTTCGAGACCGCGTTGCTGCCGCGCATTGCCTCCCTGCCGGGGGTGGGCGAGATCCGCATCGACGCCGACGCGGTGCGCTCCGCAATGCAATCGCACGGCGAGCAGATCGGCGGGATCGTCACGCGCGTGCTCGGCAACGTGTTCCAGTCCGGCCAGGTGGTGATCGGCTGGCTGACCTTCCTGTTCCTGACCCCGGTGGTGACCTTCTACCTGCTGCGCGACTGGGACGATCTGGTCGCGAGCCTGCGCGAACTGGTGCCGCGCGGCTGGGAGGCCGGCGTGGTCGGAGTCGTCGGCGAATGCGATGCGGTGCTGGCCCAGTTCCTGCGCGGCCAGCTCCTGGTGATGCTGGCACTGGCGCTGGTCTACACCACGGGCCTGTGGCTCGCCGGGCTGGACCTGGCGTTCCTCATCGGCGTCATCGCCGGCCTGGTCAGCTTCATTCCGTACATGGGCGTGATCGTCGGCCTCACCCTGGCGGGGATCGCGGCGCTGATCCAGTACCACGACGTGATCCACCTGGTCTGGGTCGTGGCGGTCTTCGTCGTCGGCCAGCTCCTGGAGGGGATGATCCTCTCGCCGCTGCTGGTCGGGGATCGCATCGGCCTGCACCCGGTGGCGGTGATCTTCGCGGTCATGGCCGGCGGCCAGCTCGCGGGTTTCGTCGGCGTCCTGCTGGCGCTGCCGGCGGCGGCGGTGGTGGTCGTGCTGCTGCGCCACGCCCACGCCCGCTACGTCGCCAGCGATTTCTACACCCCGTGAGCGGCGTCGCCACGCCCCAGCTCGCGCTGCGGCTGGGTTTTCCGGACGCGGCGCGATTCGGCAATTTCGTCGCCGGCACCAATGCCGAGGCGCTCGCCACGTTGCAGGCGGTGGCGGCCGGCGCGCACGCCGGGCCGATCTATCTCTGGGGCGAGCCCGGCTGCGGCCGCAGCCACCTGCTGCAGGCCGCGTGCGCGGCCGCGGACGCGCGCGGGGCCGGCTGCGGCTACGTGCCGCTGGCTTCCGTGGTGCGCGAGCTGCCCCCCGCCATGCTCGACGGCCTGGACGAGCTGGATCTCGTCTGCGTGGATGACCTCGACGCCGCGGCCGGGGACGAGCCGTGGCAGGAGGCGCTGCTGCACCTGTACAACCGGCGCCGCGATCGCCACCGCGCGCTCGTGCTCGCCGGTCGCTTTGCGCCCGCTGCGATGCCGCTCGCACTCGCGGATCTGCGCACGCGGCTCGGCTGGGGGCCGGTGTTCCGGATAGCACCGGCGGACGACGCCGCGATGATCGAGGCGCTCGCACAGCGTGCGCGCGGGCGCGGCCTGGAACTGCCGGAGCCGGTCGCGCGCTATCTGCTCAGCCGCTGCCGGCGCGAGATGGGCGCGCTGCTCGCGCAGCTCGACCAGCTCGACGCAGCCGCGCTCGCCGCGCAGCGGGCGTTGACCGTACCGTTCGTGCGCGCCTGGTTGGATCAGGCGCCACGTTGAGCCACGGGAGGTGACCATGAAGCCGATGCAGGTGGAGGCCGGGCGGGCGCTGGACTGGTTCGGCGCCGGCTGGGCGATGTTCATGCGTGCGCCCGGGCCGTGGGCGATCCTGGCGCTGGTGACGCTCGTCGTGCTGTTCGTCGCCTCGATCGTGCCGGTATTGAATTACATCGCGCTGCCGTTCCTGACGCCGCTGCTGCAGGCCGGCCTGACGGTGTCGGCGCGCGCGAGCGACAGCGGCGCCATGCCGCGCGTCGAGGATCTCTGGGCGCCGATGAACGATCCGCGCACCCGCAACGGCCTGGTCGCGCTCGCGATCGGCGCCGCCGTCGCCCAGCTCGCGCTGATCGCGCTCGTCGTGGTGCTGGTCGGCAGCAGCATCCTGGGCGCCGCGATCGGTGGCGGCGCGGTGCTGGCGGGTACGTCCCTGTTCGGCGGCCTGGCGGTGCTGCTGGTCCTCGCCGCGGTGACGATGGCGCTGCTCTATGCACCGATCCTGGTGTTGGAAGCCGGGCTGGCGCCGGTCGCCGCGTTGCAGGGGAGTTTCTCCGCTTGCCTGACGAACATGGGTGCGCTCGCGGTTGCCGGCCTGGTGCTGATCGTCGCCTCGGTACTCGCCAGCCTGCCGTTGATGCTCGGCTGGGTGCTGCTCATCCCGGTGACGATCGGCGCAATCTGGACCAGCTACAAGGCGATCTTCCCGCCCGTGCCGCGCATCCCGGCGGGTTGAATCAGGCGGCGCGCTTCAACGCCGCGGCGATCCGCGCCACCCGCCGGCCGAGCGCCAGGCACAGCGTCTTCTCGTCCTCGCTGAGCGCCGGCCGGCCGTCGATGCCGGCGTGATGCGAGGCGCCGTACGGCGTGCCGCCGGTGGCGGTGTGCGACAGCGCGGGTTCGTCGTAGGGCAGCCCCACCATCAGCATGCCGTGATGCAGCAGCGGCAGCATCATCGTCAGCAGCGTGCTTTCCTGGCCGCCGTGCAGGCTGGCGGTGGAAGTGAATACCGCTGCCGGCTTGTCGCGCAGGCGCCCGCCGAGCCACAGGTCGCCGGTGCCGTCGAGGAAGTACTTCAGCGGTGCCGCCATGTTGCCGAAGCGCGTGGGGGAGCCGAGGATCAGCGCATCGCAGGCCAGCAGATCCTCGTGCGCGGCATAGGGCGGGCCGGTGCCGGGAATGGGAGACTCGGTCGCCTCGCAATCGGCGGAGACCGGCGGCACGGTGCGCAGCCGGGCGCGGCAGCCGGGGGCCTGCTCCACGCCACGGGCGATCATCCGCGCCATGCGCGCCACCGCGCCGGTGCGGCTGTAGTAGAGCACCAGCACCTCGGCGGCGGCCACGCCCGGCGCG
The DNA here is from genome assembly GCA_050183625.1 of Gammaproteobacteria bacterium. GTDB lineage: Bacteria > Pseudomonadota > Gammaproteobacteria > JADZEE01 > JADZEE01 > JBFXBD01. The sequence continues at coordinate 31,053 of JBFXBD010000018.1, forward strand.
CTCACAGGATGTCGAGGATCCGTTCGGGCGGGCGGCCGATGGCGGCGCGCGCGCCGTTGACGACGATCGGGCGCTCGATGAGCACAGGGTGCGCCACCATCGCCCGGATGATGGCTTCGTCATCGAGGGCCGAGTCGGCCAGGCCGGCTTCGCGGTAGGCATCCTCGCCGGTGCGCAGCAGGGCGCGCGGCGGCACGCCGAGCGCGGTAAGGATCGATTTCAGCGCCGCGGCATCGGGCGGTGTCTTCAGGTATTCCACGACCTCGGGCTCGATGCCGCGATCGCGCAGCAGTTGCAGCGCCGCCCTGGACTTGGAGCAGCGTGGGTTGTGGTAGATTCTGGCGGTCATGGTGGCGATTCCCCCGGCGGCGTCGCGGTTGCCGCATTCTAAATGAGCCGGCGCGAATTTTCGGCTGCCGGGCCGGCGCCGTGCGGCGCGCTCGTGCGCGCGTACCGGGCGCCTCGCCCGAGGCGTCGCGCGTGACGGCCGCGCAGTGGTTGCGCCGGGCGCGCGACCTGGTGCTGGACGTGGCGCAGGAGTTCCGTGCCCAGCACTGCCCGGTCACCGCCGCAGGGCTGGCCTACACCACCATCCTCACCCTGGTGCCGCTGCTCACGGTCGCCTTCGCGACCTTTGCCGCCTTTCCCGCGTTTCACAAGCTGCAGGGCCAGGTCGAGCTGTTCGTGTTCGAGAACTTCGTCCCGGCGCTCGGCGAGACCGTGCATCGCTACATGAGCGATTTCGCGCGCAAGGCGGCCGGGCTGCGCGCGGTGGGCCTGGCGGTCCTGGTGGTCACGGTGCTGATGCTCATGGCCAGCATCGAGTCCGCCTTCGATCGGATCTGGGCCGCACCCCGGCGGCGCCGGCGCCTGCTGCGCTTTCTCACCTACTGGGCGGTGCTCACGCTCGGGCCGCTGCTCATCGGCACCGGTCTGGCGGTGACGTCCTACGTAGTCTCGCTGCCGCTGCTGACCGGGGTCGGCCAGAGCTTCGGGCTGGGCGTGCGACTGCTGGCGCTGCTGCCGTTCGCCACCTCCTGCCTGGCGTTCCTGCTCCTGTACGCCTTCCTGCCCAACCGCGCGGTACGCATCCGCGATGCCGCCGTGGGCGCGCTGGTGGCGGCGCTGCTGTTCGAGGCCGCCAAGCGCGGGTTCGCGCTGTTCATCACCCGCTTTCCGACCAACCAGGCGATCTACGGCGCGTTCGCGACCCTGCCGATTTTCCTGGTGTGGATCTACGTCTCCTGGCTGGTGGTGCTGATCGGTGCGGTGGTGGCGCGCTGCCTGGGGCGGGGCTACGACTTCGCACGCCCCGGCGGTCCGTACCGCAGCGCCTTCGCCGATGCCGTGCGCCTGGTCGGTGCACTCGCGCACGCGCGCGCAGGCGGCGCGACGCCGTCGACGCCGGCGCTGGTGGCGGCAATCGACGGCCTGGGCGAACGGCGAGCCGAGGCGCTGCTCGAACGCCTGGCGCAGGCGCGCTGGTGCGTACGCACCGAGGACGGCGGCTGGGCCCTGTTGCGCGATCCCGATGCTGTGAGCGCGCTGGACCTGTACCGGATTGTACCCGGGCCGTTGCCCGCGGGCGTGGCGGGCGGCACGGACGAACCGCTGGTCGCGCGGCTGCGCGCGATCGCGCGCGAACAGCGCGAGCGAGCCACGAAGGCCCTGGATCGGCCGCTGCGCGTGCTGCTCGATGCAGTTCCGGCCGATCAGTTGCGGCAGGAGAAGTAGTCGAAGGTCAGCGCGGATTCGCGCAAGGTCGCCGCCGTCACCCGCATGCGCGTACCGCCGACGTGCAGTTCCAGCGGCCGGCCCGGGGCGTAGAGGCCGGCGCGCGTCATCACCGTGAAGCCGTTGGTCGCGGAGGGGTCGGCGACCAGGAACGCCCGTTGCGGCTGCATGTCTTCGTCGCTGCCGTCGGTGGCGCGCAGGGTGATCGATTCCACGTCGCGGCCGACGATCTGAACTCCGATCCGATGCGCGAGGTTGTCGTGCACCATGAGCCAGCGTACCGCGCCGACCATCCACGGCCGATCGGAGTCGGCATCGCGAATGGCCACCAACTCGCCGACCCGCACTCCGGCGCGCGGCCGGGTGGCGCTGTAGACGGCGTAGCCGCCCGGGCCTTCGTCCACGTACTGCCATGGATCGGCCGCTGGCGCATGGCGGGGCTCGTGCACCTCCTCGCCGCCGACGATCACCCCGGTGCGCGATTCCAGGACGATGTCGCGGCCATGGTTCGCCAGTTGCCACGCCTCGTTGAAGCCGAAGGCGAGGCTCGCGCTGCCGTCGCGTTCATGGCGAGGGAAGTAGCGCTTGGGGTGCAGCCCCCAGGCGCGGCGCAGGATTTCCAGCAGCAGCCGGGCCTGGGGCCGGGGCAGGCGCAGCGGCGCTGCGCCCGGCGTGCCGAGTTGCTCGCGGACCGCCTGTACCCGACGTTGCAGTCCGGTGCAATCGAGCACGCGGTGGTGATCCCGTGCCATGCCGGCGTCGAAGCGCGCATACGGCACCGGCGGCGACGAGCCGAGCAGGTCGACGACGAACAGCCCGGCCGGATTGCGTGCCGCGTGCCAGGGCCCGATCCGGATCTCGTCGACCCAATCGCGGATCTGGGCGTAGATTTCCCACACCGCCCCGGGCGGCAGGTGCAGCGGATCGGTGACCGCCACCGCCGCCGTCTCCATGTAGATGCCGCGCACGCTGTCCGCGCCCAGGCCCGGATCCTCGGGGTCCGCGTGCCGTTCGTCCACGCTGCCACCACGCTCGGCATACAGGAACAGGTCGTTCAGTTCGCGCCACGCCGGGCTGAGCGGCGGACCGTAGCCCTGGAAGTTGAGCATCAACGCATGCGAGGTCAGCCGCGCCGCCCATACCGTCGCTTCGGGCGCGGTAATCGGATTGCCGAACAGCGCCTTCGCCGGGGCTGCCTCGGTGATGCCCAGCCGGGTGCCGCGGGCGAGTTCGAGCGCGACGCGGCGCAACGCCTCCACGCGCGCCTGCAGGACGTCGACGCTGCGCAGCGTGGGCTGCGACTCCGAGCCGACCAGCGTGTCGAGCAGCATGCGGTACGGGCGCCAGTACAGCGCCGTCAGGTTCAGGCGCATGCCGGGCTTGAGCGTCTCGTGATAGCTGTGCTGCAGAGCCCGTTCCATCATCGCCGCGCTGCGGACGAAATCCGTCATCGGCAGGTCGTCCAGCCACTGCTGCAGGGGCGAGGGTTTGAGCAGGTGTGCTGTGGCGTTTTCGGGCATCACATCGTCCTTCGCACGGGCGGGGGCCAATGCCCGAGCCGTGGTTCGATCGAATATGCAATTTACATCCCGGCCGGGGGCACTCGCGGCGTGCAGTGTGTCCGACGGCCGCTCCCGCCACACTTGTTTTCGTGTGATTCAGCCGGTGGCCCGCTGCATCATAGCGCCGCGCGGCCCCGGCACCAGCCGCGCCGACCTGGCGGGTGCTCCGGGCCGGCACGCCTGTCGCTCACCGGCGACGGCGCCGGTTGCTCCAACGGCGCCGCGAGCGCGACCGGGCAAGCACGATTGCGCCGCGGCGGACGCAGTAGAATCGGGGCGATGGAAGCGGCGATCCATTGCTTCGTGCAAGGGCGGGTGCAGGGCGTGTTCTTCCGCGCCTCGACCCGCGACGAGGCCCTGCGGCTGGGTCTCACCGGCTGGGTGCGAAATCTCGCCGATGGCAGTGTCGAGGTTTTTGCCTGCGGGCGGCAGGCCGATCTCGATCGATTGCGCGAGTGGCTGGCCCGGGGTCCGGCGCGCGCGCGGGTCGAGCAACTGCGATGCGGCCCGGGTGAACCGGAGCGGTTCGATGGATTCCAGGTCCGCTGAGGCCGCGACCGCGCCGGGCGCGGATCAGGCCGCGCCGGCGGCGCTGCGGCGCCGGCGTTCGCCGCGCCGGCGTTCCGGGCCGACGAGAATGCGCTCGCCGATGAGTTGCGGCGCCTCGGCCAGCGCCAGGTGCTCGGTGCCGCCGCCGCGGCGCTGCGTGTATTCGAGTGTGCCTGCGGCCAGGCCGCGATCGCTGATCGTCACCCGGTGCGGAATGCCGATGAGTTCCAGGTCCTTGAACATCACCCCCGGCCGTTCGCCGCGGTCGTCCACCAGCACCTGCAGGCCGGCGTCCGTGAGGCGGATGAACAGCGACTCCACCTCCTCGGCCACCGCCGGCGACTTGTCCATGCCGATCGGCGCGATTGCGATGTCGAAGGGCGCGATCGCCTGCGGCCAGACGATGCCGCGGTCGTCGTGGTTCTGTTCGATGGCCGCCGCCACGACGCGGGTCACGCCGATGCCGTAGCAACCCATGATCATCGTGGTGGCACGCCCGCTCTCGTCCAGGCACGTGGCACGCATGGCGCGGCTGTACTTGTCGCCGAGCTGGAAGATGTGCCCGACCTCGATGCCGCGCGCGATCTCCACCGTGCCGCGGCCGTCCGGGCTCGGGTCCCCGGCCACCAGGTCGCGCAGATCCGCGACGGCGGGTGGCGGCAGGTCGCGTTCCCAGTTCACCCCGGTGAGGTGGAAGCCGTCCGCGTTCGCGCCGCAGACGAAATCGGCCAGGTGCGCGGCGGCGTGATCTGCAATGACGGGGATCGAAAGCCCGACCGGGCCGATCGAGCCCGGATCGCAGCCGATGGCCGCCCGGATGCGTTCCGCGCCGGCCATCCGCAGCGGCCTGGCGACGGCGTCCAGGCGCTGCGCCTTGACCGCGTTCAGGTCGTGATCCCCGCGCAGGACCAGCGCCACCAGGCCGCCGTCCGCGCCGTCCACGATCAGGGTCTTGGCGCAGGCCGCCGGCGCCACCTTCAGGAACCCGGACACTTCCTCGATGCTGTGCCGGCCCGGCGTGGCCACGCGCTCCAGCGCCGCCGCCGGCTTCGGCCGTGCCTCCAGCGGTGCGCGCGCGGCCGCCAGCTCGATGTTCGCGGCATAGTCGCCGCTGTTCGAGAACACGATCCGGTCCTCGCCCGAGTCGGCGAGCACGTGGAACTCGTGCGACTGGCTGCCGCCGATGTTGCCGGTGTCGGCGTGCACGGCGCGGAAGTTCAGGCCGAGGCGGGTGAAGATCCGCGTGTACGCCGCGTACATGGCGTCGTAGGTTTCCTGCAGCGAGGCGCCGTCCATGTGGAAGGAATAGGCATCCTTCATGATGAACTCGCGCGCCCGCATCACCCCGAAGCGGGGCCGGATCTCGTCGCGGAACTTGGTCTGGATCTGGTAGAAATTCGCGGGCAGTTGCCGGTAGCTGCGGATCTCACGCCGCGCCAGCTCGGTGATCACTTCCTCGTGGGTCGGCCCCAGGCAGAAGTCGCGGTGATGCCGGTCCTTGATGCGCAGCAGTTCCGGGCCGTAGAAATCCCAGCGCCCCGATTCCTGCCACAGTTCCGCCGGCAGCACGCCCGGCATCAACACTTCCTGGGCGCCCGCGCGGTCCATCTCCTCGCGCACGATGGTCTCGACCTTGCGCAGCACGCGCAGCCCGAGCGGCAGCCAGGTGTACACGCCGGAGGCGACCTGGCGGATCATTCCGGCGCGCAGCATCAGGCGATGACTGGCGGTCTCCGCATCGGCCGGAGCCTCGCGCAGGGTCGGGAGCAGGAACTGGGACAGGCGCATGTTCGCGGATCGGCGTGGGGAAGGTCGGGCGATTCTACCCGACTGCGGCGTCGCCGCCCGGGGCCGGCGAGTCTATTTGCAGTTTTCCTGCATGGATTTGCGCGCGGCCGTAAGTTGCTGGGCGACTTCCTCGGCGCTTTGACGCACCCGGTTGCCGGCGGCGTCGGTCTTGTAGATGCGCTGCGCGTTCTGCAACCGATCGACCGCGGTCCGTGCCGATTCGCAGCGGGCCTTGCGGGCGGCCGGGTCCTCCTTTTTCTCGTCCTTCTTCGCGCCGGCCTCGCCGGCCGCCGCTTCCCTGCCCGGCCCGGAGCCCCCCTTGCCCTGGTCGCCGAACGCACGTTCGGTGCGCTGCTTCAAGGCCTTCTGCGCCGCCGCGTTGTCGGTGGGCGGCGGCGGCTTGATCTTCTCCCCGCTGCGGCCGGGGGGCGGCGGCGAATCGCTGTACTGCACGTTGCCCTGGTCATCGGTCCATTTATAGATGGCGTGCGCAGGTGCGGCGGCGATGGTTGCGGCGAGCACGGCCGCAAGGGTGATCGTGCGCATGGTCGGCGTTCCGCTGGGTCCGGGGCTCATGCGCGGCAGTCTACCGGAACGGCCGCGAACGCCCCAGCCGCCGCGCGCGTGCGGTGCGACTCCATGAGGGCCGTGGCGCGGTCGCGACATCGTCTTGACCGGTTCGGTGAATCCCGATACGTTTACGCCCTTTTCTTCCATCGATGGGTTCAATCGGGGCGCCGCGCGCGTGCCCGCGGGTGAAGCAAACGTGTCCAGAAAACTACGCGGCGCCGAGATCTTCTGCGAGGCGCTGAAGGACGAGGGCGTCGAGTTCATTTTCGGCTACCCCGGCGGTGCGGTCCTGCATATCTACGACGCCCTGTTCAAGCAGACCGCGGTCAAGCACATCCTGGCGCGCCACGAGCAGGGCGCGACCCACGCGGCCGACGGCTACGCCCGGGCCACGGGCAAGCCCGGAGTGGTGCTGGTCACTTCCGGCCCCGGCGTCACCAACGCGGTCACCGGCATCGCCACCGCGTACATGGATTCCATCCCGCTGGTGGTGTTCTCGGGCCAGGTGCCAAAGAACCTCATCGGCAACGACGCCTTCCAGGAAGTCGACGCGATCGGCATCACCCGGCCGTGCGTGAAGCACAACTTCCTGGTCGAGGACGTGGCCGATCTGGCCGAGACCATCAAGAAGGCGTTCTACGTCGCCAGCACCGGCCGCCCCGGCCCGGTGCTGGTGGACATCCCCAAGGACATCACCGCCGACGTCGCCGAGTACCACTATCCGGAATCGGTGGAAATGCGCAGCTACAAGCCGGTCACCCGCGGCCATCCCGGGCAGATCAGGAAGGCCGCGCAGATCATCGCCGAGGCCCGCAGGCCGATGATCTACACCGGCGGAGGCGTGGTGCTGGACAACGCCAGCGCCGAACTCACCGAATTCGCCCGCCTGCTCGGCTACCCGATCACCAACACCCTGATGGGCCTGGGCGCCTACCCGGCGACCGATCCGCAGTTCGTCGGCATGCTCGGCATGCACGGTACCTACGAGGCGAACATGGCGATGCACCATTGCGACGTGCTGGTCGCGATCGGAGCGCGCTTCGACGATCGCGTCACCGGCGATCTCGCCCAGTTCTGCCCGCAGGCGAAGATCGTCCACGTCGACGTGGATCCTTCCTCGATCTCCAAGAACGTGCCCGTGCACGTGCCGATCGTCGGCTCGGCGGGCGCGGTCCTGCGCCAGCTCATCGAGGCATTGAAGGGCATCGAATTGCGCAAGGTGGATCGCGAGACGGACCCGTGGTGGAAGCAGATCCGCACGTGGGCCGCGATTGACTGCCTTCAGTACGCGCGCGGCGGGGAAGTGATCAAGCCGCAATACGTGATCGAGCAGCTCTACGAGGCCACCCGCGGCGACGCCTTCATCACCTCCGACGTCGGCCAGCACCAGATGTGGGCGGCGCAGTACTACAAGTTCGACAAGCCCCGGCGCTGGATCAACTCCGGCGGGCTGGGCACGATGGGCTTCGGCCTGCCGTCGGCAATCGGCGTGCAGCTGGGCTTTCCCGGCGAGACGGTCTGCTGCGTGACCGGCGAGGCCAGCCTGGTGATGTGCATCCAGGAACTGTCCACCGCACTGCAGTACGACCTGCCGATCAAGGTCGTGAACCTGAACAACCGCTACATGGGCATGGTGCGCCAGTGGCAGGAGTTCTTCTACGACCGGCGCTATTCGCACTCCTACATGGACGCACTGCCGGACTTCGTCAAGCTCGCCGAGGCCTTCGGCCACGTCGGCATGCGCATCGACAAGAGTGCCGACGTGCGCGGTGCGCTGGACGAGGCGCTGGCACTGAAGAACCGCCTGGTGTTCATCGACTTCATCACCGACCAGACCGAGAACGTCTATCCGATGATCGAGACCGGCAAGGGCCAGCACGAGATGTACCTCAAGCCCCAGCGCGAGCTCGCCTGAGCAACCCGCCGTGAGACACATCATCTCGATCCTGGTCGAAAACGAGGCGGGTGCGCTGTGCCGCATCGCCGGGCTGTTCTCCGCGCGCGCCTTCAACATCGAGTCCCTGACCGTCGCCCCGACCGAAGACCCGAGTGTTTCGCGCATGACCGTCGTCACGCGCGGATCGGAGGCGATCATCGAGCAGATCACCAAGCAGCTCAACAAGCTGATCGACGTAATCAAGCTGATCGACCTGAACGAGAGCCCGCACATCGAGCGCGAGCTCATGCTGTGCAAGGTGCGGGCGCCGGCGGAGGCGCGCGAGGAGCTCAAGCGCCTGACGGACATCTTCCGCGGCCGCATCATCGACGTCACCGACGCGACCTTCATCATCGAGCTCACCGGCACCGGCGAGAAGCTCAACGCCTTCGTCGAGGCGATCGACCGGCGCAACATCATCGAGGTCGTGCGCACCGGGGTTTCCGGCATCTCGCGCGGCCGCAAGTCACTGCAACTCTAACGGGCCGCGCGCCGTCCCGCGCGCGGCGCGGCGGGCGGCGGTCCCACTGAAGATCGGAGCATACGACCATGGCGCTGAACATCTACTACGACAAGGACGCCGACCTTTCGCGCATCCGCAAGAAGAACGTGGCAATCATCGGCTACGGGTCGCAGGGTCACGCGCACGCGCTGAACCTGAAGGATTCGGGCGTGAACGTCGTGGTCGGCCTACGGCCGGACTCGGCATCCGCCGCCAAGGCGCAGAACGCAGGACTGGCCGCCAAGCCAGTGGGCGAGGCCGTCAAGGGCGCGGACCTGGTGATGATCCTGGCGCCGGACGAGCACCAGGGCGACCTGTACCGGCAGGAGGTCGCGCCGAACATCAAGCAGGGCGGCACGCTCGCGTTCGCGCACGGCTTCAACATCCACTTCGGCCAGATCACGCCGCGCACGGATCTCGACGTCATCATGATTGCGCCCAAGGGGCCCGGCCACCTGGTGCGCTCGACGTATACCGAGGGCGGCGGCGTCCCGGCGCTGATTGCGATCGCACAGGATGCCTCGGGCCAGGCCAAGGAACTGGCGCTGTCGTACGCCAGCGCCATCGGCGCGGCGCGCGCGGGGGTCATCGAGACCAGCTTCCGCGAGGAATGCGAGACCGACCTGTTCGGCGAGCAGAGCGTGCTGTGCGGCGGCATCTCGGCCCTGATCCAGGCCGGGTTCGAGACCCTGGTCGAGGCCGGTTACGCCCCCGAGATGGCTTATTTCGAGTGCCTGCACGAGGTCAAGCTGATTGTCGATCTCATCTACGAGGGCGGCATCACCAACATGCGCTACTCGATCTCCAACACCGCCGAGTACGGCGATTTCACGCGCGGGCCGCGCATCGTCACCGACGAGACGAAAAAGGCGATGAAGGAGATCCTGCGCGAGATCCAGACCGGCCAGTTCGCGCGCGAGTGGATGCTCGAAAACCGCGCGGGGCTGCCGGTGATGCAGGCACAGCGGCGCCTGTCGGCGCAGCACCCGATCGAGCAGGTCGGCGGCCGCCTGCGCGACATGATGCCCTGGATCAAGGCCCGCAAGCTCGTCGACCGCTCCAGGAACTGATCCATCGCGCGCGGGCTACGGCGCCCTGCGTCGGTTCCCACGAATCGGGGGCGGATTGATCTTCGGCAGCGCACGAGGTATTTCCGCCCCCGTTCCGGTTCGCGGTTCCGGCGTCGTGCCGGCGCTATACTGGCCGGCGCGAGCATCCGGCTGATGGAAGACATGCAGGAGCCACCGATCCCGGAGCAAGGCCGCCCCCGCGGCCGCGGCATCTACCTGCTGCCGAACCTGTTCACCACCGCCGCGCTGTTCGCCGGCTTCTACGCCATCGTCGCCGCGATGAACGACCGCTTCGAAGCGGCGGCGGTCGCGGTCTTCGTCGCCATGGTCCTGGACGGCGTCGACGGCCGAATCGCGCGCATGACCAATACCCAGAGTGCGTTCGGCGCCGAGTACGACAGCCTCTCGGACATGGTCGCCTTCGGCCTCGCCCCGGCGCTGGTCGCGTACCAATGGGCGCTGCAGTCGCTCGGCAAGCTGGGGTGGCTGGCGGCATTCGTCTACACCGCCGGGGCGGCGTTGCGGCTGGCGCGCTTCAACACGCAGGTCGCCAGTGCCGACAAGCGCTGGTTCCAGGGCCTGCCCAGCCCCGCCGCGGCGTCCGTCATCGCCGGGACCGTGTGGGTCTGCACCGATTACGGTGTGACGCCGGACCGGCCGCTGGCCCTGGTCGCGTGCCTGTTGAGCATCGCCGTGGCGCTGCTGATGGTGAGTAACATCCGCTTCCACTCGTTCAAGCAGTTGGATCTCCGCGGCCGGGTTCCTTTCGTGGCCGTGCTGCTGGTCGTGCTCGGCTTCGCGTTCGTCTCGGTGGACCCGCCGCTGGTGCTGTTCGCCGGCTTCGTCGCCTATGCGTTCTCCGGCCCGGTGCTGACCGTGCTCGAACGGCGCCGGCGCCGTTCCGGCCGCCGCGGACACCTGCCGCCGTCCGAGACCCCGCAGCCGTGAGCGGCCGGCGTTGTCTTTTGCAGGTTGCCCCGGTATATTTCCGGCATCAGCAGATCGCAGTCATGATCAACACCGCCCACATCGCCGGTTCGATCGCCCGCAGCGCCCGCTGCGGCCTGCCCTCGCTGCGCCTGCCTTCCGAGCTGCTGCTGCCCTGACCGGGCAGAACACGCGCACATCCCTGGCGAGGGCAAACGCAAAATCGAAATCAGCGAACGTGTAACGGGCTCCGGAGAGCGGTCCGCTCCCGCGCCCGTAGCAGAGGCAGCGACATGACCGACCAATTGATCATCTTCGATACCACGCTCCGCGACGGAGAGCAGAGCCCCGGCGCGTCCATGACGCGCGACGAGAAAATCCGCATCGCCAAGGCGCTCGAGCGCCTGAAGGTGGATGTCATCGAAGCGGGTTTTCCCAATTCCAGCCCCGGCGATTTCGAAGCCGTGAAGGCGGTGGCCGAGGCGGTGCACGACAGCACCATCGCCGGCCTGGCGCGCACCCGCGCCGAGGATATCGACCGCGCCGGGGAGGCGATCCGCCATGCCCGCCGCGGCCGGATCCACACCTTCATCGCCACCTCGCCGATCCACATGGAGCGCAAGCTGCGCATGACCCCCGAGCAGGTGCTCGAGGATGCGGTGCGCGCCGTCAAGCGCGCGCGCCAGTACACCGACGACGTCGAGTTCTCGGCCGAGGATGCGATCCGCAGCGATCCTGATTTTCTCTGCCGCGTTTTCGAGGCCGTGATCGAGGCCGGCGCGCGCACCGTGAACGTGCCGGACACCGTCGGCTACTCGTTGCCGCACAAGATCACCGAGTTGTTCTCCGGGCTCATCAATCGCGTCCCGAATGCCGACAAGGCGATTTTCTCCGCGCATTGCCACAACGATCTCGGCCTGGCGGTCGCGAACTCGCTCGCCGCGGTGCTCGGCGGTGCGCGCCAGGTGGAGTGCACGATCAACGGCCTGGGCGAACGCGCCGGCAACGCCGCGCTGGAGGAGATCGTCATGGCCGTGCGCACGCGCCGCGACGTCTTCAGCTGCGACACGCGCATCGACACGCGCGAGATCCTCAACTGCTCGCGGCTGGTGGCCGGGGTCACCGGCTTTCCGGTGCAGCCGAACAAGGCGATCGTCGGCGCCAATGCCTTCGCGCACGAGGCGGGCATCCACCAGGACGGTGTCCTCAAGCACCGCGAGACCTACGAGATCATGCGCGCCCAGGACGTGGGCTGGCACGCCAACAAGATGGTGCTCGGCAAGCATTCGGGCCGCAACGCGTTCCGCATGCGGTTGAAGGAACTCGGCATCGAGTTCGGCCGCGAGGAGGATCTCAACGCCGCGTTCATGCGCTTCAAGGATCTCGCCGATCGCAAGCACGAGATATTCGACGAGGACCTCCAAGCCCTGGTCGGCGACGCCGAGGTCGAGGCCGACGACGAGCACATCCGGTTCGTGTCTCTCAAGGTGAGTTCGGAGACCGGCGAGATGCCGGTGGCGCGGGTCACGCTCTCCATCGCGGGCCAGGAACAGACCGTCGAGGCCCCCGGAAGCGGTCCGGTGGACGCGGCGTTCCGCGCCATCGAGGAATACGTGCGCAGCGGTTGCGAACTGCTGCTGTACTCGGTCAATTCGATCACCGCCGGCAGCGACGCGCAGGGCGAGGTGACCGTGCGTCTGCAACGCGACGGCCGGATCGTCAACGGCCACGGCTCCGATACCGATATCGTCCAGGCTTCGGCGAAGTCGTACATCGCCGCGCTGAACAAGATGCTGGCGCCGCTGGAGCGCGAGCATCCGCAGATCGGCGCACCGATCTGACCGGCCGTGGACGACGCGCGGCGGCGTGCCTACCTCGACGCGATGGGCGTGGACGTGTGGGTGCGCCGCTCGCGCGCGCCCGAACCCGGCGTGGCCGGCGATGAGCCGGTGCCGCAAGCGCAGCCGGCTGTTTCCGGCGCCCTGCCGGCCGCGGCAGTCCCGGCCGTGACCGACCCGGCCACGGCGGGCGGGGAAGTTGATCCCGCCGCAATGGACTGGGCCGCGCTTCGCGCCGGCGTGAGGGAATGCCGGCGCTGCGAACTGCGCGCCGGCTGCACGCAGACGGTATTCGGCGTCGGCAACGAACGCGCGGACTGGATGGTGATCGGCGAGGCGCCCGGCGCCGACGAGGATCGCCAGGGCGAGCCCTTCGTCGGCCGCGCCGGCCAGCTCTTGAACGCCATGCTCGCCGGCATCGGCCTGGCGCGCGGGGAGGTGTTCATCGCCAACATCCTCAAGTGCCGTCCGCCCGGCAACCGCGATCCCCGCCCGCAGGAGGCGGCAGCCTGCCAGCCCTGGCTGAAACGCCAAATCGCTCTCGTCCGGCCGAAGATCATCCTTGCGGTCGGGCGGATCGCCGCGCAGAATCTGCTCGGGACCGATACCCCGATCGGCAAGATGCGCGGCAGGCGCTTCAGCTATGGCGAAACAGGGATTCCGGTGGTGGTCGTCTACCATCCGGCGTACCTGTTGCGCTCTCCGGCCGAGAAACGCAAGGCGTACGAGGATCTGCTCGCCGCCACGCGCGTGTATGCGGAGGTGAAGTGAGCGCGGTCGTCAAGTCCACGGCTCCGCTGCTGCGGCCCATGCGCACCGGGGATCTGGCGGAAGTCGCGGTGATCGAGCGCCAGGCGTACGAATTTCCCTGGTCCGAGGGCATCTTCGGCGACTGCCTGCGCGTGGGCTACTGCTGCTGGGTCGCCGAGCTCGGCAAGCGCGTCAGCGGCTACGGGATCATGAGCGTGGCGGTGGGCGAGGCGCACGTGCTGAACCTGTGCGTGCGGCCCTCGGCACAGGGTTGCGGGCTGGGGCGCGCGCTGCTCGCGCACATGATGCAGGTCGCGCGCGATCACCACGCCACGGTGGTTTTCCTGGAGGTGCGGCCCTCCAACCGGGTCGCGATCAACCTCTACGAAAGTACGGGGTTCTCGCGCGTGGGTACGCGGCGCGGCTACTATCCCGCGCGCGAAGGCCGAGAGGACGCCTTCATCCTCTCGCGCGATCTTGCCGGCGGCTGAACAGCCGCGTCCGCTTCAGAGCGCGGCTTCGAACAATTCGAGCTGCGGCGGCCCGAGGTACACGCCCTTGGCCGCGCCCGCGTTGGCGTGCGCCTTGCGGAACGCCTCGGAACGGGTCCAGTCCTCGAACGCCTGCCGGGATTCCCAGATCGAATGCGAGGCGAACAGCGTGTGCTCCTCGGTGGCCGGCCCGCGCAGGAGCTGGAAGGACTTGAAGCCCGGCACGCCCTCCAGGTGGCTGTCGCGATTACGCCAGATCTCGACGAACTCCTGTTCGCGGCCCCTGGCAATCCTGAAACGGTTCATCGCTACGAACATCCGCAATCCTCGTCGACGCGGGCGGTGCGCCGGAGTTCCGGCGCACCGCTCGCCGTTACTGCACCGTGATACTACCCTTGACCTCGGGGTTCTCCTTCAGGTGATACGGGTAGCTGCCCGCATCGTCGAAGGCACGTACCCAGACATCGTCCTTCTGCAGCGTCGGGCTCTGGCCCGAGCCGTCGTCCAGCAGCACCGTCTGCCCGCCGGGTGCATCGACGGTGTTCTCGAATACGACCGTATCGCCTGCCTGGATCGTCGCCTGTGCCGGGTCGATCGAGCCCTGCCCGATCCTGATCGTGACCTCGTCGGCCATGGCACCGGTGGCCGCGATGGTCATTGCCGCAAGTAAGACGAAAGCCCTTTTCATGTCACCCTCCGCGCGTCCGTTTCACCCATTTCCAATGTACATCACAATCGGCAGCGGGCAACAGGTCCGTGCCTGCCATCTTCCGGGCGCCCGCGCCGGCGTGTATGGCGGCGCCGGGCGGCCGCGCTAGAATGCCCGGATGGAGCTGAAATCCCGCGAATTTCCCACGATCGAAACCTTCGTCGGCAATACCCCGCTGGTGCGCCTGCAGCGTCTGCCGGGCGCCACCACCAACGCGGTGCTGGCCAAGCTGGAAGGCAACAACCCGGCCGGTTCGGTGAAGGACCGGCCGGCCATCAGCATGATCCGTCGCGCCGAGGAACGCGGGGAAATCCGCCCGGGGGACACGCTGATCGAGGCCACCAGCGGCAATACCGGCATCGCCCTGGCGATGGCGGCGGCGATCCGCGGCTACCGCATGGTGCTCATCATGCCCGAGCACATGAGCGCCGAGCGGCGCGCGGTGATGAAGACCTTCGGCGCCGAGATCATCCTCACGCCGAGGCAGGGCAGCATGGAGGCGGCGATCGATCTGGCCCGCCGCATGCAGTCCGAGGGCCGGGGCAAGGTGCTGGATCAGTTCTCCAACCCGGACAATCCGCTCGCCCACTACGAGGGCACCGGCCCGGAGATCTGGCGCGACACCGGCGGCCGGGTGACGCATTTCGTCGCCTCGATGGGCACCACCGGCACGATCATGGGCGTGTCCCGCTACCTCAAGGAGGTCAACCCGGCAATCCAGGTGATCGGGGTTCAGCCGCGCGACGGCGCCTGCGTACCCGGGATCCGGCGCTGGCCCGAGGCCTACCTGCCGAAGATCTTCGACCGCAGCCGCATCGATCGGATCATCGACGTCAGCCAGGAGGAATCCGAGGACACCGCCCGCCGGCTCGGCGCCCAGGAGGGAATCTTCGCCGGCATTTCATCCGGTGGCGCGGTGGCGGCGGCGCTCGCACTCTCGCTTGAGGTCCGCGATGCGGTCATCGTCACCATCGTCTGCGATCGCGGCGATCGCTACCTGTCGACGAACGTCTTTCCGTCCTGACGCGCGCGCCGCGCTCGCGCTTATCGCGGCGTGCGCGGCGGCCCCTGGTGCGCATGCCGACGGAACGTTCGTGCTCAGCATCGGCCGGATCGAGACGGCGGCAGGCGCGGCGCGGGACCTCGTCGCGCATGCCCGATGGCACGGCGACGAAGCGACGATCGCGGTGGCCGCGCGCGAGGTCGCGGTGCGCAAACGCGCGGGCCTGGAGGCGGTGCGCCTGGAATGCCGGCAGGCGGCGTGGACGGCCGAGGCGCTGGATTGTGAAGCCGGTGCGCTGACGTTCACCGATCGCCAGTTCGGAACCGGCTCGGGACGGTTCGGCTGGCGCTATGCCCCGGCGCGGGGCGTCTACGAATTCACGCTCGACGATCTGGCGGTCGGCACCGCCCGGCTCTCGGCGACCGCGGCGCTGGCCGGCGACAGCCCGCGGGCGAGCCTGCAGGCGCGCCGCGTGCCGGCCGCCTGGATCGGGACCCTCGCCGCATACCTGCCGCCGGCGGCGGCCTACTCCGGGTTTTCCGGCGAAGTCGACCTGCGCGCGTCGTACGACTGGCCGCAGTCGATTGATCTGCGCATCGCCGCCCGCGAGCTGTCCTTCGCGGGGCCGACCACGGCCGAAGCCGTGACCGGCGAACTCGGCGGGCGTGTGTCGATGACGGCCGGAACGCTCGCCTTCGCGGTCGAGGGAGTGCTGGCTGCCGGCATCGCCTACATCGAGCCCGGCTTCACGCTGCGCGGCACGCGTCCGGGATTCACGCTGGAGGCGCCGTCGCAGCCGCTGAATTTCGGCGCCAGCGGCACCTGGGCCGCGGATACCCAGCGCCTGGCCTTGGATGGCCGGCTGCATCACCCCGGCGTCGCCGATCTGCGCCTGGACGCCGCCGGCATGATCGGCACCGCGATGCGCCTGGACCGCGTCGCGCTGACGCTCGCCGATACCACGCTTGCGCCGTTCTACGAGACCTACATGAAGCCCCTGCTGCTGGGCACGCGGTTCGACGACCTGGATCTGGCCGGCACCCTGGCCGGCCAGATCGCGACGCGGGGCACGCGCGTGGACCGCTTCGCGCTGCGCTTCGACGACGTGCACGCCTACGACAATCGCGGCCGCTTCCACGTCGCCGGCCTGGACGGTGCACTGGTCTATTCCGCCGAAGAAGCTCCGGTGTTTTCGGAGCTGCGCTGGCGCGAGGCCGGCCTGTACCGGCTGCACGCCGGCGCCGGCCGGGTGCTGTTCGAGTCGCAGGCCGGGCGGATGCGGTCGGTCGAAGCCAGCGACGTGCCGTTCATGGGCGGCGCCATCCGCATCGAATCGGTGATCGTCGAGCATTCCGGCACCGAACCGCGACCGACCTTGCGCGTGAATGGCGGCCTGACCCCGGTATCGATGACGGAGCTGACCCAGGCGCTCGGCTGGCCGCTGATGCAGGGCGAACTCGCCGGCAGCGTGCGCGGCCTGACCTACCGCCACGGCACCGTGCGGGTGGACGGCGATCTCGACGTGCAGGTCTTCGACGGTTCCATCAAGGTGCGCGGGCTGCGCGCGACCGGCCTGTTCGACCCGGTGCCGCGCCTGTTCGCGGATATCGACGTGAACGACCTGGATCTGGCCACGCTCACCGGCACGTTTTCCTTCGGTCGCATCGACGGCCGCCTGAGCGGGCACGTCCACAAGCTGGAGCTGGCGGCCTGGAAGCCGGTGTATTTCGAGGCCGAGCTGGCCACTCCGCCGGACGACGAATCGCGCCACCGGATCAGCCGCCGGGCCGTGGATGAGCTGGGCGCGATCGGCACCGGCACCCGCGGCGCGACTTCGCAGGGGCTGCTGCGGTTCTTCGACTCGTACTCCTACGATCGCCTCGGCCTGCGCTGCCGCCTGTACAATGGCTGGTGCGAGCTCGGCGGGGTGGAAGACACCGACGACGGCTTCTACATCCTCACCCGCGGCGGGATCGTGCCGCCGTGGATCGAGATCAAGGGCACCGGCCGGCGCGTGGCCTGGAAGACGCTGCTGGAAGGCATCCGGACCATGTCCGAGACCAAGCCGGTGATCGAATGACGAACTCCGCCGGGGCCCGGATCCGGCGCCGCGAGGCAACGACGATGAAACTGCGGACAGTGCTGGCCGCGGGGCTGCTCGCCCTGGCGGGAGCCTGCGTGACGGTGAACGTGTACTTTCCGGCCGCCGCCGCGGAAAGTGCCGCCGACAGGCTGGTCAAGGAAATCTACGGCATCGGTGCCGGCGCCGCGCCCGCGGCGCAGCCGACGCCCCGGGGCGATACGCCGCCGCCCGCGCCTGCGCCCGCCGTGCCGTCCGCCGGCGATGGCGCCATGCTCGATCCCGGCACCGGGCCGGCGCAAATCGGGCGCGAACTGCTGCTCGCGCTCGGCCGGCACGCCGCGGACGCGGGCCAGCGGTTGGCGTCAATCGCCGTGCCGGCCGCCCACGCCCAGGAACCCGACATCAACATCGCCACCGCGGCGATCGAGTCCTTGAAGAATGCCATGGCGGCGCGCCACGAGAAGCTGCGCCCCTACTACGCCAGCGGCGCGGTGGGGCTTTCGGACAACGGCCTCATCGCGGTGCGCGACGCGAAGGACGTCCCGATCCGCGAACGCGCCGGAGTCAACCAGCTCGTCAGCGACGAGAACCGCGACCGCAACGCACTGTACGCGGAAGTGGCCAATGCGAACGGCCACCCGGAGTGGGAACGGCGGATCCGCGAGAGTTTCGACCGGCGCTGGGTCGCGAACGCGCCCTCGGGCTGGTGGTTCGTCGACGCCAGCGGCAACTGGCGTCAGAAGCAGTGATTGTGCCCGTGGTCATTGCCGCTGCAGAGAAGCAATCCAGCCGGGCAAGCCGACGATGAAACCGAACCCGAATCCGAGCAGAACATGAACGTACTGGTTTTCGACATCGAGACGGTGCCTGACACCGACACCGGCCGGCGGATGTACGACATCGACGGCCTCGACGAGGCCGGCGTCGCCAAGGTGATGGCCAGCTACCGCAAGCAGGAGACCGAGGGGCGCACCGAGTTCCTGCGTCACCACCTGCATCGCGTGGTCGCGATTGCGGCCGTGCTGCGCACCGACGACCGGCTCAACGTCTGGTCGCTGGGGGAAGTCGATTCCGGCGAGAAGGAACTGCTGCAGCGCTTCTTCGACGGCATCGAACGCTACACGCCCACCCTGGTGAGCTGGAACGGCGGCGGCTTCGATCTGCCCGTGCTGCACTATCGTGCGCTGTACCACGGGGTGAACGCAGCCCGCTACTGGGAGAGCGGCGAGGACGACACGGGCTTTCGCTGGAACAACTACCTGAACCGCTTTCACGCCCGCCACACGGATCTCATGGACGTGCTGTCCGCCTACCAGGCCCGCGCCGCCGCGCCGCTGCACGAGATCGCCACGCTGCTCGGCTTCCCGGGCAAGATCGGGATGCAGGGCGGGGACGTGTGGCAGGCCTGGCTGGACGGCCGCCTGGCCGACATCCGCGCCTACTGCGAGACCGACGTCCTGAACACCTATCTCATCTGGCTGCGCTACGAGCTGATGCGGGGCCGGTTGTCCGACACGGCCCTGGCCGGCGAGTGCGCTCGCCTGCGCGATTACCTCGCCGCCGAGGATCGCGGCCTGTTCAAGGAGTTCCTGGCCGCATGGCGGCCATGAGCCGGCGCCGCGCGCGCGAGGATCGCCAGGCCGCAGACCAGCCCGCGCTCGAAACCGAGGTCGCCTCGCTCTCGCACGAGGGCCGCGGCATCGCCCAGATCGACGGCAAGATCACCTTCATCGACTTCGCGCTGCCGGGCGAGCGGGTGGCGATCCGCCATACCCGGCGCCGCGGCCGTTTCGACGAGGCGCGCGTGGAAACGGTGATCACGCCGTCGCCGGATCGGGTCGATCCGCCGTGCCCGCATTTCGGCGTCTGCGGCGGCTGCAGCCTGCAACACCTGGCGCCCGCGGCGCAGATAGCGCACAAGCAGTCGGTGCTGCTGGAGCACCTGGCGCACATCGGCAAGGCCGCCCCGGAGCGCGTGCTCGAGCCGTTGACCTCGGCGACCCGCGGCTACCGCCGGCGCGCGCGCCTCTCGGCCAGGTACGTGCCGGGCAAGGGTGGAGTGGTGGTGGGATTTCGCGAGCGTTCCACGCCCTATGTCGCTGCGCTCGAATCGTGCGACATCCTGCCCCCCGCGCTCGGCGCCCTGATCCGGCCGCTGCGCGAACTCGTCACGGCGCTCAGCATCCGCACGCGCGTGCCCCAGGTCGAGGTCACCGCCACCGACGAGGCAATCGCCCTGGTCCTGCGCCACCTGCTGCCGCTGAGCGCGGGCGACGAGGCATTGCTGGCCAGCTTCGCGCGCGCGCACGGCGTGGATCTGTACCTGCAGCCGGGGGGCAACGATTCGGTGCACGCCTTCGGTAGCGCCGCGCCGCGTCCGCTGCGCTATGCGCTGCCCGCGCACGGGGTTGAAATCGAGTTCGGTCCGCTGGATTTCACCCAGATCAACTTCGAGATCAACCGCGCCATGGTCGACCGCGTCGTCGATCTGCTCGCCCCGCGGACGACGGACACGGTGCTGGATCTGTTCTGCGGCGTCGGCAACTTCTCGCTGCCGCTGGCGCGCCGCGCCGGGCGCGTGATCGGCGTGGAGGGGGAAGCGCGGCTGGTCGAACGCGCGCGCGCGAATGCCGTGCGCAATGGCATCGGCAATGCCGAATTCACGGCCGGGGACCTGGGCGGCATGCCGCGGGCGCTGCGCACCGCCGGCGCCGGCAAATGGCTCCTGGACCCGCCGCGCAGCGGCGCCGAGGCGCTGCTGCGCGAGGCGGATCTCGCGGGCGTGGGGCGGCTGGTCTATGTCTCCTGCAACCCCGCGACGCTGGCGCGCGACGCCGGCATCCTGGTCAACGAGCGCGGCCTGCGCCTGGTCGCCGCCGGCGTGATGGACATGTTCCCGCACACCGCGCACGTGGAGTCCATCGCCCTGTTCGAGCCGCGCTGAGCCGGCCCGCCGTGCCGGCTCATTCGAGCGTGAACCACTGCACCTCGACTCGGCGGTTGAGTTCGCTCTTGTCGCTCGCCGGTTCCTCCCAGCCCCGGCCCACGGCCTCGATGCGCGTTTTCTCCAGCGCCGGGAAGCGCTCCAGCAGCGCCCGCGACACGGACTGCGCGCGCTGGCGCGAGAGCTCCATCGCCTTCAGCGCCATGGACTTCACCAGCGCCTCGCCGCCCTGCTGCCTGAATTCCTCCACCCGGGCGTTGTCGACGTGGCCGCGCAGCAGCACCATGGATCCCGGGCTGACCTGCAGGAAGCGCTTGATCGTATCCAGGTACTCCTCATTCTCCCGGGCGGCGCGGTCGAGCGCGGAGGAGTTCGGCTCGAAGAAGAAGCGGACATCCTTGCTGAGCAGCGCATCGCCCTCGATCGCAACCTGCGTCGAACTGCGGATCGGGGCGATGGCGATCTTCTGGTCCTTGTACAGGCCCTTCTTCGCGATCGCCTCGAGCCAGCGCGTATCGACGAAGCGGGCCGGGTCCGCGGGATTCCTGATAATCGCCCCATAGGCCAGCACCGAGGACTGGAAGATGCCGCCGAAGGAGCCGGCCGAGTCGATCGTGCCGGAGAAGAACGCCTGGTTCTCGGGCAGGTTCGCCAGGTGGACCTTGGCGAGCTCGCCACGGGCCTTGGCCTCGTCCCAGCCGAAGGCGCGGGCCACGGTGACCAGGTGCGCTTCGGGCTGATCGCGCAGCAGGCGGTTGCCCTCCAGCAGGCCGTGCACGAGGCCGGCGACGATCTCCGGGTGCGCGGTCGCGAATCCCTTGTTGACGGCCAGGATGTCCGCGACGACCAGCAGGTTGCGATTGGAGACCAGCGTCTTGGCGCGCCCCTGCGACGCGGCGACGACCTCGTCGGTGCGCGGCGACCAGCCCACGCAGCCGTTCAGGCGCGGCGCCGGGCGCTGGAGTTCGTGCGCGTAGGCGTCGCAGGCCACGAATGCGTCCTCGTAGAACACCAGCCCGAGCTCACCCGCGGCTGGCCTGGAGTCCAGATCGCGCAGCACCTTCACCGGCAGCCCGGCCTCGCTGGCCAGGTAGCGGATGAAGAATTCGCTTTCGTTGAACTGCGACGCGGCGAGCGTGCGGCCGGCGAGCTGGTTGATCGACCCGATGCCGGCGTCGACGACGACCATGTCGGCGCCGCGCGAATAGCCAATCTGCGCGGGCACGATGGCCTCGAACTGCCGTCCGAGCACCGCGAGCGTGTCCGCGGTGGTGGCAATGGCGCCGAGGCGGCCGTTGTTGAGCCGGGACCAGGTCTCGCTCTCGCTCATCGTGAGCTTGACCTTGAAGCCGTGTTCACGCGCGAACACCGAGTCCGGGTTCGGCTCCAGGCCGCCGTTGGCGACGATGAGCCCGCCGTAGCCGGCGTACTCGCTCAGATCGATTTCGACCACGCCCTCGCGCGGTTCATACGGCGCGGCGGCTTCGAGCGTGGGCGTGCCGTCGATCGGCTCGGCCGGCACCGGCGCGTCCGGATCCGCGGCCGGGCGGGCCGCCGCTGGGGCGGATGCCGGCGCGGTCACGACGGCCGGGTCGGGCTGTGGCGCCTGATCGCGTTTCCAGACCAGCCATGCGCCGAGCAGGATCAGGCCGACGAACAGCAACAGGGCGACGAGATTGCCGGTGGTGGAGCCGGCATTGCGCTGCCGGGGAGTGATGGTCGTCATTCGGTGTGTCCCTCCTGCTTCCTGGCACGGATCCCGGACGGACCCGGCCGGTTGAAGATCTCCTGCGGCGGCGGCTCCTCGCCCAGGGGGTCGAGATCCGCGAACAGCCCGCGCTGATCCCGGAGCCAGCGGTTGGCTTCGCCGAGCGAGGTGCTGATCACGTCCAATGAACGCGCCATCGAGGATTCGTCGGTCGCCAGCAGCGCCTGCTCGCGCACCAGCGCGATCTGCTGGCGCAGCCGCTCCAACTCTGCGTCGACCAGCTCGCGACGCCGCTCGGCATCCTCGTGCGCCTTGCGGCGGTCGCCGATGAGCGCGCGCTGCTGCTTCAGGCTGTGCTCCAGTTCGGGATCCACGTTCCCGGCCGCCAGGCGCGCTTCGATACGCTGCTCCTGGGCCTCAATCTCGCGCCGGTCGTTCACGCCGCGGTCGAGGACTTCGACGATCGCACTGCGCGCCGCCAGCAGCCGCAGGTGCAGCCAGGCCATCTGCCGCACGCCGGCGAGCTGGGCGTCTATCGCCCCCGAGCGCGCCAGCAGCGCTCCGATCTCCGCGACCTCGGCCTCCACCTGCGTCTGGCTCCTGCGCGCGCCGGCATCGAGCCGATCGGCGAGCGCCGCGTAGCGCGTATGCCAGGGCGACGCCTCCAGGCCCTGCGCGTCGATCACCGCCCGAAAGCGCGGGTTGCGCGCCAGCGCCCAGAGGTAAAGCCCCTCCAGGCCGGCGCCGATCAACCAGAACCCGGGATTGACGAACGTGCCGAGCAAGGCGATCGCGGCGAGCGCGAACCAGTTCGGCGGCACCGGCATGCCCAGCGGCCGGGCGTTGAACGCCGCCGCGACGTACGAACGTTCAGCGGCCATGCGCTGGCGGCGGCGGATCGCACGGATGCATCGGCGCGCTCACGTGCCCTGCGCGAAGTGGCGCAGGGCCGGCGGGACGAACGACAGATCAGTTGCCTCGCGCACCGCGATCCGCATCTGGAACTCCAGTACGTCGGCCGGGACCGGGTTCTGGTAGCCGTCCAGGCACTGCGCCAGCGCTGCCGCACCGTCGATGGACTGCGTGCGCGCCAGCCGGTAGGCCTTGACCACGAGCGCCTCGGCGGCACCCGGCGTCAGCAGGGTCGGCAGCCGCGGCGTCAGGGTGTCGAACGCCGCGGCGTCGATCGCCAGGTCGTAGCGGCGGGCGAGGGCACCGATCAGCCCCGCGCTCTCGGCGGCGGTCGCCGTGGGCAGCAGCGGTACCTTCACGTCCACGCGCCCCGGCCGCTTGAGGTCCACCTCGATCAGATCCGGGCGCGAGGACGCCAGGATCCACATCACCCGCCCGCGATTGGCACCGTTGGCCATTTCCTGGGCGATCATCGAATACAGGCGGCCGGACAGGCCGCTGTCGCCGCTGCCGGCGTCGCGGCGCCCGAGTGTCTGGTCCGCCTCGTCGATGAACACCATCGACCTTCCCAGGGCCCGCACCAGGCGGAAGATCTTCTCCAGGTTGCCTTCGCTGGAGCCGACCCAGCGGTCGCGGAAGTTCTTCAGCTTCACCACCGGCACGCCGGCCTCGCCGGCCAGGCACTCGACCAGGAAGGTCTTGCCCGTGCCCACCGGGCCGCAGAACAGGTAGCCCATCGGCAGCGCCCGGGTATCGCCGCCGCGCCACAGGGCGATGTCCTGGCGCAGCCACGCCTTCAGGGCCGCCTGGCCCTGGTAGTCGTCGAGCGTGCGGGTGGGCTGGATGAACTCCACCAGCCCGCCGGCGTCGCGTTCGACGAGCGACTTGCGGATCTCGACTTCGTCGGCCACGGTGAGTGGACGGGCCGCGTGCGAACGCGACTTCACCAGGCTCTCCAGCGCCGCGACGGTCACGCCCGCGAGCGTGGCGGCCATGGCGGCGATGTCTGCCTGCGGCGCGAACGCGGCACCGTGACTTGCCCGCAGGCAGTCGAGCGCGGCATGCAGCCCGGGTGCCTCGGGCAGCGGTATGCGCACGCGGGCGACGCGCGCGTTGTACGCGAGCTGGGGTTCCAGGTCGTTGAGGTTGTCGGCGATCAGCAGGCTGACGAAGGCGAGATCCTGGAACGGCGGCTCGCCGGACCAGTCGCGTACCAGGCTGGTCAGGCTGCCGTGTTCGAACCCGGAGCCATCCGCCGGGAGCACGTGCTCGGCGCCGCGGACGATGACCGCCACACTCTGCGTGCCGTCGCGCCCGAGGGCGCGCAGGTTCGCGAGGTAGCGCAGGAACTGGGTCAGCATGCCGATCGCCGCGAGCGGTTCGCGCGGCAGCGCGGGCAGGCCCTGCGAGCCGCGCCACTTCTCCAGGTGCGCGCCTCCGCGACGCACGACCAAGCCGTTGCCGAGGTCGTAGCAGGCGACGATGTCGAAGCCGGCGAGCAGCTCGTCCTCGAGGTAGGCGGTGAGGTTGACCAGGCGGCCGCCGACGGCGAGCCGATCCTGGACGTTGCCGAACAGGACGAACTGCCCGTGCGCGCCGCTCTCGTAGGCGCCGGCCAGCTCCCGGGCCCAGGCCGGCGCGTTCGCCGGTGCCGGCATGTTCAGTTCCCTTCGCTCTCACCCTGCGCGGCGGCGCCCATCGTGCGCTGCGCCGGTGCCGGCGCGGCGGTGCCTTCCAGGGCGATGCCCTCGCGCGCGGCGAACTCGGCCAGTGCCTGGTCGGCCAGTGCGTTGAGCTCGGCCTCCTTGAGCTTCACCTCGCCCATGTCCACGGAGTCGGCAGCGATGCGCGCCCGGCCCGCGGCCTTGGTGCGCTCCTCCTCGACCATCTCGTGCAGGCGATTGAGGGTGTCTCCGGAGCCGCCGATCTGGCCGACCATGCCGGCGGCCATTTCCTGCATCTCGGCCATCGCCTGGTTCATGCGCAGATCGTTGATCGCGCCCTTGAGGCCTTCGATTTTCGCCCGCGCGCTCGTGACCGCGACATCGCGCGCCTTGACCAGGTTCTGGTAGGTGGTTTCGGCCTGCTCGAGCTGGCGGCGGTTCTCCTCCAGCTCGCGGGCGACGGTCTGCAATCGCAGGGCGTACTGGCCGGCCGCCTCGCGATTGCCGGCGCGCAGGTGCGCGGCCGTCTTCGCTCGCATGTCCTTTTCGTCCGCTTCGAGCTTGCGCACCTGCCCCATCAGCCGCTCGCACATGCCGGCGTGGGTCGCCAGGCCCTGGTTGAAATTCGCGATCTGCTTGCGCAGGTTCTCCTGCTCCAGGGCCAGCAGTGCCTCCGGATTGCGACGCTCCAGGTCGCCGATGAACAGACCCAGGAAGCCCTTGAGCAGGTTGACGACGCGGTAGAACATGGCGCACCCCCGGTTGCGTTCGCGGGCGCGCCGGGCGCACCGCGGCTGCCAGCATAGTCAGTCGGCCGCGTCGCGGTCCAGTACGGCGGCGGGCGGCGCGCGCAATCGATTATCATGCGGGCGCATGGGAGCCAGAGACGAAGCCGTCGCGGTCGACGAGCCTGCATCCAGCGCGTACGACGGCGCCTACAACAATCCCGCCTACCGCTGGTACGTCCTGTTCGTGCTCATGGGCGTATACACGTTCAACTTCCTCGATCGGCGCATCCTGGTCATCCTGCAGGAGCCGATCCGGCGCGAGATGCAGCTCTCCGACACCCAGCTCGGGCTGCTCACCGGGTTCACCTTCGCGATGGTCTACACCACCGGCGGCATCCTCGCCGGGCGGATGGCCGATCGCGGCGGGCGGCGCAGCATGGTGGCGCTGGCGCTGGCGATCTGGAGCGGCGCGACGGCACTTTCGAGCCTGGCGCAGAACTACCTGCAACTGCTCGGGGCGCGTATCGGCGTCGGCATCGGCGAAGCCGGTTGCAGCCCGCCGGCGCACGCCATGATCTCCGACATCTTCAGCCCGCGCGTGCGCGCGACGGCGCTGTCGATCTACAACCTCGGCATCAACTTCGGCGCGCTCATCGGCTTCTGGCTCGGCGGCTTCCTCGCGTACGAATTCGGCTGGCGCACTGCGTTCGTCGTCGTCGGCCTGCCCGGCGTGCTGTATGCGTTGCTGGTGCGCCTGACGGTGGCGGAGCCGCCGCGCGGCTTCGCCGAGCACCGGGTCGCCGGCGGCGAGCCGGTACCCCGGCTGCGCGACGTCGCGCGCATCCTGCTGCGGCAGCGCACCTTCCGCCACATGTGCGCCGCCGGCACGCTGCACGCCTTCGTCAGCTATGGCGTGATCGATTTCACCGCGCCGTTCCTCGCCCGCGTGCACGACCTGGACTCGCGCACGATCGGCTTCTGGCTCGCGCTGTCCGCGGGCGTGTTCGGCGCCGTCGGCACGTTTCTCGGCGGCTACCTGGGCGACCGGCTCGGTGCGCGCGATCCGCGCTGGTACCTGTGGGTGCCGGCGATCGCCACCTTCCTGTCGCTGCCGTTCGCGGTTGCGGTCTACATGCTGCCGGACACCGGCCTCATCCTCTATCTGAACTTCATCCCCGCCGTCACCTTCGCCATGTACCTGGCACCCACGATCGCGCTCACGCACAGCCTGGTCGGGCTGCGCATGCGCGCGGTGTCCTCGGCGCTGCTGTTCTTCTTCTTCCACGTGTTCGGCATGGGGCTGGGGCCGGTCTTCACCGGCATGCTGAGCGATGCACTCAAGCCCGAGTACGGCGAATACTCCCTGCGCTACGCGATGACCTTCACCTTCGCGACGGTGGCGCTGTGGTCCGGCGTGCACTACGTGCTCGCCGCGCGCTGGGTGCGCCAGGACCTGGCGGCGGCGCGCCCGGGAACATGAGCCGCGACGGCGTCGTGCGTTTCCTGGAACGCACCGCGCTCGACCGCGGGCTGCGTGCGAAGGCCGCGGCCGACTTCGACCGCGCCTGCGCCGGGTTCGACCTCACCGCCGAGGAGCGCGAAGCCCTGCGCCGCGGCGACGATCCCCTCCAACTTATCCACGTGCCTGGCACCGGAAAAATTCCGGTGCCAGGCACCGCCGGGGACTCCCAGGCGCTGGCGCCGGTGCTGCTGGTGTTGCAGGTGGTGCCCAGCCCGGCACCGTCCGCGGACGGGCACGTGAGGCTGTCGCATGCCGTGTCGCTGCTGGCCGCGCCGGGGCCGGGCGAGCCGCTGCCGGAGCGACCGGACGGCGCGACGCCGGTGTCGTTCTGGGTCGAGCTCGTGCCGCATGCCACGGCGCGGCCGGACGGCGGCGCCGAACTGCATTACAGCGCCCGGATCGGCCAGCACGACCCGCGCCTGGCGCCCGAGGTTGCTCCCGCCGCATCGCCGTGGGATCACCGCGTCGACAGCGATGCCGCGCGCGCCGCAGCGGCCGCGGTGCGCGCAGCGCCGGCCGGGCAGCGCCACGCGCGCCTGCTCGATCTGATCGACGCGATCGCCGGCGAGGCTCCGTCCGCATGATCGGTGCCGGCATCGACATCCACATCGCCGGCCTGGGCGTGCAGGGCGTGGATCACCTCACCCTGGAGACCGACGCGATCCTGGCCGAATGCAACGAGGTGCTGTACGTCGACACGGGCATCGCCACGCGCGCCTACCTCGCCGCGCGCTGCCGGCGCGCCACGGCCCTGTACGACGAGAGCTATGCGCCCGGCCGCGGGCGCGTGGGCGCGTACCGGCACATGGCCGCGCGCGTCGTGGAGGCGGCGCTGGATCACCCGCCGGTGGCGTTCGCGATGTTCGGCCATCCAATCGTATTCGCGTACGCCCCATTCCTGATCGCCGACATGGCGCGCCTGCTCGACCTGCGCGTGCAGGTGCTGCCGGCGGTGTCGTCGCTGGACTGCCTGTTCGCGGCGCAGATGCTCGACCCGAGCGTTTCCGGCCTGTTGATTTACGAAGCCACCGACCTGCTGCTGCGCCGGCGCCCGCTGATGCCGGACGTGCCGACGCTGATCTGGCAGGTCGGCAACCTGGAGACACGCCTGCACAGCCTGCGCCCGGGCGCACCTGGGCGCCTGTTCCGCTTCGTCCGCTACCTGCTAGAGGCATACCCCCCGGATCACGAGCTGATCGCCTACTACGCCGCACCGCACGCGCTGCTGCGGTCGACATCGCTGCGCATCACGCTCGCCGATCTGCCCGAGCACGTACATGCGCTGCACGCCGGCGTGACGCTGCTGGTGCCACCGGCGCGGATCCGTCCGATCGCGGATGCGGATCTGCTCGCGCGCCTGGACGATCCGGCGCACCTGGACCGCATCACCCGCTGACGACCCGGGGCGCACGTGCGCGCGATCCTTCCGGCCCTGCTCGCGCTGCTGCTCGCCGCCTGCGGGCAGCCTCCGGATGCGACCATCCGCCTGGGCATCGCAAACGCCCCGGTCATCCTCGATCCGCGCCTGGCCACGGACGCGGCCTCGGATCGCATCGATCGGCTCCTGTTCGCGCGCCTGGTGGATTTCGACGCGGCCTTCCGGCCCCGGCCCGCGCTCGCCGACTGGCGCGAGCTGGCGCCGACGCATTACCGCTTCACGTTGCGTTCGGATCGCGCGCCGTTCCACGACGGCTCGCCGCTGACCGCGGCCGATGTCGAGGCGACCTATCGATCCCTGCTCGATCCGGCGCTGGTGTCGCCGCTGCGCGCCGCGTTCGCCAACCTGGCCGGGGTGCGTGCCGTCGATGCCGACACGGTCGACTTCACGCTGCATGCGCCGGATCCGCTGTTTCCGGGCCTGCTCACCGTCGGCATCCTGCCCGCGCGGCTTGCCGGCGCCGGTTCGCGCGCCGCGACGGTGCCGATCGGCAGCGGGCCGCTCGCCCTGGAGCGCTGGCCGGAACCGGAGCGCCTGCGCCTGCGCCGAGTCGTAGATGGCGCCCGCATCGAGGTGCTCGCGGTGAAGGATCCGACGGTGCGCGCGCTCAAGCTCGTGCGCGGCGAGCTGGATCTCGCCCAGGGCGACATCGCCCCGGAGCTGCTCGCCTGGCTCGGGTCGCAACGCGGCATCGCGGTGGAGCGCCGGCCCGGCTCGACCTTCGCCTACCTGGGATTCCGCATGGACGACCCGGTCGCGGGACAGCCGGCGGTACGGCAGGCGATCGCGCTGGCGATCGATCGCGAGGCGATCGTCCGCCACCTGTTCGCCGGCGCGGCCCGGCCCGCCGGTGCGCTGCTGCCGCCCGAGCACTGGGCCGGGCATCCAGCCCTGCGCGGCAGCCCGTACGATCCAGCCCGGGCCCGTGCGCTGCTGCGCGCCGCCGGCTTCGGCCCGCCGCATCCCCCGCGGCTCGACTGGTCGATCTCCAATGATCCGTTCCGGTTGCGGATCGCCACCGTCATCCAGCGCCAGCTCGCCGAAGCCGGCATCGAGGTCGCCATCCGCAGCCACGACTGGGGCACTTTCTACGGCGACATCAAGGCGGGCCGGTTCCAGATGTTCAGCCTGTCCTGGGTGGGATTGAAATTGCCGGACGCCTTCCGCTACGCATTCCACTCGGCTTCGGTGCCGCCGGCCGGTTCCAACCGCGGGCGCTACGCCAGCCCGGCGGTCGACGGGCTGATCGAGGCCGCCGAGCGCGAGCCGGATCCCGACCGCCGCATCGCCCCGTACCGCGCCCTGCAGGAGCGGATCGCGGCCGACCTGCCGTACGTGCCGCTGTGGTTCGAGGACTACGTGCTCGCACGCCGGGCCGACATCGAGGGCTACCATCCGGGCGTCGACGGGAACTACGATGATCTGGCCCGCGTGAGCCGCCAGCCCCCATGAACGACGAACTGCGCATCGACATCGATCTTTCCCGCCAGCGCCTGACGCTGACCCGCGCCGGCAGCGTGCTCATGGATTGCGCCGTTTCCACGGCGCGCAACGGCCCGGGGGAGATCGAGGGCAGCGAGTGCACGCCGCGCGGCGCGCACGTCGTCGCCGAGAAGATCGGCGCCGGCTGCGCGCCCGGTACCGTGTTCGTCGCGCGCCGGCCCACCGGCGAGATCTACTCGCCCGATCTGCGTGCCCGCCATCCGGGACGTGACTGGATCCTCACCCGTATCCTCTGGCTGGCCGGTTGCGAACCGGGCCGCAACCAGGGCGGCAACGTCGACAGCAAGGCCCGCTACATCTACATCCACGGCGCGCCGGATGACGTCCCGATGGGCGTGCCCGGCTCGCGCGGCTGCATCCGCATGCGCAACGCGCAGGTGATCGAGCTGTTCGACCGGGTGTCGGAAGGGGTGGAGGTCCACGTACATGATTAACGCGCCGCGGACCGATCAAAGGTCGCCCACGGTGTCACGTTTGGCACTTGTTTGTGCCTTCGGTTCGGGCCGAGAACCGGGTGGGTCGGTCGGCTACCGCTACGCGGGTCATCCATGACCCGCTCCGCTGCCGCGATCGCTGCGCTATGCCATCCATGGCCCGCTTGCGATCGCAGGCCGCCGACCGACCCACCCGGTCCTCGGCCCTGAGACAGAGAAGTTCAAAGCGGCGAGACTTCGCTCGAGGCTTGAACGACGGTTCCCGTTACGATCAGGTTGGCACGGAATCGCCGCGCCATCGCGGCAGGGTCGGGGGCCACGGGTATATTGCAGGAGGCAAGATACCCGTGGTTCCCGAGCCGGATCGAAGCCACCGGGCAGCGCAAAACGGGACGCATCCGGCGACCGCAGACTCGGAGAGCCGCACCAAGCAGGCGAAACCCCGCCACCAGTGGCCGTGAGCGGATGGGTCAGGAGGTTGCACAAGACCGCTCGGGCCGGCGCAGAAGACCCTTGGCGATCAAAATCAGCATTGCACATTCGAGAGAGCGACATGAAGACAGGCATCGTCATTCCCGGCACGCTCACCGGCCGGGTCCAGCCCTTCGAGGAAGTGGCGGACTTCATGGTCGAGGCCGAGCGCCTCGGCATCGATTCGATCTGGTCGGCCGAGGCCTGGGGCGAGGATGCGGTCACGCCGCTCGCCTACCTCGCGGCGCGCACGAAGCGGGTGCTGCTCGGATCGGGGATCATGCAGATCAGCGCCCGTTCGCCTGTGATGACGGCGATGACCGCAATGAGCCTGGCGCGGCTGTCGAACGATCGATTCATCCTCGGCCTGGGCGTGAGCGGGCCGCAGGTGGTCGAGGGGCTGCACGGGCAGCCGTTCGCGCGGCCGCTGCGGCGGCTGCGCGAAACGATCGAAATCATCCGCATGGCCTGCTCGGGCGAGAAGATCCGCTATCGGGGCGAGGTGTTCGAACTGCCCAGGCCGGGCGGGGAGGGCAAGGCGCTCAAGCTCACGGCCAGCCACCCGCACATCCCCATCTACGTGGCCGCACTGGGCGAGAAGTCCCTGGAACTCACCGGCGAACTGGCCGATGGCTGGGTCGGCACCTCGTTTACGCCCGAAGGCGCGGATTTCTACACGAGCGCGATGCGGCGCGGGGCCGGGCGGGCCGGGCGCAGCCTGGCCGATATCACGTTGTGCGTCGGCGGCGCGGTGCAGTTCACCGATGACGTCGAACAGGCCATCGCCGCGAAGAAGGGCGCGATCGCGTTCCAGGTCAGCGCCATGGGCACGCCGACGAAGAACTTCTACCACAACGCCTACCGCCACATCGGCTACGCGGACGCGGTACAGGAGATCCGCGATCTCTGGCTGGCCGGCAAGCGCGAGGAGGCGACCCGCCGGGTACCGGACGAGATGGTCACGCGCACGGCCCTCATCGGCACCGACGACATGGTGCGGGCGCGGATCCGCGCCTACCGCGACGCCGGCGTCGGCATACTGATGCTGCTGCCCGACGGCCGCACCGACCGCGACCGGCTCGATACCCTGGGCCGCGCACTGGATCTGGTGCGGCAGGTGAACGCCGAGGGGCGCTGAGGCGGGCGATCCTCATCCTGGACGGCGCGCGAAGCATTTCGCGCGCCGGCGCTGACGGGTATCGTGTCGGCCCGGATCCCGCCGTCAACCGGATCACAGGGGAGTGCGTTGTTCCTCCGCAGGCGAGGTCGTCGCGCCCGGCGGAGCGCACGCGTGTATCGTCTTGAAGCGATGGCGCCCGCCCGCGCGGCCGGGGCGCGGCACCAAGGAGCGCGAGTCTGGACGGCGGTGACGATCTCGATCGGTTCCTGGCGGGGGTGGAGCGCCGCGCCCTGCGCATGGCGCAGTTCGCCACCGGCAGCCGCGACGACGCGCTCGATATCGTCCAGGAGGCGATGATGACGCTGGTGCGCTCCTACGGCACCAGGCCGCCGGGCGAGTGGGGCCCGTTGTTCCACCGCGTGCTCCAGAGCCGGATCAACGACTGGCATCGCCGCCGCGTGGTACGCAACCGGCTGCGGGTCTGGCTCGGTCGCAAGGGCGAGGATGACGATGCGCCGGACTGGACCGAATCGATCGCCGACGAGCGCCCCGGCCCGGACGGTGCGCTCGGCGGCGAGCAGGCGCTCGGCGCAATCGAACGGGCGCTGCGCCGGCTGCCGCTGCGCCAGCAGCAGGCGTTCCTGCTGCGCGCCTGGGAAGGCCTGGACGTGAAGGATACCGCCCGTGCCATGGGATGCACCGAGGGCAGCGTGAAGACGCATTACTTCCGCGCTGTGAACGCGCTGCGCGCGCAACTGGGCGAGCACTGGACATGACCGACGCATCGCAGGACAGGCTGGTCGCGGCGGTGCGCGCCGCGCTCGACACCGGGGTGGAGCACATGCCCGCGGCCGATCGAACCGCACTGGCGCAGGCGCGGCGCGCGGCGCTTGCCGCGGCGGTGCCCGCGGCACGTGCGGGGTGGATGGCGCCGGCGGCGGTGTTCGCCACCGCCGCGGCGGTACTGATCGCGGTGGGTGGCACGCCGCCGGCGGTCGCGCCGTCCAGCGTCGACGACCTCGAACTGCTCGGCAGCACGGACGACCTGGACCTGTATCGCGATCTGGATTTCGTGCAATGGCTGGATCGGCAGCCTTCCCCCGGCTGAGGCCGGTGCCGCGCCCGCATGCATCGCCCGGCTGCCTGTGCCCTGTGTGCGCTGCTCGCGACCGCGGTGCAGGCGCCGGTACGTGCGCAGGAGCCGCCGCGGTCCGTACGCGCCGTGCACGACTCGCCGGTGCCGGGCACGGCGCCGCCATCCGCGGAACTGCTCGAATTCCTGGGCGAATGGTCCGGGCCCGGCGCCCAGGTGGAGGATCCGGCGATGTTCGCCGATCCGCAATTCTCCGGAGAGATCGACGATGTGGTACCGGCCGTTGACCGCTAGCCGCGCGCTGCTCGCCGCTGCGCTGTGGGTGCTGTTCGCGTCCGCCGCGGGCGCGGCAGGTGTCGCCTGGGAAAACCTGAGCGATGCGCAGCGTGCGCTGCTCTCCGGGATGCAGTCGCAATGGCCGACGCTGCCGCCCGAGCGCCAGGAGCGACTGGCACGCGGCGCCGAGCGCTGGCAGCGGATGGATGCCGCCGGGCGCGATGCCGCGCAATCCAACCTGCGCCAATGGCGCGGGATGTCGCCGCAGGCGCAGGCCGCGGTGCGCGAACGCTTCGAGCGCTTCCGGCAGCTTCCGCCGCAACGGCAGCAGGAACTGCGCAAGCGCTTCCAGTGGTACAAGACCCTGCCTGACGGGCAGCGCCGCGAGTTGCGCCAGCGCTGGCTCAGCCAGCATCCGCAGGTGCAGGAGCGGCTGCGCCGGATGAGCCCGGCCGAACGCGGCGCACTGCAGGAAGAACTGCGCGCCGCGCCGCCGCAACGGCGCGCCGAACTGCTGCGCGAGCGGCTGGGCGTGGAAAACGGTGCCTGGAGCGGGGACATGAACGAACGCCTGCGCGGTGCCGTGCGGGCGCAGCAGATGCCGCAATCGCGCGAAGCGCGCCGGGAGTGGTACCGCAGCCTGGCGCCGGACGAACAGGCCCGGCTGCGCGAGCAGTGGCGGCAGATGTCGCGGCGCGAGCGCTGGCGCGTGCTGCAATCCGCTCCGCCGGCACCATCCGGCGACGGTTCCGAGCCGCAGTCCGGTACGCGCTGAGGGCGTTCGCGGCAGGTCCGGTCGGAGCCGGTTTGCCGACGAACCCATCCCCGGGCGCGTGGACCCGTGGCGGCGTGCCGGCCGGACGCTCCGCGGCTGCCGCGCTGGCGGCTATTTGCCCGCGGCCGCCTCGCGCGCCTGGATCTGCTTCAGGCGCAGGTCGTACAGCGCCAGCTCGCAGCCGGCGCGGATGAAGGCGATCCCGAGCCGGCCGATGAGCAACAGCAGCAGGATCGCGACGATCCATGCCGCGAAATACGACAACCGTACCTGCGGCTCGTGCGCGTCCGGCGGTTCCAGGGCCGGCGCCGGGTCCTGCCCGGCGGAGAGGTCATCGGCGATCGGCCCGCGGGGCGCGGCGTCCGCATCGGCGGCATGGCGCGAGGCGAGGGCGGCGTCCAGGTTCGAGCCCTTCTCGATGGCGCGCGCCAGGCGTTCGATGCGCGCCGGATCGCCGTACAGCCCCCAGGCCTCGGCCACCGTCATCAGCGCGACCAGCAGGCCCACCGCGAGCAGCACGATGCCGGTCATGCGCACGGCGGTGCGGGACCAGCGCGCCGCCGCCGGCTCTTCGGGCTCATCCTCGCGGAATTGAAATCGATTCATGCCGTTCTCCGAAGCCGATGCATTTAATCATGAGGCCGCGCCGCGGGCATAATCGGCACGCATGATCCGGCTCATTCTCGTGCGTTTGGCCAGCGCCCTGGCCACGGTGGCGGGCGTGGCCTCGATCGTCTTCCTGCTGCTGCATGCCGTGCCCGGCGATCCGGTGGAGGTGATGCTCGGCGAGTCGGCGCGCCCGGCCGAGCGTGAGGCGCTGCGCTCGGCGCTCGGCCTGGACCGGCCGCTGGCCGAGCAATGGGCCGGCTATCTCGCCCGCAGCGCACGCCTGGATTTCGGCGATTCGCTCCACACCCGCACGCCGGTGACGGATCTGCTCGCCGCGCGCCTGCCGGCGACCGCGGCGCTGGCGGCGGCCGCGATCGCGATCGCGGCCGTAATTGCGCTGCCTCTGGGCATCTTCGCCGCGGTCCGCCGCGGCACGCGCTGGGACCGGCTGGCGATCGGCTTCGCCGTGCTCGGCTCCGCGCTGCCGGTCTTCCTGCTCGGGCCGGTCCTCATCCTGCTGTTCGCGATCCGCCTGCAATGGCTGCCGGTGAGCGGCGCCGCGGGGTTGGCCGGCCTCGCCCTGCCGGCGCTGACGCTCGGTCTGGCGCTGGCGTCCGGGCTCACGCGCATGGTGCGCACGGCCATGCTCGAAAGCCTCGACGAGGACTGCATCCGTACCGCGCGCGCCAAGGGCCTTACCGAACGCGCGGTGCTGCTGCGCCATGCGCTGCGAGTCGCCGCGGTACCGATCGTCACCGTGCTCGGCCTGCAGATCGGCGCCCTGCTCGCGGGGGCCGTGATCACCGAGACGCTGTTCTCCTGGCCCGGCCTGGGCGGGCTGCTGGTCGAGTCGATCCATCGCCGCGACTACCCGGTGGTGCAGGCCTGCGTGCTGGCGGTCGGCGCAGCGTACGTCGCGGTGAACGCGCTCACCGATCTTGCCTGCGGCGCGGTCGATCCGCGCGCGAGGCACAGCCGGTGACGCCGGTGGCTCGCAATGCCGCCGCCGTGCTCGCGCTGTGGGCGCTGGCGGCGCTTGTCGGGCCGGCGCTCGTGCCGGATCCGGATCGCATCGATCTCGCCCGTATCCTGGCCGCGCCGGGGCAGGGCCTGTGGCTCGGTGCCGACGATCTGGGCCGCGACATCTACGCGCGGCTGGTCGGCGGCGCGCGCGTGTCGCTCGCGGTGGCGGTCGCGGTGGTGCTGGTCGCCGGCACGATCGGAACCGCGATCGGCCTGCTCGCCGGCTGGGCGGGCGGGGCGGTCGATCTGGCCTGCGTGCGGGTGATGGAGGTATTCCAGGCGTTTCCGGGGCTGCTGCTGGCGATTGCGCTCGCCGGTGCACTCGGGCCCGGCGCGGGCAATGCGGTCGTCGCGCTGACCGCGGTGGGCTGGGTCGGCTTCGCGCGCCTGGCGCGCGCGCAGACGCGCGTGGTGCGCAGCCGCGAGCACGTCCTCGCCGCGATTGCCCTGGGAACGCGCACGCATCACATCGTGCTGCGTCACGTGCTGCCGTTGGTCGCCGCGCCGCTGGTGGTGGAGGCCACGTTCGGGTTCGCCGGGGCGATTGTCGGCGAAGCGGGGCTGTCGTTCCTGGGCCTGGGCGTGCAGCCGCCGGCGGCTTCCTGGGGGACGATGATCCGCGATGGCAGCGCCTACATGCTGGTGGCGCCGCATTTCGTGCTCGGACCGGCGCTGGCGATGGCCATCGTGGTGTTGGCGGTGAACCTGCTCGGCGATCGATTGCGCGACGCGCTCGACGTGCGCACGCGCCACTGAACAAGTCCGCGGGTCCGCTCGCGCTCGATCGGCGCGGCGGCCGAACGCAATGAGCCTGGAAGGCCAGGTGCGGTGCCGCGCCGTCGGGGTCGCCGCCTGCCTCATCGCGGCACCGCGGAATCGCATCGTATCGACACCGCCCGGCCACTGCCGATGCATCCGTGCATAATGGCGCGTCCCGTCGGCGACATTCCCCGCATTCAAACCGGCTTGCTGCGACCCCTCATGCACATCGTCATGCCCTGGTTCTACGGCTGGAACATTCTCGGAATCTGCCTGGTGTTCCAGGCACTGACGCTGGGGGTCGTGTTTTCGACCTTCACCTTCTGGGCAAAGCCGTGGATGGAGGAGTTTGACGTCACGCGCGCGACCGTCATGACCGCGATGATGCTGCAGCAACTGGTGAGCGGAGTGCTGGCGCCCTTCGTGGGCCGCGCGTTCGACCGCGGCTCGATCCGCGCGATCGTGTCACTGGGGCCTGTCCTGCTCGCCGTCGGATTGACTCTGATCGGCTACGCGTCCACCTTCGTTCAAATCATTGCGGTCTACGCCCTGGTACTGCCGTTCGCAACCACGCTCACCGGGGTCCTCGCGGCGCAGGTACTGGCCGCGAAATGGTTCGCGAACAAGCCCGGCTTCGCCATCGGCATCGTTGCGGTGGGCAGCAACGTCGGCGGCATGATCGTGCCGCTGCTGGCAACCCTGCTGCTCGATCACTTCGACTGGCGCACCGCGCACTTCGCGCTCGCCGCGTTCTGCCTGCTGGTGGCAGCACCGCTCATCTGGCTGGTGGTGCGCAATCCGCCGCCCGCCGCCGCCCGCACGGTGGTCGCGGGCCCCGCGCCGGCGGATACGGAGTGGACCACGCGGCGCATTCTGACGACCCCGGTGTTCTGGATCATGTTGCTCGGCTTCGTGCCGCCGATGTTCGCGATCGCCGGGTTTCAGTTCAACCTGGCCCCGTACACCCACGATCTGGGTATCGATCCAAAGCGCGCCGCGGTGCTGTTCTCGATATTCTCCGTCGCCGGAATCATCGGCAAGCTGGCCTACGGGGTACTCGCGGACCGCATCAATCATCGCTGGCTTGCAATGGTCGGCGTAGCCACCGTCGCGCTGCCGTTCGTCATGCTGAGCTGGCGTCCGGACTTCGAGGGGCTGGTGCTGTGCTGCCTGGTGATGGGCTGGTCCCTGGGCGGGCTGCTGCCCCTGGCCGGCGCAATCGCCGCCCAGCAGTTCGGGCCGCAGGCGATCGGCCGGGTCATGGGCTTGTTCTTCCTGGGGATCCGGCCCACGGCGCTCGCATCGCCGCTGGCCGGGCTGATCCGCGATCGCACGGGCTCGTACGATCCCTATCTGATCGGCAGCGCATTCGTCATCCTGCTCGCCACGGCCGCCTTCTATTGGCTGACCGTACCGGGCGACAGGCGTGCCGGCATATCCGCGGCGCCGGGCTGATTCGCACGTCGCGTTCGACCATCGGTTCAAGGGAAGACGCAGTGATCATCCGATGCCGGCGGACGGCCGTCCCCGCACCCGGGGCGTGCAGTCGCCGGGCGCTTCCTGGGGTACGATGATCCGGGACGGTGCCGCCTGCATGACGGCGGCGCCGCAATTCGTGCTCGGACCGGGGCTTACGATGGCATTCGTGGCGTTGGCGGTGAACCTGATCGGTGATCGACCGCGCGGCGTGCTGCACGTACGTCCGCGCCGCTGACCATGTCCCTGGGCCCGCTCATGGTCGACCTGCGCAGCACGGCGCTCGACGCCGAGGAGCGCGAGCTGCTGGCGCATCCGCTGGTCGGCGGGGTGATCCTGTTTTCGCGCAACTACGCCGAACCGGCGCAGATCGCGGATCTGATCGCCCGGATCCACGCCCTGCGCGCGCCGCGGCTGCTCGTGGCTGTCGACCACGAGGGTGGCACCGTGCAGCGGTTTCGCGCCGGGTTCTCGCCGCTGCCGGCGATCAGTGCGATCGGTGCCCTGTACGATCGCGATCGCCGGCGCGCGCTCGCGCTGGCCGAGGATTGCGGCTGGATCCTGGCCGCCGAGCTGCGCGCCGTCGGCGTCGACTTCAGCTTCGCCCCGGTGCTGGATCTGCGTGCCGGGGTGAGCACGGTGGTCAACGATCGCGCGTTTCACGCCGATCCGGACACGGTCGTGAGGCTGGCGCGCGCGCACCTGCGCGGGATCGGCGTCGCCGGCTCGGTCGGCGTCGGCAAGCATTTTCCCGGCCACGGTTCGGTGCGCGCGGACTCGCACCACGAGCTGCCGGTGGATCCGCGCCCTATCGAGGACATCCGCCTGCTGGACCTGGTGCCCTTCATGCGGCTGGCGCCGCGCGATCTGGCCGGGATCATGCCGGCGCACGTGGTCTATCCGGCACTGGACGATCGCCCGGCCGGATTCTCGCGGCGCTGGCTGCGCGAGATCCTGCGCACCGAGATCGGCTTCGCCGGCACGATCTTCAGCGACGACATCTGCATGGCCGGCGCGGTGGTGGCCGGCAGTCCGCCGGAGCGGGCGCGCGCGGCACTCGATGCCGGCTGCGACATGGTGCTTGTGTGCAACGATCGCGCGGCCGCAATCGCCGTCATCGATGGCCTGGGCGAGGTGATCGAGCCGGCATCGCAGGTGCGCCTCATGCGCATGCATGGCCGTCGCGCGCCCGGCCTGGGGGAACTGCAGGCAGACGCACGCTGGCAGCGCGTCCACGCCACCCTGGCCGCCTTCGACACCGCCCCCGAGCTGGACTTGCGCGACGACACCGTCGCCTGACTTATCCACGTGCCTGGCACCTTCCAAAGTTCCCGCCCGGCCCGGAATTCTTCCGGTGCCAGGCACGTGGATAAGTGGGGGGTGGTGGTGGCGATCTGGCTGGCGCTGGTGGCGGCCGGCGCGGCGGCGTTCGACGACGATGGCCTGAAGTGCCGCCCGCTGGTCGGCAAGGCCGCCGATCCGGTGGGATCGATTCGCTTCGGCGAGGGGCTGCTGTTCCGCGTCAGCCGGCCCGGCATGCCACCGAGCCACGTGTTCGGCACCGTGCACGTCGACCTGCCGGCGGTGACGACGCTCGCACCGCCGGTGCGCAGGGCGTTCGACGCGAGCAGGGCGCTGGTGGTCGAGACGTTGCTCGACGAGCCCGCCGCCATGGCCGAGATGGCCACGCGGATGCGCCAGCCGCCCGGCAGGCACCTGCAGGCGCAGGCCGGCAAGGCGCTGTTCGCGCGTGCCGCCGCGCTGCTCGTCCAGTACGGTGTCGACGCCGCCGGCGCGGACGCGCTCAAGCCCTGGGCCGCGTTCATTACCCTGAACCTGCCGCCGGAGATGATCGGCATGCCGCTCGACCTGCGCCTGGTTCAGGAGGCGCGCAGGCGCGGCCTGGCGCTGTACGGCCTGGAGACCATGGCCGAGCAGGTCGACGTGCTCGACAGGATGACGCTCGACGATCAGGTCCAGCTCCTGGCCGACACCGTCTGCCACTACGACGCGCTGCAGTTGCAGATGACGCACCTCATCGATCGCTATGTCGCCCGCGATCTCGCCGGCGTCGTGCGCCTGGCGGACGGGCTGCAGGTGGAAGGCGACGCCGCCGGCGCGCGCCTGAAGGAGGAACTGCTCGGCAAGCGCAACCGCCGCATGGCGCAGCGCGTCGCGCCCAGGCTCGCCGAGGGCCACGCCTTCGTCGCCGTCGGCGCCCTGCACCTGCCGGGCGACGACGGCCTGCTCGCGCTGCTCGAGAGCCAGGGCTTCACGGTCGAGCGCGTCCACTGAACGACGGCAACGAAATCGCCCGGCTATAATCGCCGGCAACGCATCCCGGATCCCCGCCCATGAAGGTTCTCGTCGTCCCCGTCACGCCATTCGTCCAGAACTGCTCCATCATCATCTGCGAGCAGACCAACCGCGCCGCGATCGTCGATCCCGGCGGCGACATCGAGCGCATCGATGCCGCGGTCCGGAAGGAAGGCGTGGAGGTCGAGAAAATTCTGCTCACGCACGGTCACCTGGACCACGCGTCCGCGGCCGGATCGCTGGCGAAGCGCTACGGCGTGCCGGTCGAGGGGCCGCACCGCGAGGATCTGTTCCTGATCGAGCAGCTTCCCGGCCAGGCGGCGATGTACGGCTTCGGCGAGGTCGATGCGTTCGTACCGGATCGCTGGCTTGAGAACGGCGACACGGTCAGCGTCGGCCAACTGGAGATCGAGGTCTACCACTGCCCGGGCCACACCCCCGGCCACGTGGTGCTGTTCCATCGTCCGAGCCGCTTCGCCGTGGTGGGCGACGTCCTGTTCCAGGGTTCGATCGGCCGCACCGATTTTCCGCGTGGCGACCACGAAGCGCTGATCGCCTCGATCCGCGGCCGCCTCTGGCCGCTGGGCAATGACGTGCAGTTCCTGCCGGGGCACGGCCCCACCTCCACGTTCGGAGAGGAGCGCCGATCCAATCCGTTCGTGGCGGACGGCGTCTGAGGGGAACTCGACGTCGCGGACGGGGTCTCGAACTGATAGAGCGGCCGCGAACGGTCCTATGCCGGGCTGCGCGGGTTCATTCGCGTTTCGAGCGAAGGATGTCGGACATGGCAACGGGCTGGGCCGGCGACGGCGCCGTGCAGGATCAGATCGACGCGACCGTGAAGGACGGCATCAGCCGCGCGCAGAGCCGGCTGCCGGCCGGCCCTT
Source organism: Gammaproteobacteria bacterium (assembly GCA_050183625.1). Lineage (GTDB taxonomy): Bacteria > Pseudomonadota > Gammaproteobacteria > JADZEE01 > JADZEE01 > JBFXBD01. Next base: position 72,223 of record JBFXBD010000018.1, read on the forward strand.
CGCTGCGCCACTGCGAGGAGTGTGGCGAGCTGATCCCCGAGGCACGCCGGCAGGTGATTGCCGGCGTGCGCCTTTGCGTCGGCTGCCAGGAGGAACGCGATCAATCCGAGACGCAGTTCGCGGGCTACAACCGGCGCGGCAGCAAGGACAGCCAGCTGCGTTGAGCGTGCCGGCGTTCAAGGCGGTGATCCCGGATCCTGGGGTGCGGAGCTTCGGCGCCACATGGCTTGCCGCCGGGCGTGGCGTTCACCGCGCGCGGCCCGCAGGCCATGCGTCCCCCGTCGATCATTCCTCGCCGAAGCGGTACTTCAGCGCGAAGCCCCACATGCGCGGCGCACCGTAGAAGTCCGAGGTCGTGCCCAGCGAACCGAAGTGCGAGAGGTCGTCCGAGCCGATCCGGTACAGCTCGTCGGTCGCATTGTTGATGAAGAAGGACAGATCGATCGGATACCCGCCGAGGTTCGACAGCTTCGCGTCGAAGTTCAGGATCCCATAGGCCGGTTCCACCGACAGCGGGTTAATATAGCTGGTGTCCACCAGCGCCACCGACGTCTGGTAGTAGTAGTTGCCGCCGATGGTGAGATCGCCGAATCCCAGGAACGGGAAGGTGTAGTGAACGTCGAAGGTGAGCTGGTGATCCGGCGTGCGCGCCAGCCGGTTGAAGGTGCAAAAACCGACGCCCGACTGCGTGAACGGATCTGCCGGGCAGGCCGCTGCCTCGTTGCCATCCTCGTTGAAGCTGGCATCCGTCCAGGCGTAGTTCAGCCCGACAATCAGGCCGTCGGTCGGAATCAACGTGCCCTCGAACTCGATGCCCGTGATCGTCGCGCTGGCCGTGTTGGAGACGATGGAGACCGGTGCATTGTTCGGGCCCTGAAGCACGATGAGCTTCTGGATGTCGGTGTAGTCGTCATAGAACCAGGCCAGGTTGGTGCGCGCCTGCATGTCGCCGAAACTCCAGTCCGCCTTCAGGCCAATCTCCTGGCTCTGGTCGAACTCGGGCTGAAAGGCTTCCGTGCCCGGGATGAGTGCGCTGCTGTTGAATCCGCCCGGACGGTAGCCGCGACTGGCCTTCACGTAGAGCAGCATGTCCGGGTTCAACTGGTAGTCGAATCCGGTGGTGTAGGTGAAGGCGTCGAAGCTGACCTGGTTGTTCTTGCAGACCGACGTGCCGAAGCCGGCGGGACTGGTGTGATTGACGCACACGCCGTGCGGAATCGGCAAGCCGATGAGTTCCAGGTAGGTGACGTCGTTCGAATCGACGTCGTCCATCGTGTAGCGCACACCGAGATTGAATTTCAGGCCCTCGACCCAATCCGCAAGGTCGTAACCGGCCTGGCCGAACACCGCGGTGCTGTTGGTCGTCAGTTCCTGAACGCTGCTGCGCTGGAGTATGAGGATGTTGACCGTGTAGTTCTCGCTCGGCCCGCCGGGGCTCTGCTCGTCGAAGTAGGTGCCGAGGATCCAGTCCAGCTTGCCGCCGAAGGCCTTGCCCTGGATCTGGAACTCCTCGCTCCACTGGTCCTGCCACACGTACGGAATGAACGTATGGGGCGTATCCACCCACGCCAGGTTCATGCCGTCGTAGTCCGTGCCGCTGCGCTCCTTGATCTTCGTGTAGCCGAAGATGTTCTTGAAAAGCAGGTTCTCGCTGAAACGGAACGTGGTCTCGTTGACCAGATACTTGTCCTCGCGACGGTAGAACGCCAGCGAGCTGTAGTTCGTGACGCGAGGCCCGCGCGCCTGCTGCGCCGCGAGCGCGGCCTGGAACTGGCCGATGAGCCCGCCGATGACGCCGGGGATGAGCGGCCCGAACACCGCCGGATCCTGCGAGCCGGACTGGCCGATGGCGAAGATCGCCGCCGGCGTCGCCAGCACCGGGCCCGCGGCCACGGGATTGAAGTCGGTGAGCACCACGCCGGTGCCGTTGGTGTCGGCGGCCGAGTAGTTCACGACGGTGTAGTTCTCGAACCGGTCGGTCGGCTTCCACAACACCGAGAACCGACCGGCCTTGTAGTCCTCGTCATCCAGGAGCTTGCCGGTGGCGAGATTGAGCGTGAAGCCGTCGCGTGCCTTCATGTCCACCGCCGCGCGCACGGCGAGCGTCTCGTTGATTGGAACATTGACCGCGCCCTTGAAGCCGCGCATGTCGAAGTCCCCGAGCTGCACCTCGCCATAGCCGCCGAGGGACTCGCCCGGCCGGCGCGGCTTGATCATCACGTTGCCGCCGTCGGTCACCCGGCCGAACAGCGTGCCCTGCGGCCCGCGCAGCACCTGTACGTTGTCCAGATCGAAGAACACCCCATGGGTGATGCCCGGCGCGTTCGGGCCGCCGGTAATCGGCACGTCCGCGAAGTAGGGCACGACCGCCGGGAACAGCACGCCGAAAGCGATGTCCTGGCCGCGGATGTTGAAGATGACGTCGTTGCGGTTGCCGATTGTCGCCGCGAAGCGGAAGCCGGGGACGACCTGCTGGAGGTCAGAGGCCTGGAAACCGCCACGCTGGTCCAGGGCGTCCTGGCTGAGCGCGGTGACCGCGACCGGAACGGACTGGATGTTCTCCTGGCGCCGGCGGGCCTCGACGATGATCTCCTCCAGGCCGCCCTTGGCGGCGCCGGCGGGTTTTTCCTGCGCGTGCGAAAGCGGTGTCACCGTCAGTGCGGCGAGGATGCCCGCGCCGGTGAGCCAAGGCGAGAATCGTGCGGTCATATTTCGGTCCCCCTCATGCGGCGCGGTGCGCTCGCGATTTGATTGATAACCACGTTTGCAAAACGGGCCGGCATCGACGGCGCCGGTTTGCCGGCCAGGCGTGCCCGACCTTCGGCAAGGCGTGGCGTTTTGCCCATGACGGGCGCGCCCGCCTTCGGACGTCCTGGAGCGCTGCGCGGTCCTGCCGCAGCCCCATGCGCCGTGTTCTGGGAACGCCGAAAATCCGGCAGTTGCACCGTGTTATTCTCGCGCGGCTGGACGCACCAGGACCCATGAGAATGACCTCCCGGCCCGAAAAGCAATCCGGATCGATCGTCGCCGCGCGCAAGCCCAAGCTTGCCGAACGCCTGTCCGCCCGCATCGGGTCCGACATCATCGAACGCGGCTGGGCGCCCGGAACACTGCTGGGGAGTGAGGCGGATCTCTGCCTGCGCTATGGCGTCGGCCGCTGGGCGCTGCGCGAAGCCATCGCTCTTGCCGAGGACCTCGGCCTGGTGCGGAGTCGGCGCGGCCGCAATGGCGGCTACTACGTGGCGGCGCCTGCCAAGACGGCCGTCAGCGCCGGGATCAGGAACTACCTGGAGTTCTCCGGCGTGACGCCGGCCGACGTCATGGCCGTGCGCGCGGTGCTCGAGGAACTGATGCTGGCGCTCGCAGCCCGGCGCATCACCCCCGACGGCGTTGCGAATCTTCGCCGCTTCCAGATCCGGGGCCGGCAGCAGGGGACCGCGGCGCAACCGGGCCAGGCCTTCAGCCTGCTCGAAGCGCTCCTCTTCGCTGCCGGCAACGAGGCGCTGGAGGTGTTCGTCGGTGCGCTGGCGCAGCTCACGATCATGGAGTCCTACAAGGCCAGCGCGGTCTACGAGTGGCTTCTGCCGCGGCTGCTGGAACTGCGCTCGTCGCAGGTGGAGGCCGTCATCGGCGGCAACCTCGCCGATGCCTACCGGTGGCTGGACGAACACATGCGCGTTTCGGCGCAGGCATGGACGGGGTCCACCGGCGGGCGTGCGCCGGTGCGCGAGGAGATCGAGCGCGCCCGCCGCGACTACGTGGCGCTTCTCACCGGCGCGGACCGCAGCAAGCGCGCGGATGTGCTCGCGCAACGTATCCAGGCCGAAATCATCGAGATGGGCTGGCCGGTCGGGCGCCACCTGGGCTCGCAGCAGGAACTGCTCGAAAAGTACGCAGTCAGCCGCCCGGTCATGCGCGAGGCGATTCGTTCTCTCGAACACTACGGCGTGGTCGTATCGTTGCGCGGGCGTGGCAGCGGTCTGAAGGTGTCGCAACCCAACGCCGACAGGGTCATCGCCGACGCCCGGCGCTACCTTCGGTACGCGCGGCTTTCGGAGCAGGACGCGTCCGAGGTGCAGGAGGCCCTCGAGATTGCGGCCGCCGGGTTCGCCGCGAGCCGCCCGGACCACGCGCGGCGCGCGGCGGGCCTGCAGGTCGCGGTGCAGGCCATCTACGGCTCGCCGCCCGGCGTCTGCACGTCGCGGTTCGCGGAAGCGCTTGCCGAAGCGTGCGGCAATTCGATCCTGGCGATGTTCCTGCGCATCCTGGCCGATGGCACCGGGCAGTCCGCGCGCAGGTCGCGCGCCGGCGCGCGGGCCGGCAAGCCCGCGCGCCTGCTCAACGAGTGCTACCGGGCGATCGCGCAGGCGGTCGGCAGTGGCGACGCCGCGCTGGCCCGTCGCTGCATGATTGACGCGCGCCGGCAATTCATGCCGGCACGCGGCGCGCGCGGCCGTGGCGCCCTGGAAACCAGTGCGTGAAGTTCCGGTCCCGGCATGGGACGGGCTCGCGGTGTGCCCCGGAACCAGCCGTGCGCAGCCGCCGGCGGGCGTGGGCTCGCGGCTGGCGGGTGCGGGCTTCGCGGACTCGGAAGGCTCGGGCATGGATCGCCTCATGGGCTGGGACCGGTGCCGCCAGCCTTAAACCTTATACTTGATAATCGTATCCCAGTTCGATGCCAGCCATCGGGCAACCATTCCGACACGTCGTAAAGTTTGTACTTTTCCGGGTTTGAGTGCAATAACCGCCCGGTTGCGCTCGTTGGGCGCTGCGCCTTCGGGATGTGTCTGTCCCGTCATGTCTTTAAACCTTATACTTTCATCCTCACACACCGCGACGCGCGAGCGTACCCAGCGTTCGGGAGACAGGAGCCGATGCGCCTCGACGACATGATCATGATCAGCGTGGACGACCACATCATCGAACCGCCGACGATGTTCGATCGTCACACGCCGGCCTCGCTTGCCGGCCGGATGCCGCGGGTGGTGAGCCACAATGGCTTCGAGGCATGGCTGTTCGAGGACCGAATCATCCCCAACCTCGCGCTGAACGCGGTGGTGGGCCGCCGTCCGGAGGAATACGGCTTCGAGCCGACGTCCTACGCGCAACTGCGCAAGGGCTGTTTCGACGTCGCGGCCCGCGTCCAGGACATGGACGCGAACGGTCAGCTTGCCGGCGTCAACTTCCCGAGTTGGCCTGGCGTGGCCGGGCAGGTGTTCCTGAAGGCGAAGGACAGGCAACTCGCCGCCGCCGTCATCCGCGCCCACAACGACTGGCACATCGACGAATGGTGCGGCTACGCGCCGGAGCGCTTCATCGCCTCCTGCTACGTGCCGATGTGGGATCCGGCGCTCGCCGCGCAGGAGGTCCGGCGCGTGAAGGCCAAGGGCTGCAACTCCATCACGCTGCTGCCCAACCCGGTGCCGGACGGGTAGCCGAGCTGGCACCAGGATTACTGGGACCCCATCTTTGCCGCCTGCGAGGAGAACCAGGTCGTGGTGAACCTGCATATCTCCGATGCGACCAACGCCGTGCCGTCGCTCGACTCCGCCGTGGACGCGTTCATCTCGATGATGGGCGTGTCGCTGTACTCGACCGCGGTGGACCTGGTGTTCTCGCCGGTGTTCCGCAAGTTCAAGCGCCTGAGGATCGCGCTGTCCGAGGGCGGCGCCGGGTGGGTGCCGAACGCGATGGACCGGATGGACTACATCTACAAGCGCCACCGCTGCTGGACGAACCAGGATTTCGGCGCGGACCGGCTGCCGAGCGACGTGTTCCGCGAGCATTTCCTCCTGTGCATCGTCGACGATCCCACCGCCATCGCGATGCGCGGCCGGATCGGCATGCAGACGTTGATGTGGGAGAACGACTACCCGCACGCCGAGTCGACCTGGCCGCGCTCGCCGGAGATGCTCTGGCCCACCCTGGCCGGCATGTCCGACGCGGAGATCGACCAGCTCACCTTCGGCAACGCGATGCGCGCCTACGGGTTCGATCCGTTCGCCCGGCGGCCGCGCGCGCAATGCACGGTCGGCGCGCTGCGCCAGAAGGCGGGCAACGTCGATCTCGGCTACGTGCCGGGCGGGGGCATCCCGCCGGCGCGCGGCGGCGGCACCGTCTTGGTACGCGACATCATCGGCCAGGTCGGGCCGGCCTACGCGTTGAACGTCGAGGCGGGCCGGCGCCCGTCCGCCGCGGGGGCATGATATGAACAGCCGGCGATCCGAAGTCGACTTCGACCACAACTCCGCCGCCTTCGCCGAAGATCCGCACGCGCACATGCGCCGCGCGCGCGAGCGCTGCCCGATGGCGTGGACGCCGCACCACGGCGGGTACTGGGTCGCCACCGGCTACGAGGCGATCAGCGACGTGGCGCGCGACGACGCCCGATTCTCGTCGCAGCGCGCCGGGCAGGGCAACGCGCTGACGATTCCCTCGATGCCGAGCATCGAGCAGATCCCGATCGAACTCGATCCGCCGGCGTTCCACGTCTATCGCAACATGCTCAATCCGATCCTGTCGCCGGCGGCGATCGAACGCCGCAAGCCGCGTATCCGGCACTGGGTGACGCACTTCATCGACCGGTTCATCGAGCGCGGGTCGTGTGACCTGGTGCTGGATTTCGCCAGCCCGGTGCCGGCGGTCAATACCGTGGAGTGGATGGGCCTGCCGGTCGACCAGTGGGAGCGGTTCGCGTATCCGCTGCACGCGGTGGTTTCCGAGGCGCCCGGCACGGTGGCCTACGACAAGGCCTTCGTCGACCTGGTCTGGCTCAACGAGCAACTGCTGCTGACGGCGCGGGCGAGGCGCGAGGCTCCGCGCGACGACGTGGTGAGCTACATCGTCTCCCAGCGGGTCGGCGAGCGCCCCATCAGCGACGACGAGGTCGTGTCCATCCTGTCGCTGTTCCTGGTCGGCGGCGTCGACACGACGACCTCGCTGACCGGGCAGGCCCTGTGCTACCTGGCTGCGTACCCGCAGGTGCGCGAGCGGCTGCGGGCCGATCCTGGCCTCGTCCCGAACGCGACTGAGGAGTTCCTGAGGTTTTTCACGCCCGTGACCGGCCTCGCGCGCCGCGTGACCGCCGACACCGAGGTCTGCGGCCAGCATCTGCGGCGCGGCGAGCGTGTCTGGATCGGCTGGGCCGGCGCCAATCGCGATCCCGCGGTGTTCGAGCGCCCCGACGAACTCGATATCGATCGCTTCCCGAACCGGCATGCGACATTCGGTCTCGGCGCGCACCGTTGCGCGGGTTCCACGTTTGCGCGCGTGATGTTCTACGAGATGCTGGGGCAGATCCTGAGCAGGATCCCGGACTACACCGTCGACCTTTCGCAGGTCACGCACTACCCCAGCCAGGGCGTCAACACCGGCCTGTCGCGCCTGCCGGCGCGCTTCACGCCCGGCGCCCGGCTGTCTGCGTGAGCCCGGGTCCGCGTGCACCGCGAGCCCGGCCCGCGGATGCGCGAGATCAGGCCAGCAACCATCGCCCGGCCACGGGCTTCATGTCGCGGTACATCAGTATCCCGGGGGCGGCGGCGCAGACCTGCGGCACCGAGTTGACCGCCCTGGCAGCCGTCGCCATGCACGCCTCGTAGGTGGGATCGGCGTGGCCACCCTCGCCGAATGCCAGTTCGACGCGCATCGAAGGCGTACCCTCGACAACCACACGGTATCCGCCCGAGCCGGCGATCTTTGTCAGGTGGGGCGCCACGTCGTCGTCCACCCGCGACACGTGCTCGACGGTGATCACCTCGCGCCCGCCGCGGACGGCGGCCAGCTCGAAGTGGATGGCACCCACCGTTCCCTTCGGGATCAGGCCGGCTGCGATGCGGACGTCGCGCTCTGCCGCGTAGGCCTTTACGCGTTCGCGCACGCCGTCGATCGCGATGCCCAGCGCATCGGCGATGCCGTGAAGCGTTGGGCCCCAGCAGTTGCTCAGGCTGAACAGCATGCCCTGGCGTTCGAACTCCGCGACCGGCTTGCCGAAGCCGATGCCGAAGACGAAGGCCGGGTCGTTGTAGGTCCTGGCCGTGAGCAGCTCGTAGTAGCGCACGGAGGTGATGCGCTGCGAAAGGCTGGTGATTGACGTCAGCAGGACGTCGCCGATGAAGCCCGGGTCGATACCGGTGCAGTGAAACGTGGTCTCGCCGCGCGCGCAGGCTTCGTTCAATCGCCCGACGACGGATTCGCCGAAGTATGGCGGAAAGCTCAGGCCGACGATCGATGTCGCGACGACGTTCTTTCCCGCGGACAACAGCGCGCAGATGTCGCCGAGCAGGGTGTCGGCTCGGGAACCCGGCTCGCGGGGGTCGGAGATCAGGGAATCGGCACCCATGTAGGCGACGCAATCCGCATCGAGATCCAGGATCGAGGCGCCGTTCGTCGTGGCGATGACGCCGGTATCCGCCATGCCGCACAACGCACCCGCGTCCAGGCCCGCCTTCGCGTCGCCGTACACCCGCAGGCCGACCAGTTCCATCATCGGGTGCGTGAGAATGTGCTTCAGGCCGTGGACGCCGACATTGCCGGTGCCCCATTGGACGACCCGGTATTTCCGATTCGTGTCCGCCATGCGCGGCTCCTCCCGGGGAAGGTGGTCAGGTGATCCGGTAGCGTATGGGAAGCGATTTCGGCCCGCCGACGAAGGCGGCCTCGACACGGCGCGGCATGCCGGCCAGTTCCAGCGATCCGAGCCGCGGCAGCAGTTCCTCCAACAGGATGCGCATCTCCAGCCTGGCCAGGTGCTGGCCGAGGCAGACGTGCGGACCGTAGCCGAAGGAAATGAGCCGGTTCGGCGACCGATCCACGCGGAACGCGAACGGATCCTCGAACACCGCCTCGTCGCGGTTGCCCGATAGGTAGCACAGCATCATCCATTCGCCGCCGGCGATGCGCCGCCCGCCGAGTTCGCAGTCGGCGCGCGCGGTGCGCATGAAGTGCTGCACCGGCGTGATCCAGCGGATCGCCTCGTCGACCAGCCCCGGGATCAGGCCCGGATCCGCCTTCACCTTGGCGAATTCCCCGGGGTTCTCCGCCAGCCCCCAGATCGCGCCCGAAGTCGAGGAGGAGGTGGTGTCGTGCCCGGCCGTGGCGACGATGATGTAGTAGCTGCACGACTCGAAATCAGAAAGCGGTTCGCCGCCGATGCGGGCGTTGGCGAGCACGGTGGCCAGGTCCTCGCGCGGGTGCGCACGCCGATCCTCGCTGATGCGGCGGAAATAGGCGCTGAAGTCCGCCACCACCTCGCCGACCTGGCGTGCGACGAGCGCGAGATCCACCACCGCCTTGCGCGAGCGGTTCAGCTCCGGATCCTGCCCGCCGAACAACTCCTGCGTGAGCATCAGCATGCGCGGCTCGTCCGCGCGCGGCACGCCCAGGATCTCCATGATCACCCGCAGCGGATAGAACAGCGCCACGTCGCGCACGAAGTCGCACTGCCCGCCGAGCGCGGCCATGCGCTCCACGTGCTCGCGGGCGATGCGCCGCACCGTGTCTTCCAGCCTGGCGATGCTGGTGGGCGTGAACCACGGCTGGGTGATGGCGCGGCAGGCCGGATGCTCCGGTGGATCCATGTGCACCAGCGTGCGTACCAGGTGCGGGGTGCCGGTGAGTTCGCGGGCAATCGCCTCGCCTTCGCGGTTGGTGAGAATGGTCGGCCGGTCGCCGTTGGAGAATTGCGCACCCTGCCGGCCGATCGCGATGATGTCCGCGTGCCGGGTGACGACCCGGAACGGCTCGAACCCGTCGACTTCGGCGATGCCCAGCGGGCAGTTCGCACGCAGCCAGGCGAAATCGCGATGCAGCGTGTCGGATTCGGCGTAGGCACGCGGATCCACCAGGCGCGCGGCGATGTCCGAAGGAATGCAGGCGTCTGCGTGCATGGGCGTTGCTTCCCGGTGCGCCGGCCGATGTGCCGGATTCGCGCGCATTGTCCGTCGGATCCGCATCGCCGGCCAGTGACGCGGCTGCGTGGCCGCGCGGCCCGGGTTCCGCACGATTGAAAATGCCGCAGCCGCCCAGCACCATAGCGTGAATTCACTCCTGGAGACACCGGCATGGCGATGGACGTAATCGACTTCGAGATCTTCGGCGACGACATGCAGTTCGTGGAGATTGAGCTCGACCCCGGCGAAGCGGCGATTGGCGAGGCCGGCGCGATGATGATGATGCAGGACGGCATCGAGATGGACACCGTGTTCGGCGACGGCTCGCGCGCCAGTGCCACCAGCGGCCTGATGGGCAAGCTGCTCGGCGCCGGCAAGCGGCTGATCACCGGCGAGTCGCTGTTCACCACGATCTACCACAACGAGAGCGGCCAGAAGCGCAAGGTCGCGTTCGCGGCGCCCTACCCGGGCAAGATCGTTCCGGTGAACCTCAAGGATGTGGGCGGTACGCTCATCTGCCAGAAGGACTCCTTCCTGTGCGCCGCGCGCGGAGTGTCGCTCGGTATTGCATTCCAGAAGAAGCTCGGCACGGCGCTGTTCGGCGGCGAGGGTTTCATCATGCAGAAGCTCGACGGCGATGGCATGGCGTTCGCGCACGCCGGCGGCACGGTGGTGGAGCGAGTGCTCGCGCCGGGCGAGAAGATCCGGGTGGACACCGGCTGCGTGGTCGCGTTCCAGGCCAGCGTCGACTTCGACATCCAGTACGTCGGCAAGCTCAAGTCCGCCATCTTCGGCGGCGAGGGGCTGTTCTTCGCGGCGCTCGCCGGCCCCGGCAAGGTCTGGCTGCAATCGCTGCCGATCTCCCGGCTCGCCGGGCGCGTGCTCGCCTACGCACCGCGCGCGGGCGGCGGCCGCGAGGAGGGCTCCATCCTCGGCGTACTCGGCAACGTGCTCGACGGCGACAACGGCTGATGCCGTCGTTCGACGGGCTGCTGTTCGGCCCCGGGCTCGCACCCGGGGGCGTGCCCGCGCGCGTGGAGATTGGCGCGGACGCGGTGACGGTGTCGCTGCCGGATGCGGATCCCGCGCTCGCCGATGCAGGCCGGATGCCGGTGTCATGGCGCCTGGCAGCGGCGGATGTCGCGCTGCGCCGCGCCGGCTTCGACGAGCGCGGCCTGGAGATCGCCTGGCGCCGGGGCGAGGGTGCATACGCCTGTCATCTACTCGATGCCGGCGCGGCCGCGGGGTTTCTCGAAGCGTTGCCGTCGGCATTCTCGCCGGCGCGGGCGGCATTGCAGGCCGGGCACGCGCGCAAGGGCGCGCGCCGCGCCATCGGCTGGACCGCCGTCGCCATCGTCGTCGCCGCGCCAATCCTGCTCCTGCTGCTGTTCCTCGCTTTCCACCGGACGATCGTGGACGCGGTCGCAGCGCGCATCCCGGTCGCGGCGGAACACAGGATCGGCGAGGCGGCTTTCGCGCAGATATCCGCCACGACCCGGTTCGACGACGACGGGCAAGCGCATGCCTTCGTCGAGCGGATCGGCAGGCGGCTGACGGCGGGCTCGGCCTACCGGTACCGCTTCCACGTCGCGGTGGACGACGCGGTGAACGCCTACGCGGTGCCCGGTGGCATCGTGGTGGTCAACACCGGCCTGTTGAAGGCGACGAAGCGGCCCGAAGAGCTGGCAGGTGTGCTCGCGCACGAGGTGCAGCATGTGGAACTGCGCCACAGCCTGCGGGAGATGATCCGCTCGGCCGGGCTGTCCGCTCTCTGGGCGCTGGCCACCGGCGATCCGGGCGGCACCCTCGCGGCGCAGGGCGCGCAGCAACTGCTGGGGCTGAAGTTCTCGCGCGACGCCGAGTCCGAGGCGGATGCGGCCGGGTTCGACGCCCTGGTGCGCGCCGGCGTCGATCCTTCCGGCATGGCAGGGTTCTTCGGCACCCTCGCCGCCCAGGGCGGCGCGCCGCCGGCCCTGTTCTCCACGCACCCGCCGAGCGCCGGGCGCGAAGCCGCATTGCGCGCCCGGCTGCAGGCGCTGCCGTCGCGCACCTTCGAACCGCTCGAGCCGGGCCTGCGCTGGCCGCCCGGGCATTGAACGGTTCGAACGCACGCCTGTCGCGAATGCGAACCGTAAGGGGTTGCGTCCGGCTTCCGTGCCGGGTCACTCCTGGAGCGCGACCACCGCGTCGATGAGGTCCAGGGTATCGTCGTCGGCATGCGCGCGGGCGATCGCGCGCAGCGCGTCGACCGCCTGCGGATCGCGGCCGTGCACGGTCCAGGCGACGAAGCGTGCATGCCATTCGTCGTCGAACCGCGCGCCGAGTGCCGCGCGGGCGGTGCAATGGCTTTCGAGCAGCAATGCGGCCGCGGCATCACGCATCGGCGCGGGCGGCAGGGAAGCGGCGAACCACGCGCCGGCCTGCGCCGCGTCCGCGATGCGGTGGCCGAACAGGCATTCGGCTAGGCGTTGACCGCCGCCCATGGCGTGCGCCCACTGCTGCAGTACCCAGGGCGCCACCGGATCCGCGGCGCGCGCGTATTCCGTATCGGCGACGTCGAACAGCCGCTCCAGCAGCGCGCTGCGGCGCAGGACCGAGGCTCCGATCGGCGGCCAGCGCAGTTCGTGCAGGTAGGCGGACAGCGGCGCCACGAACTGCGCCGGGGCGCGCCACGCGCCGCCGGCGTGCAGCGGCATGGATTGCAGCAGCACGCCGGCCTCGTCGATCAACCGCACGTCGCTTGCGCTCAGCATCGAAGGCGGGCCGTACTGCAGGGCGTGCAGGTGACGTTCGGCGAACGTGGGGTCGAACGTGTCGCCGGCTTCGACGAAGCAGACGAACGCGCCGGTGCCCGCCCGGTATCCGGCCGCCATCCGGGCCAGGCAGGCTGCTTCGGCGGTGCAGGCGATTGCCGTTGCCCCGTGCGGTTCGCCCGCGAGCGCACGGTCCCCGGCGGCGCCGACGATGAACTGCGCGTGCTTCGCGTGCGTCTGCGCGTCGATGGATTCCTGCGTGCGCGCGATCGCTTCCGGATTGCCTCCGCCCAGGATCACGAAGTCCAGCACCGGCTCCCGCAGCCCGCGCGCCGCGGAGGTGGTGCGCAGATCGCGCTCCATCCGCCGCAGGTAACCGAGCCGCTCGCGGCGCGCGTCGGCGCCGTCGTCCAGGCTGTCGACCAGTTTCTCCAGGTACCACAGCCGCCTGGGCCATTCCCGGATCACCGGCCGCTTGGGAACCAGGCGGCCCGAGTCGATTGCGCCCATTTCGTTGCTGCCGTGTACCCGGTAGGCGGCCAGCGGTTCGTGCAGGTAGTGCAGGCGGCGCGCGGCGACGAATGCCGCATGGCCGAGCACGACGTCGGTGCCGCCGCGGAAGTCGGCGGTCGGCAGCGACTCGCACAGCCGCTGCAGGAGTGCACGCGCGTAGATCTGCGCGCACGGGATGGTGATCGCCACCGGCGTCGACGGATCGGCGATTGACGCACCTTCGATTGCCGGCAGGCCGCGGCTCGCGAACCAACTCGGCGCGATACGCACGCCCCGGGCGTCATCGTGGATTTCGTAGTCGTGCAGGAGCAGCAGATCGGGCGGGCTGCCGAGCCGCTCGATCCGCGCCTGCACCCGGGTCAGCTTGTGCGGCAGGTACCAGTCGTCGGAATCGAGCAGGCAGACGTACTGCCCGCGCGCGCGCGCGATACCGGCCACGAACGCCGCGGCCTGGCCGGCGTTGTCCTGCAGCACGGCCTCCACGCATCCACCGCGAGCCCGATCCGCGAGCACGGCGCGGGATTCGTCGGTGGAACCGTCGTCGACGACGATGATTTCCATGCGCCCGGCCGGGTAGTGCTGGGCGAGCGCCGAGTCGATCGCAGCGCCGAGGAAGCGCCCGTAGTTGAAATTGCAGATGACGACGCTGAAGTACGGTGGGGCTGCGGCCATGTCAGGATTTTTTACAGAATTGTTTCAAGGACAAGGTGTTGTTATTTCGAAGGGTTATACCGGGCTCAGGAAAAGTGCCTGCTACAACGGGAAACCATCCTGAAAAATTCTTTACACCGCGGTCATCCGCGGCACCGATGGAGGGCCGAAGAAATGCATAAATAACAAAAAGTTATGCAATCTGGCATTGGCATTGCTCAGGTCCGGCACTTGTCCGCCGCGGATGCGGCGCAGGATTCATTCAAGGTAAAAGCAGGAGCACTGCATGCATTCCACGTTCAGATTCCGTCGCCGGCTGTTGCCGGCATGCATTGCCGCCGCGCTCGCGGGCGCGGCGCCGCTGTCGGCCCAGGCCCTGGCATTGCACGCCGAGGCGTCCTATACCGTCAACGGCAATACCACCACGCTGCCGAGCCAGGATAGCGACAGCAACGTCGACATCCTCGAATTCACCTCGGTCGACAATGTCGACATCGGCATCCACACCTACGGTTCGAACGGGCGGTTCGTCGAGTTCGGCAACCGCGTCGATGGCCAGATCACCGGCCCGGGGTCGTACGAAGTCGATGGCGTGTTCCGGCTCGCGCTGGACGACGTCGGCTCGACCTTCAGCTTCAACATCATTCCCGGGGAGGTACGCGCCGACGGTGCCGCCGGCGGGTTCGCCTCGATTGGCGATTTCGTCCGCGGCGAGTTCATCTTCGACCTGCAAGTCGGCGGCGTGACGATCTTCAACCAGGTCATCACCACCCTGGTGGACGACGACGAAGCCACGGCGAACTCGACCATCACGGTCGGCGCGGCGCTCGGGCTCGACCTCGGCGTGAGCTGCAGCAGCAGCCTGGCTTCCGGCGTGGCGAACTGCTCGATTGCGGGCGGGCCGCTGTCGATCGACCTGGACGCCGTCGACCCGGCGAACATCGGCGCGCACAGCCTGGTCTACACGCTCACGGCCCTGGCTGACGGCGTGGTCTCCGACACCAGCAGCTGCGGCATCTACGACGGCTCGGGCGGTGGCGTCGAGCTGGCTGCGATCTTCGACGGCAGCGGCGGTGGCGAGAACGGCAACGGCGGTGGCTTCAACAACCGCTGCGGCTCGATCGCTCGCAGCGGCGACCCGTTCGGCGTTCCGGAGCCGGGTGCGATGGGCCTCGCGGCCCTGGGCCTGGCGGCCCTGGCGCGCACCCGCGGCAAGCGGGCGAAGAAGTCCGCCTGACCAGCCTTTCCAGCCGCACCGGAAAACGGCTCCCCCGGGAGCCGTTTTTTTTCGCCCGCCGCCGGGGACGGATGCGGTGCGTCGGCGCTGCCCTCAGTGCAGGGTGCGGGCGAGGGCGGTGCGGTATTCGCGCACCAGCGGGGAGTCCTCCGGCTGCAGGGCGAATATGTCGAGCATCGCCTTGCGTGCGGCATCGTCGCCATAGCGGCGGTCGGTGCGGACGATTTCGATCAACGCGGACAACGCCGCGCCGGCGTCTCCGGCCAGGGCGCGGCCAATCGCCCATTGATAGCGTGCGTCGGTGCCGGATTCGGCCGGTGGCGGAGACTCGCCGCCACCGACACCCGTCCCAGGGTCCGCCGTGCCCGGTGCCGCGCGCAGCATGCGCAGGCGGATTTCCTGCCTGCGAACCTCCGGCGCGTCGGCACGATTTACCGGCAGCGTGCGCAGCACCGCTTCGGCGCGGTCGAGTTCGCCGGCATCGATCAGCAGTTCAGCCAGTTCCGCCGGCAGCTTCGGATTGCCGGGGTCGTCCGAAAAAGCCGCCTCGAGCAACGCAAGGGCACGCGCGCCGTCGCCCGCCGCCCGCGCCGCGGCGGCCAGTTCCCGCGCCCGGTCCGATGCGCGCGGCAGGTACGGTTCCACGAACGCATTCAGGGCTCCGAGCGGCTGCGCGCCGACGATCTGGCTCACCGGGGCGCCGTCCTTGAACAGCAGCAGCGTAGGCAGGCTGCGGATCCCGTAGCGACCGGCCAGGTCGGGTTCGGCGTCCGAATCGATCTTGGCGACGCCGAGCCTGCCTTGGTGGGCCTCGGCGAGTTGCTCCAGCACCGGTGCCAGCGCCCGGCATGGCCCGCACCAGGCTGCCCAGAAGTCGACCAGGATCGGCCGCCGCGACGAGCCCGCGATCACCAGTTCATCGAAGGACGCGGCGGTGACGGCGAATACATTCGGGTTCTCAGACATGGGCGGTTCCTCGGCTCTTCGAACCGCGCAATCTGGCGATCCCCGTGCGGATTTTCAAGCACCCGCGCCGGCGGGACGGATTCATCTTCCGGCGCCGGCCGGTGCTGCGGTGCGCGCCCCGATGCCTTTCCAGCTTCTCCCGTCCCCGCTACGCTGTGCGGCGCTATGCGCCTGGAATTCACCAAGATGCATGGCCTGGGCAACGACTTCGTCGTCATCGATGCCTGGGCCGGCCAGCCCGTGCCGTCGGTGGCCCGGATCCGCGAAATCGCGGATCGACACTTCGGCGTCGGCTGCGACCAGGTGCTCGTGATCGATCCGCCGCCCGGCCCACAGGCGGACATCGGCTACCGGATCTTCAACGCCGACGGCAGCCGCGCCGGCCAGTGCGGCAATGGCATCCGCTGCGTGGCGCGTTTTCTCGTGGATCGCGGCAGATTGCGGGGCCAGGGGTTGCGTGCGGACACGGGCGAGCGGATCCTCACCGCCTTCGTCGAGGCCGACGGCGAGGTCCGGGTCGACATGGGCCGGCCGCGCTTCGCCCCTGCCGAGGTGCCGATGCGGGCCTGCTCGCAGGCGCCCGAGTACGAGATCGAGGCGCTCGGCGCGCGGTACCGGTTCGGCGCCGCGTCGATGGGCAATCCGCACGCGGTGCTGGTCGTGCCGGACGTCGACACGGCACCGGTCGCCACCCTCGGCCCGGTCATCGAGCACCACCCGATGTTCCCGGAGCGCGCGAACGTGGGCTTTCTGCAGGTGCAGGATCGCACCCGCGTGCGCCTGCGGGTGTTCGAGCGCGGCGCGGGCGAGACCCTGGCCTGCGGCACCGGTGCCTGCGCCGCGGTGGCGGTCGGCCGGGTACAGGGCAGGCTGGATCCGCAGGTCGAGGTGCACGTGCCCGGCGGCAGGCTGAGGATCCGCTGGGAGGGTGGCGAGGCCCCGGTGTGGATGACCGGCCCGGCTGCATACGTATTCGAAGGTGTAATCGAAGCATGAGCGAAGTTTCCGAAACCCCGATCGACGCCGGCGCGGACGAAGGCGCCGACGTGGCCCGGTGGCTGCTGGCGCACCCGGATTTCCTGCAGGCCCACCCGGAGGTGCTTTTGCAGCTCCAGGTGCCGCATCCGGCCGGTGCGGCCGTGTCCCTGATCGAGCGCCAGGTGCAGGCGCTGCGCGAGCAGAACCAGGCGCTGCAGACGCAACTGCGCGCACTGGTCGACATCGCCCGCGACAACGAGCGCCTGATCCACCGCCTGCACCAGCTCACGCTCAAGCTCATGCGCAGCGGTTCGCCCGCCGAACTCGTGCGTATCCTGCGCGAGGGCCTGTCCGAGGAATTCCGAGCCGATTGCGTGCTGCTGAAGGTGTTTTCCGGCGCCGCCCCGGTGCACGATGGAGATCTCCACGCCGCGCCCGCCGCGCCGGAGCGCATCGCGTTCGGGCCGGCCGTCGCTGCTGGCACGCCGAGTTGCGGCCGAATGGTCCGCACCCAGCACGAGGCGGTGTTCGGCCCGACCGAGGGCGAGGCCGGCTCCGCGGTGATCCTGCCGATCGGCGTGGGTGCCTGGCGCGGCCTGCTGCTCATCGCCAGCCGCGATCCGGCCCGATTCCGGCCTGACCTGGGGCTGGAGATCCTGAGCTACCTCGGCGACGTCACCAGCCTGATGCTGCACGCGTGGATCGCGACCAGGAGCTGATCGACGCGCCGGTCGCGGCGTTCATCGCCAGCCTGGGCGCGCTGGCGCCGCTCACGCGCGAGGCCTACGCCCGCGACCTGCAAGTGCTGGACGCCTATCGGCGCGCGCAGTCCATTCCCACCTGGGCCGCGCTCGACGCGCATGCGTTGCGCGCCTTTCTCGCCATGCGCCACCGCCAGGGGATCGGCGGCCGCAGCCTGCAGCGGCAGCTCTGCGCGGTACGCCGGTTCTACAGGTACCTGCTCCAGAACGGCCAGGCCGAGGCCAACCCCGCAATCGGCCTGCGCGCTCCCAAGGCGCCGCGCCGGCTGCCCGAGGTGCTGGACCCGGATCAGGCCGCGCGCCTTGTGGAGATCCCCGCCAGCGACACGGTCGCAATCTGCGACCGTGCCATGTTCGAGCTGATGTATTCCTCCGGGCTGCGCGTGTCCGAGCTGGTGGGGCTCGATCTGGACGCGATCGATTTCACCGACGGCACGGTCCGCGTGCTCGGCAAGGGCCGCAAGCGCCGCATCGTCCCGGTGGGGCGCCACGCGTGCGACGCCGTCCGCGCCTGGATGCAGGTGCGCGCGACGGTCGCGGCGGTGCAGGAAACGGCGCTGTTCGTGGGCGCGCGCGGCACGCGCATCCCCGTGCGCAGCGTCCAGGCACGCCTGAAGCGCCGGGCACGCGAGCGCGGCATCGGCTCGCGCGTGCACCCGCACGTGCTGCGGCACTCCTTCGCCAGCCACGTGCTTGAGTCCTCGGGCGATCTGCGCGCGGTGCAGGAGCTGCTCGGCCACGCCGACATCGCCACCACGCAGGTGTACACGCACCTGGACTTCCAGCACCTGGCCAAGGTGTACGACGCCGCGCACCCGCGCGCACGGAAGAAGGCATCGCGCGACTGAGGGCGATCCCGCGGGCGGCGCCCGCCGGCACGTCTCAACGGTCGATGACGAAGTACGGCGATACGATCAGGAAGGTCAGGCGGGATCGATCGACGAATTTCTCCTCGTCGGGAGCGATCACGCGCTCGTACTGCTGTGGATCCATGGCGCCCGTGCAGGCCTGCGCGCTTTCGTACCATACGTCGGCCACGCCGTCCCAGGCTGGCTCCCGTTTCGAAGGAAACGGCGACTCGGCGACCCTATGGTTCTGCACGTAGCGCAACGCCCGCCCCTGCAACGACCCCAGGCCCAGCACCAGCGGCCCGTGCCGTTCGCGCCAGTAGCGGGAGAATTCGCCGAGCGTGATTCCGGGCTTGCGCGCCATCAACGCGAGCAGGCGCACCACGCCCGCGTTCGCCTCGCCGCGCGCGGCGGCGCTCTCGTACATGGGCACGGGTTCGGTAATGACGGTGACGCAACGCTTCACTTCCAGGAAACGTTGCTCGTCGGCGTGGACCACGGCGCGATAGTCCCGGTCCTCGAACAACGCACGCAATGCCGCCGCATCCTCGTACCATGCCTCGGCCACGCCGTCGAAGGGTGCCGAGTCGTTCATTCCCGGGACGAGGTGATTCTGCACATAGCGTCGCACGTGGCGCATCGACCCGGAATTTTCCAGCGCGATCCTGGCGTGAACGTTGCGCCAATGGTCGCTGAATTCGGCATGCGTCATGCCGTCCTTGCGGATCAGGAAGGAGAACAACCCGAGCATGATCGTTGCCCCGTATGCCCGGCCACGCCGGCCAATGAATCGTCATGCCAGTGTACCGGACCGCATCGGGCATGTACCGGCCCCGACCCGTCGCGCGCCACACCGCCAGTCGAGAACCAATTCGATGGCGCATTGCCTAACGAGGACCCGGCTCCTGGTAGCCCGGCAGAACGGAATGAACGAGATGACTTCCAGCCCGCCTGCCGCGATCGCGGCAATCCTGCTCGCGTGGACCTCGATTGCGCATGCCGCGGACGATGTCGTCACCCGCACCGAGGAACACGTCATTCGCGCACGTGTGCTTGCTCCGGGACTTTCGCATCCGTGGGCGCTCGCCTTCCTGCCGGACGGGCGCATCCTGGT
Organism: Gammaproteobacteria bacterium; assembly: GCA_050183625.1. Classification (GTDB taxonomy): domain Bacteria; phylum Pseudomonadota; class Gammaproteobacteria; order JADZEE01; family JADZEE01; genus JBFXBD01. The sequence goes on from JBFXBD010000018.1 coordinate 91,931, forward strand.
CACGGAACGCAGGGGCACGCTGCGCGTCGTGCGTGACGGCAGGCTCGATCCGCGTCCGGTCGAGGGGGTGCCGCCGGTCGCCGCGCAAGGCCAGGGCGGATTGATGGACGTGGTGCTGCACCCGCGCTACTCCGAGAACGGATGGATCTACCTTTCCCTGGTCGCGCGCGATGGCGACGGCACGGGCACCGAGGTCGTCCGTGCGAAGCTCGAGGATCATCGCCTGGTCGAAGTCCGGACCATATTCCGCATGCACCCAAAGGTGAGCGGCGGGCGGCACTTCGGATCGCGGCTGGTATTCGATCGCGAGGGCATGCTGTACGTGACGCTCGGCGAGCGCGGCGACCAGGATCGCGCGCAGCGGCTCGACGAACACCTCGGCAAGGTCGTGCGGCTGCACGACGACGGCCGCGTACCGGAGGGCAATCCGTTCCGGACCCGCGCGAACGCACGCCCGGAGATCTTTTCGATCGGCAATCGCAACGTGCAGGGCGCTGCGCTGCATCCGGTCACGGGTGAACTCTGGGCGCACGAGCACGGTCCCCAGGGCGGTGACGAACTGAACGTGATTCGCGCGGGCGTCAACTACGGATGGCCGGTGATTACGTATGGCCGCAACTACGGCATCGGCACCCGCATCGGCGAAGGCACGCACAAGCCGGGCATGGCACAGCCGCTGCACCGTTGGGTGCCGTCGATCGCCCCCTCGGGCATGACGTTCTACACCGCGGACAGGTTTCCCCGCTGGAAGGGCGATCTGTTCATCGGCGCGCTGCGCGACGAGACGATCGTTCGCCTGCGCCTGGACGGCGAAAGGATCCTGAAGCAGGAACGGCTGCTGGAGGACGCATTCGGCCGCATCCGCGACGTGCGGCAGGGGCCGGATGGATACATTTATTTCCTGACAGACGAGCCGGACGGTGTCCTCGCCCGCATCGAGCCGGCCGCGGATTGATGAACGGGGCGCGGCGCTACGGGGCGACCTCGCGCGCGATCCGCCCCAGGTAAGCATCCATGTCCGCCGCGCGCGTGCGGAACTCCTCCAGGATCCGATCGTCCGTCACGACCATGAACCGCTGCTGCCTGACCGCGCTCAGCACCATCTCACCGACCTCCTGCGCCGTGCGCGTCGCGGCCGTGCGGGTGGCGAATGCGCCGAGGGTGGCCGGCATCTCGCCGTGCAGGCGGATCTGCTCGGCGATGTTGGTGCCGACGCCGCCCGGGCACAGGCAGGTGACGCCGATGCCGCGCGACGCGAGATAGACGGCGATGCCTTCGCTGAAGTTTACGATCGCCGCCTTGCTGGCGCTGTAGGCCAGGCTGAAGGGATCGTAGCTGATGAGCCCCGCGTACGAGGCCGTGTTGACGATGTGGGCCTCCCCGGCGGCTACAAGATCCGGCAGGAAGGCCTGCGTGCAGCGCACCGTGGAGAGCAGGTTGATGCGCAGCACGCGCTCCCACTCCTCGATCGGCGTGGCTTCCAGCGACCCGACCGGCAGCACGCCGGCATTGTTCATCAGCAGGTTCAGGCCGCCGAAGGCCGCCAGCACCGCCTGCCTCGCGCGCTCCACGTCCCGGGCCTGGCTCACGTCGCAGGCGATGGCCAGCGCGCGCACTCCGAGTGCCTCCACCTGCGTCGCGGTTTCCCGCGCCCGCGCCTCGTTGAGGTCCGCCACAGCGACATGCATGCCCTCGCGCGCGAACGCGAGCGCACAGGCCCGGCCGATGCCGCTGGCGCCGCCGGTGACGAGGCCGATCCGGTTCCTGAACTCGCGCACCCGATTTACTCCCGCCGGTTTCCGTGGCGCCAAGCATAGAGCACGGCGCGTGCGCCGGCATGTGCCGCAAGCCGGCGCGGGTACCGGAACCAAGCCGTTGAATACCCGCGGTGCAGGCCTGGGGGTACGGTCCGACCGGTACGCGCCCGCATCTCGGTACGCGGGTACGGGCCCGGGCCGCAGCGCTAAAGTACGCTACAATCCGCAGCCCGAATCCGCAGCGAATTCCCACGTGCAGCAGTTCCACGGAACCACGATTCTCGCCGTCCGCCGCGACGGCCGCGTCGCCATCGGCGGGGATGGCCAGGTCACCCTCGGCGATGCCGTCCTGAAGGGCAATGCCCGCAAGGTCCGGCCCCTGTACGGCGGCAAGGTCATCGCCGGCTTTGCCGGCGGCACGGCGGACGCCTTCACCCTGTTCGAACGCTTCGAGGGCCAGCTCGAGAAGTATTCCGGCCAGTTGATGCGCGCGGCCGTGGAACTTGCCAAGGAGTGGCGCACGGATCGCGCGCTGCGTCGCCTGGAGGCCATGCTGGTGGTGGCGGATGCGTCGAGCCTGTTCCTGATCAGCGGCAATGGCGACGTGCTCGAACCCGAGGACGACATCCTCGCCATCGGCTCCGGCGGCGGCTTTGCGCGTGCCGCGGCGCGGGCGCTGCTTGCGCACACCGGCCTGCCCGCGCGCGAGATCGTCGCCGCCGGGCTCGGGATCGCCGCGGACATCTGCATCTACACCAACGCCCATCTCACCATCGAGGAACTCGGCGGCCGTTGAGGCGCCGGGTCGTTCCGCCGTCATGCCGGATCTGACGCCTACCGAAATCGTCGAGCAGTTGAACAAGCACATCGTCGGCCAGGACGCCGCCAAGCGCGCGGTGGCGATCGCGCTGCGCAACCGCTGGCGCCGCTCGCAGGTGTCCGAGGCGCTGCGCAACGAGATCACCCCCAAGAACATTCTCATGATCGGCCCCACCGGGGTGGGCAAGACCGAGATCGCACGCCGGCTCGCGCGGCTGGCGAACGCGCCATTCATCAAGGTGGAGGCCACCAAGTTCACCGAGGTGGGCTACGTCGGCCGCGACGTTGAGACCATCATCCGCGATCTCGCCGAGGCGGCGGTGAAGATGCGCCGCGAGGAGGCGATGACGCGCGTGCGCGAGCAGGCCGCGCACGCCGCCGAGGAGCGGGTGCTGGATGTCCTGCTGCCGCGTGCCCGCGGTTTCGACGACGATGGCCGCGACGCCGAGCGCAACACCACGCGCGAGCGCTTCCGTACCATGCTGCGCGAGGGCAAGCTCGACGAGCGCGAGATCGAGGTCGAGGTCAGCTCGCCGATGGGCGTGGAAATCATGGCCCCGCCCGGCATGGAGGAGATGACCAACCAGCTCCAGTCGTTGTTCCAGAACCTGTCCACCGGCAAGCGCCGCTCGCGCAAGCTCAAGGTGCGCGACGCGCGCCGGCTCCTCACCGAGGAGGAGGCGGCGCGCCTGGTGAACGAGGACGACGTCAAGGCCGGCGCGATCGAAGCCGTCGAGCAGAACGGCATCGTCTTCATCGACGAGATCGACAAGGTCGCCAAGCGCGGCGAGTACTCCGGGCCGGACGTATCGCGCGAGGGCGTGCAGCGGGATCTGCTGCCGCTGGTGGAGGGCTGCACGGTCAGCACCAAGTACGGCACGGTGCGTACGGACCACATCCTGTTCATCTGCTCCGGCGCGTTTCACGTCTCCAAGCCCTCCGACCTCATCCCCGAGCTGCAGGGCCGGCTGCCGATCCGCGTCGAGCTGGGCGCGCTCGGCACCGAGGACTTCGTCCGCATCCTCACCGAGCCGGACGCCTCGCTCACCGAGCAGTACGCCGCCCTCATGGCCACCGAGGGAGTGAAGCTGAAGTTCGCGCCGGAAGGGGTCGAGCGCATCGCCGAGATCGCCTGGCAGGTGAACGAGACCATGGAGAACATCGGCGCGCGCCGCCTGCACACGGTGATGGAGCGATTGCTCGAGGGGCTGTCGTTCAGCGCCGCGGGCCGCGCGGGGCTGGAGGTGACGGTGGACCGCGCCTACGTGGACAACAACCTCGGCAGCCTGGTCAAGGATCGCGATCTGGCGCGCTACATCCTGTGAACTCGCCCATCCCCACCGAGATCAGGCTGCACCGGGCCTCGCGCAAGCTCGAGGTGACCTTCGAGGACGGTGCGCACTTCGAACTGCCGTGCGAGCTGCTGCGGGTGTATTCGCCCTCGGCCGAGGTGCGTGGCCACGGACCGGGCCAGGAGGTCTTGCAGTTCGGCAAGCAGGACGTGAACATCACCGCGGTCGAGCCGGTGGGCAACTACGCCGTCAAGCTGGTGTTCGACGACGGCCATGACTCCGGCCTGTACTCCTGGGATCTGCTCTACAAGCTCGGCGCGCACCGCGATCACTTCTGGCAGGACTACCTCCAGGCGCTCGAACGCGCCGGGCGCCCGCGGCGGGCCGACTGAGGCCACGGGCCTGCCGCTGCGCGCGCGCCGGCCGTAGAATGCCGGTGCCAGTCACCGACCCGCATCCGATGAGCGAGAACACCACTGATTTCGGCTACCAGCGCGTGGAGCCCGGCCGCAAGACCCGGCTGGTGGACGCCGTGTTCGGATCGGTTGCCGGCCGCTACGATCTCATGAACGACCTGATGTCGCTCGGCGTGCATCGGCTCTGGAAGCGCTTCGCGGTCGCGCGCCTGAATCTCAGGCGCGGCGAGAAGGTGCTGGATCTGGCCGCCGGTACCGGCGATCTCACGCGCCTGGCGGCGGACGCGGTCGGTCCCACCGGGCGCGTGGTTGCCTGCGATCCGAACGCCTCGATGCTCGCCATCGGCCGCGACCGCAGCATCGACGCGGGATTTCTCGCCGAAGTCGGCCACGTGCGCGCGGCCGGAGAGAATCTGCCGTTCGCCGGTAGCGCGTTCGACGCGGTCACCATCGCCTTCGGCCTGCGCAATTTCACCGACAAGCGCGCCGGCCTGGAGGAGATGTGCCGGGTGCTGCGGCCCGGCGGCCGGGTGATGGTGCTGGAGTTCTCGCACCTGGTCATTCCGCTGCTGGCGAAGATCTACGATCGCTACTCTTTCTCGGTCATCCCCTGGGTGGGCGGCCGGGTGACCGGCGATCGCGAGGCCTACCAGTACCTGGTGGAATCCATCCGCCGTCATCCCGGCCAGCAGGAACTTGCCGATCTGATGCGCGCGGCCGGCATGGATCTGGTGCGCTGGCACAACCTCTCCGCCGGCATCGTCGCCGTGCACCTGGGCTGGCGGGTTTGAGCGCGTTGCCCACGCCGGACTGGACCGCGCTCGCGGCACGCCTGCTCGATGCCGCGCTCGCGCACGACCCGGATACCCGCGCGCGCTTTGCGGCACTGGCCGGGCGCGTGTACGCAATCGACCTGGAGGGCATGCGTACCACCATTTACCTCGAGCCGAAGGCCGACGGCGTGCATCTGGCGCGTGCGTGCGATCGGCCGCCGGACGTGGCCATTCGCGGCACGCCGCTCAACCTGCTGGCGTACATGCGCCAGCGTGCGCGCGGCGCGGCGCCGACCGTGAAAGTGCAGGTGAGCGGGGATCTGGCGGCGGCGCAGGCCTTCCAGACACTGGCCGCCGGGTTGGATATCGACTGGGAAGGCTGGGCCGCGCGGTACGTCGGCGACATCGCTGCGCACCAGCTCGGGCGCGCCGCCGGCGGGTTCGGGCGCTGGCTGCGCGCGGCGCGCGCGTCGCTGGCGGCGAACGTGGCCGAGTATGCCAGGCACGAGGCGGGGATCCTGCCGTTGCCGGGCGAGGTGGATCGCTTCCTGTCCGATGTCGACACGCTGCGCGACGACGTCGAACGGCTCGAGGCCCGCATTGCCCGTCTCGAGCGCCCCGGCGCCGCATCGCGATGATCACGCCGGGCCACTTCTTTCGTCTTTTTCACATCCAGCGCACCCTGCTGCGCCACGGCGCGGACGAATTGCTGTTCGATACGCCGCTGCTGCGTTCCATGCGCTTTCTGCTCTATCTTCTGCCGTGGAACTGGTTCCGGCGCCAGCAGGCACCGCGCGCGGAACGCATTCGCCGGGTCATCGAGGATCTGGGGCCGATCTTCGTCAAGTTCGGGCAGATCCTGTCCACGCGCCGCGACCTGCTGCCCGACGACATCGCCATGGAGCTGGCCAAGCTGCAGGACGCGGTACCGCCGTTTCCCGGCGCTGTGGCGCGGCGGATCGTGGAAAGCGCCTTCGGCCGCCCGGTCACCGAGACCTTCGCCTCATTCGAGGAACAGCCGCTGGCGTCGGCTTCGATAGCGCAGGTGCACGCGGCGCGGCTCGCGGACGGCAGCGACGTCATCGTCAAGGTGGTGCGGCCGGGGATCCGCAGGACCATCGCCCATGATCTCTCGCTCATGTACCTGGTGGCGGAGATGGCCGAGCGCTACCTGGTGCAGGGCCGGGAGTTGAAGCCCACCGCCGTGGTGGCGGAGTTCGAGAAGACCATCCTCGACGAACTGGATCTCATGCGCGAGGCCGCGAACGCCACCCAGCTCAGGCGCAATTTCCGGGACTCGGACCAGCTCTACGTGCCGCTGGTGTACTGGGACCTGACGCGGCGCGAAGTCATGGTGATGGAGCGGATTACGGGCATCCGCGTCGACGACGTCGCTGCGCTCACCGCCGCCGGCGTGGATCTGCGCCAGCTCGCCGAGCACGGCGTGGAAGTGTTCTTCACCCAGGTGTTTCGCGACCACTTCTTCCACGCGGACATGCACCCAGGCAATCTGTTCGTACGCCCGGGGGTGGATGGCAAGCCGGCGCAGTACGTGCTGGTCGACTTCGGCATCATGGGCTCGCTGTCGGAGTACGACCAGCGCTACCTGGCCGAGAATTTCCGCGCCTTCCTGGGCCGGGACTACCGCAAGGTGGCCGAGTTGCACGTGGAGTCCGGCTGGGTGCCGCGCAACACGCGCGTGGACGAGTTCGAGTTCGCCATCCGTGCGGTGTGCGAGCCGATCTTCGACCGGCCACTGGGGCAGATTTCCGTCGGGCAGCTGCTGCTGCGGCTGTTCCAGACCGCGCAGCGCTTCCACATGGTGATCCTGCCGCAGCTGCTGCTGTTGCAGAAGACGCTGGTGAACATCGAGGGGCTGGGCCGGCAGCTGTATCCTGATCTGGACCTCTGGGTGGCCGCGCGCGCGCCGCTGGAACGCTGGATGGCCGAGCGTGTCGGTCCGCGCCGGTTGCTGCACGCCGCGCGCGAGGAGCTGCCGAAGTGGGCGGAGCGGCTGCCCGAGGCCCCGGTGGTCCTGATGCAGCTGTTGGAGAAGGCGCGGCGCGGGGAACTGGAGACGATTTCGCGAGACCCGGGCGTCGACGCATTGCGCGAGGAGATCCGGCGCGGAAACCGCCGGCTCGTGAATGCCATCGCCGCGGCGGGCATGATCGTCTCGGCGTCGCTGCTGATTGCCCTGGACGGCGACATGCCGAGCATGATCGGACCCATGCCGCTCGGTGCCTGGGTTGCCGCCACCCTGGGCATCGTCCTGCTGCTGCGCGCCTGGCGCCGCGACTGAGCCTGGCTCCGGCCGATGCGGCCATGAACCATCGTCGTCGCGAGCGCGGCGAAGCGACCCATGCGGCGCCGAATCGGTCCCGGCCGCCTGGATTGCCGCGGCCGCTGCGCGGCCTATCCATGAACCGCATGCCGTCATTGCGAGGAGCGAAGCGACAAAGCAATCCACGCGCTGCCGGCGGCATCGAGGCCGCGTGGGTCGCTTCGCCGCGCTCGCGACGACGAAGGGGCGGTTCATGGCCTCAATCGGCCGGCCCCAGATCCTGGTTCGACCTCGCAACGACGGGAGCGTTTCATGGAAGGCCGGCGTGGCAAACCACCACGCGCGGACGCCGCCTCCTTCGGGAAGGATTCGTCGCGCTCGCAGGTATGGTCGGGGTGCCCGCTCAGCGGCGGGCGCCGTAGCTGCCGAAGCGCTTGATCATGTCGGCGGAAAGCTCCCGGGCCTGGGCGATCTGTGCCGGTTCCAGGCGCGGGGCGAGCATCTCCAGGAATTTTTTCGCCGGCTCGTAGCCGCCCATGGCGGCGAGATCGAACCAGGCATAGGCCTGTACCGGATCCGCCTGCACGGACAGGCCCTGGTCGTACATCACCCCGATGTTGTGCTGCGCCGCCACGTGCCCGTGCTCGGCGGCCTTGGTGAACCATTCGAACGCGCGTCCGTAGTCCTGCGGGCCGCCCAGACCCTGCAATGCCATCATTCCAAGGTTCAGTTCGGCGTCCGCATCGCCGCGCTCGGCCGCGAGCGTCAGCCAGTGCTGCGCGCCGGAATAATCCGGACCGGCGCTGTCGGCACCGCGCAGCAGCAGGTGGCCGAGTTGAAGCTGTGCCTCGGCGTGCCCGGCTCGCGCCGCCTTGCCCAGCCAGCGCGCCGCACGCTCGCCGTCCTGCGCCACGCCTTCGCCGCGCAGGTACATCACCCCGATATTGAATTGCGCCGCGGGCAGGCCGACGATCGCCGCCTGCTCGAACCAGCGTGCGGCCGCGCCCGCGTCCACGGGCACGCCGTTGCCGGTGTGGTAGAGCACGCCGATCTGGAACTGCGCTTCGGCGTCTC
>JBFXBD010000019.1:0-99847 GCA_050183625.1 Gammaproteobacteria bacterium
GGTCCGGCGTGTTCGGCGCCATCCTCTACAGCCTGGTGTCCTGGCTGCTGTCGGCGCTGGTGATGAAGCGCCCCCCGAACGACTGACCCCCGAAACGGGGTCGGAGTGATTTTCCGGTGCGGAAAATCACTCCGACCCCGTTTTCAATCAGTCGTCGATGCGGGCGGTGTAGCGGCCGCGTTCCAGGGTAGGGTCGAGGTAGCGGCCGACCTTGTAGTCGCCCAGGATGGTGGTGCGCTGGGCCAGGCGGGAAACGTCGGGCGGCGTGCCGTTGGCGCAGTGCAATATGCGCCAGTTGTCCCAGGCGACCAGGTCGTTCCTGCCCCAGCGGTGGAAGTACGCGTGGCGCTCGTCGACCAGGTGCGCGGCCAGTTCCTCCAGCAGCGCATCGCTCTCGGCCTGCGGCAGGCCGAGCACGTACTTGCAGTGCATCGGCGAGAGCTTCAGCGCCTTGCGGCCGGTCTCGGGCTGGGTGATGACCAGCGGGTGGACCGTGGGGGGGAAATCGGCGATGCGCTTTTCCAGTTCCGGCGTGGCGCGCTCGTCGCGGAACACGAGCTTCATGTCCTTCGGAAAGCCGAAGCGATTAGCGTCCTGCTGCGGAGTGTACTGGTAGACGATCTCCAGCCCGTCCACGCGCGCCCGCAGCGCCGGCGGCAGCCGATCGTAGGCACCGATCGCGTCGATGAAGCCGGTCTCGCCCATCTCGCAGGCCGGCTCCAGCATGCGCAGCACCGCGCCGCGCACGATCTCCGGCGTGAAGGTCTGGTCCCAGTGCCAGCCGAGCCAGCCGGCCCGCACCTTGCCGCCGATCTCCAGCAGCGTGAAGTACTTGCTCTTGCGCGCGCGCTCGGGGTTGTACGCCAGCGCCATCAGGTACGGATTGCCGGGCACGTTCAGCTCGTCGGTGGCGGCCGGCTTGAGCTCGCCGAAACAACGGCTCAGTCGCATCTGCCCCTCGGCCGAGGTGCCGGCGGCGGGAAACACCAGCAGGCCGTCCTCGATCCACAGCGCGAGGATGCGCTCCCGGTCCACGTCTTCGATGGGTTTGTCCAGATCAAGGCCGGTGATCTCGTATCCGAACGGTTCGAGGCGGCGGGTCTGCAGCGGCATGGCGATGGCTCCGGGAACTCGGGGCTTCGGCGCGGTCGCGCCAGGGGTTCGCGAAAAGTATACTGGAACCGGTTTCCCCCCCGCCAACGGGCGCGGTTGCACCCGTGGCATGCGCCGGCGCGTGCGCACGGCACACGTTCGTGGCTTTCGGTAGCGAGGTGACTCCCATGCTCGATCTCATCATCAAGGGCGGCACGGTCGTCGACGGCACGGGCAACGTGCGTCGTCGCGCCGATGTCGGCGTCCAGGGCGGCCGCATCGCGGCCATCGGCAGGATCGACGGCAGTGCGAAGCGCACGATCGATGCGGCCGGAAAGATCGTCTGCCCCGGCTTCGTCGACATTCACACCCACTACGACGCGCAGGTGTTCTGGGATCCGCTGCTGTCGCCGTCGTGCTACCACGGCACCACGTCGATCATCGGCGGCAACTGCGGCTTCAGCATCGCGCCGCTGACGCCCTCGGCCGGCGAATACCTGATGCCGATGCTCGCGCGCGTGGAGGGCATGCCGCTGGAAAGCCTGCGCGCCGGCGTGCCGTGGGACTGGCACACCTTCGGCGAGTACCTCGATCGCATCGACGGCACGCTGGCGATCAACGCCGGGTTCATGGTCGGCCATTCGGCCATGCGGCGCGTGGTGATGGGCGAGCGCGCCGTCGGCCACCATGCCACGCCGGACGAAATCGCGCAGATGGTGGGCTGGCTGCGGCGCTCGCTGGCCGAAGGCGGCATGGGTTTCTCGACCACCATCTCGCCCTCGCACAACGATGCCGACGGCAACCCGGTGCCATCGCGCCACGCACACCGGGACGAGTTCATCGCCCTGGCGCGCGCGGTACGCGAGTTCCCGGGCACGGCGCTGGAACTGCTGCCTGGCATCGATCCCTTCGACGACGAGAAGAAGCAGTTCATGACCGATCTCTCGCTCGCCGCCGGCCGGCCGCTGAACTGGAACGTGCTGCCGGTGGGCGCGGGCAACGAGAGCTACGTGCGCAATCAGCTCTCCGCCACCGACTTCGCCCGCGCCCGCGGCGCGGACGTCATCGCCCTGACCATTCCGCAGATCACCACCAACCGCATCAACCTGCGCAGCGGGTTCATCTTCGACGACATCAACGGCTGGGACGAGCTGTTCCGGTTCCCGCTGCCGGAGCGCAAGCGCAGGCTCGCGGACCCGGACTACCGCGCGCGGCTGCTGGCGTTCGCCGAAGCCGAGGACCGCCCGAACCGCAAGGCGCTGGTGCGCTGGGACAAGATGCTGGTGATGGAGACGTTCCGGCCCGAGCTGGCGCACTTCACCGGCCGGCGCGTCGGCGAGATCGCGCAGGAGCAGGGCAAGACGCCGTTCGACGCCATGATCGACCTGGCGCTCGCCGACGATCTGAATACCTCGTTCCAGCCGCCGATGCCCGGGATCGGCGAGGTGAGCGCCGCGGACTGGCAGGCCCGGGCGCGCGTGTGGCTGGACGATCGCGCCATGGTCGGCGCCTCGGATTGCGGCGCGCACCTGGACATGATCGACACCTTTGCGCTGCCGCCGCGTTTCCTGGCCAAGGCCGTGCGCGAGACCGGCCTGATGTCGCTGGAAATCGCCGTGCGCCAGCTCACCGATCGCCCGGCCAGGCTCTACGGCCTGCGCGAGCGCGGCAGGTTGCAGGCCGGCTGGCACGCCGACATCGTCGTGTTCGACCTGGACACGATCGGCTGCACGCCGACCTACACCCGCAAGGATCTGCCGGCCGGTGCGCCGCGGCTGTACGCGGACGCGATCGGCATCGAGCACGTGCTGGTGAACGGCGTGGAAATCGTCCAGGGCCGCGAAGCCACCGGCGCCCGCCCCGGCACCGTACTGCGCTCCGGCCGCGACACCGAAACCGTCGAAGTCCCCGGCCACCTCGACTGACAAAACGGGGTCGGAGTGATTTATTCTGGTGCAACGCACCGGAATAAATCACTCCGACCCCTTTTCGGCGCTGGAGTAATTCACTCTGACCCCGTTTCGTTTGATGGAGGGTGGCATGAGCGATCGGATCGATGCGGATGGGTTGAGGCTGCCGATCAAGCTCGACAGCACCAGCAACGGCGAGTTCTGGCCGCGGCCGCTGGGACGCGCGGCTCGATATGCGAACGCGCTGGCGCGGCAGTGGACGGACGCCAACGCGCGGCGGCTCGGCATCGGGCGGCGCCGGTTCATGATCTCGGCCTGCGGCGCGGCCAGCACGCTGCTGGCCTTCAATGAAGCCTTCGCCGCCGCCGGCAAGACGGGCGGCGGCTACGATCTGCACGCGGACGCCGCGTTCGATCCCCAGCTTGCCGCGGCGAAGCTCTCCGGCGACGAGTTCATCTTCGACGTGCAGGGTCACTACGTAAATCCGCGCGGGGCCTGGGTGAAGAAGACCCCGCCGCCCAAGGGCGGGATCGGCTGGGCGCCGGCCTCGATGCCGGACAGTTGCCCGCCCGAGCGGCACCCCGGCGACTACGGCTACCTGGAGTGCATCGGCCCGGACGCGTTCATCCGCGAGGTGTTCCTGGACAGCGACACCGACATGATGGTGCTGAGCTTCGTGCCCTCGCTGCGCGATGCCGAGCCGGTGACCCTGGCCGAGGCGGAGGTCACGCGCGGGATCGTCGAGCGCATGGAAGGCGGCCACAGGCTGCTGCTGCACGCGCGCACGAACCCGAACCAGGCCGGCGACCTGGAAGGCATGGAGGAGGTCCGCGGGCGCTGGAACATCGCGGCCTGGAAGACCTATACGCAATGGGGCCCGGACGGCCGCGGCTTCAGCCTGGCCGACGAAACGATCGGCATCCCGTTCCTGGAGAAGGTGCGCCGGCTCGGCCCCAGGATCGTCTGCGTCCACAAGGGCATTCCGTTCGGCAAGGACTCGTACGAGTACAGCCGCTGCGACGACATCGGCGTCGTGGCGAAGCGCTACCCGGACATCGCCTTCCTGGTCTATCACTCCGGCTTTGATCCGGACGTGCCCGAGCGCGCGTTCGCACCCGGCGAACGCAGGGACGGCATCGATTCGTTCGTGCAGACCATCCTCGACAACGGCATCGGCAAACACAGCAACGTCTACGCCGAGCTGGGCAGCACCTGGCGCTATCTCATGCGCGATCCGGACGGCGCCGCGCACGCGCTCGGCAAGCTCGTCAACGCGGTCGGCGAGGACAACGTGCTGTGGGGCACCGATTCGATCTGGTACGGCTCGCCGCAGGATCAGATCCAGGCGTTCCGCGCGTTCAGAATCGCCGACGCGCTGCGCGAAAAGCACGGTTATCCGGAGCTCACGCCACAGGTGAAGGCGAAGATCCTGGGGCTGAATGCCGCACGCGTCTACGGCATCGATCCTCCGGCGGCGAAGCAGCGCGCGGCCGGCGATGCGATGAGCCGCGCGCGCGCCGAGTACGCGAACGATCCGCAGCCGCTGTTCCAGACCCACGGCCCGCGCACGCGGCGCGAGTTCCTGGCACTGCTGTCCACGCACCCGCATCGCTGATCCGCAGGCCGCACCGCGGCGTGCGGCGTCTGCGGTTGCCGGATGCAGCACGTTTGGCGCTGCCTGGGGCCGCACATCGGGCCGTGGACCGCGTATATCCCGCTTCCGGCGGGATATACGCGGCCCCCGACCCTGCCGCGAACGGCGCGGCGCGCGTCCGGGCATCGCGTCCGGGGCTCGGTCGCAATCGATGCGTTTCAGTCTGCTGCTTCGGGCCGCTCGCGAAGCCCCTGCGCCAGACGCTTCCGATGCGCAGGGCCGGGGGGCGGATGGTCGGGCGGCGAACGCCGCACGAGCCGTCCGTCCTCCGGACCGGTGCGATGACGCCGCGGGGCATCCACGAGCGCCACCAGTGCGCAGCGCAGACTGCGCGCAGCACCGGCGCGGCGTGCGCAGTCCGCGGTCGCCGGATGCGATTGCGGCCCGGTGGTTCAGGCCGAGTCGGCGCGGCGTTCGCCGACGATCACGACTTTCATGCCCAGGCCCCGCAGCGCGGACAGGGCGGATTCCATCGCCCCCTGGTAACGCTCGGCCGTGTTCAGCGCGATCGCGATGTCGCCCAGGTCGATGCCGTAGCGGTGCGCGGCGTCGTGGTGCGGCAGTTGCGCCATCGCCTGCATCCAGCGCACCAGGCGCGGATAGGGCGAGAAGTCGAACAGCCCCGCCCAGGTGAGCTGCGCCAGTTCCTCGTAGCAGGCGATGTCCGCGATCGTCGGCGCCGCGGTGCCGCACAGAAAAGTGGAGCCCGCGGGAAACCAACCGGATTCGATCATTGCGGCAATGTGCGCCACGACCTTGCGCCCGGCGGCCAGCACGTCCTTGGAGCCCTGCGCGGGCACGACGAAGTCCGTGAACACCGCCTGCGGCGAGAGGCTCGCGTTCTCCGCCATCATGCCCACGAAGGCGTTGGTGACGTGCGGCGCCATGAGCTTCAGGGTCGCGTGGCGGGTGAGCGTGTGATGGGTGTGCAGGTACTGGTGCACGCGCGCACGCGCCTGCACATCGGCCGGGAGCAGATCGCGCCAGCCGTGCTTCTCGCACAGGTAGACCAGGATGGCCGGCATTTCGAACAGCGCGAAGTCGCCGTCGAGGATCGTCGGTACCTGGCAGCGCGGATTCAGGCGCCGGAACTCCGGGGCGTAGTGCATCAGCCAGCTCCCGAACATGCGCAGCTCCAGGGGAAGACCCTGCATCAGGCAGGTCCAGTAGACCGCGCGCGTCGGCTGGCTCGACGGCCCGCCGTAGAGCACCAGCCTGGTCGTGGAATTCTCGTTCATGGGTACCTGCTCCTTTCGTCCGCCGCGCGCGAGGCGGGGTGCCATCGGATCCACGCGGCGACCCCAAGAGCATAGGCGTCCGGCACCCGGATGCAATGCATCCGCCACGCCGCCCCTGGCCGCTTGATGCCGGCGCGGGCAGCCGGCACACTTCGCGGCATGCGAGACGACACCTTCTTCGAGCCCGAGATCGAGACCATGCCGCGCGCGGCGATCGAGCGCCTGCAGGAGCAGCGCCTGATGGAGCTGCTGCCGCGGGCCTACGAGCGTGGCGGCCTGGTCCGCGAGACCTGGGATGCCGCCGGCATCCACCCACGCGACATCCGTTCCCTGGCGGACTATCGCGAACGCGCGCCCTTCATCGACAAGGACGCCGTGCGACGCTACCGGGACACGAAGGGCGACCCCTTCGGCGGCATCCTGCTGGTGGATGAGCGCGAGCTGGACTTCATCGCCACCAGTTCCGGCACCACCGGCGACGCAACCTTCTTCCCGGAGGTGTGGCAGGAGCACGTCTGGGCGCCGTACCTGCTGTCCTCGGCGCGCGATTTCTGGCACATCGGCCTGCGCCCTGGTGGCTACTACATGCCGGGCGCGAACAGCTTCAAGGGGCCGCAGGTCTCCGGCCAGCTCTGCGGAGGCATCCCGCTCATCGTCTACCAGTGGTTCGGCGGCTGGCCAGAAATCATCGAGGCCATCCGGCGCTATTCGCCCACGTTCGTCCAGATGATCGGCCCGATGATGATCGAGCTGGCGCAGATGGCGCATCAGGTCGATCTGCACGAGCTGTTCCGCCACGTGCCGGCGATCACCTTCGCCGGCGAGCCGCTGGGCGTGAAGATGAAGCGCAAGGTTGCCGAGTGGGGGCCGGAGCTGTACATGTGGAACAGCGCCGGCGACTGCGGGGTGTCCTACGAGTGCCGCATGCACGACGGCTACCACATCTGGGAAGACAACGTCCTGGTCGAGTGCGTCGACCCGGACGGCCGCGCCGCGCGCGCGGACGGCGAAATCGGCGAGCTGGTCACCACCGGCATCGACACCGGCTGGGTCGCGCCGCTCATCCGCTACCGTACCGAGGATCTGGTCCGGATCAGCCGCGAGCCCTGCGGCTGCGGCCGCACGCACGTGCGCTTCTGGCCGCTGGGCCGCAAGGGCGACGAGACCCTCGTCGGCGGCCGGCGGGTGATGCTGATGGACGTTTGGGCCGCGGTCGAGGAAGTACCCGAGACCGAGAACGCGCTGTTCCAGATGGTGCGGCCGAAGAAGGAACTCGAGCGGCTGCGCCTGCGCGTGGGCTACGACACCGACATCACGACCAATCCGGACGCCGTGCGCGACCGGCTCGCGCAGGTCATCGCCGCGCGCGTGGGCGTGGAGCCCGAGATCGAACTCATGACCGAGAAGGCGCTGCTCGAACGCGGCTCGATCGGCTCGAAATTCCAGCGGGTGGCCAAGCAATGACGGTACACAGTTCCATCGCCGCGCGGCGCGGCGACATCCGCACGTGGGTCGTCAATCCTTATCGCGTCAACGGCGAGCTCGCCTTCATCCGCATGTCCTGGGACGACCGCGCACGCGACGGCGCCTGGTGCCGCGGCCTGCTGGAGGAACACGGCCTGGCCGCCGGGGATTTCTGCGTCATCACCACCGCCGCGCACCTGTCCGTGTGGCTGCGCGCGTTCGAGCCGGCGATCCTCGGCATCGGCGCGCGCTGGGGCGCCACCGAGCTGTGGGGGTTCGACGCCCACCGCAGCGCGATGTTCATGCGCCGCTTCCGCACCCGGTTCGTGCTCGGCCTGGATGCCGAGGTGGCGCAGGCGTGGGAGGGCGTCGGCGGCTACGAGAGCCTGGAACGCGACCGGCCGCTCATCCTGGCCTGGCCGGGGGCGCTGCCGGTGCTCGAAAAACACGGCCTGCCGGGCTTCCGGATGGAACGGATCGGCCCGGCGCTCGCCGTGGAGACTCCGGCGCGCGACGGCCTGCACGTGAACGGCGCGGAGTGGAACGTCGAGGCGATCGACGGCGAACTGTACGTCACCACCATCGGCCCGCGCGAGCATCAGGTGCGGCGCGAGCCCACCGGCCGGCGCGGCGCGGTGCTGGCACGCGACACCCGCGGTGCCGACATCGTCCTGCGCGTCGATGACTGATCCCGCGCACGGCGCGGTGCTCGCCCGTCACCGCAACGCCGATCTGCGCACGCTCGCCTGGCGCGCGGACTGGATCCGCCTGCGCACCATCGAACTGGTCGAGATCGCCGGCAGCGGCCATTACTCCAGCGTGTTTTCCTGCGCCGAGATCCTCGCCGCGCTGTACTACAAGGTGTTGCGGTTGAAGCCGTCGCAGCCGCGTTGGGAGGACCGCGATCGCTTCCTGCTCGGCAAGGGCCACGCCGCCATCGGCGTCTACCCCTGCCTGGCCGACCTGGGCATGTTTCCGCGGGAATGGCTGGCGAGCTACACCCGCCTGGGCAGCCCGCTGGGCGATCACCCCGACATGACCAAGGTCCCCGGCATCGACTTCAGCTCCGGCTCGATCGGCCACAATCTCTCGGTGGGCACCGGTGCGGCGCTGGCGGCGAAGCTCAGGCGCCGCGACTGGCTGACCTACGTGCTGCTCGGCGACGGCGAACTGAACGAGGGCCAGGTGTGGGAAGCCGCGATGTCCGCGGCGCACTACCGGCTCGACAACCTGGTCGCGATCGTCGACGCCAACGGCATGGGCCTGGACGGCAACATCGAGGACGTGATGAACATCGAGCCGATCGCCGCCAAGTTCGAGAGCTTCGGCTGGGCGGCGCACGAAATCGACGGCCACGATTTGGCGCAGGTGGTCCAGGCCCTGGAAGCCGCGCCGGTCGCCGGACGCCCGCGCGTCATCGTCGCGCGTACGGTGAAGGGCAAGGGCGTGAAGTTCATGGAGGAAACGCCCTGGTGGCACCTGGGCTACCTCGGCGCCGCGGACAAGGAAGTCGCGATCCGGGAAATCCGTGCACGGATGGGCGAGCCGTGAAGCCGCTGGACCCGAAGAGCTGGAATATCCAGACCACCATGGGCAACACCTCGCTGGTGATGGGCGAGGAACTGGCCGCGCTCGCCGACACCCGCGACGACCTGCTGGTGATGACGGCGGACCTGATGACGTCCAACGGCCTGGACGTGTTCCACGCCCGCCACCCGGAGAAATTCGTCAACACCGGCATCGCCGAGCAGAACATGATCTCGGTGGCGGCGGGGCTGGCCGCGAACGGCTTTCGCGTGTACGTATCCACCTTCGCGTCCTTCGCCTCGCTGCTCGGCGCCGAGCAGATGCGCACCGATCTCGCCTACACCCGCATGCCGGTGCGCGTGCTGGCGCATCACGCCGGCATCTCGATGGGCTTCTACGGCACCTCGCATCACGCCGTGGAGGATCTGGCCGTGACGCGGGCGATGGCGGGAATGACGGTGATGGCGCCGTGCGACGCGAACGCGATCCGCGCCGCGCTGCGCGCCACCGTGGACCTGGACGGGCCCGTGTACCTGCGCCTGGGCCGCGGCCGCGAGGCGACGGTCTACGACGGCGTGCCGGTCCTGGAACCCGGGCGCTTCCAGCGCCTGCGCGACGGGGGCGACATCGCCCTCATCGCCACCGGCATCGGTGTCGCGGCCGCGCTCGGCGCCGCCGACGCGCTCGGCGCCGAAGGCATCCGCGCGCGCGTGCTGGATGCGATCTACATCAAGCCGATCGACGCCGACGCAATCCTCGCCGCCGCGCGCGAGACCGGCCGCATCCTGACCGTGGAGGAACACAACCCGAACGGCGGCCTGGGCGGCGCGGTGGCCGAGGTCATCGCCGAAGCCGACGTGGCGGTGCGCTTCAGGCGCTTCAGCCTGCCGGACGAATACGCGCTGGTCGCCCCGCCCTCGCACCTGTACCGGCACTACGGCCTGACCGCCGCCGGCGTGGCGGCGGCGGCACGCAGGCTGCTCGACGCATGAACGCGCCGGCGGCGACGCGCTTCACCGGCAAGGCGGTGCTGATCACCGGCGCCGCTTCGGGGATCGGTGCCGCCACTGCGCGCCGGTTCGCTGCGGAGGGCGCGTCGCTGGCGCTCGCGGACCTGGATCCGGCCGTACTGGATCGCAGCGCCGCGGAACTTGCGCTGCCGGCAGAACGGCTCATGACCGCGGGGCTGGACGTCGCCGATTCCGCGGCGTTCACCGCCTTCGTCGACGCAGCCGCGGCCCGCTTCGGCCGCCTGGACGTCCTGGTGAACAACGCCGGCGTCGGCTGCTTCGGCCACGTCACCGAGCTGACGGACGCCCAATGGCGCCGCACCATGGCCGTGGACCTGGACGCCGTGTTCTACGGCAGCCGCGCCGCCATCCCGCACCTGCGCAGGACCCGCGGCTGCATCGTGAACCTGTCCTCGATCTCGGGCCAGTTCGCCGACTACGGACTGGCGGCCTACAACACCGCCAAGGCCGGCGTGCTGAACCTGTCGCGCAACATGGCGGTGGATCATGCGCCGGAGGGGATCCGCGTCAACGCCGTCTGCCCCGGCGGCATCGCCACGCGCATGACGCGCTCGCACACGCGCGACGAAGGCATCATGCAGGAATACGCGCAGCTGGTGCCGATGGGCCGGGTGGGCACGCCGGAGGAAATCGCCGGCGCGATCGCCTTCCTGGCCTCAGACGATGCATCCTACATCACCGGCATCGGCCTGACCGTCGACGGCGGCGTCACCGCCGTCACCGGCCAGCCGAACTTCGACCGCCTGTACCGCGCGCGCGGCTGGGACAAGAAGCTGCTCGATCCGAAGTGACCCGGCCGGCGACCCCCGTCACTACGAGGTCGCACCGGGAGGCGAGCCAGACGGCCTGGATGTCGCCGGCAGCGCGTGGATTGCTTCGTCGCTTCGCTCCTCGCAAGGACGAAGGCCCCGTCATTTCGAGGCCGAACCGGGCCTGGGTCCGGCAGATTGATGCCATGAACCGCCCCATCGTCGTCGCGAGCGCAGCGAAGCGACCCATACGGCGCCGAATTCGTTCAGGCGGCATGGATTGCCGCGGCCGCTGCGCGGCCTCGCAATGACCGGGTACGGTTCATGGATAGCGCAGCGAAGCAATCCATGCCACGCAGACGGCCTGCAGTCACGGATGACCAGACCGCCTGCGCCGGGCCACGGCGGCGAGCGCGGCCATCGCGCCCGCGAGCAGCGGCAACGCCGGCGGCACCGGCACCGCGTCCAGTCGCACGTTGTCGATGCGGCCGAAGTCCGTGCCGGTGATGAACTCGCCGCGGATCCGCAGGCGTTGCAGATCGCCCAGCACCGCGAGCATCTGCGCGTCGCTCGCCGCCGCGCCGCCGGCCACGGTCCATCCCGAAGCCGCCGCCAGGAGCACGCTGTAGCTCTGCCAGGTCTCCAATGGCAGGGGACTGGGGCCGGCGTCCAGTTCCAGGATCAGCCCGGCGCCCTGGAGGATGACGTCGGCCCGTTCGAACTGCGGACCGCTGCCGCGCTGGTAGAGATCGAACGACAGCGTTCGCCCATGGGCGAGCGATTGATCGCCCTTGAACTTCGACGGCGCCTCGAAGTACCAGACGCCACCCGTGGTGCTGTCGTCGACCTCGATGGTACCGCCCGGGTTGCCGCCCGCGGCAAGCCACACCGGGATCTGCGATTCGACGTCGCCGGTGGCGGTCCAGCCGTCGGCATCCGTGTCGAACGTGCTGACGACCATCGCAGCGCCGGCATCCGCGGCCGGCAACGCCAGGCCGATGCAGGCCAACGCTGCCACGGTCGTGAGCCGGCACTTCCGGGACTGTTTAATCACGTGCGACTTCCTTTCCACAGTGGAGTTCTTCCCGCGCGCGGCATCAGCGAACCTGCGCCGCCGCTACCTCCGCCCGCGCGTAGTGATTGGTGACGAACGCGCGCAATCGCGGTTGACGCTGCGCACAGTAACGCTCGGTCAGCTGCTCGCCGTCCAGGTCCTCGACGATCGACAAGCCCAGCGGGCGCAGGTCCGCGGCGAGCGCGGCCGGCTCGAAGCCGCAGATCCACGGCTCGCCGAGTGCCTGCACGCCGGCCTGCACGCTGCCGGACACCGAGGTGCGGCGCGTCGGATCGATCTCGCTGGCCAGCGTGTAGCTGAACACCAGCTCGCTGCCGGCCGCGGACTGCGCGCCGATCGCGGCGAAGGTGGCCATGTTGGCCTCCCGCGTCAGGTACATCGTGACGCCGAGCCAGGCGAAGAAGGCCGGCGCGTCGGCACGGTACGGGGCACGCGCGAGCACGTCGCCCAGCGATTCGCGGCCCAGATCCGCACCGACGAAGGCCAGCGAAGGCGGCGGCTCGACGCCGCAGGCATTCAATCGCTCGCGCTTGAATGCCTGCGTGGCCGGGTGGTCGATCTCGATCACCTGCACGCCGGCGGCGTATTCGGGGCGCCGCAGACCGAAGCTGTCCAGGCCGGCGCCGAGGATCACGTACTGACGCACGCCGCGCGCCACCGCGGCACGCAGCGCGTCCTCGGTGTAACGCGCGCGCATTACCGTACCGGCGTAGGAGGGATTGCGCAGGAACGCCCGGCCGAGCGCGGCGTCCGGGCTGTCGAAGCCCGCGGCATCGGTCTTCAGGCTGCGCAGCAGGAACGCCCTCAGATCCGCCCACTGGTCCGCGGGCACCAGGCGCTCGCCCCAGCGATCCTCGATCAACGGCGCCGGGTCGAAGCGCGCGTGGATGTCGCGCATCATCGAGGTGACGAGCGCGGTGCGGCTGATGGCGGGTTCGGGCATGGACGGTGGCATGCGCGTGAGGACATCACGCGACCGGGCCGGGCAGGCCCGCGCGGCCACGGCGGCCGCGCGGGCGGAGCGTCACTTCGCCGGTTCGTCCGGGAAGGCCGGGACCGGCTTGGTCTCGCCGGGCTTGATGCCGCCGAGGTGCTTGACGATCTCCGGGTACTTCGGGTCGTCCGGCTTGTAGGTGAGCACCGCCTCGCCCACCGCGCCGCCCGGGGTGGTCGCGCGCAGCATCATCGAGATCGTGCCGTCCTGCGCGGCCTTGGCCATGCCGATGTATTCGGGTTTTTCCGCCATGTTCTGTGCTCCGGTTCCATTCGTATCCGACGCGGACGCGCCGAACGCCAGCCCCGCGGCCAGGATCAGCGCCGCGAGCTTCGGCTTCGTGTGCCTGTGTGCATCCATCGTTGCGCTCCCGGCCGGCGCACCCGCCCTCGGCGTGCCGGCCTCTACGTCCTGGGTTGTCCCGCGCGTCACTCGAAGGGCTTGGCGGCCCAGAACTTGTGCAGCTCGGGCCAGTCCTTCTTGAGGTTCGCGTCCTTGCCGTAGTAGCGGGCGCAGCTCTCGGCGAACGCTTCCTGGTTCGCAGCGTCGAGATCGGCCTGGATGCCGCCCTCGCCCGTGGTCATGAAGTAGTCGTCGGTGCCCGGCGTGGTGCTGCCGGACCCACGCATCTTGCCGTCGTCGACGTCCTTCTTGCGCGCCTTGCGGAACTTCGCGTCCTCGCTCTTGAACGGCTTGCCGCCGCCGAAGTCGAAGCCGTGCCCGGCCTCGTGGCCGAACAGATCGAACGCGCCGTGGCCCTCGCCCTGCGCCGGCACGTGCTTGCCGCCGCCGGTGCCCTTGGTGGCGATGACGACTTCCTTCGCGCCGCCGGCGCCCGGTACCTGGTCCCAGGTCGAGCCGTTGGGCCATCCGCGCGGCTGCACGCCCTTGAGGTCCGTGTGGTAGTCGGTGATCGAGTCCTTGCAGGCGATGACGTCAGTACCGTTCTTGTGCATGGTCTCGAGCATCTTGCTCGGGAAGATCGCCACCTTCTTGGCCACCACCTTGGCGTCCTCGAGATCGCCCTTGCCGCCGGTGCGCGTCACCCGGCCGACCGCCGCGGCCTTTTCCTCGGGGATGCCGTCGTCGACCAGGGACTGGTTGACCTTGGCCGCGAGCACGACGCGATCCTTGTCCATGCCCTCGGCGTCCAGCTCGGTGGCATAGGCGGCCATGCGCTTGGCCTTCTTCTCGCTGTAGCCGTCCTTCTTGAACGCATCCGTGTGCGCGGTGCGCAGCGCGGCTTCGACCTGGGCGCGCGGCTTCTCCAGTGCCACGTAGGCCTTGACCAGATCGGTCTTCTTGAGATTGTCCGCTTCCTTGAGCGCCTTCTCGAACTCGGTGACGTCCCCGCCCAGGGCCTTGAGCGCCTTGACCGACTTCTCGAACTTGTCCCGGCGGCGCTTGTAGTCCTCGTCCGTGGTGGTCTTGAGCTTGGCCGAGCGGGCAACCCCGCCCAGCAGGCGCTTGAACTCGTGAACTGTGATGGACATCGGCTGGTCCTTTCGATTGCGCTCAGGCCGTCATGCGGCCGGCGACGGCGCCGAGCTGTTCCAAAGCCGGGCCGAGCGTGGTGCGGATCGTCACCGCGACCCCGAAGGGGTTCCGATCGCAGGCGTCGATCGCCGGATCGGAGGCGATGTGGTTGGCGAAATCCTTCGCGGCCCGCTGCACCCCTTCGGCGGCCTTGGCCCGCTGCTGCGGACCGGCGCCGTTCAGTTCGCGGATGGCCGTCAGCAGCGGCACCTTGAAATTGCCGGTGACGGCGTTCAGCCCGAACTCGGCGATTTCCTTCAGCTCCTCGTCGTCGGATCGACGCAGCGCGGCCTGCAATGCGCCGATCTGGCGGTCGACCTCGTCGGCGGCGCTCTGCCAGGCCGCGGCGGCATCCGACCAGGCCCGGGCGGCATCGTCGCCGCCGATGCCCGAGAACAGCCGATCGAGCAGGCCGGTGACGGTATCGAGCACTTCCTTGGCCGCGTCGAGGTTGCGGGACTTGAGGTGATCCTGGAATTCCTTGACCGGCGTGAGGATTTCCGTCTTGCTGTCCGGCAGCGCGGCGACCGCCTGGGTGATGCGCTGCGTCAGCGAGTTCATCGCCTGCTGCAGCGCCTTCGGATCGAGGCCGGGAAGGCCGCCGGCCGGCGCGTCGATCTCGTCGACATCGGTGTCGTCCGGATCCGGCAGGTCCGCCACCTCCTTGCCCTCGAGCAACAGGCGGACGTTGTCCATGGGCAGCGGCTTGTACTTCTTCAGGAAGCGGACGCACTTGAGCTTCATGCCGGGCAGCTGCTTGCCCTCGATCTGAAGCTGCAGGATGCGCGGCTCGTCCTTGGTCGCGAATGCCACGCCCCAGGTCAGGTTCTGTACACCGGTCTCCTTCTTGATGATGTTGGAGAGCGAGCGGCCTTCCTTGCTCTTGTGGAACATCATGCGATGGTCCGGCGCCTTCTTGCCCAGCCCGATGGCGAACTTCAGGCGCGCGGTCGCGCAACGGCGCAGGCTCTTGACCAGATATTTCTTGTACGCTTCGGCGTCGTTCAGCAGGCCGTCGGGTGCGTCCGCTTCGTCATCCGCGTCCTCGCCTTCGTCCGCTTCCTTCTCGGCGGCGGCACTGGCGGTCTTGCGCGCATCGGCGACCAGCCTGGACATCTTGCCGAGGGCATCGACGGTGTACTGGAGATCGTCGGGGTCCAGGCCTTTCTTCTTCGACTTGATCAGCTTGGAGGCTTCGTCGGCGACCTTGTCGATGGCCTTGTCGACTTCGTCGAGAGCGTCGACGACCGCCTCGGCGCCCTTGCCGGACGAGGCACGCTTGCTGGCGATCTCGTACTCGGTGAGCGCCTTTTCCAGACCCTTGCAGGATTGCGGCCCGTCCGGCTGGTTGCTCTTCCACCAGGCGGCGGTGAGCTGGGGAACGGCGTTCTTCTTCATTCGTTCGGCTCCTGCGCGCGCGACGTTCTCAATCGTGCCGCCCACCCGCGCGCTGGGTGGCCGGCATGACCGCCTCGACCGCTGCGGCGCCGCGAGCGCAGGCCGTTGCCGGCGTTCGCGCGCCCGCGCAACATAGGGCATGGATCACGGGGGTGCAAGCCACCGCGCAGCGGCTGAGACCCGGGTCGCAGACTCCACGGGCGCCACTGCCGACAATACCGCCCCCGCGCAAAGCACAAGGAAGCGTTCGAGGGAACTCCGTGGCCGCGAAACACCTGACCGAATCGGGCTGGAAGGCCCTGTCGAGCAAGCTGAAGATCAAGGACAACGGGCTGGGCAAGGCACTTGCCGCTTTCGAGAAGCTCGGCGCGCAAGGCGATCCGGATGCGCGCCTGCAAGCATTGGAACGCATCGACGATCTCGCCGCGGCGCTGGGCAGGAGCAAGGACGTCGCCAGGAGCGACGCCGCCGGCTACCTCGATGACATCGCCAGGGAAGCCGGCAAGGCGCGCCAGGTGGCCACCACGGCGAAGAAGGCCGCCGCCAAGGCGCCACCCGTGGACGAGGACGAGGAGGACGGCGACCTCGGCAAGCGCCTGCTCACATCCATCCGCAAGGTGGTCAACGGCGGTGGCCACAAGTCGCTCGAATTCCTGGCGGTCGACGCCCGGCCCCACGTCGGCATCGTCCTGGCCCGGCGCATCACGCAGGCGCACAAGGACGAACTCGCGACGCTGACCGGCAGCCGCAAGTACCTGCCGGTGGGGGACTGCGTACTCGAGAACGGCAAGCCGACCTTCGTCACCGAAGGCGTGAAGCGCGGTTTCGCCACCCGCCTGAAGAAGGCGCTGCGCCACTACACCGAGAAGGACGTGCCGCTGCGCGTGCGCGACCGGGAGTCCGCACTCGTCCTGGACGACGAGAGCGACCTCGATGACCTTGCCGCAGCCGGCGCGGATGGCGCGGACGCCACGGCCCTGTCCAAGGCACAGGCCGGCGCGTCCGGGCACAAGGGCAATGCGCCCATTGCCGCCGGCGTTGCCGACGGCTCGCTGGTGCAGAGCAGGTCCGGCGATCCGCCACCGGCGGCGGACTGGGACGTCACCACGAAGTCCGGCGTCGACATCAACCGCGACCAGGGAACAATCGAGGGCTCGGCCGAGCTGAAGAGTACGGCCACCGACGGCGCCGGAGGCAAGGACGAGACCGGCGCCAAGGCCAGCGCCAAGGCGGGCGGCGGCGGACTGGAGGCCGGTGTCAGCGTGACCGACGCCAAATCCGACGCCAAGGGCGCGGGTTATTCGAATACCGGCTCGGCCAGCGTCAAGCGCGATGCTGCCGGCAACGTCGTCGTCGGCCTCTCGGGCCAGCAGACCTTGCGCGACGCGGACGGCAACGAGACCAGGACCGGCGCCGGCCTCTCCACCAGCGGCGCGGACGTGAGCGTCGGCCGTACCGAGCGCATCGGCGAAGAATACGGTGCTTCGACGACCGCCAAGGGCGCGGTCGATTGGCAGAACAACGAGGCCTCGGCCGGTATCGAGCGCAAGAGCCAGGTCGCCGGCGACGCCGAGCGCAGCCTGTCCGCGGACGCCAAGGTCAAGCTCGGCGAGCAGGGCGGCGGCGAAGTCACGCTCGGAGGCTCGGCCGGAGTCGGCGCGCGCAAGGCTGGCGCCTCGGTCACCATCCGCGGGCTGTGGAAGATCACCCCGGAGGCCGATGGCACATTCACCGTCGAGTACGTCGGCGGCATCAAGGGCGGCGTCAGCGGCAGCCAGCAGGCCGGCAAGTCCACGGGTGCGAACAAGGGTGCGCTCAGCGGCACGGCCTCGATCGGGCACGAGAGCTTCTTCCGCCGCAGCTTCCCTACCCGACAGGCTGCGCAGGCGTTCTGCAAGAAGCACGACGCCCCGCCGGCCAAGGGCGCCGATGCCGATATCGACGCGCTGCAGGCAGGCGACAGCGCCGGCTCGGTCACCAGCGGCGGGCTGGGCGTGGGTGCGTCCGCGAACCTGGAGGGGATCACGGTCGGCGCGACCTTCAACTGGGGCGCGTCCGCGTCCGTGAGCATCGCCAAGGTCTCGGACGCCGCGGTGGACGTTCACTACGTCGATCTGGACCAACTCGCCGCCGGCGGCTCGCTGGGCGCCGCCGGCCTGTCGATGGGCGCGGAGGTCTCGCAGCAGGAGTTGTCGTACCGGACCGTGCGCTTCCTGATCGACACCGCCGACGGGCGCGCCGCATTCGAGCAGTTCCGCCGCACCGGGCGCCTGGAAGGAACCAGGGGCTACAAGGTGCTCAAGACCGGCACCGGCACCGTGGACTCCCTGACCCGCACCCTGGGCATCGGCCCGGCGACCATCCGCATGGGCAGCTCGACCTCCAGCAGCCAGGAGATCGACGCGCTCGGCCGCCGGGTCGACATCGAGACCGGTACCGAGGAGATCGACGCCGAGTTCAAGCCGTTCGGCGATCGGATCACCCTGCCCGGCGGCTACGAGATCGACACCCGCTGGCTCAGCGACTGGCACAAGGAAAAGCACAGCCTGAACATCCGCGCCGTCAACGGCGAGCCGACCTTCGTGCTCAACACGCGCGTGGACTCCAAGGGCGCGCGCGGCGCCGGCCGGGTCCTGGCGAACGTCACCAACTCCGACGACGACAGCTGGAACGCCCGGGGCGAATCGGCCGGCGGATGGAGCGGGGAGATGCCGGTGAGCCTGGCCGACATGGAGAAATTCTCCGCGCGCGTGCTCGCCGGCGACGGGCACAAATACGGCGCCGTCGCACTCGGCGCCTCCCGCCTGGACACATTGACGGATCTGCAGAAGGCGCTGCGCGCGGCCAAGGGCGACGGCAAGGCCTGGTACCAGGCACTGACCGCCTTCTTCGCCGCCACGGGCGACGACGGCATCCGCCTGCTGGAAGTGTTGATCGGCCGGCGCGAGATGGAGATCGAGCTCGACGCCGCCGCCGACAAGGACAACGTCTGGCTCAATCTGGGCGAGTTCGAGCAGATCCGGCGGCAACTGAAGGCGATCGAGGACGAGGCCGCGCTCGGCCGGTTCGCCGAGTCCATGCGCGTGGAACTGGCTGAGATCCGCGCCGCCCTCAAGAAGAAGGGCGATCTGGTCACGAACGACAGCCGCTACAAGGAGGTGCCCAAGGACGTCAAGAAGCGCTACTCCGGCCGGCTCAAGGAACTGATGGCGCAGTTCAAGGAGCTCCAGGCGCGGGTGCAGTACAGCCTGGATCGGGCCGCCGCACCGGGGCGCGATGCCGTCGACGCCGGCTTCGTCAGCGACGGCCGCAGCATGTTCAAGGCGCTGGAGAAGGTCGAGACCGGAGTGCTCTCATGGGCCGGCTTCGCCAGGGACACGCGCGACCGGGTGCGCCGCGCCACCAGCGGCATCGGCCACAAGCGCCTGCAGGAGGCGATCGATGCGGCCATCGAGGCGGGCGACCAGGCACGCGCCGGGTTCGCCGACGCGCGCGAGCTGTCCGAGCGCGGCGTGGCCGAACTCGAGGCCAACCCGTGCCAGGAAGCCTTCGCGAACCTCTCCGGCGCGGTGACCGATGCGCGCAAGCTCCTGGCCACCGCCTACGCCGAGTATCGCAAGGCGGTCGGCGGCCTGCAGCAGCTCCGCGAGCTGCACCATAAGGATTTCCAGGAGCGCTTCGGCGGCACCAGCGTGCGCTTCGCCCTGGAGGACTTTCCCAAATCCACGCCGGCCGAGTTGACGCTGTGAGCGCCGCCGCCCGTGCTAAGCTTCCCGCGCTCCCCGGCTGCGCTCGGCGCCGCCGCGGGTCGCGCCCAACAGGTTCCATGGAGCGTGCCGGACGATGAGCTGCGTGTGCCTCGAGCGCCTGCTCGATCTGCTCAAACCCGTACTGCCGCTGGCGGCAATCGAAATCCCGATGCCACCGGCGCTGCCGCGTCTGGCGGCCATCCTGCCGGCGATGGAGAACGCGATGTCGCCCGACTCGGGCTGGTCCGCGTTCACGAACTGGGATCTGCCGCCGCTGCCGATCAGCGCCTCGCTGATCGCCAACATCGGCCTGATGGGCGCGACCTTCAAGCTGGTGCAGAGCGCCTTCAATATCAACCTCACCATGCCGGACGCGGCGCTGAGGATGAGCGACCTCATCTTCTCGCTGAACTTCAATCTTGGCCAGTTGCCGAAGATCTCCGCCGGCGCCTGGGGCATCCCGCTGTTGATGGCCACCGCCGCGCGGGTACACAACAATTTCGGCATCAACATGTTCGACCCGAGCCAGTTGCCGAAGCTGAGCGCGAACCTGGCGATGAACCTGGCTCCGCCGGCCATCCCGCTCGATCTGCGCCTGGCGCAGACGCTCGGGGACTACGGCACGCTCTCGGTGGCCTGCAGCGACTTCGGCGGCGCGTTCAACATCGTGCCGGCGATGCTGAAGATGTCCAAGCTCTCGCTGCCGCCGATCACCGTGCCGCTGGACCTGCTCGCGCTGCTCGCGTCGCTGCTGACGGTCCCGGCCTCCTGCGGCACCTTCGGCTTCGATCCGACGCTGCCGAACTTCGGCGTGTCCCTGCTGGCAGCGATCCAGCCGCTGATGCT
The DNA here is from genome assembly GCA_050183625.1 of Gammaproteobacteria bacterium. GTDB lineage: Bacteria > Pseudomonadota > Gammaproteobacteria > JADZEE01 > JADZEE01 > JBFXBD01. The sequence goes on from JBFXBD010000019.1 coordinate 20,264, forward strand.
GGCGCTGCCGCGCCTGAACATCCCGATCTACGCCGGCGGCGGCCAGGGCATGATGCCGCCTTCGGATTTCGCGCTGAACGCGCCGCAGATCCCGCAGATCGACTTCAAGCCGCTCATCGGCCTGCCGATCCCGCCGCTGCCGCCGCTGGCGCTGATGGCCACGCTCGGCGGCGCGACCAGCAACTCCTCCTGCGGCGGCGGCTGCCCCGTGTTGTAGCCCTCGGCCCAGCCCCGTGCGCAGGCGGCATCGCGTCCGCTGTTGCTGCCTGGGGCGGCGATCCGCATTCCACCCGCTTCAGCGCGCGCCGGTACCCTGCCCGCTCCTGCGCTGGCCGAGCGCCGTGACCGGCGGCCGGTACCACTGCGACGGCTCCGCTCCCGAGCTTTCGTTCAGGCGGAACGCACCCTGCGCACGGCGCAGACGGCCCGCGGAGTCATCGGGATCGTCCAGGTCACCAAAGGCGATCGCCGCCGTGGGACACGCGGCTGCGCAGGCGGGCACGCCGCCGGCGTCGATGCGATGGACGCACAGCGTGCATTTCTCCGCGATCCCGGCGCGGCGCGGCGCGACCGCCGCCGAGCCGGTGCCGTCCTCCAGGCCCGGCGGAAACACGGGTTCCCGGGCGTTGAGCGCGATTGCGTCGTAGGGGCAGGCGGGCACGCAATCGCCGCAGCCCGTGCAGCGTTGCGGATCGATGAGCACGATGCCGTCGGCGCGCTTGCCGATCGCCTGCTCCGGGCAGGCGGGCAGGCACGGCGGCTCGGCGCAATGGAAGCAGTTGCGCGGTCGATAATGCTTGCTCACGTCGGGGAACCGGCCGGTGGAACTGTCCGGAGCGGCACCGCCCACCGTCTCGATCCGCTGCCACCACAGGCCTTCGCCGACGCTGTTCTCGATCTTGCAGGCGACCGCGCAGGCCCAGCAGCCGATGCAGCGGTCGAGATCGATGGCCAGGCCGAGCCGAGTCGTCACGGCTGCGCCTGCCCAAGGGCGCGGACCTCGACGCGCGTATCGAAGAAGGGAATGTTGGCGTGGCCCCAGACACGGGACTGTGCCTGGTTGATTTCCCCGTTGGTGAGTTCCTGGAGATTGCCGGCGACGAACTGCGCCTGCTTCCAGCCCTCGGTGATGTTGCACAGCCCGGGCGGATAGTCCGGATTGACGACGACGCACGCGACCACGCGGCCGCGAGCGTTGAAGGCCTCCGCGAGCATGCCGGTGGAGAGTCCGCGGGCCGCGGCGTCGTCGGGATTGAGTTCCAGCACGGGCTCGGGCCAGATCTCGAGAAAGGCGGGCACGTTGAAGAAGGTCGAATGCGCGCGTTGCCGGGCGTGGGTCTGGATCAGCACGAGCGGATGGCCCGTGGCTGCCGGATGCGACGGCAGCGCCTCGTGATCCTCCCGGTGGACGGGCAGGGCCTCGCCGAAGGGGACGAACGCCTCGACGTAGAACTCCGCCCGGCCCGTCGGCGTGGGGAAGCGCAGGTCCGCGTACTGCACGTGCGGTCCGGGCGGAACCGCCAGGGGCAGCCCTCCGCCCGCGGCGAGCAGCGCCTCGAGCGTAATCCCTGAGAGCGCAGGATCGCTGCTGCCCTCGATCTGGCGGCGGACGATCGCCTCGGGCTCCTCCTCGAACCAGGCTCCTAGCCCGAGCCTGCGGGCGAGATCGCGCTCGATCTCGGAGTCCGGCCGCGATTGCCCGACGGGCGCGATCGCGGGCTGCCGCAGCAGCACGCTGTTGGAAGTCACGATCGCATCGCGTACGCGCCCGTTGCCTTCCAGGAAGGTCGCGGCGGGCAGCACGATGTCCGACCACTGCGCGGTCGTCTGCCAGAAGTGATCGACCGTCACGACGAACTCCAGCGACTCCAGGTAGGCCCGCGCGGCGTTCATGTCGGGCATGCGCTGATTGAGCCAGTCGCCCTGGCAGAACAGCGCGCGGACCGGGAGCGGACGCCTACCGACCTCGATGTTGGGGACGGACACCGTGCGCGCCCAGTCCGGCAGCGCAGCGCCAGGCCCGAGCACGGCTTCGCGATAGCCGGTGCCGTGGCTCTGGACCCCGACGCCGGCTCCGGGCTTGCCGATGTTTCCCGTGAGCACGGCGAGCGTCGCGCCCGCCCGGGTGAGCAGGTCGCCGTGCCGATAGCGATCCACGCCGTAGCCGAAACCGATCGTCGAGGGCTTCTCCCGCGCATAGAGGTGGGCGAGGTCGCGGATGTCGGCCTCGGCAAGACCCGTGAGCTCCGCGGCGCGCGCCGGGGGGAACTCGCGCACCATCTCCCGCAGGAGCGTGAAGGCCGTGGCGACGCGGATGCCGTCGATCTCGAAGCGGCCTTCGAGCGCCGGGTCCGCCGCCATGTCGATCGGCACGACCCGTCCGGCCGCGCCGTCGTACGCCGCGAAGCCGCGTTCCGCCCCGTACTGCGGGAGTTCGCCCGCCCGCAGGTACAGGCCCGTGTCCTCGCGCACGAGAAGGGGAGCCACCGAATGGGCGCGCGTGAAGTCGGTGTCGTAGAGGCCCTCCTCGATGAGCAGGTGCAGGAGCCCCAGTGCGAGCGGCAGATCGGATCCCGGCCGCGGCGCGATCCACCAGTGGGCGTGGACGGCGGTGGCGGTGTAGCGGGGGTCGATGACGACGACGCGCGTGCCGGCATCGCGCGCGTCGAGCAGGAACTTCATCGACGTCATCGAGGTCTCGGCGGGATTGTTGCCCCAGACGATCACGAGCTTCGCGTTCCGGCGGTCGGTCCACTCGTTCGTGTGCTGGCCGAACATGCCCTTGAAGCCAAGGGTGGAGTTCAGCCCCATGTGGACGGCCATGTCCACGCCGCCGTAGAAGTTCGCGCTGCCGCCGCCCCCGAGCAGGGCCGCGAGCCGGCTGTAGTTGCCGAGCGGCGAGGAACCCGAGGTGCGCGAGAACGCAATCGCGCCCGGGCCGTGCGCGTCGATCAGGGCCTGGAAGCGGCCGGCGATCGCATCGAGGGCCTCGTCCCAGCCGATGGCCTCGAAATGCCCGCTTCCGCGCGGGCCCGCGCGCCGCATGGGAGAGGGGATGCGATCGGGCGCGTAGACCCACTGTGGAAGCGCCGCGCAGCGCACGCACAGCCCGGTGTAGTCGGGATCGGGGAAGGGCGCGGGCTCGACCTGGACGAGACGGCCGGCGCGCACGCGGCAGGCCAGGAACGATCGCCCGCCGCAATTGTGCGCACAGACCGTATTGACGACGACTTCGCCGCTCTTCGCGCAGGCGCGCTCGCTCATGGCCGCTCCGCTCGATGGCCAGCCGGAGGCGCCGGAGTGTAGGGCGCGCCCGGTGATCGGAGCAAGGCGCCGGCCGCTTCCCGGCGTCGGCACCGAGGCGGCGGATCGCGCGGCGCCGCGGAGGCCGGCACCGCCGCGTCCCGCGCGTTCAGAAGCGGTGGGGGTGGGGGCCGAAGCCGGCTTCGTAGAAGGGCACGACCACGCCGCCGCGCGGCACGATGCGATCGATGGCGCGGCGGTCGTCGTCGGTGATCGGCACCGCGAGGGCGCGCATGTTGTCTTCGTACTGCGCCATGGTGCGCGGACCGATGATCGCGCTGGTGACGCCGGGCTGCTGCACGCACCACGCCAGCGCGAGCTGCGAGAGCGTGCAGCCCTTCGCGGCGGCCAGCGGCTCCAGCTTCGCGATCACGTCGTAGAGCTGCTGCGTCCATCGGCCCTTGTCCAGCGGCCGGTTCGGCATCGAGCCGTAGCGCGAATCCTCCGGCACCGGCCGGCCGTGGCCGTACTTGCCGGTGAGCAGCCCGGCCGCGAGCGGGCTCCAGGGCAGGATGGCGATGCCGTAGCTCTGCGCCATCGGGATCAGCTCGCGCTCGATTCGGCGCTCGACGATGCTGTAGGGCGGCTGCTCGGTGACGACGCGGTTCAGCGCCCACTTCTCCGACGCCCACAGCGACTCCAGCACCTGCCAGGCGGCGAAGGTGCTGGTGCCGAAGTAGCGGATCTTGCCCGAGCGCACCAGATCGTCCAGCGCGCGCAGCGTCTCGTCGATCGGGATCCCGGGCGCGGGGCGGTGGAGCTGGTAGAGATCGATCCAGTCGGTCTTCAGGCGCTTGAGGCTCTTCTCGCACTGGGCGATCACGAAGCGCCGGCTCGAACCCATCATGTTCGGCCCGGGGCCTACCCGCATGTGCACCTTGGTGGCGAGCACGACCTGCTCGCGCCGGCCATTGCGAACCAGCGCCTCGCCGACCACCTCCTCGCTGCGCCCGGCGTTGTAGGAATTGGACGTGTCCAGGAAGTTGATGCCGGCGTCGAGCGCGCGATCGATGATCGCGTAGGAATCCTCGGGGCTGGTGCGGTTCTCGCCGCCGAACATCATGCAGCCGAGGGTGACGGCGCTGACCTCCACGCCGGTGCGGCCCAGGATCCGATACTCCATTGCGCGCGTTCTCCTCAGTACGTAGCGACGATCGCCTCGCCGAACAGCGCCATGTGGTGATCGACGTCACCGAAGGACTTGTCGATGCACAGCAGGCGCTTGGCGTACCAGCCGACCGCGAACTCGTCGGTCATGCCCATGCCGCCGTGGAGCTGGATCGCCTGCTGGCCGACGAAGCGGCCCGACCGCCCGGCCATGACCTTCGCCGCCGACACCGCGCGCCGCCGCTCGGCAGGGTCGCCGGCGTCGATCGCGGCCGCCGCCGCGTACGCGAGCGAGCGGGCCTGCTCGATCGCCACCAGCATCTCGCTGGCGCGGTGCTGCAGTACCTGGAACTTGCCGATCGGCTGGCCGAACTGCCTGCGCGTGCGCAGGTACTCGACCGTCATTTCCGTGACCCGCTCCATCGCGCCGACCGCCTCGGCGCACAATGCGGCGATGCCCCGGTCCACGGCTTCTTCGACGAGGGCCAGGCCGCGGCCCGGCGCGCCGATCACGGCATCCGCGCCGACCTCGACGCCTTCGAACGCGATCTCCGCGCTGCGCCGGCCGTCGATGTTGGGAAAATCCCGCACCGTCACCCCGGGCGCGCGCGCATCGACCAGGAGCAGCGTGATCGCATCGTCGCCTCCGGTGCGCGCGCTGACGATCAGCGTGTGGGCACTGCCACCGTCCAGGACCACGGCCTTGTGCCCGCTCAGTCGGAAACCTCCACCGGCCTCGACGGCCTGCGTGCGCACGTCGGCGAGATCGTAGCGGGCCTGCGGCTCCAGCACCGCCAGCGCCGCGCGCCGCTGCCCGGCAATCGCCTGCGACACCACGGCTTCGCGCTGCGAGGCGCTGCCGTGCGCGGCGATGAGCGGCACGGCGAGCACCGCCGTCGACAGGTACGGCTCCACCGCCAGCCCCCGCCCCAGTTCCTGCATGACGACCAGCGTGTCGGTCGCGCTGCCGCCGCTGCCACCGCAGTCCTCGGGGGCATTCAGGCCCAGCAGGCCCATGTCGGCGAACGCGCGCCAGTGATCCTCGGAGAAGCCCGCCGGGCTCGCCGCCAGGAGCCGGCGGGTGGCGAAGTCGTAGTCCTTGTCGATCATCCGGCGCAGGCCATCGGCGAGGATCTGCTGCTCTGTGGAGAATTCGAAGTCCATGGCGCGGTCCTACAGTCCGAGCATCATCTTGGCGATGATGTTCTTCTGGATCTCGTTGCTGCCTCCGTAGATCGAGGCCTTGCGGTAGTCGAAGTACACCCCGGCGAGCGGGTTGAGCGCCATGCCGCCGGCCGTGTCGCCGGTCCAGCCGATTTCCAACGCTTCGGGCAGGTATGGCAGCGCGTAGGGCCCGGCGCACTCCATCAGCAGCTCGGTGATGTCCTGCTGCAGCTCCGAGCCGCGGATCTTGAGGATCGACGCCTGCGCGCCGATCGGCTTGCCGGAGCGCTCCAGCGAAATCATGCGCATCAGCGACCAGTAGTGCGACATGAAGTCGATCTCCACGCGCGCGAGCTTGTCGCGGAAGCGCGGATCGTCCACCAGCGGCCGGCCGTTGCCGGCCTGTGCGCGCGCCACCTCGCGCAGGCGCCCGAGCAGGCGCATGCACCAGCCGACGCCGGCGATGCTGGTGCGCTCGTTGCCGAGCAGGAACTTGGCGATGGTCCAGCCGCTGTGCTCGGCGCCGACGAGGTTTTCCACCGGCACTTCGACGTCGTCGAGGAACACCTGGTTGACGTCGTGGCCCTGGTCCAGGGTGATGATCGGCTTGACGCTCACGCCCTTGGATTTCATGTCGAGCAGCAGGAACGAGATGCCGTCCTGCGGCTTGCCGTCGGCGCGCGTGCGCACCAGGCAGAACATCCAGTCCGCCCAGTGCGCGTAGGTGGTCCAGATCTTCTGCCCGTTGACGACGTAGCGATCGCCGCGGCGCTCGGCGCGGGTCTTGAGCGAGGCCAGATCCGATCCCGCCCCCGGCTCGGAATATCCCTGGCACCACCAGACGTCGCCGCTGCGCATCGGCGGCAGGAAGCGCGCGCGCTGCTCCGGGCTGCCGAATTCCATCAGCACCGGGCCGCACATCACCAGGCCGAACGGAAGCTGGCGCGGCGCGCCGGCCTTGAAGCACTCCTCCTCGAAGACGATGCGCTGCATCGCGTCCCAGCCGGTGCCGCCGTATTCCACCGGCCACAGCGGCGCGCCCCAGCCGCGCGCGTGCAGGATGCGTTGCCAGCGCACGTAGTCCTCGCGCTCCACGCGCAGGAAGCCGGTAACGCGTGCGCGGATGTCGGCGGGCAGGCTGGCGGCGACGAAATCGCGCACCTCGGCGCGGAACGCCTCGTACTTCGGGTCGATTCGCAGATCCATCGTGAAGGGTGACTCCGGTTCGTTTGCGTGGCCCGGCTCAGGTGCCGGTGAACTTCGCGCCGCGCTTGCCGATGAACGCCGCGATGCCCTCGCGCGCGTCGGCGGTGCCGAACAGCACCGTCATCGCCGGCTGCTCGATCTCGGTGGCGGCCTGCACGTCCAGCGGCGCGGCGCGCCGCAGCAGCATCTTGGCGGTCGCGTGCGCGAGCGGCGGACCTTCCGCCAGCCTCCCGGCGAGCTGGCGCGCGGCGTGCATCACTTCGCCGGCGGGAACCGGCGCCTCGGCGAAGCCGTGCGCGGCGGCATCCACGGCGCTGATCGGATCCCCGGTGAGGATCATGCGCCGCGCGACGACCGTGGGCAGCAGCCGCGCCGCGCGCTGCATGCCGCCCGCGCCCGGCAACATGCCGAGCTTGATCTCCGGCAGGCCGAACCGGGCCGTGGCGTCGGTGCAGCGAAGATCGCAGGCCAGCGTCAGTTCGCAGCCGCCGCCGAAGGCGATGCCGTGCACGGCGGCCACCACCGGCTGCGGCAGGCGCTCGATCGAGGCGCACACCGATTCCAGCCTGCGGATGTAGCGCGCGAAGCCGCCCTGGTCCAGGCCGGAAAGTTCCTTCAGATCCGCGCCGGCGCAGAAGCCGCGCCCGGCCCCGGCGAGAATGACGGCACGGATGTTCCCATCCGCCGCGATCCGGTCGAGCTGCGCCTGCAGCGCGGCGACGAGATCGGAATTGAGCGCGTTCAGCGCGTCCGGGCGGGTCAGCGTCAGCAGCGCGACCGCGCCCTCGGTATCGACTTGCAATCCTCGGTCGAGGCTCATGGGCGGTTTTCCAGGGTGGGTACGATTTCGTGCGCCGGGTGTCCCGGTGCACGGACTGCCGCCGGCGCGCGACGCCGGGCGGTCCGGCAACATATCATATCCGCCGCGCGCGTCGCGCGAATCCGATCCAAGGCAAATTCGAGGGCATCACGCATGGAGTACGTCGGGCTGGGCATGTATTTCGAGGATCTTCCGGTCGGCCGGAAGTTCCGGACCGTCGGCCGCACCGTCACCGAGGCGGACATCGTCAATTTCATCAACTGCACCGGCATGGTCGAGGTGCTGTTCACGAACATCGAGTTCCTGAAGAACGAGTCGGACATCAAGGGCCGGCTCGCCCCCGGCGCGCTCGGCTACTGCTTCGCGGAAGGGCTGCTGGTGCAGGCGACGATGCAGAAGACCGGCTTCGCGTTCCTGGAGATGAACCTGAAGATCGAGAACCCGGTGTTCGCCGGCGACACGATCCACGTCGAGTGCGAGGTGCTGGAAGCGCGCCTGAGCAAGTCCCGCCCTGGCCGGGGCCTGGTGCGCACGCTCAACCGGGTGGTGAAGCAGGACGGCAAGACGGCGCTGACCTACACCCCGATGCGCATGATCAAGTGCCGCAGCGCCACGAACTGAGCCCGATGCCGGCAGCGGCCCCCGCGCCGCTGCCGGTTCAACCCGCGAGGTATTCGTCCAGCGTGCGGTGGTAGTGGCGGATGCGCGCTTCCTGGTAGTTCGCCAGGGTCACGGTGCGCTTCTTCGATGCCTTCATGCCGCGCTGCACGCGCACCATGTTGGCGTAGTCCTGGTCAAGGATGCGGCCGAGCATGCCCATCTCGGGCACCGCGGCGAAGCCCTCGCCCGGTCCCAGCACGCGGGTCTTCGCCGCCGGCGGCATCGGCTGCCCCGTCGGGAACGGCGGGATGAGGTAGATCTCCATCAGCGAGCTCTCGTGATCGTCGCCGTTGGGCCGGAAGCGGTAGGCAATCGGCAGGCTGTAGCTGCCCCAGGGCAGGAAGTTCGGGAACAGGTAGTACTCCAGGCCGTCGAGGATCTCGCAGTCGCTGCTGGCGGACACGTCCACGCCGGTGCTGCGCGCGAACGCCGCGCGCAGATCGTCCGCATATACCTCGCGCGCGGTCCTGCCGGCCGGCACCTCCAGCCGCCCGCTCACCGTGCCCTCCATCAGCGCGGAGAAGGAATCGGCGAGCTGCTGCTGGGTCCAGCCGCGCGAGGCCAGCGAACCGGGCACCGCCAGCGGCGTGAGCATGCGGCTGACGTGGCGCCGGCCGGGCCACAGATCCACCTGCGTCTCCCAGTAGCCGGTGTTGTTCCAGAACTCCGGGTGCACCGGGTAGACGTGGTAGGACTCGATGAACGCCTCCATCGCCACCTTCCAGTTCGCCGGCATGACCCGTACCACGTGCCCGGCGAGCCAGCGATCCTCCAGCGGCCAGTGCGCGAAGTGCTCGGGCAGGTCCTCCAGGTATTCCGCGAGCGGCGGCGCGGCCGGATCGAAGTTCACCCACACGAACCCGCCCCAGGTGTCCACGCGCGCCTCCGGGAGGCAGGACTTCGCCTTGTCCACGTGCGCGAAGTCCCACTGCGCCGGGATGTGCTGCAGCGCGCCTTCCAGGGACCAGGTCCAGCCGTGGTACGGGCAGGTGAACGCCTTCACGCACCCGGCCTCGTCCCGCAACTGCGTGCCGCGGTGCAGGCAGGCGTTGTAGAAGGCCTTGATCCGATCCGGCGCGGTGCGCACGACGATCAGCGAGCGATCGTTGATCTCGTAGATCTCGTGATCGCCGACATTCGGGATCTGCTGCAGGTGGCAGGCCATCTGCCACACGCGCGGCCAGAGGCGGGCCTTCTCGCGCTCGTGGAATTCGCGCGAGAGCCAGCGCTCGGCCGGCAGATCCTCGCTGCCCAGGTCGACGAACGAAGTCTCGCGCAGGATCGCCGGCGGTGCCGGCGGCCGGTCGCGCGCGATGACGGCCTGCATGGAGTCGCCGTCGGAGGCGGCCGGCGGCGCGGGGATCTTCGCTTGGCTGCTCATGTCGGGTTCTCCCGTGGCTACGCGCTCAGGCGTTGCGCTTCACGCGCCCGAGTACGCTGTCGGCGATGATGTTGCGCTGGATCTGGTTGGTGCCCTCGATGATCTGCAGCACCTTGGCGTCGCGGAAATAGCGGCCGATGGTGTACTCGGCCGAGATGCTCGCGGCGCCGAACAATTGCATCGCGTCGGTGGCGACCTTCATCGCCACGTCCGCGGCGTAGCACTTGGACATGGAGGCGAACGGCGCGAGCTGCTCGCTGGTGGCACCGGCGTCGATCATGGACGCGGCCCGGTAGGTGAGCTGGCGCGCGGCCTCGGTCTGCATGACCATGTCCGCGATCATCCAGCGCACGCCCTGGAAATCCGCCACCGACTGGCCGAACGCGCGCCGGTTGCGGATGAAATCCACGGCGTGGTCGATCGCGCCCTGCGCCAGGCCGACGCCGCGCGCCGCGGCCACCGGGCGCAGCCGGTTCAGCACCGCCATCACCGACTTGAACCCGCTCGGGCCCTCGGGGCCGAGCCGGTTCTCCTCCGGCACGAACACCTCGTCCAGGAACAGCGCGCAGGAGGGAATGCCGCGCGCGCCGGTCTTCTCCTCCTTGCGGCCGACCGTGAAGCCCTGGCTGCCGCGCTCGACGATGAACATGTTGATGCTCGAGGACTGCCCGCCCACCACCTTGGCCGCAACCAGGAAGATGTCGGCATACGCCGCGTTCGAGCACCAGATCTTGCCGCCGGTGAGCTTGTAGCCCCCGGGCACCTTCTCGGCGCGGGTCTTGATGCCGGACAGGTCCGAGCCGCTCTGCGGCTCGGTCAGGCCCATGGCGCTGCGGATGTCGCCGCGGCTGAGCGGGGGCAGGAAGCGCGCCTGCTGGGCGGCGTCGCCGGCGGCGCGGATCGCCTCGAACGGCACCCACTGCAGCACCATGAGGTAGCTGGTGTTGTAGCAGACCCGGTTCAGCTCCTCGATCGCCAGGCAGGCCGCGAGCAGGCTGCCGGTGCCGCCGAATTCGGCCGGGAACGGGATCGCGAACAGGCCCAGTTCCTTGAGCATGTCGAACATGTCCTGGGGATACTCGGCGGTGCGGTCGATCTGGTCCGCCCGCGGCGCGACTTTCTCGCGCGCCAGGCGCCGGATCATGTCCTGGATGCTGCGCTGGTCCTCGGTCAGAACGTAGCTCACGGGGGGGTTCTCCTGCCTCGATTCGGGGGGCGTACGACAGTCACGCCGGAATGCAAAAATCGAATACTATTCGGCCCCACGGCGCTTGTCTCGCCCGGCGAGGCACGCCCCCGACCACACACTTGAAACCGGGAATTCGAACATGCGCGGATTGAAGGACAGGCAGGTCATCGTCACCGGCGGCGGCGCCGGCATCGGCCGGGCGATTTCGCAGCGGCTCGCCGAGGAGGGCTGCAAGGTCGGCATCCTGGACGTCAACGAGGCCGCCGCGCGCGACACGGCGGCGGCGATTGCCAAGGCCGGCGGCCGGGCCGAGGCCTACCGCACCGACATCACCGACTACGCCGCGGTCGAGGACGCGGTGACGCGCTTCGAGCGCGACGTCGGCCCGACGCACTTCCTGGTCAACAACGCCGGCTGGGATCTGGCGGTCAACTTCCTCGACACCGAGCCGTCGTTCTGGCAGAAGGTGGTTGCCATCAACCTGTTCGGCCCGCTGAACCTGCACCACATCGTGCTCAAGCGCATGGCCGAGCGCGGCTTCGGACGGGTGGTGAACGTGTCCTCGGACGCCGGCCGGGTCGGCTCCACCGGCGAAGCGGTGTACTCGGCCTGCAAGGGCGGCATCATCGCCTTCACCAAGACGGTGGCCCGCGAACTGGTCAAGCGCGGCGTGATCCTGAACACCATGTGCCCCGGCCCCACCGACACCAACCTGCTGGCGTCGTTCTTCGAGGGCCCGGCCGGCGAGAAGCTCTCCGAATCCTTGAAGCGCGCGATCCCGATGCGCCGCCTGGGAACACCGGAGGACTACCCCGGCATCGTCGCCTTCCTGCTCAGCGACGACGCCGGCTTCATCACCGGCCAGACCATCAGCGTCTCCGGCGGCCTGACGATGCACGGCTGAGACGCCGATGAAGCTGGACATCTACCTGCACGGCCAGGACCTGCGCGACATGCCGGCGATCGCGCGCTCGGTCGAGGACTTCGGCTTCGACGGCCTGTGGGTGCCGGAATCGGCCTCCAACGGCTTCCTGCCCATGGTGCTGGCGGCCGAGCACACCCGGCACCTGGAGATGGGCACCAACGTCGCGATCGCCTTCGCGCGCAGCCCGACCGTGCTGGCGCACATCGGCTGGGACCTGGCCCGCTACAGCCACGGCCGCTTCATCATGGGGCTGGGCTCGCAGGTGCGCGCCCACAACGAACGCCGCCTGGGCGTGAAGTGGGAGCGGCCGCTGCGCAAGATGCGCGAGACCATCGAGGCGATGCGCGCGGTGTGGGACTGCTGGAAGACCGGCAATCGCCTGAACTACCAGGGCGAGTTCTTCAAGCTGGATCTCATGACGCCGTTCTTCGCCGGCCTGCCGAGCGAGGTGCCGCCCCCGCCCGTGTACATCTCGGCGGTGAACGAAGGCATGCTGCGGGTGGCGGGGCAGGTCTGCGACGGCGTGCAGCTTCACCCGGTGCACTCGGTAAAGTACCTGCGCGACTACGCCTGGCCGCACCTGCGCGCCGGCATGGCCGCGGGCGGGCGCACGCGCGAGGCGTTCACGGCCGCGGCCTCGGTGTTCGTGATCCCCACCGACGGCGTGCAGAGCACGGCGCACCACGAGCAGTACGTGCGCCGCCAGCTCGCCTTCTACATGAGTACGCCGGCCTATCGCGTGGTGCTGGACCAGCACGGCTGGGCAGGCGTCGGCGAGCAGTTGAGCCAGCTCATGCGCCGCGGCGACACGGACGCGATGGCGAAGCTCGTCAGCGACGAGATGCTGGCGGAGTTCGCGGTCACCGGGAAGTGGTCCGAGCTGGCCGGGCGGGTCAAGGCGCGCTACGCCGCCGAGGGCCTGGTGGACCGGGTCAACTACTACACGCACACCCTGCCGGAGCAGGATCAGGCCGGCTGGCGCGCGGCGCTGGCGGCGTTCCGGGACTAAGGCCGCGCGGGGTCCGCCGCGGCGGGTCGACGCGCGTTCCGCCCGCGCCAGGCGCCGCCGGCACGTCACCTCCCGCGATGGCCGAACCGACCGCACAAGAGAGGTTCTCCCCCGGGTACCGGGCCTACGTGCTCGGGATCCTGCTCGTCGCGTACATCCTGAACTTCATCGACCGCAGCATCTTCGGGGTGCTGCTGCCGCAGATCAAAGCCGAGCTCGCGCTGCACGACTGGCAGCTCGGCGTGCTCGGCGGGATGGCGTTCGCGCTGTTCTACGCCACGGTCGGGCTGCCGATCGCGCGCTGGGCCGACCGCGGGCACCGAGTCAACATCATCACCCTGGCGATCATCGTCTGGAGCGCGATGACCGCACTCTGCGGCGCGGCGGCGAGTTTCGTGCAGTTGTTCCTGTTCCGCGCCGGCGTCGGCGTGGGCGAGGCCGGTGCGACGCCGCCTTCGCACTCGATCATCGGCGACATCTACCCGCCCGAGCGGCGCGCGTCGGCGATGGGGATCTATGCCATCGGCGTGTTCGCCGGCGGCGCGCTCGGGCTGTTCATCGGCGGCTGGCTGGCGCAACTGTACGGATGGCGGGTCGCGTTCCTGGCCGTCGGCCTGCCCGGCGTCCTCGTCGCCCTGCTCGTGAAGCTGACGGTGCGCGAGCCGCCGCGCGGACTGTCCGAGGGACGCGTGGCCGATGCCGGCGCGCACGCCACCGTGTGGGAGACGATGCGCCTGGTCTGGTCGCGGCCGACGTTCCGCAACATCGCCTTCGGCAAGGGCCTCATCTCGATCATCATCTACAGCAACCAGATCTGGGTGCCGTCGTTCCTGAGCCGCTCGCACGGCCTGGAACTGAGCCAGATCGGCACCGCGCTCGGCGCGGTGACCCTGGCCGCGGGCATGGCCGGGGTGGTGATCGGCGGGTTCCTGTCGGACTGGCTGGGCAAGCGCGATCCGCGCTGGTGGATGTGGCTGACCGCGGTCGCGAACATGCTGACCCTGCCGTTTGCGATCGCCGCCTACCTCGTCTCCGACCTCTGGCTGGCGCTGGCCTGCCTGTTCGTGCCGACGGTGACCATCGGCTTCAACACCGCGCCGGGATTCTCGATCACCCAGCGCCTGGTCGGGCTGCGCATGCGCGCGATGGTGTCGGCCATCCTGCTGTTCATCATCTCCCTCATCGGCTCGGGCATCGGCCCGTTCCTGGTCGGGCTCGCCTCGGACGCGCTGACGCACACCTACGGCGTGGAATCGCTGCGCTACGCGCTGGTGGCCGCGCAGGGCTTCGTCGTGTGGTCGTGCTGGCACTACTACCTGGCAGGGCGCACGGTCGCGGCGGACCTGGCGCGGGCGCCGCCGTAGTCCAGGCCATAGTTCCTCTCAACCGTCCAGGTGCCAGCCGTTGAAGGTGGTGATGGACTCCGGGCCCGGCCGCTGCGCCGGCTTGAAGTCCGTGCCGCGGGTGTACGCCACCGGCAGCAGCGCGATCTGCATGACGTCCTCGGGGATGCCGAGCAGGCGATCGCTGTTCTTCTTGTTCATGAGGTGCTGGGTGGTCAGGCACGAGCCCAGGCCGCGGGCGCGCAGCGCAAGCTGGAAGCTCCAGATGGCCGGGAAGATCGAGCCGTAGACCACCGCGCCGCCGCCGAGATCGTACTCGGCCTTGAAGCCCGCGACGCAGGGGATGACCAGCACCGGCACGCGCGCGAGGTTAGCGGTGAGGAACTTCACCGATTCCCAGAAGCGCCGGTCCTGGTCCGTAGCTGCCTTCGTGCTCATCCGCTCGATGGTGGGCAGGGCCTTGGCGAAGTCGGCGGCGAGCCCGGCCTTGATCCCCGGGTCGTCGATCACGATCCAGCGCCAGTTCTGGATGTTGTGCGCGGTCGGCGCCTGCTGCGACACGCGGATGCAGTCCAGGACCACGTCGCGTTCGACCGGCCGATCGAAATCCAGGCGCCTGCGCACCGCCCGGGTCGTGGACAGCAGGTGGTCGATCATCGGAATGTCGAATCCGCTCATGTCGCTTCCTTCCGGTACCTCGGCGTCGAGCCGCCATCCACGAACCGAAGCGTCGTTGCGAGGCCGAGCCGGACCTGGGTCCGGCCGATTGCGGCCATGAACCGCCCCTTCGTCGTCGCGAGCGCACGCGAAGCGACCCACGCGGCCTCGATGGCGCCGGCAGCGCGTGGATTGCTTCGTCGCTTCGCTCCTCGCAATGACGGGGTGCGGTTCATGGATAGGCCGCGCAGCGGCCGCGGCAATCCATGCGGCCGTGCCGAAATCGACGCCGCATGGATCGCTTCGCTGCGCTCGCGATGACGGGGATGGCGGTTCATGGCCTCAATCGGCCGGAGCTGGGGCCCGGTTCGGCCTCGCGATTGGTCGGCACGGGCGCGGCCGCTCACCCCGGGATCCGGTTGAACGGCACGGCCTTGTCCGGCCGGTAATCCTGCGGCAGGCCGAGCACCTTCTCGGCGATCGTGTTGCGCAGGATCTGGTCGGTACCGCCGGCAATCCGCAGCAGCGGCGCGGAGAGCCAGGACACGGTCGCGTCCTGTGCCGGCTCGGCGCCCGGCGGCAACGCCAGCGCCCCCGGGCCGAGCAGATCCATCACCGCGCGCGAGAACCGCTGGCGCCGGGCGCCGATCAGCAGCTTGCCGATCGAGCCCTCGGGGCCCGGCGACTTGCCGGCCTGCATGGCCGCGAACGCGCGGCGCTGGATCTCCTGGAGCGCGCGCTCCTCGACGATGGCGTCCGCCGCCAGCTCGCGCAGTTGCTGATCCTCCAGCGCCGGCCGGCCGCAGAGCCTGGCGTCGCGCAGCGCGGCGAGCAGCGTGGCGAGGTTCGGGCCCATGCCCCACACATCCATCACCGAGTAGCGCTCGATCAT
This sequence comes from Gammaproteobacteria bacterium, assembly GCA_050183625.1. Lineage (GTDB taxonomy): Bacteria > Pseudomonadota > Gammaproteobacteria > JADZEE01 > JADZEE01 > JBFXBD01. The sequence continues at coordinate 35,920 of JBFXBD010000019.1, forward strand.
GAGCGTGTGGATCGCGATCGCGAAGCCGTCGCCGACACCGCCCAGGCGCTGCGCATCGGGGATCGCGACATTGTCGAAGAACACCTCGTTCACGTGGCTGCCGCCGGCCAGCAGGCGGATCGGCCGCACGCTCACGCCCGGGGTGCGCATGTCGAGGTAGAAGTAGGTCAGGCCCTTGTGCTTGGGAACGTCGGCATCGTGCCGCGCGAGCAGCACGCCCCAGTCCGCGTACTGCGCCCAGCTCGTCCAGAGCTTCTGGCCGTTCAGGATCCAGCGATCGCCGTCGCGGCGCGCCGACAGGCGCAGCGCGGCGAGATCCGATCCGGCCGCCGGCTCGGAGAACAGCTGGCACCAGATCGTCTCCCCGCGCACCGCCGGCGGCAGCAGCCGCACCCGCTCCGCTTCCGGCGCGTAGGTCGCCATGATCGGCACCGGCTGGCCGAGGCTCACGCCGAAGTAGTCCGTGGGCAGGTCCCAGCGTGCCTCCTCCTCGGCGAAGACGATCTTCTGCACCTGCGTCCCGCCCGCGCCGCCGTACGCGCGTGCAAGGGTGATCGCGGAGTACCCGTGCGCCGCCTTCAGCGCCATCCAGCGCCGGCCGAGGGCAAGATCCGCCTCGACGGCGAGCCCGCGCCGCGCCACGCCCGAGTACGCCGGCGCGTGCCGCTCCAGGAACGCGCGCGCATCGGCGCGGTACTTCGCCAGCGCCTCGGGGGCGTCGCGGGGATCGATGTTCGCGTGGGTCATGTCGTTCGCGTTCCTGGGTCGGGTCAACCGCGCAGCAACCGCTGTACACGCATGGGCAATATTAACCACTCCTCACCCGGCCCGCAGCGCGCAGTCTCGCCTGCACGCGAGGCCAGGTTCCTGACGGAATCCCATTGCGACTCCTGGAAGCGGGTTACACGCCCGTTTCCGCGTCAACCGGGGCTTGGCACGGCCCGCCGCGGTCGTCCCACACATGGCTTGGCGCCGCACGGATCCCGTGCTAGGTTACATGTAACCATCCGGAGGCGGAACATGCCTGCGACCGAAACGCCAGGTTCATCCCGCGCCAAGGTACGCGAGCACCGTGAACGCCTGCGCGCCCAGGGTCTGCGACCGATCCAGATCTGGGTGCCGGACGTGAGATCCAGGAAGTTCAAGGCGCAGGCCCATCGCCAGTCGCTGGCGGTCGCCCGCAGCGCTCAGGAACAGGACGACCAGGCCTTCGTCGACTCCCAGGCGGACTGGGACGAGGCATGAAGCGCGGCGAGATCTGGACCGTGGCCGGCGGCCCGGGCTACACCGGAAAGCCGCGACCGGCCGTGATCGTGCAGGACGACGCCTTCGACGCCACTGCATCCGTCACGGTGTGCCCGTTCACGACGAACCCGGTCGAAGCACCCTTGTTCCGAGTCGACATCCAACCGGGATCGGGCAATGGCCTGCGCGCACCCTGCCGCCTGATGGTCGACAAGCTCACCACCGTACCCCGTGCCCGCCTCAGCGAACGGATTGGCCGTCTCGACGATGCCGATCTCGTGCGCCTCAACCAGTCCGCCATGGTGTTCCTTGGCCTCGCCGTGAGCCCGCGCGCGCGACGTCGCTGACGTCCGTCAGCGCAACGCGAACGACGCCGCGAGGACGCGAGCCGAACGGACCTGGCCCTGCGGCGTCCGGGCGATCAGATCTCCAGGCAATCGTTCGATCTGCGAGTGCGACAGCCGCCGCTGCGCCGGCGTGTCACTCCGAGCGCGACGAGGCCGGGGAGCAGCAGGGTGGCAGCGCCCGGCAGAGGAACCGGCGCAAAGGTGAACCGCAGTTCCGGCGCCGCCAGCCCGGTGAAGTCCGCCTTGCCGAGCGGGGGAATGAACGCGACATAGTCGCTGAGCCCGAACATCAGCTCGCTCTTCTCGACCAGCACGGCGCCGAGCATCTCGTCGTTCGGCGTCCAGGTCGCCATGCTGCCGCCCAGGACGACCGGCCCGGTCGCGGCGGCGACGAACAGCGCCTCCAGGCCGCCGGGGTCGAAAGTCACGACGATTTCGGCCGTTCCGACCGGAAAGAAACCGCCCGGCGGCTCGAACGAAAGCGGCGCGTCGCTGGAGATCGACTTCGTTCCCAGCGGCGGACCGGCCAGCGTGCCGAATATCGACATCGCGGTTGCCGCCGGCACCAGCGGATCGGTCACGGCAGCGGCCGCGAAGGGCGACAGCGCGACCGCGAACGTTTCCACGGTATCGTCAATCTTCACGAGCGGATCGCCGACGAGTTCGGATCCGAACACCAGCCCGCCGAACGGCAGCCGCAGCGCCAATTCCACGTGTACCGGCATGCCGAGCGCGCGATCGAACGCCGGGATGTCGAACACGAAGAAACACCGCCGTTCGATCCGCGAAGTCAGGGTCGAGTAGCCGACGTAGTAGTTCTGGAAGCTCTTGGCGTTCGATGCCGTGCCGTCGGCGTGAAATCCGCCGACCTGCGCAGCCGGGATCGCGATGACGGTATCCGCCGTGACCGGTGCCGGCATGCGCGCGCGCCGAAATGCGTTCGCGCCCCCGCAGGCCCGTGCCCGGTGCGGCTCACATCGAATCGGGGGCGGGCTTCAACCGCTCGACGAGCAGCCGTTCCAGTTCCCCTGCGGCACGAGCGCGCGAATAGTGCGCGGCGACGAACGCGCGCCCGTTGCGGCCCATGGCCCGGCGCTCGTCCGCGGAGCACTTCATGCGCAGGATCGCGCCGGCAATGGCGACGCTGTCTTCCGGTGGTGCGTGCAACCCGGCGCCGGCCTGGACGAGCATGTCGCGTGCCTCGCCATCGACGCTGAGGATGATCGGGCACTCGCACGCCCATGCCTCGAACATCTTCGACGGCAATACGCCGCGAAACATTTCCAGGTCGCGCAACGGGACCAGCGCCACGTCCGCGGCGGAATAGTATCCGGCCATTTCCGCCTGCGGCCGCTCGCCCAGGAACGTGACGTTGACCAGCTGCGATCCGGCCGCCGCCGCCTCGATGGCGGCTCGATCGGGCCCCTCGCCGATGAACAGGAATCGGATGTCGCGCTCGTCGATCAGGCGGCGGGCCGCGTCCAGCACCGTCTTCAGCCCCTGGGCGACACCCAGGATGCCGGCATAGACCACCACGAAGGTGCCGGAAAGCCCGAGTTCCGCGCGAATTGCCACCCCGCGTTCCGGCAATGGGCGGAACGAATCCGTATTCGCGCCATTGGGCACCATCGCGAGCTTGTTCGCACCGATCTTCCTGGCGCGCAGGCGCTCGAGAATTCCACGGGTCACGACCACGATGAGCACCGCGCGCCTGTAGCACGCTTCCTCCAGCGAGGTCGCCATTGCGATCGCACGGCGACCTCGCAACTCGCCCAGGGCCACGGCGGATTCCGGCCACAGGTCGCGCACTTCGAACACGAGCGGCACGCGCTTCAGCAGGCTCAATGCCAACCCGGCCGCACCCGTGAACAACGGCGGCGAGGTCGCATAGATCACGTCGTATCGACCGCGCGCGAACACCAGGCCGGCAATCGTCGCCATCAGCATGTAGCTTACGTAGAAGGCCATGCGGCGCGCGAACGTCTTCCTCGGCGAAGCGGCGACCCAGGTCCGGATCACGTCGATCCCGTCCAGGCGCGCGCGCTCGAACAGCCGCCCACGGTAGGCATTCGCAATGACGCCGCGCGGATGATTCGGGAACTCGGCGATCATCGTGACCTGGTGCCCGGCCTGGATCAGCCCGCGCGCCATCTCATGTGCGCGGGTCTGCGTCGCCCCGACCTCGGGCGGGAAATACTGGGACAGGTACAGGATGCGCACGCGGGACGGGCGCGCAGTGGATGTGCGCGGGATTTCGGGTTCCGGAATCCAGGTGAGGTTCTATGCCGCGCGGATGCTCCTGGACCGCAGCCCCATTGCGGCAAGCGCCGACAGCAGCAGCCACGCTGGCGCCGGCAGTGGAACCACGACGACAGAGAACGACTCGACGGCACCGAACAGAATGTCGTTCTGGTTCGTGCCGAGGACGATTGAACTTTGAATTTCCGGGTCGCTGGCGAGGCCGGCGACGAGATTCTTGACGATGAGCGGCAGGTAGAAGCTTTCGATGGTCTTGCTGCCGGATACGAAGCCGTCGGTGAAAGTCGGGTCGGGCGCGGTGATCACTTCGAAATCGAACACGGACTCCGGCGCGCTGATATCGACGGTCAGGAAGTTGATTGACGTCACCCCTGGCAGATCGGGATCCGTCCCGGTCAAGGGAATGCCGCTCAGTTGCAGGAAAAATCCGCGCCGATCGCCGTTCTGGTACAGGTACACCGGAAACACCGGGCTCGTCGCCGCGAACCGACCGGTCAGGTCGCCGAGGTTGACCAGGATCGACTGGTAGCCGTATCGGTTGTCGAACACGTCATTGGAGCCCGTGACGACCGGCGTCTGCTGCACCGGGCCGCTGAACGTCAGCACCAGCGACGCGTCTTCGCCGCCGCCCGAACGTTCGAGCGTGGCCTGGACGGTATCGGTAACGTAGTCCGTGGCAAAAACCGGCTGGGCGGTGGCACACAGGAGCAGAACGGTGGCAAGGATGCGGGACTTCATGGCTTGCACCTCCGGCGGAATTAACGCGGTCCGCGCGCCATGGTCTACCGGATTCCGCGCAACGGTGCAAGTTAAATCTTCCGCATTGGTGAAATGTGTTTTAATGGATTCCTGATTGGCCGGCCGTGCAGTCTGCCCGGCCGCACTGGCCATCACGCATTGCGAGTACCGGATGACGACGACTCTGGTCACGGGCGGTGCCGGATTCATAGGTTCGCACCTGTGCCGGTATCTGCTTGATTGCGGTGACGATGTGGTCGTGCTCGACGATCTCAGCACCGGGCGCCTGGCAAGCATTCCAACGGGCCCGCACGTGCGCGTCATCACCGCTGATCTGGCCGCGAACCCGGACCTCGCCACGACCGTCGGCGGCGTCGACCGCGTGTTTCACCTCGCCGCGGCGGTCGGGGTCGGCTTGCTGGCCCGCCGCCCGAACGAAATCATCGCGCGCAACGTCGTCGCGAGCGACCGCCTCCTGGCGGCCTGCGCGCACGCGAGCCGCCCCGTGCTCGTGACTTCGTCGTCGGAGGTGTACGGGCGCGCGGCCCGGTCGCCATTGCACGAGGATGCCGATATCGAACTCGGGCCGAGCACGAGCGCCCGCTGGTCGTACGCCTGCTCCAAGCTCATGGTCGAGCACGCGGCATTCGCGTACGCCAGGACCCATGGCCTGCGCTTCGTCATCGCCAGGCCGTTCAACACGGTCGGGCCGGGCCAGTCCGGCGACTACGGCATGGTCATTCCGCGCCTGGTGGCACAGGCGTTGGCGGGCGAGGACCTCACGGTGTTCGGCGATGGAACTCAGAGCCGTTGCTTCTGCCACGTCGCCGATGTCGTCGGCGCGCTCCCGCGGTTGCTCGATGCACCGGCCGCATCGTGCCGCGTGGTGAACATCGGCAGCGACCTACCCGTTTCCATCAACGCCCTGGCCGGGCGCATCCTGGCGCTGACGGCGAGCCGATCGCGCATTCGCCACGTGCCATTCGCGAGCGTGTACGGCGCGGACTTCGAGGACATCGAAGCGCGCTTGCCCGATCTGACCCGGGCGCGGCAACTCATCGGCTTCCGCCCCTGCCGCGATCTGGACCGGATCCTGACCGAGGTGATTGCCTCGATGGGGGGAAAGACCACAGGCGCGGCGCCGTGACCGCCCTGCATGTGTTCGGCGCCGCGCTGATCCTGTCGGCAACGCTGACCCCCATCGCATGGCTGGCTGCACGGCGGATCGGGTTTCTCGACCGGCCGCGCGGCTACAAGGCCCACGCGGCGCCGACCCCGCTGGCGGGGGGCGTCGCGGTCGTGCTCGCCGCGCTCGCCGCGTACCTGGCCGGGGCGGTTTCGATCGATCGGCAGGTACCGCCGGAAATGCTCGCGCTGATCGCGGGCGCCGTCACCATGCTCGCGGCCGGCCTGTATGACGATTTTCGCGCGCTGAGCCCGGCGTTCAAGCTCGCCTGGCAAGCCCTCGCGACGCTGGTGGCGGGGGTCATCGCAATCAGCGCGGGTACCCGGCTCGAACTGTTCCTCGGCTGGCCGTCGCCCGCCATGTACGCACTCACCCTGGCGTGGATCCTGGTCGTCACCAATGCATTCAATTTCCTGGACAACGCCAACGGGCTGTGCGCGGGCCTGGCGGCGATCGGAGCAACCGCCCTGGGCATCGTCAACCTGCTCGATGGGCAAGCGCAGGCGGCGTACTTCGCTTTCGCCTGGGCAGGCGCATGCTGCGGATTCCTGCCCTACAACTTTCCGCGCGCGCGGATTTTTCTCGGCGACGCGGGCGCCATGCCGATCGGTTTCGGGCTTGCCGGCCTGGCGGTCATCGGCGTGTACACGCGCGGCGCCGAGGTTCCAGGGCTGGCGCTGCTCGCGCCGGTGCTCGCGCTTGCGATCCCACTCCTCGACCTCGCCCTGGTGACCATGATCCGGATCGCGTCGGGGCGCGCACCGTGGCGCGGCGACCGTGCGCACATCAGCCACAGGCTCATGCGCCGCGGACTGCGGCCGGCCGCTGCGGTCGGCGTGCTATGGCTGTGCGCGGCCGTTCTTGCCGGGCTTGGGCTGCTTGCGCACACGGTCCCCCACGGGATGGCCTTCGGCTTCGTCGCCCTGTTGATCGTGCTGCTCATCGCCATCGCCCTGGCGGCAGGATGGCGCGGACTGGACTGAGCACGATGGCTCCCGGCCGCGACGCGCCGCTGCGGATCGCGCAAGCCGGCTGTCTCGTCGCCCTGGCTGCGGTGCCGGTGCATTTCAACGGCTTCACGGCGCGCACGTTCGAGCCGGACAAGGCGGCGCTGCTGCTGTTTCTGGTCATATCCGCGGGCACCGCCGCAGTTGTCGCCGGGGCGCGGCGCAGAATGCCGGCGACCGCCATCGGTTGGCGCGAGCCGATCTTCGTCGCCGGCATGGCCTACGGCCTCGTAATGGCCGTCGCGGGCATGCTGTCATCTGCGCCCCTGCAGTCCCTCACCGGCAGCTACGCACGCGGCCGCGGGTTGCTGGTCGACGCTGCCTGTCTCGCCGTGTTCCTGGCCCTCGCCGCGCTTGCCCGCGAACGGGGTGCGATCGAACGCGTCGTGGACGCGATGCTGGCTTCGACCGCCGCCGTTGCGCTGTACGGCGCATTTCAATGGCTGGGAGCGGACGCGTTGCCTTGGCCGGCGATTCCCGAAGGTGCAATCGTGTCCTCGCTCGGCAACCCGCGCTTTCTCGCCAGCGTGCTGGTTTTCGGCGTGACACTCGGCGCCTGGCGCGTGCTCGCGCTGCTGGAGCCCGACCCGGGGCGTCACCGCGGCCTGGCGCTCGCGGTGATCGTATTCAGTGCCGGGCTGGCGCTGGTCGACTTCCGCATCGGCGCGGCCGTGCTCGGCGCGGGCGCCTGGATCGTCGCCGCGCCGGCACGGCGCCGCTGCCATGGCCGGGCAGGCGCTTTCGGAGTCGCTGCCGCGATGGCTGCCACGGCCCTCGCGCTGGCGGTGTTGTTGGCTTCCGGCAGCCGGGCGGCGTTCCTGGGGGTGGCGGCTGCCGCCATCGTCTTCGCGCTGCAGGCCGCGGCGATCCAACGCCGCGGGCGGGGCGCGCGGATCGTGCTGGCCGTGATCGGCGCGGTCGGTGCCGGGCTCATCGCCATCGACGTAGCTTCCACACTTCGTGCGGGAACCGATCCGGCGCCGCAGTTCGGCCGGCTTGCGCAGACGTTCACCATTCAACGCACGGCGCGCGTGCGGCTGGAGATCTGGGCCTCGATCGACAACTGGGCGAAAGCGCCTGCCGCGCCGCTGCTCCTGGGCAACGGGCCCCATACCACGCGCACGGCCCTGCATCCGCATCTGACGCCGGCGATGACGGCGCTGTCCAGGCACGGCGAGGTTCCCGACGACGCGCACAACGAGACGCTCGAACACTTCGTGGGATCCGGTCTCGCCGGGGCACTGGCGTACTGTGCGCTGATATTCACGGTTGCCGCGCGCGCGCTGCAGATCGCCGGCAACGGCACCACGCGGCGGGGCGCTATCGTCGCGGCCGGCGCCTGCCTGGGCGTCTCGATCGTGGTGCTGGTCGCGGACGGGTCGTGGAGACTGGCCGGATTGCTGGTGCCGGGCAGTGCAATCATCGCCTGCTCGCTGGCGCTCACGGCCTGCGCGTTGCGAGCCCATCCGGCGACAGGCGTGCAGGGCCCGTTTCCGGCGCAAGCGGTGTTCATCGCGGCCCTGACGGGGCACTTCGTCGAAATGATGTTCAATGTGGCGACGGTGGCGTCGTCGCTGTGGATGTGGGCGCTGCTCGGCCTGCTCGCGGGCCGCACCCGCGAAAGCGGGCATGCGGACCCGCGCGAGATCGATCCTGCGCCTGCGGCCGCACTGCCGGGCTACGCATCGACCCTCACCGCCGTTGTCGTGCTGACGCTGGGAGCGTCGTTGCTGAGCCTCGCGGCGGGCCTGCCGGAGTTCAAATCGTCCGTGGCGTTGCTCGTGATCGCCGCCCTCGCGGGCTGGTGCCTTGCCGCCGCGGCACCGCCCACGGCGGGGCGGCTGAGGGGACTGGCGGCGATCGTCGGCCCGGGCATGCTGGTCCTGCTCGCGGCCAGCCTGATCGATCGCGTGGATCGGTTCACCGCCGGCGCCCTGCCGCTGGCGGTGTTCGTCCTGCTCGGCGCGTTGACCTGGCGCCTCGCGGCGCTGCTGCCGGCCGCCGAGAGCGATGACTCCGGCGCCGGCACGCGAATGGATTCCAGGTGGCCCGCGCTCGGCGCGGGGATCGCGATCCTGGCGTGCGCCCCGGCCATGTACTACCTGTGCATCCGGCCGATCCAGGCCGACACCGCGGCGCGCAAGGCGATTGAGGCGGCAGACCGGCCGCTGGAGGCGGCGACATCCCTGCGTCGTGCAGTCGACCTGGAGCCCACGAATGGCGAGTACCGCATCCGCCTGGCAACCCTGTGGGACCGGGCGGCCCGAATGGAGCCGGATCCGGCACGCCGGGCGCTGCACTATCGACATGCCCACGCGCAGTTGGACGAGGCCCGGCGCCTGAACCCGCGGCTCCCGGAGCCGTGCGTCGCCCGCGCCCGCCTGCTGCGCGCCCAGGCACGCATGGAAGCGGATCCGGGCTTTCGAGGCGTCCTGATCGGCCGGGCAATCGCCGCCGCCCGCTGCGCGCTCGAATCCGGCGCGGGCGATCCAGTCGCCTGGATCGAACTCGGTGCCGCGCAACTCGCCGCCGGTCGGGACGAGGCGGCGCTCACGGCCTTTCAGCGTGCCGGGCGGCACGGCCCGCGCCTGCTCAAGGCACGGTTCGGCGAACTGATTGCACGCCTGGAACTGGGGGAATCGCGGCAAGTGCAGGCGCAATTGCGCGCCATCGACGCAACGAGTGCCGCCGCCCTGGTCGCCGCCGCCGTGATCTGGGCGCGGCTCGACCGGGCGGAGGACGCGCGAGCGGCAATCCAGCGTGCGTTGCGCCTGCGGCGCGCGCACGAGATCCCAATGTCCGCGTGCGTCACGCAGTGGGTTGCCGCGAGCGCGGCGGGCCACCTGCGCACGCTGCATCCGGTGGCCGCGCCCTCGCCCTGGCCCTGCGTCGAGTCGGTGCTCGACGCGGGGATCACCGCCGATCGCCGCGACGGCCGGTGAGCGCGTCGTCCCGCGTGCCCGCTGCCGCCGCCGGCGGCGCTGCGGCGCCTGCCGCGCTAGTATGCGAGCCATCACTGTCGCCGCATGCAACCCTGGCAGAGAAGCATGTCGTCATGCCGTTGCGTCGAACCGCGATGAAGGCGCGCACCGTTCGTGCTCGCGGACCCATGGCACCGCCGCCATGGCGTTGAGTCGCGATCAGGTCGTCGTCCTCGGCATGTTCGACATCGTGGCCGCGGACAGTGCGCGCGCCGTACGCATCCGATCTCTGTACGAGGCGCTCGCGCGCTGCGTGCCGACGACGTTGATCGCCGGCACTCGAAACCAGAGGCGCCGTGCCATCGCACGGTTCATCCTCGAAGGCGGCATGCGGCGCATGCGCGCGCTGTATGTCGAGGCTGGCAATGGCCCTGCCGCCGAGTGCGACCTGGCGCTGTTGATGCTGGCGCGGACGGCGGGTATCCCGGTCATTGCCTACCTCCCGGATGCCTATCAGCGCTTTCCCGACCTGTTTCCGGCGTCGGGTCCGAAGGCGCTGCTGCTGCGGTGGGGATGGGAGGTGTCGGTCGGGCTCTACACCAGGTTCTGCGATCTGCTGCTGTTTCCCAGTGCCGGGCTGGCTCGTGTGTTCGACACGCGGCGCGCGACGGGCCTGTTGCCGCCCGGCGGAGTGATTGGCCGCGAACGGCACGAGGCGCCCCGGCATCCCCCGTGCGTGGTGTACGTCGGCGCATCGAGCCATCGCTACGGAACCGACATGCTGCTGGACGCCATGGACATGGTCAGTGGCGTGATCGGCGAGGTTCGCTGCCGCATCGTCACGCCGGACGCGGGTTTCATCGCCCGGCACCGACATCGAGACGCGCACTGGCTGCGGGTCGAACGGCTGCGCTTCGACGCGCTTGCCGAGGTGATGCGCGACGCGACGGTCGGTGTCATTGCCTTGCGCGCGAACGAGTACAACGCGTTGGCGGTACCGGTCAAGCTGTTCGATTACCTCAGTTTCGGCTGCCCGGTGGTCGTCACCGACTGTGCCGCGACCGCCCGGTTCGTGCGCGACACCGGCAGTGGCCTCGTCGTCGACGCGAACTCGGAAGCGCTCGCCAGGGGGTTGCTGCGGATGCTCTCGGATACCGCACTGGCCGAACGGTGCGCGGCGAACGCCTACCGGGCCGTGCAGACCACGCACGGCTGGCCGCATCGCGCGCGCGAATTGCTGGCCCACATCGATCGGCTCGCCGAACGAAGAGTTCGCTGATGCGCATCTGCCTGCTTGCCGACGCGAATTCCATACACACGGCCCGATGGGCGCACGCGTTCGCCGAACGCGGCCACGAGACGCACGTCATCTCGTTCCGCCCCGCGGCGATCGACGGCGTCACCGTACATGCGGCCGGCGCCGTGCCGGCGCCCGGCAGGATGCGCTACCTGGCGCAGGTGCCGCGGATACGGCGGTTGATCCGGGCGCTGAGACCGGACATCGTCCATGCGTTCCACGCGACGAGTTATGGGCTGGTCGCGGCATTGAGCGGCTTTCATCCACGCCTCGTCCACGCGACCGGCCGCGACATCCTGGATCTCGCGCAGAACTCCCGCCTGTACCGGCTCCTGGTCCGGTTCAACCTCGCGAATGCGGACGCGCTGACCGCGACGAGCGCGGCCCTGGCGCGCGCGGCCGCTGAACTGGCGCCGGACGCGAGCACGGCGACGATCATTCCGTTCGGCGTCGATTCGACGGTGTTCGACCCCGCCCGCTTTGCGCGGCGGCGCTCCACCGACGACGTTCGCATCGGCGTGACCAAGGCGCTGGAGCCCGTGTACGGGCTCGACATCCTGATCCGCGCGTTCGCGCAGGCGAAGCGGGAACGACCGGAGTTGTCGCTCGTGCTCGTCGGAGACGGTTCGCTGCGCCGGGAACTGCAGGCGCTGGCCGACGGGCTGGAGGTTGGCCACGCGGTACATTTCCCCGGGCGGCTACCGCCCGGGGAGATCCCGGGGCAGCTCGCGCGGATGGACATCTTCGTCCTCTCGGCCGGCGTCGAGGGCTTCGGCGTGGGTGCGGTGGAAGCGATGGCCATGGAACTGCCGGTGATAGCGACGGACACCGGCGGGCCCGGTGACATCGTGGTGCACGAACGGACCGGCTTGCTTATCGCGGCCCACTGCCCCCACGCGCTTGCCCGCGGCCTGGTCCGCCTCGCCGGCGACGCTGCGCTACGGCGCAGGATGGGGCAGGCCGGGCGGCACCGGGCCATGGAACTGTTCGACTGGAACCGCTGTGTAGGACGAATGCTGGAGGTGTATGGAAGAGTCGGCGCGGCCGGCGGGTGATCGGCCCCCTCGCCACGCACCGCGCGCCCTCAGCCGTCCAGGTGCCAGCCGTTGAAGGTGGGGTACCGGTTCAACCGCCAGCCGCCGGCGCAGGTTGGAGAGGCCGTCCGGGCCATCCCTGCCCGCGCCCGCGGTATCCCGGGACGGGAAGCCGGCCCCGCTTTGGGCTGCGGGGAGGGATGCGCCCTGCCGATACTCCCGGGATATGGAAACGCCCGCCCCCGCCCAACTCGATTCCCCGTCGCGAAGACGCCGTCGCTCGATGGCGGCCGCCCTGCTGGTGCTTTCGGCGACCGCATTGGGATGGATCGCCATCGCCCGCCTGCTGCCGCCGCGCGAAACCACGGACAACGCGTACGTCGGTGGCGAGCAGGTGCCGATCAGCGCCCGGATCGCCGGGACGGTCGCCGCCGTGCACGTACGGGACATGCAGCGCGTGCGGGCGGGTGACCTGCTGGTCGAACTCGACGCCACCGACGCACGGGTCGCGCTGGACCGGGCGCGCGCGAATCTCGCCGCTGCGGTGCGCACGGTGCAACAGATGCATGACGCGGCGCGTGCCGGCGACGCCGCGGTCTTCGCGCGCAGCCTCGAACTGGAACAGGCGCGGGCCGACCTGCGGCGGCGCGAACCTCTGCTCGCCACCCAAGCCGTCGCGGCCGAGACGATCGCACACGCGCGCGACGCGGTGGCCACGGCCGAAGCCGCGCTCCGGGTGGCACGGCACCAGGCCGCGGCCGCGCGCGTGCTGGTCGCGAACACGGCGGTCGGCCAGCACCCGAACGTGCTGGCCGCACGCGCGGCCTACATCGACGCCTGGTTGGCGCTGAACCGGACCCGAATCCATGCGACGGTCGGCGGCGACGTCGTGCAGCGGACGGTGCAGCCGGGCGTGCGCATCGAACCGGGCGGAGTGTTGCTGAAAATCGTTCGCACCGAGGCGCTCTGGGTGGACGCGAACTTCAAGGAATCGCAACTGCGCGACCTGCGCCTGGGTCAGCCGGTGACCGTACGCGTCGATCTGTATGGCGGCGCAGCCGCGTTTCGCGGTCAGGTCGCCGGATTCAACGCCGGCACCGGTGCCGCATTCGCCCTGCTGCCGCCACAGAACGCGGCCGGCAACTGGGTCAAGGTGACCCAGCGCCTGCCGGTCCGCATCGCCCTGGATCCAGTTGAACTGCAGACGCATCCGCTGCGCCTGGGCCTGTCGGCGCGAGTCGCCGTGGATACGCGCAACCGCGCCGGCGTGCCGCTCGCGCCGGCCGTCGATCAGCGGCAGTTCCGCGAGACCACCGCACCGCCTGCTCAACCCGCCGAGATCGAAGCGAACCACATCATCGCCGCCGTGTACCGCGACGAGACCCGTCGATGAACGATGCCGGGCAGGCCCTGCCGCCGCTCGGCGGCGCCGCGCTCGCGCTGGTCGCACTGGCAGTCACGCTGGCGACCTTCATGGAAGTGCTCGACACCACCATCGTCAACGCGGCGATCCCGGCGGTCGCCGGGGGACTCGGGGTCAGCCCGACGGAGGGCACGTGGACGATCAGCGCGTATGCGCTCGCCGCCGCGGTGGTGCAGCCATTGACCGGGTGGCTGGCGCTGCGCTTCGGCGAAGTCCGCACGTTCCAGGCCTCGATCGCGCTCTTCACGCTGACGTCCGTCCTGTGCGGGCTGGCCTCCAGCATCGACTCGCTGGTGCTGTTCCGGCTGCTGCAGGGCGCGACGTCCGGCCCGCTCCTGCCGCTGTCGCAGACGCTGATGATGGCCTGCTTCCCACCACACCGGAAAGGAGTCGCCATCGCATTGTGGTCGGTGACCGCGCTGACCGCGCCGGTGATGGGCCCGATTATCGGCGGCTGGCTGAGCGATGAGTACTCCTGGCGCTGGATGTTCTTCATCAACGTTCCGGTCGGCATGTTTTCGCTGGCGGTCACTCGGATCCTGCTGCGTGGCCGGGAGACGCCGACGCAGCGCCTGCCGGTCGACTACAGCGGTGCGCTGCTGTTGATCATCGGCGTGGGTTCACTGCAGTTCGTGCTCGACAACGGGCACACCCGAGACTGGCTCGAGTCCGATCTCATCGTCTGGCTGCTGATCGCCTCGGCCGTCGCCCTCGGCCTGTTCCTGATCTGGGAGCGCGACGAGCAGCACCCCGTGGTTGAACTGTCGCTGTTCGCGAACCGCAACTTCACGATCGCCGCGGTGGTGATGGCAGTCGGCACGAGTGCCAACTTCGGCACCATGGTGATCTTCTCGCTGTGGATGCAGGGCGTGCTCGGCTACACCGCCACCCGTGCCGGCCTGTCGGCCGCGGCCTTCGGCGTGGCAACCGTGGTCGCCGCGATGGCGATCGGACCCTTCCTGGGCCGATTGCCGTTGCGTACCGTCGTGACCGGCGCACTGCTGCTGTCGGCCGTCGGTGCGCTGTGGCCGGCGCTGCTGCCACCCGACGCCACCTTCCTGCAGTTGTCCGCGCCGCGCCTGGTCCAGGGCACCGCGGTGAGCCTGTGCTTCATTCCGCTGTTTCAAATGCTGGTCTCGCAGGTACCGGCGCGCCGCCTCGCGTGCGCAAACGGGGTCGCGAGCTTCCTGCGCGTGATGGGAATCAGCGCCGGTACCGCGCTCGCGGTCACGACCTGGGACCAGCGCAGCGACACCCGGCACGCCCTGCTCGCCGCGGCGACCGACCCGGCACGCGCCGCCGTCACCGACGTCGCCGCGGCATTGCCGGTGCCCGCGCTGGATGCGATCGCCTGGGCGCAGGCCCGCACGGACGCGCTCTACGATCTCTACTGGATGTCGATCCTGGTCTACCTGGCGCTCATCCCGTTGGTGTGGCTGGCCAGGCCACACGAGGGCGGGGAGCCGATCGTTGCCCTGCCGCATTGACGCGGCCACCTCCCCCGAGGTACCGCCATCGGCCGGACATCCGGCCCGGTTCGATCCCGCAACGACGGAACGGCCCGCTGAAACGGGCGGCAGGGGTCAGCCCGACGATCCGCTGCGGGACCGCTCGGCCGCCTCGCTCATCATGTTCGCGCCCCGCTGGCGCAACGCCGCGGGCGCGGCGGGAAGCAGCACCGCCCCGTTCGCGCGCGAGGGCAGCACGACCGTGGCGCTTCCGGGGCTGGTCGTCTCGCCGCGTTGATTGGTGCATTGCACCTTCAGATCGACGAGATGCTGCCCGTCCTCGACGCGCTTACCGATGACCTCGCCGGAACAAACCGTGGTGTCGCCGACGAAGTTGAAGGCGCGTGCCTGGCTCTCGAGGCGCCACAGCCAGGCGTCGTCACCCATCCAGTTCGTCACGAGATGGGCCAGCCAGTGCGTCCGCATCGTCCCGTAGTCGTACGGCGCCGGCAGGCCAAGCTCCACGGCCCGGCCCTGCTCCCAGTGCAGCCGCTGCATGACGTCCGGAACGCCATATTCGTCGGTCGAGAAGAATGCCGGCATTTTCGTCCGTTGTTTCCATGCGTAGCGCAGCGGCCCGGCGTTGTACATCTGCCCGAAGCCCCAGCCGATGTGAAAGCCGATGACGTCGCGAATCGCGAAGGGCCCCTTCACGACCGGGGTCAGTTGATCCCCCACGTTCACGTCCTCGAAATACCGCTTCGCGCCGCCGCGGCACTCCTCCGCGGCATACATCGCATCGATCCGCTCGATGTCCTCCCGGGTGTAGGTGGCGCGCCCGATGTCCTTGTTCTTGCCCTTTTCCCGGGTCGCACGGCGTTCCGCATTCACGTAGGAAAGGTCATAGGTCGCGACCGGCTCGCCAAGCTTGTTGACGTAGAAGTAGCGGTAGGTGTCGATGACCGTCATGCCGCCCGTGAACTTCGAATTCTCCTTGACCTGAACGTCGAGCGTCGTGTACTGGCGGTAGATCACGTCGCCGGGATATACGGGACGGTAGATGGTCCAGGTCCCGCCGGAGAAGTACTTGCCGACATTGCGGAACAGGCCGCGGAACAACTCCTTGAGCTCCGGCGTCGGCTTCGGCGTCTCGTCGATGCCGGTGCTCTGGACGTAGAGGGGAAAGGCGATCTGGTCGCGCCAGCGCGTCGTCCGGCCGTACTGCGGGTCGTGCCACAGCGGATTGTCGTCGCCGATGCCGAACGCGTAGTGGCTCATCGTGTCGCTGGTCGCGACGCGATTGAACACCGGATTGCGCTCGTATTGCGGCACGCCGATCTGGCGCCGGCATCGATCGATGTCTTCCGTCGTGATCCTGCCTTCGAGGGCGAGAGCGTCCTGTTCGTCCGCAGTCTTTGTCATGTTCGACTCCACGCCTGCCGCCTCAACGCGGCTATTCCCCCGGGACTTGCGCGCCATCCGGCGAACGCGCCGTGTTCGCGCAGGCGCATTTTCCCGCCGACGCCCGCAGTTCGCCCAGATCGACCTTCATCGACGCGGTTCGCGGCAGCGCATCGAGAACCGTTATCCGCACGGGCACCTGGTAGGCAGGCAGCCGCTGCCTCAGGTGCGCCTCGAGATCCGCAGGCGCCGGCCGCGCGCGGCCGGCGTGCGGTTCGACGAAAGCAACCGGCACCTGCCCGAGGCGAACGTCGGCAATGCCGACGACGGCGGCATCCCGTACCAGTGCATGCTGGCGCAAGGCCTGCGCCACGATTTCGGGCAACACCTTGAACCCGCCGCGGACAATCGCTCCATCCGCGCGCCCGTGAATGAACAGGAAGCCGTCCGCGTCGAGCGAGGCCAGGTCGGTGGTACGGATCCAGTCGGGACTCAGCAGCGGATTGTGCACTTCGAGAACGCCGGTGCTGCCCGGCTCGAGTTCCCGGCCCGTCGCGTCGTCGACGACGCGCACCCGGATCCCGCGCTTCGTCCGACCGACACTGCCTTCCTTGGAATCACGGTAGCGTCCGTGGTCCGCGAGCGACCAGGCCGTGATCGCGCCGGTCTCGGTGCTCCCGTAATCGACGAGAAGCGGTATCCCGTACCGTTCCTCGAAATTCCGCTTCAACGATCGATCGAGCGGCGCCGTGCCGGTTCTGATGGCGATGAGGCTCTCGAGCGCCGAGCGTGGGACGTTGGCGTCCCAGACCATCTGAACCATGGCTGGCACCAGGCTCGACACCTTCGGACGGTGGCGCTTCACGGCATCCACCCAGGTGTCCACCGCGAACTTCTCGTGCAGCGATATCGGCCGTGCTTCATACAGCGCCAGCAGGATGGAGGTGCATCCCCCCGAATGGGCGATGGACTTGAACGCGATGGCCGCGGAGCGCTGGACCTTCAGATTCTCCGGGTTCTCGTTCCTGCCTTCCGGGTGCCCACCCGCGAGCAGCTGCTCGAGGCGCTCCAGCGTGCTGGTCGACCGTCTGGGCGGCCCGGTCGTTCCGCTCGTCGTCTGGTCCAGCACGATGCGCGCGTCCGCTGCCCGATGCGGACCGGCGCCGACGTTCTCCAATCCCGGGTGCAGGGATACGGATTGCGCGTCATCGTCGAGCACGAGCCCGAGCGTTCCGGTCGCGGCAAGCGCTTTCACCACGGCATCCCGATGCCAGTCGGCCGCATCGGCCATGAACGCCTTCAGCCTCAGGCGTGAAAGCTCGTCCGCGAGTCTCACATCGGGTTCGTTCGGGTTGACGATCACCACGCAGCGCCGCGTGATCAGCAGCGCCGCGACGCCCGCGACCACGGTCGGCCGATTGCTCGCCATCAGCCCGACCGCTTCCGCCGCGCCGATCCCGGCACGGGTCAGCGCCTCGTCGATCCGCCGCGTCAGCGTCGACAGGTACCGCCACGGCCGCCAGCGGCCACCGAATTCGATGGCCTGCGAATCCGGCGCCAGCTCCAGTACGCGCGCAAGACGCTCCGGCAATCTCATCCGGAGCCCCGGATTTCCTCGGCGAACATCTTCCGCACTCCATCGCGACTCACCTTCAGTCCCGGGGTGCGCGGCAGCGCCGCCAGCACCCGCACGCGAACCGGGATCTGGTAGGCAACCAGCCGTTCCCGCAGGAACGCCCGCAATCCTTCCTCCGTCGCCGCCGGAGCGCCCTGGCGCTGCTCCACAGCCGCCACGGGCACGGCCCCCAGGCGCCGATCGGGAACGCCAATCACGATTGCGTCGGCCACCGCGGGATGACGGCGCAGGGCGTCCTCAATCGTCGCCGGATGGATCTTGAAGCCGCCGCGATTGATGGCATCGTCCGCCCTTCCGATGAGGTACAGGAAACCGTCTTCGTCGAGCCTGGCAAGATCGTTGGTCGTGATCCAGCCCGGTCCGACCGATGGTATGCGCACCGCAAGCGCCCCGGTTTCTCCGCGCTGCAACTCCCGACCCGTTTCGGGTTCGAGAATCCGCACTTGCGCGATGTGAGACCAGATGCGGCCGACGGCGTGTCTCTTGGTCTCGGAGAAGTGCTCGTAGTCCTCGAGCGTCCAGCTCGCAATCGGGCCGCAGTATTCGGTCGCGCCGTAGATGTTCAGAACCGGGATTCCATAGCGGCGCTCGAACCGCTGTTGCGTCTCGTCGTCGAGCAACGCGTTTCCAGAGCGCGCAGCCCGCACGCCGGCCAGGTCTTCGGGCGGAACCTCGGCGTCGAGAACCATGCGCATCTGTGCCGGCGGCAGCCCGAGCAGCCACGGTCGATAGCGGCGCACGGCTTCCCGCCAGCTTTGAACTTCGAACTTCTCGAGCAATACCAGCCGGCGGCCTTCCATCGCCGCCTGGAGCGCGACCCACAGCCCCCCCAGGTGGACGACCGGACCGTACTGGATCAGCGCCCCGGACGGCGCATCGCAGTCGGGATTTTCACCGAGGAGCCGGCACATCCTCGCCTGGCGCTCGTGAATCGAGAAACCCGTTGCCGCCCTGCTCAACGCAATCCGTTTGGGCGTGCCGCTCGTGCCGCTCGAAAGCATCTCGATGGCCACGCCGGGGAGCGGGGCCCGGTACGCCGGGTCGCCCGCGTAGCGCGGCGCTTCGAGCCACTCGGCGGAATCGTCGATGCCCGGGCCCAGTTGCATGCACGACGTCGATGCAGCCCGGGCTGCCGCGAGGATGTCGTCACTGGCCCAATCCTGGAGATCGGCGACCACCACCGCGAGCCTCTGCGCCGTAATTTCCGCGGCAATCTGGCTGGGGGCCTGAAACGGGTTCATGAACGCGACGGGCCGCGCCGCAGCGACAAGGCCCCAAAGGGCCGACAGGTGCGATGGACGGTTGCGGATCAGCAGGCCAACGGGAATGTCCCTCGACGGCAGCAGTTGGGACAGGCGCGCCTCGATTTTCCCGGCGAGGCGCCGGCAATCGTCGCGCCGCCATTCGCAGCCCGCGAACTCGATGGCCACCTTGTCGGGCGAGGACCGCAGCGTCTGTTGAACGCGTGCCGCGAGGTCGTGCATTTCCGGCGCTGAGATTTGCATCATACGAGAGGTTGCTCCCTTGCGACCCGCCGGGCCGGTGCGCGGACGCCTTCGCGACGCCGGCCCCCGCACCCGCGAAGGTCGGCCTCCTGCCTCAACGCGACACGTCCACCACCGCGCGGCCGCGCACCTTCCCCGCCAGCAGTTCCGGCACGATCGCCAGCGCCCCGACGAGATCCACCTCGTGCGTGATCGCGGCGATCGCGCTGCCCTGGACGAGTTCGCCCAGGCGGCGCCAGGCCACCTCGCGCTCCGCTGCCGGCGCCATCACGCTGTCCACGCCGGCGAGCGTCACCCCGCGCAGGATGAAGGGCGCCACCGAAGCCGGGAAGTCCATGCCCTGCGCCAGGCCGCAGGCCGCCACCGTGCCGCGGTACTTCGCCTGCGCGCAGGCGTTCGCCAACGTGTGGCTGCCGACGCTGTCGATCGCGCCGGCCCAGCGTTCCTTGCCCAGCGGCTTGCCGGGCTTGTCCAATTCGCCCCGATCGATCACCTCGGCCGCGCCGAGCGACTTCAGGTACTCGCTCTCCTGCGGGCGGCCGGTCGAGGCCACGACCCGGTAGCCCAGCCGTGCGAGCAAGGCGATCGAGAACCCGCCCACGCCACCGCCCGCGCCGGTCACCAGCACGTCGCCGGAGGCCGGCTTCACGCCGTGCGCTTCCAGTGCCATCACGCACAGCATCGCGGTGTAGCCCGCGGTGCCGATCGCCATCGCGTCGCGCGTGCTCAGCCCGGCCGGCACCGCCGTCAGCCACCCGCTCCTCATGCGCGCGCGCTGCGCCAGCCCGCCCCAGTGCGACTCGCCCACGCCCCAGCCGTTCACCAGCACGCGATCGCCGGGCTTCCAGCGCGCATCGGTGCTGGCCTCGACCGTGCCGGCCAGATCGATCCCGGGCACCATCGGGAACTTGCGCACGATCGGCGACTTGCCCGAGATCGCGAGCGCGTCCTTGTAGTTGATCGTCGAGTACTCGACGTTGATCGTCACCTCGCCCTCGGGCAGTGCCGCATCCTCCAGCGCCGCAACCTGCGCCTTCGGCGCACTCTCGCCCTTCTCCAACACGATGGCCTTGAACACGATGGATTCTCCGTGGATGGTGCGCGGCTCAGCCCTGCAGCAGGCGGCGCAGTTCGGTTTTCAGGACCTTGCCGTAGGCATTCTTCGGCAGGGCGTCTATGAATCGGTAGGCGCGCGGGCGCTTGAAGCGCGCGATGTGACCCAGGCACAGGGAGTCGAGTGCTTCCACGGGCGGTGCATCGGCGCCGCGCGCGACGACGAACGCGACCACCTCCTCGCCCCAGTCCGGATGCGGGCGGCCGACCACCGCGCATTCGGCGACGCGTTCGTCGCGCAGCAGCACTTCCTCGACCTCGCGCGGGTAGATGTTCGACCCGCCCGAGATGATGAGGTCCTTGGAACGGTCCCGCAAGGTCAGCAGGCCGCGCGCGTCCAGGCTGCCGAGATCGCCGGTGTGCAGCCAGCCGCCGCGCAGCGCGGCTTCGCTCGCCTGCGCGTTGCCCCAGTAGCCACGCATCACGCAGTCCGAGCGCGTGACGACTTCCCCCACCTCGCCGGCGGGCAGCGGGCGATCCTCCGCATCCACCACGCGCAGTTCCACGCCGGTGCGGGCCGGGCCGCACGAGGCCAGGCGGGCGTGGAAGTCGGGCGCTTCCGCGTCGCCGTACAGCGCCGGCGGCAGGCCGGCGATCGTCATCGGGCTCTCGCCCTGGCCGTAGAGATTGAACAGGCGCGTGCCGAAGACCGCGATCGCGCGTTCGCAGTCCGCAAGGTACATCGGCGCGCCGCCGTGGATCAGCGTGCGCAGGTTGCGCAGATCCGCGCCCGCGGCGCGGGGCAACATGCGCGTGACCATCGTCGGCGCGGCGAACAGCGACATGCGCGGACCGCGCGCGAGCAGGGCGAGCGCCTCGTCCGGGTCGAAGTGCCCGCCCTCGGGGATGAGGTTCAGCGACGCGCCGGCGACGTGCGCCAGCGCGTACAGGCCGGAGCCGTGCGACATCG
Organism: Gammaproteobacteria bacterium; assembly: GCA_050183625.1. GTDB lineage: Bacteria > Pseudomonadota > Gammaproteobacteria > JADZEE01 > JADZEE01 > JBFXBD01. The sequence continues at coordinate 57,390 of JBFXBD010000019.1, forward strand.
GCGCCGCATGCAGGATGCCGGTGCCGGGCGCGGGGCGATCGATGTCCGCGAAGTAGGCCAGCGTCATGCCGAGCAGGTTGCGATGCGTGAGCACCGCGCCCTTGGGCCGGCCGGTGGTGCCGCTGGTGTAGAACAGCCAGGCGGGATCCTCCACTGCAACGGCGGCAGCGGGCGCGGGCGCGGCGCACAGCGCGCGGTAACCGTCCGAGCCGAGTTCGATGGCGTGGCGGCGGCCGGCGACCGCGGGCGCGTGCGTCGCATCCGCGAACACGGCGGCGGCCGTGCAATCATCGAGGATGAAGGCGATTTCGCGCGCGTGCAGCTTTGCATTCACCGGCACCGCGACCAGGCCGGCGTGCCAGCAGGCGAACAGCACTTCCAGGTACTCGGGGCAGTTGCGCGAGACGATCGCCACCCGCTCGCCCGAGGCGAGCCCGAGCGCGCCGCGCAGCCCGCCGGAGAGGCTTCGCACCCGCGCATCGAACTGCGCATAGGAGAGCGCCGGCCCGCCGCCGATCGCCACCGCGCCGGCCCGCGGCCACAGCCGCGCGCTGCGTTCGAGCAGGCGGTACAGGCCCATCGGCGATGCCGTCAGCGACCGTGCAGATCGTCCGCCAGGCGCAGGCCGCGGGCGCGCATCTCGTCCTTGCGCCCGCGGATGAACTCCAGCAACGCCTGCGCCGGATCCGTGCCCGCCGCCTGTGCCCGCGCCTTCGCGGCCACCCAGTCGCTCAGGTCCCGGGCGGCATCGCGGCCGTGATCGATCCAGCCCGGATCGGTGGTGGTCGTCAGTTCCAGCCGGATGCCGTTCGGGTCGTGGAAGTAGATGCTGTAGATGATGCCGTGATCCACCGGCCCGACCACCTCGACACCGTGCCCGGTCAGCCGGCGATGCCAGGCGTCGATGTCGGCACGCGTCGCCGCGCCGAGCGCCATGTGGTTGAAGACGTCGTACGCCGGGTGGCTCGACCGCGCCGGCGGCGGCAGGCTCGGCGACTCGAAGAAAGCCAGCGTGGAGCCGTCGCCGAGCTTGAAGAACAGGTGCAGGTACGGAAAAGCCTCGCCGGTGGAGGGCACGCGATCGTCCATCACCGTGGCGACGAACTCCATGCCCAGGATGCGCGAGTAGAAATCCACCGTGGCGGCGGCATCGTGGGTGACGTAGCCGCAGTGGTGCAGGCCGCGCGGCACCAGGGCCGCCGCGGCGACGGTTTGCGTGGTCGATTCGGCAGTGGCCATGGTCATGTACCTCGCATCGTCTGGATCATCATGGGCGCCGCGTGCGGCGGTTCGTGCCGGCGGACGGCGGCGGTATCGGGGCCCGAGGATTCTGCGCTAGGCTGTGGCGCGCGCCCGCCGGGCGCCGTGCCGCGACGGGAACCCTCCGCATGAACGCCGACTACCAGCACATCCTCTACGAAGTGCGCCACCAGGTCGCGCACGTCGTCCTCAACCGGCCCGAGAAACTGAACGCGATGGGCGCCGGCCCCGGATCGAGCCGGGCGGAGATCGCGCATGCACTCGACGTCGCGGCCGCGGATGACGGCGTCGGCGCGGTGTTGATCAGCGCCAACGGCCGGGCATTCTGCGGCGGCGGCGATCTCGCGCGTGGCGGCGAAGCGGCCGCGCCACCCACGCCGCTGGATCACCTGGCCTTCAACCAGGAGATCGTGCGCTTCAACGCCGGCCTGCGGGCGGTGCCCAAGCCGGTGATCGCCGCCGTCCACGGGCTGTGCGTCGGCACCGCGCTGGGGTTCATCAGCCAGCTCGACTTCGTGATCGCCGCCGACGACGCCCGCTTCGGCCTGATCGAGGGCCGCATCGGCCATCCGGGCGCGTCGGATCTCGTGCCCGTCATCGGAGCCGCCTGGACCCGCTTCCTCATCTACACCGGCGAGTTGATCGACGCCGCGCAGGCCGAGCGCATCGGCCTGGTGCTTATCGTCGTGCCGCGCGCGCAGTTGCTCGAACGCGCGACGGACCTGGCGGAGCGGCTGGCGCGCATGCCGCGCGAGGCGCTGCGGCTGAACAAGCTCTGCATCGAGAACGTTCTCGAAGCCTCCGGCCGCGCCGCCGGCCGGCTGGCGGGGCGTGCCCACGACGCGATCACGCTGTCGATGGCGGGCGCCGCGCGCGCGCCCGACGGCCGCCGGTTCGAGGAGATCCTCGCCCGCGAGGGCATCGAGGGCGTGAAGCAGGCCCGCGCGCAGCAGTATTCCGAGCCCTGGCTGCAACCGCCTCACGACAGGTAGTGCCGGAAGATCATGTCGGCCACGCACGCCGGCTTGTCCCTGCCCTCGATCTCCACGGTCAGCTCGATGACGGTCTGCACCACGCCGTCGTTGATCATCTCGCAGCGCGCGACCTTCGCGCCCAGCCGCACGCGCGAATCCACCGGCACCGGCGTCGGAAAGCGGACCTTGTCGTAGCCATAGTTCAGGCCCATCCTGAAGCCGTCGAAGCTGAACAGGCCCTTGGCGAGATCGCCGATCATCGACAGGGTGAGCAGGCCGTGTGCGATTGTCCGCCCGTAGGGGCCGGTCTTCGCACGCTCGATGTCGACGTGGATCCACTGCCGATCGCCGGTCGCCTCGGCGAACTGGTCGATGCGCTGCTGGGTGACGGTGGCGTAGTCGCTGTACCCCAGGTGCGTGCCGACGTGCGCACGCAACCCCTCGACACCCTTCAGGACCGTCGCCACGGACCGCGCCTCAGCCGCCCAGGCGCAGGCCGGGGGCGCGCAGCTCGAACAGCTCGGTGGCGAGGATCCGGCCGAGATCCTCGGCCACCCAAGGCTTGCCGCCGTTGGAGACCGAGCGCGCCGCCGTGAACCCGCGCATCCATTCGATCCGGTCGCGCATCGCCTTGAACACCTGGCCGGTGACCATCTGCGCCTCGTCGCTCGCCAGCCACGCGACCAGCGGCGAGCTCATCCACGGCGCGAGCGGCTCGAACTCGCCCTCGGCGTACTCGTCCGCCTCGCGCGGCTTCGCCCCGCCCTGCCCGGCGGCCGTCATGCGCGTCAGCGCCCCGGGGCCGATCGCGTTCACGGTCACGCCGATCTTCGCCAGCTCCAGGCTGAGCGTCAGCGTCAGGCCCACCAGGGCGGCCTTGGCGGTGGCGTAGTTGGACTGGCCGAAATTGCCCTGCAGCCCGGCGCCTGAAGTTGTGTTGATGATCCGCCCCGCCACCCGGCCCTCGGCCTTGGCGCGTGCGTTCCAGTGCCGGGCCGCGGCACGCGCGGTGAGCCAGCTGCCGCGCACGTGCACGCGCATGACGAGATCGAAGTCCTCCGCCGGCATGTTCCAGATCGTGCGGTCGCGGACGATGCCGGCGTTGTTGACGACGATGTCGATCCGGCCCCAGGCGTCGATCGCCCGCTGGACCATGGCGTCGGCCTGCGCCTCCTCGCCGACGTCGCCGAAGTCCGGGATCGCGGTGCCGCCGCGCGCGGCGATGATGCCGCACACCTCCTCGGCGACGCGGCCGCCGCCGTCCCCGCGCAGCGACGCGCCGAGATCGTTCACCACCACGCGTGCGCCCTGGCGTGCGAGTTCCAGCGCGTGCGCGCGGCCGATGCCGTGCCCCGCGCCGGTGACCAGCGCGACCTTGCCTTCGAGCAGTCTTGCCATCGATGTGCCTCTTCAATATCCGAGAAATTTCGGCGGGCGCCGTTCCAGGAACGCCTGCACGCCCTCGCGCGCGTCGTGCGAGTGCGAGACCATTTCCTGCGCCATCGCCTCGTCGAGGAAGCTGCCGGCGCGGTCTGCGTCCACGGCGCGGTTCAGGAGCCGCTTGCAGACCGAGACCGCGAGCGTGGGCGCCTGCGCCAGGCGCGCGGCGAGCGCGTCCGTGGCGGCGCCCAGTTCCGCGAGCGGCACCACCTGGTTGACCATGCCCAGTTCGCGGGCTTCGGCGGCGGGGAGCTTGTCGCCGAAGAACACCAGCTCCTTGGCCTTCTGCATGCCGATGCGGCGCGGCAGCAGGTAGGAGCCGCCCGAGTCGACGATGATGCCGCGCTGGATGAACGCCTCGATGAAGTTTGCGTTGTCGGCGGCGACCACGAGATCCGAGGCCAGCGCGATGTGCGCGCCCAGGCCCGCGGCCGCGCCCTGCACCGAGGCGATCACCGGCTTGGCGGCGTCGAGGATGGTGGCGATGAGCTGCTGCGCGCCGGACAGGATGCGCTGCATCGCGTCCCCGGTGCGGCCGGTGCGCGCATCGCCGCGATTGCCGGCGATGGAGCCTACGTCCGCGCCGGAGCAGAAATGCCGGCCATTGCCGGCGATCACGATCACGCGCACGTCCGGGTCGCGGTCCGATTCCTTGATGGCGGCGATCATCTCGTCGCGCTGTTCCGGCAGCAGGGCGTTCGCCGCGTCCGGCCGGTTCAGGGTGAGGCGCAGCACGCCGGATTCGATTCGGCGCAGGAGCAGGGGTTCGGTCATGAAGTCGACTCCAGGGGGTTCAGAAAGCCGGTGCGCCCGCGCCAGCGGCGCGCTCCGCCGGCACGCGGTGCGGTCAGGTCATGCATCGCCGAAGCGCGTGGCGATGAAATCGCGGACCAGATCCACGGCTTCGGCGAGCTGCTGAGGCTGGCCCGAGTAGTAGTGCGTGGCGCCCTTGATGACGCGCATGGTCTTGTCGGTGCTGCCTGCGGCCGCGAATATCCGCCCGGGATCGGACGCCGGGCAGGCCTCGTCGGCCGAGTTCTCCACGATGAGCAGCGGCGCGGTGATGGCACCCGCGGCCTGCGGCCCGTTCACGTTCGAGTCGTCGATCGACCATTGCGACAGCCACGAGCGCAGCGTGGAGAAGCGCGCCAGGCCCGCCGGGCCGTTGTTCGCTGTCTCCGGATCGCCGATGTGGGTCCAGCGCGGGCGCCGGTCGTTCGGATCCACCGCCGGATCCATGAATCGCAGATCGGCCATCGTGCGGTGGGTGACGAAGCCGCGCTCGACCTCCTTGCCGCCGCGCGCGCGCAGGCGCTCGAGCATCTCCTTCACCCACGCCGTGCGCCGGCGCATCCGCGCAAGCTGGGCCGCACGGTATCGCTCGATGTACGCCGCCGTGTACGGCGGCTGGTTCGGATTGGCCGGATCGTAAAGGTCCAGTTCCGGATCACGGCGATCCGGATCCGCCTCGTCGAGCACGGAAGGGTCGATGGTCTGCGACAGCAGCGTCGCGCGTGAGACGTTCGCGGCCTGGAAGATCACCGCGTCCGCGGGCGACAGGCCCGCCGCCTTCAGGTCCACCGGTTCGCCGGCGGGCGTCGCGGTGACGGTGGGCCGCTCGGCCTGCGACTGGTAGAACAGCGACAGCGGCCCGCCGCCCGACCAGCCGAGCAGCACCACCCGGCGGTAGCCCCAGTGCTCGCGCGCATGGCGGATGTAGGCGCCGAGGTCCAGCGCCACCTTCTCCATGATGAGCGGGGTGTCGTTGCGGAAGTAGCGGTTGCCCGCGCACAGCACGTGCACGCCGGCCTGCACCAGCGCGCGCGGCACCGGCAGGATCTGCAGCGAGGTCGAAGGGTGCATCATCACGACCAGCGTCTGCGACGGTCGGCCCGCGGGCCTCAGGCGCACGCCTTCCAGGTTCACGATGCCCTGCGAACCGGCAAAGCCGTACACCTCCGTGAACTGCGAGCGCTCCTCGTGCTTCAGGTGCACCCACTCCGGCGCGATTTCGAAGCCGGCGCTGCGGTCGGTCATCGCACGGTCCTCCGCGATCGGTTCACAGGCCCATGGCGTCCACGTACGCGCCCAGCAGGTGGTGCAGCATCACCTCCAGGTGCGCGAGCGGGCCGGGCTGGTAGAACGCGGAGGAGAATCCGCGCTGCAGGGACTCCAGCGCGAGCTTGTCCTCGGCCACGACCGCCAGCAGGTAGTTGCAGTACTGCTCCAGCTTGGCGTCGAAGCCGGGCGTCTCGAAGGCCGCGTGCGGCAGCAGGATGTGGCACACGGCACGGGTGCGATCCGGCGCGAGCGGCCACAGGTGCCACATGCGCAGGCTGTCGGTGCCGGACCAGAAATTGACGTTCGGGAAGAATGCCCCCTTGGCCGAGAACGCGCCCCGGTCCTCGAGCCACGGCAGCTTCGGGAACGGCAGGTTCGGATCGATGGTGCGGTCGCCGGCATCGAATTCGATTACCGAGCCGCCGTCGGGCAGCAGCTTGGCCGGCAGGCGCTTGCCGCCGAGGTTGGTGTAGTAGCGGCCGAACGTGCCGGCGTGCACGGTGGAGGCGTGGTACCAGTCCAGCAGGTTCTCGGCGATGCACTTCCAGTTGCACGCCACCTCGACTTCGACCTTGCGCGCCAGCCGGCACTCGCCGGTGCGGTACCACCAAAGTTCGCGCTCGTAGGGGGCGATGAAGTCCTCGAACGAACCGCCGGCCGGGTCGAGGTTGACGAACACCCAGCCGCGCCAGGTGGCGCTGCGCACCTGCGGCGCCCGGCAGCCGCGCAGATCGTGCCCGGACTCCTGCATCCACGGCGCGCCGACCAGGCGCCCGGCGACGTCGTAGGACCAGGCGTGGTAGGGGCAGTGCAGCAGCTTCGCGTTGCCCGAGCCGGTGCAGATTTCCACCCCGCGGTGCAGGCAGGCGTTCACCCAGGCGACGACCGCGCCATTGCTCTCGCGCGCGACGACGATTGGCTCTCCGGCGATGCGCAGGGCGAGGTAGTCGCCGGGAGCGGCGATCTCCTCCTCGCGTGCCACGCACAGCCAGCGCTTCAGGAACAGGCGCTCCTTCTCGCGCGCGGCGATCTCCGCGCTGGTGTAGATCCCGCCGGGCAGGTGGCGCGCGTCGGCGAGCGGGGCACGGACCGCATGGACGGCCGGCGCATCGCCGGGCAGCCCAGGACGACTGACTGCATTCATGGCGTTCATCTCCGGGCAGCGCGGAACGCACGGCCCGCGCGTGATGGTTGTCGGGGCAACGAACCGGCAATCTAGCGCGGGACGCGTACGCGGCGCAATCGGCTGCCCGGCGGCCGCGCCGTTGCGCCTGCGCGGGGCGCCCGATCCTCGCGCACGGCGTCCGCCGGCGCCCCGAACAACGCCTCGGCCCGGCACCGCACCTTCTCCAGCAACGCGAACAGCGTGTCGCGCTCGGCGCGGCTCAAAGGCTCCAGCAGGGCCTCCTGCCGTTGCAGCGACAGCGGCGCGAGGCGCCGGTACAGGCGCCGGCCCGCGGCGCTGAGCGCGAGCGTCTGCACCCGGGCGTCGCGCGGATGCGGACCGGCGGCCACCAGGCCCCGGGCCACCAGGCCGGCCACCGCGCGCGACACGCTGGCCTTGTCCATCGGGCTGCGCGCGGCCAGGCCGGTGGCCGTCATCGGCTCGTACTGCGCAAGCAGTGCCAGTGCCCGCCACTCGCGTAGCGCCAGGCCGTAGCGCTCGGCGAAGGTCCGGGCCGCGCCGTTGCGCAGCAGGCTGAAGAGCATGGACAGGCGGAACGTGAGCAGATCCTCGATGCGCATCTGCGCCCCGCGTGCCGCCGTGCCCTCGCCGACCGCCGCCGGCGCACGCCCGCGGCGCGGATTTGCGCGCGCCTGCGCGGCACCCCTAGAATTCGATCCCGTTGTCCTGACAACCATCCCTGCGCATCCAGCAGGGCAAGAGAGCCCCGCCCATGAGCTTTGCCCAGAACGCCCGCGCGCGCAACCCGCAGCCGGAGCCGGCGCCGTGAACGGCCTGCTCGAAGGCGTGCGCGTACTGGACCTGACCATCGTCGTCATGGGGCCGTACGCGACGCAGGTGATGGCCGACTTCGGCGCGGACGTCATCAAGATCGAATCGCCGCAGGGGGACACCACGCGCAAAATCGGCCCGATGCGCAACCCGGACATGGGCAACGTGTTCCTGCACCTGAACCGCAACAAGCGCAGCGTGGTGCTGGATCTCAAGCAGCCCGACGGCCTGGAGGCGCTGTTCGCGCTCGCCCGGGACGCGGACGTGCTGGTCTACAACATCCGGCCGCGGGCGATGGCGCGCCTGGGCATCACACACGAGCGCCTGGCCGCGGTGAACCCGCGCATCATCACCGCCGGGCTGGTCGGCTTCGATCAGCGCGGGCCGTACGCGGCCGAGCCGGTCTACGAGGATCTGATCCAGGGCCTGACGGCCGTCCCGAGCATGCTCACGGCCTCGGGCGCGGATCATCCAATCTACGTGCCCATGGCCTTCAACGATCGCGCCGTGGGCCTGTATGCGTGCAACGCCATCCTCGCCGCGCTGCTCGGCCGCGCGCGCACCGGGCGCGGCATGGAGATCGAGATCCCGATGTTCGAGACCATGGTGCACGGCACGCTGATCGAGCACATGAGCGGGCAGAGCTTCGATCCGCCGCTCGGGCCGCCGGGCTACCCGCGCTCGCTCAACCGCGAGCGCCGCCCGTTCGCCACCCGCGACGGCTACATCTGCGCGGTGATCTATACCGACAACCACTGGCGCGCGTTCATGGACCTGATCGGCCGCGGCGAGGAGTTCCGCACCGACCCGCGGCTGCGCGACATCACCGCGCGCACGGTGCACGCGCACGCCATCTACGCGATGATCGGCGAGGCGATGCGCACGCGTACCACCGCCGAGTGGATGCAGGCGCTGCGGCAGGCGGACATCCCCGCGGCGCCGCTGCACACCCTGGACTCGCTGCTCGCCGATCCGCACCTGGCGGCCACGGGCTTCTTCTCGACGACGACCCACCCGACCGAGGGCGCGCTGCGGACCATGGCCGTGCCGGGGCGCTTCTCCGAGGGCCAGCGGACCCTGCGCCGGCATCCGCCCCGCCTGGGCGAACACAGCGTCGAGGTGCTGCGCGAGGCCGGGCTCGACGAAGCCAGGATCGATCACATGCTCGCCTCGCGCGCGGCGGTGCAGTCTCGATGAGCCGCGCGCCGGATACCCCCGTGCTCATCGTCGGCGGCGGGCCGGTGGGCTTCGCGCTCGCGATCGATCTCGCGCGCCGGGGCGTGCGCAGCACGCTGGTGGAGCAGGATGCCGGCACCGGCCTGGTGGTGCTCGCCAAGGCCGGCTACATCAACGAGCGCAGCATGGAGCTGTTCCGGCGCTGGGGCATCGCCGATCGGGTCGCGCACTGGGGCTGCCCGGACGACTACCCGCGCGACACGGTGTACTGCACGGCGCTGAACGGCCACCTGATCGGCCGCGATCCGCTCGCCTGCGCGCGCGACCGCGTCCCGCACGCCTCCACGCCCGAGATCAACCGCAAGGTGCCCCAGTACGTACTGGACCCGCTGCTGGCGTGCATCGCGCGGGAGACCGGGCTGGTCGACGTTCGATACGGCCTGCGGTTCGAGACCCTGGCGCAGGACGACAGTGGCGTCACCGCGACGCTCTCGGATCTGCGGACGGGCGAGTCGCTCGCGCTGCGCGCGGCCTTCCTGGTCGGCTGCGACGGAGCCGCCAGCGCGGTGCGCGAGGCGGTGGGGATCGCCTTCGACGGCAAGACGCTGGATTTTTCCGTCAGCGCGATGCTGCGGATCGAGCGGCTGGAACGCTACCACGGGCTCGGCCGGGCCGAGCGATTCATGTTCATCGGCCCGAACGGCACCTGGGCCAACCTCACCGCGGTGGACATGATCGACCTGTGGCGCTTCACCGTGCTGGGTGGAACCGAGCGCTTCGATCCCGAGCGCACGGACATGAGCGCGGAGATCCGTCGCGCCTTTGGCGCCGACATCCCCTTCGAGCTGGTGCGCTACGTCCCCTGGCGCCGCAGCCAGTGCGCCGCGCGCAGCTTTCGCGCCGGGCGCGTGCTGCTCGCGGGCGACAGCGCGCACACCACCTCGCCCACCGGCGGCCACGGCCTGAACACCGGCCTGGGCGATGCGGCGGGCCTGGGCTGGATGCTCGCGGCGACGCTCGCCGGCTGGGGCGGCCCGGCGCTGCTGGACGCCTACGGCATCGAGCGGCGCGCGACCGCGGTGCGCAACAGCGAGTTCTCCACGCGCAACTACCAGTCCTGGGTCGGCGGCGCGGACTACTCGCGCGTGCTGGACGACGGCCCCGGCGGCGACGACGCACGGCGCGCCGTTCACGCGCAGTTGAGCGCCTCGCTGTACCCGGAATGGAATTCCTACGGCGTGGCGATGGGCTATCGCTACGACGGCTCGCCGGTCATCGTCGCCGACGGCTCGGCGCCCACGCCGGACGAGCCCTCCGAGTACGTGCAGACGGCCCGCCCCGGCCATCGCGCACCGCACGTCCCGCTCGCGGACGGCCGCTCCAGCATCGACATGTTCGGCGCCGGCTTCGTGCTGCTGAAGCTGGATCCCGCGGCCGACGCCACCCCGCTCGCCGAAGCGGCGCGCCGCGCCGGCGTGCCGCTCGAAATGATTGCGCCGCAGGCGCCGGGCATGGCGGCCCTGTATGAGCGGCCGCTGGTGCTGGTGCGACCCGACGGTCACGTCGCCTGGCGCGGCGAGGATGCGCCGGCGGATCCCGCGGCGCTGATCGACACCGTCCGCGGCGGCCGCGCGCCCCGCGCGGAGGCTTGAATCGACGCAGCGCTCCCGGCGCTGCCCGAGCGATCAGCGCGCCGGAACCTTGCGGTGCCTGAGAAAATCCGCGGAAAGTTCGGGCACCGGCATGCCGAGATCGCGCGCGAGCATCTGCGTGAACGTGTTGGCGTGCGCGAGCGTCGTGTCCGGTGCGATGCGGCCGGCCGCGACCTGCGCATCCGCCTGGCGAATCATCGTCACCGCCATGAAGAACGCCGCCATGACGGTGAAGTAGCCGACAGCGGCGCGCATCGGGCGCCCGCTCAGCCGCTCGTAGGTTTCGATCGTCTGCGCCCGATCCGGAAAGCCGTCCAGCGGCCGGTAGCCGTTGGCCTCGCCGTGGAAGGCGTCCATCATCAGCCAGTAGCCCAGGTCGATGCCGGCCGGGCCAAGGGTCGCAAGCTCCCAGTCGAGCGCGGCGGCAACGTTGAAGTCCGCGCCGACGATCATGTTGCCGATCCGTGCGTCGCCCCACACCAGCACCGGTTCGCCGGCATCGACCTGCGCGGCGCGCGCGCGCAGCCAGTCCAGCGCCGCATCCGTGATCGGAAACGCGCGCCCGCGGGCCGCCCATGCATACCACTGCGCGAGATGATCCAGGTGCGAGTGCAACCCCGGCGGGCCGCTCAGCCGTTCGGCCAGAAAGCCGTGGTGCGCACGCCAGTCGATCGCGTGCACGGCAACCAGCGTCTCCAGGGCCGAGCGCCACAGCCGGGCGCGCTGCCGCGGTTCGAGCGTGGGCAGCCAGCCGACGACGTGGTGCGAGGGCTTGCCCTGGGCAACGGTGCCTGGCACCCGACGCATGACGCAGAACGACCCGCCCAGCAGATCCGGATCCGGCTCCAGCCACAGCATCCGCGGCACCGGTACGGGCGTACCGTGGAGTGCCTGCATGACGTGGAATTCGCGGCCGATGTCGGGATCCAGGAAGATCTGGTGCGTGCCGCGCGGTTGCAGGCGCAGGACGAACGCGCTCTCATCGGCGGCATTTCCCGGCCAGCGCGCATCGAACATCAGGGTGATGTTGGACTGGCCGGCCGCCGGCGTCTCGAAGGGCGAGATCTCCACCGCACCGGGCGCCACGCCGAGCTTGACTGCCAGCCAGCCGCGCAGCGCTTCGCGTGCCCGATCCGGATCCTGCAAGGTCGCCATCGCCCGACCCTTCAGCGCGTGAACGCGCGCACCATCGGCGCCAGGTGCTCGGGCGTCGTGCCGTGCAGGAGGATGCGGTCGGCACCGGCGTCCAGGTAGGCGTGCAGGATCTCTGCGCAGTGCGTAGACGAGCCACTCGCCGACGCGGACTCCACCCACTGCGCGGGCAATCGATGGCTTGCCTCGACCAGTGCCTGCCGCGGGAGCGCCTTGTCGGCCTGCCGGCCGTCCAGGTCCGCGAATACCGGTTCGGCCCGGTAGCGCGCGAGTCGCTCCGCACTCCAGCCGTTGGCCGCAATCAGCGCATCCCCCAGGCCTTCGACATGAAAGTAGCCGGCGGCACGCGCGCGGATGGCGAGATCCGTTTCCTGCGCGCTGCGGTCCGGCGCGACGACCAGGGTCGCGATGCAGCGGACGCGGTGCGGATCGCGGCCGGCCTGCCGCGCCGCGTCGCGCACGATCGCGCAGGACCGGTGCACGGCGTCCACGGTCAGGAACGGATGCAGGATCACGCCGTCGAACGAGGCCCCCGCGAGCGCAAGCGTGCGCGGACCGACTGCCGCCAGCAGCAACGGCGGCGGTGCGACGTCGGCGCGCTCGGCGAGCCGGATCGAGGGGAAGCGGCCGGCCGGCCCGTCGTACTCCACCGTCTCCCCGGCCCACAACCGGCGCAGGATCACGGCGGTATCCCGCATCGACGCGAGCGTCGGCGCGGGCGTGCCGTAGCGGGTCCAGCGCCAGCGCGCCGAGCGCCCCAGGCCGAGCGCGAACCGCCCTGCCGAAAGCGACTGCAGCGTCTGCCCCATCGATGCGAGCACCATCGGGTGCCGCAATCCGAAGGGCGTCACGCCGCTGGCGATCTCCACCTTCGACGTCACCTGGCTCAGCGCGCCCGCCAAAGCCGGCAGGTCCTTGGTATCGAAGCGCTCGCCGATCCAGGCCGTGCCCATGCCGAGCACCTCGATCTCCTTCGCCCGGCCGATGGCAGGACGCGGATCGCGCACGCCGCCCGGCAGCACGTACGCGCCCAGGACCGACGCGTCGCGGCGCCCGGCCGTGGCGGATTGCGGCGCGCCGTTCACCACGGCACCGCCCCGGCTTCGCTGAAGAACCCGCCGGTCGGGCCGTCGTCGGGCAGCGTCGCCAGGCGCACCGCGACCGTCGCCGCCTGCTCCGCCGTGCGCTTGCCGTCGTTGCCGGTCATGTCGGTGGCGGTGTAGCCCGGATCGGCGGCGTTGACCTTGATGCCGCTCGCACGCAGTTCGTTAGCGAACTGCAGCGTCAGTGCGTTGATCGCGGCTTTCGAGGTGTTGTAGCCGAGCATGGGCCGGCGCTGGACCTGGCTGCGCGGATCAGCGGCGAGCGACAGCGAACCGAGCACGCTCGACAGGTTCACGATCCGCGCCGCGGGCGACTTCCGCAGCAGCGGCAGCATGGCCAGGATCACGGCCATGGTGCCGAAGACGTTGGTCTCGTAGGTTTCGCGCACGCGCTCCAGGGGGCATGCCGACGGCGGGGCCGGGTGGCGTTCGAGCTTGATGGCGGCGTTGTTCACGAGCACGTCCAGGCGAGCGAACTGCGCGTCGATCGCGGCCGCCGCGCCGGCGATGCCAGGCGCGTCGGTGAGGTCGATGCGCAGGAAGCGCGCGTCGGCGCCCTGTGCACGCAGGCTGGCCGCCGCCGCCTCGCCGCGGCTGGGATCGCGGGCGCCGACGAGCACGGTGTGCCCGAGCGCGCCAAGCTGGCGTGCGATCGCCAAGCCGATGCCCTTGTTCGCGCCGGTGACCAGGGCGACGGCTCCGGGGCCGGCACTCACGGCTGGGCATCCGCGGCCGCGATGCATCCCGTAGCGAGGCCGAACCGGCCTGGGCCCGGCCGATTGCGGCCATGAACCGCCCTCAGTCTTTGCGAGCGCAGCGAAGCAATCCAGGCGGCCGGGACCGATTCAGCGCCGCATGGCTCGCTTCGCTGCGATATCCATGAACCGCACCCCGTCACTGCGAGGAGCGAAGCGACGAAGCAATCCACTCGCTGCCGGCGGCATCGAGGCCGCGTGGGTCGCTTCGCTGCGCTCGCGACGACGAAGGGGCGGTTCGGGCTCACAACGACGGGGCGGATCAAGGATTGCGGGCGGATTTCAAACACGGTAGCGCCTGCGTATCGCATCGAACCGCTCCTGCAACTGGAGCCGCCGTTCCTGCGCCGTCACCTTGCGGCTGTCCGGCGGCAGGACGGCAGCAAGCTCCGCGAACCTGCACACGCGCGTTCGCAGCGCGGGCAGCGCGGGGCTCTGCACCACGCGGCAGGTGAGATAGCCTTCCTCGAACCCCTGCGTGTCGATCCAGTTGTGGCAGCCGGGATCCTCGTGCGCCAGCACGAGACGTATCTGGCCGTCCGCGTCGACCGCGGTCCGGGCCGGCGTGAAGCTCACGCTGCGATAGGCGTAGTCCATGCTGTTCATGAACGCGCCCATGTTGGTGAACATCCAGAACGCGTCCGAGCGCTCGAACTCGACGATAAGCGCCTCGTCCGCCGCCAGGCGCCAGTGCATATTGGCGAGCACGCGCCCGCGGCGCCCGTCGCCGGCGTCCGCCGCGGGCGCGGGGTAGGCGTTGAGCGGCATGTCCTCGCCGGTGCGCCGCGCGCTCTCCAACGGATGGTCCGGCCAGTCGCGCATGCAGCCGTGGAGGAAGTCGCCAGCCCAGCGCACCGCCTCCAGGATGGTCTCGTGCGTGGGCACCGGGCGCGGCGCATCCATGTCGATGCGCTCGATGCGCAGTTGCGCCGGCTCCTCGTCCCAGCGATCGAAGCCCTGGCGCAGGAACAGCTTGCGCGAGGCGGGCGTGGTCGGCAGCCAGTTCGGCCCGCGCCGCGGGCCGCCGACGTGGAGCACGAAGCTGCCGTCCCACTCGGCATGGATCTGGTGCCCGAACAGGTTCGCCTCGGGCGTGTCGCCGAACGGTTCGTGGAGGTTGCGAAACGGCGAGCCCGCGATCGTGACCGTGTCCGGCCGGACGCCCTGGACGGTGAGGTTGAAGAACCGTGCGCTGCCCCGGCGGCCGCTGATGCGGTAGGCCGAGCGGCCGTCGATCCAGGCCTGCAGGTAGGTGAAGTCGGCGTTGTCGCTGCCGAGCTTGCGGTTCGGCGTGCAGAACGCGTTCAGCGCCGGGTAGCGCGGATCCTTCGTCTCCAGCGCCAGGTCGAATGCCTGCCCCAGGTTCTGGGTGAGGAATCGGAAGCCGTCCGCGCGCTGGAGCGAGGAGGCGGGGTTGGTGTCCTTGAAGACGAGATCGCCGCACTGCTTCAATTGGTCGCAGAAGCGATGCCATGCCGACTGCAGCGGCGCATCGAACGAACCATCTCCACAGGCCATGCTCGCCTCGTCGTATCGTCTTCGAAACCGCCTGCTGGTCCTGCCCGCGCCGGGCGCCACCGCCGACATGGCCGGAGCGGCGGCCCCACAACCGCGCTAGCCCTGCTTGCGTTGGTCGAAGCGGCGCCCCAGTAGCTCCGCCGCAATCATGCTCCGGTGAATGTCGGATGTGCCGCCGGCAGGCCAGTAGCTGCGCGCGATCCGATACAGCCACTCCAACGGCAGATCGGTCGACATGCCGCTGCCGCCGAAAACGTTCATCGCCTGCTCACAGACGTAGCTCGCCGCTTCCACGCCCGCCACCATCGCGACCGAGGAATCCAGTCGCGCCGCGACGCCGGGTTCGTTCTCCGCCACCGCCTTGTACAGCAGCAGCCGCGCGCCTTCGAGCGCCATGTACATGTTCGCCAGGCGCGCCTGGGTCATCTGGAACTCGCATATGGGCCGCCCGAACTGCGTGCGGCTGCCAGCGTATTCCAGGGCCAGATCGAGCGCGATGCGTGCGACCCCCAGGGTGTGCACGGCGCCGGCGCAGCGCTCCAGGCTGTACGACGACATGAGATTGGAAAATGCGTCGCCGTCGAATAGCACGTTGTCGCGCGGGATCTCGGCGTTGTCGAAATACAGCTCGCACCACGGCTTGCCGGAAAAGTGGTGGTGCTTCTTCCCGATCACGAATCCGGGCGTGTCGCGGTCGACGATGACGGCGCCAATGCCCTTGGTGCCCTTGCCGAACCGCACGTAGACGAGGATGAAGTCCGCGCTGTCCGCACCGCTGCAGAACACCTTGCGGCCGTTGATGATGCAGCGCTCGCCCTTGATCTCGGCGCGCGTCGCGAGCGCCGCCAGATCGGTACCGGCTTCCGGCTCCGTCAGCGAGATCGAGCACGACGCGTCGCCCGAGAGGATGGGGGGGATGTACTTGCGCTTCTGCTTGTCGGTGCCCCACTTGGCGATGAAAATCGGCGGGCCGCCGATGGCCATGACCGCGAAGCTGCCGGTCACCGGGCAGGCCTGGCTGATGCGTTCGATCGCCAGCACGCCTTCGATGTCCGGTCGCTGGCTGCCACCGACGTCCTCGGGCATGCAGATACCCAGGACTCCCAGTTCGCCCAGCAACCTGAGGTTCTCGGAAGGCCTGGCGAATTCCGTGAATCGCCGATCAAACGCCTGCGGCCGGAATTTCTCCATGCCGACGCGCCCGAGCATGTCCCAGAGTTGCTGCTGCTCCGTCGACAGTTTCATCGCAAGCGGCGTGGCATCGCTCAGGCGCGCGGGCGCACGATCGGCAGGCAGAGCGTGTCGTCCACCTTGCGGAAGGCGATCTCCACCGGCAGGCCGCAGCGCAGGGCGTCGAGCGGGACGTCGAAGTCCCAGTTGGTCATCATGCGCGGGCCTTCCTCCAGGTCCACGAGCACCGTGCCGTAGGGGCAGAGATCCTTGAACGGCGCGGCCGGGTTCTGGTGCACGACCGAGTACGAATACACCGTGCCGCGCCGGCTGCACTCAAGCCACTCGGTGTCCTCGGACCAGCACTGCGGGCACTGGCGCCGCGGGTAGTAGTACACCTTGGCGCAGGATCGGCAGCGCTTGACGAGCAGGCGCCCTTCGCGGCAGGCGTTCCAGAACGGCTCGGACTCGGTGTCGACGACCGGGTAATACCATTCGCTCATGTTGGTTCCTCAATCCGCGCCGAGCACGACCGTGCCGCAATGGGACATGAACCCGCCGGTGCCGTTGCACACCGCAATCCGCGCATCCGGCACCTGTGCGGTGGACTGCCCGCGCAACTGCCGCGCGGCCTCGATCAAGAGGAATATTCCGCGCATGCCGGGGTGGTTCGAGGACAGGCCGCCGCCGTCGGTATTGGTCGGCAGTGCGCCATCCCAGGCCAGCCGGCCGTCGGCCACGAATGGCCCGCCCTCGCCCAGCTTGCAGAAGCCGAGCGCCTCGAGCGTCATCAGCACGGTGATCGTGAACGAGTCGTAGACCTGCAGTACGTCGACGTCGGCCGGCTTGATCCCGGCCTGCGCGAACGCGATGCGGGCGGCGCGCGCGGCCGGCGAAACCGTCAGATCCTCCATCTGCGAGATCGTGATGTGCGACTCGGCGCTGCCCGCGCCCAGCACCCACACCGGCTTAGAGCGCGCGTCGCGAGCGCGATCTGCGCGGGTGAGGATGATCGCCCCGCCGCCGTCGGTGCGCAGGCAGCAGTCCATCAGGTGCAGCGGGTCGGCCACCATCTTGGATTTCAGCACGTCGGCGACCGTGATCGGCTCGCGCATCGTCGCCTTGGGGTTGCGCGTGGCGTTCCTTCGCATCGCCACGGCGATGGCGGCAAGCTGCTCGGAGGTGGTGCCGTACTCGTACATGTGCCGGCGCGCGATCATCGCGTACTTGCTGATCAGCGTGGGCCCGAACGGCGCCTCGTACTGCGCCGGGCCACGCGGCGTGAGCGCCATGTCCGCCGAGCGCAGCTTGCGCCGCACGTCGGCCTTGGGCGTGGCCGCGTAGACCAGCAGCGCGGTATCGCAGCGACCGTCGCGGATGGCCGCGCAGGCGTGCTCGACGAACACCTCCCAGGCCGAGCCGCCGGTGGAGGTCGAATCCAGGTAGCGCGGGTGCAGGCCGAGGTATTCGGCCATGTCCAGGGCATGCATCGGACTGATGCCGCCACAGGTGAACAGGCCGTCGATGTCCGACTTCTTCAGGCCCGAGTCGGCGAGCGCGCGCGAAGCGGCCTGCGCGTGCAGTTCGTAGATGGAAAGGTCGGGTACGTCGCCGAAATCCGATTCGGCGGCACCGACGATGGCTACATCGAGACCAGGCATGGGTTCCCCCGGAAGTGGCGCGGCGCGCGGACCGCAA
Source organism: Gammaproteobacteria bacterium (assembly GCA_050183625.1). Lineage (GTDB taxonomy): Bacteria > Pseudomonadota > Gammaproteobacteria > JADZEE01 > JADZEE01 > JBFXBD01. The sequence goes on from JBFXBD010000019.1 coordinate 75,306, forward strand.
CCGGCCGCGCGCCGCTTGAATCGGGCCGGCCTGCGCCGGCTGCTCTCACAGGCCGATGTCGACCGCCTGCGCGTCGATCGGGCCGGAAACCTTCTGCATCGCCGGCAGCAGCCGATCGTGCCCCAGGCCGGCGAGGAAGCCGTCGATGAGTTGGTGGTAGTTGCCGACCAGGCCCTCGACCTCGTCCGACAGGCGCATGTACTCGAAGCCCTTGGAGTGCAGCCCCTTCTGCTGCATCGGCAGGTTCGAGTAGTCCTGCGCCGGGATGGCGGGCCACTGCGGGTGGTCGTGCGGCATCGGCGTGGGCGTCTTGATCGGCGGCGGCTCCTCGCCCGGCGGGAAGCGCGTCAGCGACCAGAGCTCGAACAGGCACTCCTCCGGGCCGAGCGGCCGGATCCGGTAGGACGAGGCGCTGCTGAAGGTCGGCAGCAGGAAGTAGTGCGGGAAGCAGAAGTTCACCGCCGAGGTCAGGCCCTTCTGGTCTATCGCGTGCAGGTCCGGCACGTCCATGCCGGCGTTGCGGTGCCAGTTCATGACCGCATCGTTCAGCACCTTCTTGAACTCGACCGCGGCGCCGGTGAAGTCCTGCGGCAGGGCGGTCTCGCGCAGGCCCTCGGCGATGCGGATGTCCTTCTCGTGCGTCATCCCCGCCATGCCTTCGCTCAGGATGCGCATGTAGCGGACGTAGTTGTCGATGAAGACCTTGGAATCCACCCCGGTCATCGGCGGCGGATTGGCCGGCTGCGTGGTGTAGCGCACCCCGGTCATGCCCTCCTGCGCCTTGCGGTACGCCGAGGCGCGGCCGCGCCCGCCGCCCGGCGGAATGAGCTGCGGATGGGTGGCCATGACGTGGTAGCCCTCCATGAAGGCCTCCATCGCCAGCTTCCAGTTGCACGGGATGCGGGCGGCCAGCCACCACTCGGTGCGCAGCGTCTCGACGTGCCAGGCGTCGTGGAAGCTCGCGAACGGCTCGATGCACGCGCGCAGCGGCGGGGCGTTGTCGTCCAGGTTGATGAAGGCGCAGCCGCCCCAGGTTTCCACGCGGCACTCGCGCAGCTTGAGTTCCTGCGGATCCAGATTGCGCTTGTTGAACAGCTCCTCCCCGAACACGAAGGTGCACTGACCCTCGATGTTCCAGGCCCAGCCGTGGAACGGGCACACGAACCCGCCGGGCCGGCAGCCGCGATCCTTCGCAAGCTGCACGCCGCGGTGACGGCAGTGATTGTGGTAGGCCTTGACGGTGTTGTCGTCGACGCGGGCGACGATCACCGACTGATCCAGGTTCTCGTAGACCACGAAGTCGCCGCGCTTGGGGATCTCCTCCAGGCGGCAGGCCATCTGCCACACGCGCGGCCAGAGCTCCTCGCACTCCAGGTCGTAGAACGCCTTGTCGTAGTAACGCTTGGCGGGTACGCGATCGTCCTGGGTGACCGCGAACGGCACCTTGCGGATGGCTGGATCCTTGCTGGCCATGGCTGTCTCCTCGGGCGTTGCGCGCCCGGCTGTATGCGGTGGCGTGATGAGCTGCGGATGGACTGTATGCGAGCCGTCGAACTTTGCAGCGTCCGGGCCGGCGCGGTCAAGCCGCCGGCCGTGTTCAGCCGAGCGACTTGCCCGGATTCATGATCCCCTGCGGATCCAGCGCCGCCTTGATCGCCCGCAGCAGGCCCAGCTCGACCTCGGACTTGTAGCGGGCCGCCTCGTCCCGGCGCAGCACGCCCAGCCCGTGCTCGGCCGAGATCGACCCGCCGTGGTGCGCCACCGCATCGTGGACCAGCCGGTTGAGCCGGGCCTCGATGGCGGCGAAATCCGGCGCGTACTCGCGCGTCGACTGGCCGGCGGGCGGGGAGACGTTGTAGTGCAGGTTGCCGTCTCCCAGGTGCCCGAACACCACCGGGCGCAGGCCGGGGAATCGCTCTGCCAGCTCGGCGCCGGTCGCGGCGACGAAGTCCGCGATCCGGGAAATGGGTACCGCGATATCGTGCTTGACGTTGCGCCCCTCGGCCGCCTGGGCCTCGGAAATGTGCTCGCGCAGCGCCCACAACGCCCGGCACTGCTCGATGGACGCACCGACCGCCGCGTCTGCCACGATCGATAGCTCCATCGCCTCTTCCAGCAGGCGCTCCAGGGTGGCCTGCGCGTGCGCCTCGCCCTCCTCGTCGGACAGTTCGATCAGCACGTGCCAGGGATGCGCCTGCGCGAACGGCGCGCGGGTACCCGGGATGTGGCGCAGCACCAGCGCCAGGCACAGGTCGGAAAACAGCTCGAATGCGGTCAGGCGCGCGCCCGCGCGCCGGACGGCGATCTCGAACAGCGCCATCGCCGCGTGCGGAGTGGGCACCGCGGCGAGCGCGACCACCCGTGCCGCCGGCTGCGGGTACAGGCGCAGCACCGCGGCGGTGATGACGCCGAGCGTACCCTCGGCGCCGATGTACAGGTCGCGCAGGTCGTAGCCGGTGTTGTCCTTGCGCAGCCCGCGCAGGCCATCCCAGATCTCCCCCTGCGGCGTGACCACTTCCAGCCCCAGGCACAGTTCGCGCGCGTTGCCGTACCGGAGCACCTGCACGCCGCCGGCGTTGGTGGACAGGTTGCCGCCGATGGTGCAGGTCCCCTGCGCCGCGAGGCTGAGCGGAAACAGCCGCCCGGCCGCCGCAGCCGCCTGCTGCGCCTGCTCCAGCGTCACGCCGGCTTCGGCAGTCAACGTGGAATTGCCCGGGTCGACCGCGCGGATGCGGCTCAGGCGCGCGAGCGAGAGCACCAGCGCGCGGCCGCTTTCGTCGGGCACCGAGCCGCCCGAAAGCCCGGTATTGCCCCCCTGCGGCACGATCGGCACGCCCCGGGCCGCGCACCAGCGCACCACGGCAGCCACGTCGGTGGCGGTGTCGGGCTGGACGACGGCCAGCGCGCGACCGATCCAGCGCCCGCGCCAGTCGCGCAGGAAGGGCGCGGTGTCGGACGGATCGACGAGCAGGCGGCCGGCGAAGGCCTCGCGCAGCCCGAAAAGCGGTTCGGCACCCATGGTGCCCCTACGATACCGCAACCGGCGCGCCGGGCGGGTACACTGCGGCACGACATCCACGGCTTGCGGGGGAATGCATGAGCACGCAGAACGTCAAGGCCAACCTGGCGGATCACGCCGCGATCCGCGACCTGATCGACCGCTACACCGACGCGGTGAACCGCCGCGACTGGCGCGCGCTGGAGGCGACCTTCGCCGCGGGCGGCATCTGGGACTGCCACGGCCCGACCGCCGAGTCCCGGTTCCTGTTCGAAGGCGCGCGCAACGTCGCCGACGGCATCGCCGGCGCCGTGCAGGCCGGCGAGATGTGCATCCAGATGAACCATGCGGTGGTAATCGACGTGCAGGGCGACCGCGCGAGCGCGACCTGCACCCTGAACGAGATGTTCCGCATGCCCGACGGCAACGGCATGGAACTGTGGGGCATCTACTACGACGACATCGCCCGCGGCGCGGACGGCGAGTGGCGGTTCGAAAAGCGCCGCTTCCGCACCACCTACTACGAGATGCGCGCCTTCGGCGGCGGGCTGAACGTGCGTTTTCCGGTGGATCCGCGCACGGCGTGACGCGGCCACAGGCCGGCCGCGTTCAATCGGTCTTCCAGAAGCGCTGCATCTCCAGGAAGGTGAACGAGGCCGACCAGGTGATGAGCAGGAAGCCGCTCAGCGCCTCCATGCCGGTCATGAAGCGGATGGCGCCGATCGGGTACAGATCGCCCAGCCCGAGCGTGGTGTAGCACACGGTGGAGTAGTACACGTAGTCGACCAGGTGCGCGGCGCCGGCGCCGTGCAGGCGGCCGAACGCGCGGTTGTCCGCCAGCGACCAGTAGCCGAAGGCGAACATCCAGATTTCGACGATGTGCAGTGCCAGCAGGCCGAACATCAGCAACAGGATGCGGCGCCTGCGGATGCGCACGTGCAGGCGCGCCAGCGCGCGGGTGAGCAGCGCGAACGCCTCGTAGTGCAGCAGCACGCAGGCGACGACGATGCCGGTCGTCACCAGCACGACGATCAGGCTGTGCCACGACAGTACTTCCTGCGCCAGTTCCGTGGCCTGTGGCATCGCTCGCGGGGGGCGATCGGCTACCGTCAGACCCCGAGCGCTTCGTAGCTGCCGACGTCCAGCGCGGCAATCGCGAAGCGCGAGGCGACCGCGCAGTTGTTCACCTCCACCTGCCATTCCACCGGGTTCACCAGCCAGTAGAACAGGCCATAGACGATCTGGCGCCGGTACGCCTCCCAGGCTTCCTCGAACGACGGCGCGGCGACGCCCAGGCCCGCCAGGCAGCCGAGGTAGTGCTGAAGCAGGGCCGCGTCCCAGTGCCTGCGGTCGGCGATGTCGAGCGCGGAGACGATGAAATAGACCACGTCGTGCGACCACGGGCCGATGCGCGGGCATTGCCAGTCCAGGAACCCGGGCGCGCCGTCGCGGGTGAAGTACATGTTGCCCAGGTGCGCGTCCGAGTGCAGCAGGCACATCGGCCCCTGCCTGTCGAACTCGCCCAGCGCCGCCAGGGCCCGCTGCATGCGGTCGCGATCGTGGAACTTCGTCGAGACGCCCACGCCGCGCGGCAGCGTCATGTAGTGTGCGTAGACCTCGGGCGCAAGCTGGCCGCGCCCGTAGGCGCCGCTTTCGTCGTCGGAGATGGGCAGCAGGCGGGGCAGCCAGCCGAGTGCGCCCGGATCCTCCAGCGCCGGGTGGTTCCACCAGCGCGCGTGCAGGCGTGCCTGCTCGGCGAGGTTGTCCGCGGCCTGGCGGAAGGTGAGCGGCTGCTGTACGCGCGCGAAGGTGACTCCGGCGGCACCGAGGTCCTCCAGCAGCACGATCGACTGCAGGTTGCGCGCATCGGTGCCGGAGAAGAAGCACGGCGGCACGCGGATCCCGGCCTGCGGCAGGATCTCGCTGTAGGTACGGGCCTCGGTGAGGTACAGGTAGGCGTTGGCCTGCCGGTGCGGCGCGAAGCAGCCCTTGACCACCAGCCGCTCGGGCAGCCCGGCGGCGCGGCCGGCGGCGTTGTAGCGCACCGCGAACTTGAGCTTGGTGCCGGTGCCCCAGAGCTGCTCGCCCGGTTCCACCGCTTCCACCGCGACGCCGGGATAGCCCCGCTCGAGTGCCGCCGTGAGCCAGGAAGCGGTGATTTCCTCCGGCGTGTCCGGCAATGGCAAGTCCCGGTGCAGCGTCGTCGGCATGCGCGATTCCTCCCGTGAAGGGCCTGGATTATGCCGCGCATCGGCAGCGTTGGTAATAGGGCCGTGTCGTGGGCGAGAATCCGCCCAGCCCCCATCGCGGAGCAGCCCATGAACTGGCCCGGCAACTTCCCCGAAACCCGCCTGGAAGCGCATTTCGGCGATCGCGTCGTGCGCTGCTGGCGCGATCGCCCTGCGGACGTGAACGCGCTGCTGGCGCACGCGGCCGGCCGCGGCGGCACCGGCGACGCCCTGGTGGCCGGCGACCTGCGCCTGACCTGGGCCGCGCTGGAAGACAGGGTCGGCCGGCTCGCCGCGGGCCTGGCGGCGCGCGGGATCACGGCCGGGGAGCGGGTCGCCCTGCTCCTGCGCAACGGCCCGGAGTTCGTGCCGCTGTTCTTCGCCGTGCTGCGGCTGGGCGCGATCGCGGTGCCTTTGAACGTGCGCGAACGCGAGCCCGAGCTGCGCCACGTCCTCGCGGACTGCGGCGCGCGCGCGATCGTGCACCACGCCGATCTCGCCGATCGGCTGCCGGCGCCGGCGCACGTGCCGGCATTGCGACTGCGGGTGAGTGCCGGCGGCGACGCGCCTGGCGCCGAGCCCTACGCGGCGCTCGCCGCGTCCGCCGCGATCCCGGCGGCCGCCGTCGCCGAGGAGGATACGGCCGCGATCGTCTACACCTCCGGCACCACCGGCCGGCCCAAGGGCGCGATGATCACGCACCTGGGGCTGGTGCACGCCGGCATGACCTACGCCCGCGTGATGGACCTCACCGCGGCGGATCGCGGCGTGGCCGCGGTCCCGCTCAGCCACGTCACCGGCCTGACCGGCGGCATCCTGGCGATGTGCGCCGCCGGCGGCACGCTGGTGGTGATGGAGGAATTCAAGGCGCCCGAATTCCTGGAACTCGCCGCACGCGAGCGCATGAGCGTGACCGTCCTGGTACCGGCGATGTACAAGCTGTGCCTGCTGCAGAAGCAGTTCGATCCGGCCCGGCTGCGCAACTGGCGCCTGGGCGTGTACGGCGGCGCCATCATGCCGGCGGCGCTGATCGAGGAAATCGCCGCGCGCCTGCCCTGGCTCGGGCTGATGAACGGCTACGGCGCCACCGAGACCACTTCGGCGGTGGCGATGATGCCGCCGCGGTTCACCGCCACGCGCGGCGCATCCGTGGGCTGCGCGGTGCCGTGCGGGGAGATCTTCGTCGCCGACGACGACGGCCGCGAACTGCCGCCTGGGGAGATCGGCGAGGTGTTCCTGCGCGCGCCGACCACGGTCAAGGGCTACTGGAACAACCCCGAGGCCACCGCGCGGGAGTTCGTCGGCGGCTTCTGGCGCTCGGGCGATCTCGGCCGGCTGTCCGCGGATGGCTTCCTGGAAATCCTGGATCGCAAGAAGGACATGATCAACCGCGGCGGCTTCAAGGTGTACGCGGCCGAGGTCGAAGGCGTGCTGGCCCGCGATCCGCTCGTCGCCGAGGCGGCGGTGATCGGCCGGCCGTGCCCGGTGCTCGGCGAGCGCGTGCACGCGGTGGTGGTGCCGGCCGGCCCCGGCTTCGACCCGGACGCCCTGCGCGCGCTGTGCGCGCGGGAACTGTCGGACTACAAGGTCCCGGAAGCGTTTACCGTGCGCAGCGAACCGCTGCCGCGCAACGCCAACGGCAAGGTGCTGAAGCGCCAGTTGCGCGCCGAGCTCGAATCCGGCGCGTGAGCCGCCGGCCGGCGCACCGGCGTAGAATCCCGCCTCCGACCGCAAGCATGGCCCCGAGACGATGACCCGGACCGAACCGCCCTCCGTCCTGTACGACGTCGCCGAGCACGTCGCCACCATCACCCTGAACCGCCCGCAGGCGCGCAATGCGATGGACCACGCCGGCTACAAGCTGCTCAGCGGCTGCATCGAGCGGGCGAGTGCCGACATCGACGTGCGCTGCATCGTCATCACCGGCACCGACCCCGGCTTCTGCGCCGGCGACGACATCAGGATCCTCAGCGGCCAGGATCGGCACTTCGGTCCCGACGGCAAGCCCGAGAAGCTGCCGCTGCCCGGCGCCGCGCTGCGGCGCTGCACGAAGCCGGTGGTTGCCGCGGTGAACGGCCCGGCGATGGGCTACGGGCTGGAAATCGCCGTGCTGTCGGACTTCCGCCTCGCCTCGGAGCAGGCGCGGTTCTGCGCGCTGTACATCCGCCGCTCGCTGGTCGCGCCGGCGGACAGCTGGGAGATCCTGCCGCGCATCGTCGGCCAGGAACGCGCCGCCGAACTGCTGCTCACCGGGGATACGATCGACGCCGCCACCGCGCTCGAATACCGCCTGGTGTCGCGGGTCACCGCGCACGCGGATCTGCTCCCCGAGGCACGTGCGCTGGCCGCGCGCATGGCCCGCAATGCACCGCTGGCGGTGCAGGCCGCCAAGCAGGCCCTGCTGTTGTCGCGCGCGGGAGACCGCAAGGGCCTGCGCGATCACATCAACGCGCAGACCCTTGCGCTGTCGGCCACCGAGGATTTCCGCGAGAGCATCGCGTCCTTCCGCGAGCGGCGCGAGCCGGTTTACCGCGGCCGCTGAAGCGCCGGATTCGGCGCTGCATGGGTCGCTTCGCTGCGCTCGCGACGACGATGGGGCGGTTCATGGCCACCATCGGCCGGGGCCGACACGATTCTTGCTCGCGACGACGAATCAGTGCTGGTTCGCCTGCGGCACCGCGGCCAGATCGATGCCGAGGTGCTGCGCAAGGTTGCCGCCCAGGATCTTCTGCGCCTCGTCGTCCGGCACGCCGTCGAACATGCGTGCGAGCAGATCGTGCGAACGCGGCCAGTTCGACGCCGAGTGCGGGAAGTCCGAGCCCCACGAGATGAGATCGACGCCAATCTCGTGCCGCACCCGAATCGCCGGAAGATCGTCCTGCATGCCGAACAGGAAGTGCCGGTTGAGGTACCAGCTCGGCAGGTGCGGCAGCTCGACGTTCGCCCAGCCGCGGTGCCGCTCGTAGTTGCTGTCGAGCTGCTCGCGGTAGAACAGCAGCCATGAGGAACCGGCCTCGGCCACCGAGAAGCGCAGCTTCGGGAAGCGGTCGAACACGCCGGAGGTGATGAGCCGGGTGCAGACGTAGCCGCTGTTGGCGCCGCCGCGGGTGATCATGGTGTTGAATGGCACCCAGTTCAGCTCGTTCTCGGGCGCGACTTCGGTCTCCGGGCCGCCGCCGAAGGTGATGTGGAAGGTCAGCGGCATGCCGGTGCGCTCGGCCGCGGCCCAGAACACGTCATCGTTCGGCGAAGGCACCTTCTGCCCGTCCGGCCACTGCTGCAGCACCGCCCCGGCGATGCCGGGCATGTTCTTCACGCGCTGCAATTCGTCGGCCGCGTCCTGCGCGCCCGAAGGCGGGATCATCGCCACGCCCAGCAGGCGCCCGGGATTGGCGGCTGTGTACTCGCGCGAGAGCCAGTCGTTGTAGCCGCGCGCGACGGCCACCAGCCCCTCGCGCGGCAGCTTGCCGTACAGCGAGCGCAGCCCGCCGACCGGCGGGTAGATGATCTCGGCGTCGATGCCGTCCTGGTCCATCTCGCGCAAACGCTGGGCACCGTCGCCGACGCCGGCCAGGCCTGCTTCGTCGTAGCGCACGCCGCTGCGCCGGGTATTGCGGCCGCCGTTCTTGAACGAGAGATTCGTGCCCATCGGCACCGGCTTGTCGGTGCCCGGCATCGCCCAGCCGTGGCCGCCGTTGTCGAGCGTGACCACCTTGGGGACGCAGTCCTGGAATTCGCGCGCCACGTAGGACCGCCACATGTCGGGCGACCCCTCGAAATGACTGTCGTCGGAAACGATCTTCAAGCCTCTCCACATCGCCGTCGCCCTCGCTGTTGCCGTGCCGCACGAAAGCGCAGCCCACTCCGGCCCCGGGCAATGGTAGACCAGCCGCGAGCCCGCCGCACATCCGCCTGCCTCATTGGCCGCGGGTGCGCACCTGCCGCCGGCAGCCGCCAAGCCATATACTGGCCACCCGAGACATCGCGGATCCCACGGCAGCGCCCGCGGCCGGCCGCGATCACGGACCGCGTACCCGAATCCATGGGCTGGGATATCCGCATGACCGATCCGGCGACCGGCGATGACCTGCACCGGTCGCCGTCGACGCCGACAGTCCGATTCGGTCGCCATCCCGAGAACGAAGTGGTACTTCGGCATGGCAGCATCTCGCGCCTGCACCTGACGCTGACCAAGGACGGCGAGCGCTTCTTCGCCGAGGACTCCAGCAAGAACGGCAGCTTCGTCCAGGTGGGCGAGAACTGGGTGCGGATCCACGGCCGTACCGAATTGAAGCTGCCCGCCACGATCCGCCTGGCGGGCCTGCCGGCGCGCGTGGACTACGAGAGCGACGCGCAGTGGGATCAGTCGGTCATCATGCCGGCCGGGAGCCTGGTCAAGCGTACCGAGGCGATCTTCGTGTTCGACCTGTGCGAATCCTCCCGGATCGCGAGCGAGAACGACGTGATGGCCTATCACCTCAAGCAACGGCTGATGCAGCTCGCCGACCCGGTGCTGGCCGAGCACGGCGCACGCTTCGTCAAGGGTACGGGCGACGGTTTCCTGGCGACCTTCCCCGAGGCCGGGCAGGCGCTGGCCGCGGCGCTGGAAATCGAGAGCCGCATCCAGCACCGCAACAGCCGCACCAACAACCCGCCGATCCACTACCGCATCGCCCTGCACAGCGGCGAGACCTGGGGCATTTCCACCGGCGGCCAGGATATCCACGGCAACGACGTCAACATCACCTTCCGCATCGAGGGCGTGCAGGCCGAGGCATTCTCCGCGCCGCGCGTGGATTTCCCGCGCTTCGACCGGATCCTGTGCTCCGAGGCGCTGGTCGCCGCCGTCCGCGGCGCCAACCTGCCGGATGCGCTGCCGCAGGCCACCGAGATCGGCGCCGCCAGCCTCAAGGGGATCACCGAGCCGGTGCGCATCCACTGGCTGCGCACCGGCTGATTTCCAACCCCTCGCCGGCGGGCCGAGGACCCATTGGCCGCCGGTGGCACACGCCTTGCTGTACAGGCACCACCGCGGGACCGACTGCCTGTTTTCCGACGCCGCGGGAGGGCCACGCCGTGACCGACCGACAGTCTCCGACAGAATTCTTCGTTGCCGCCGCCGTCGTGGTCGGCGAACTCGTCGACGTCATGAACACCGCGCGGGAGCTTTCGCTCGCGGCGAAGAACGCCAAGGCGATCGCCGGGCGCGCCGGCACCCGGGCCGCCGGCTTCAGGCCAATCACCGAATTCATCGATGCCATGGGCAACGAGACCCGCGAACTCGTTCTGCAAATCAATCGATGTGCGCTGTCGATGTCGCGCAACGCGGTGGCCGAGGCACGCATCGAGGGTGAATGCCGGCGATTGGCCGCCGCCCGCCGGCAGATGACCACCGCCTGCCCGGAGGTGGAAGCGCTCCAGCGAGCGGTGGACGCCCGGCTCGCGCTGCAACGCGAGCGGATGAGGGACGACCTGCGAACACTGGTCGACCTGCTGGAGACGATCGCCCACCGCATGCGGGCGGCACGCGTCATCTCGACCCGATCGCGGGTCGAGGCCACGCACGCCGGGGACTACCAGACGAACCTGAAGCTGGTCGCCGACGTCGTCGAGAATGCCGCTGAGAAAATCCGCGTCGCGGTCAGCGGCTGCATCGACTGCCTGCGCCACGCCGCATGACCATTGCCATCGAAGCCGTCGAGGAAACGCCCGCATGAAGGACACGGTACTGTACGACCAGGGGCACCAGTGGGTCGTATTCGGACGCGACGCCGACAAGCTGCCTGGCATCATCGACACCAACCAGTACATGATCCGCGACGGCGCGCGCAGCCTGTTGCTGGATCCCGGCGGCATCGAGACCTTCGCGGCCATGCTGGCCGCGGTCGTGCGCCACACGAAGCTCTCGCAGATCACCGATCTGTTCGCATCCCACCAGGATCCCGACATCATCTCCTCGCTCGGATTGTGGGATACGACCGTACCCACGGCCCGATTGCATGCGCCCTGGTTGTGGGAGGGGTTTCTCAAGCACTTCGGCTGCGAGCACATCGCCTACGTGCCGATTCCCGACGAGGGCGGCAAGCTGATGCTCGAGCACGTGGAGCTGGAATTCGTGCCCGCGCACTACCTGCACTCCTCGGGCAACTTCCACCTCTACGATCGCCAGGCGCGGATCCTGATGTCCGGCGACGTCGGGTCGGCGCTCGAACCGGCGGGCTCGCCGATGTTCGTGGAGGACTTTTCCACCCACGTGCCGAAGATGAAGCTCTTCCACGAGCGCTGGATGCCGTCCAACGAGGCCAAGAACGACTGGATTGCGCGCGTGCGCAGGCTCGACATCGACATCCTCGCGCCGCAGCACGGGCGCCTGTTCCGCGGCGACGACGTCAAGCGCTTCCTGGACTGGTTCGAGGCCCTGAACGTCGGCTCCGGGCTGCGGGCGCAGGCCGCCTGACCGAGGGCGGATCAGGACTCCGGCGGGTAGACGATGAACTCCAGCAGGTTGCGATCCGGATCGCGGGTATAGAGGCTGGTCCCCACGGCGTGCCCGCCGCCGCGTCCACCCGGGCGCGGCACCGGCCCGACCTCGATCGTCGCTCCGGCAGCCGCGAGCGTGCCCCTGAGGTCTTCCAGCGTACCGTCCCAGACGAAGCAGAAATCCCCGCAGCCCGGCTGCGCACCCGGCCCGCGCAGCGTGAACCGCGGATCGCGCCACAGCGCCGGGGCGTGGAAGTTGATCTTGTTCTGGCCGAACACGACGCTGAACGCGGGCGTCTCCTGCCGCTCCCATTGCTCGAACGTCGGCGCCGTGAAGCCGAGCGCGCGGTAGAACCGCAGCATGTCGGCAATGGCCAGCGCCGGAACGGCGACGTGATCGAACCCGGCGACCGGCATGATCAGGCTCCCATGAGAATGGCGGCCAGCAACGCGCCGTGGCCGAGCGCGGTCGCGATCGTCGCCCGGATGGCGGGCCTCAGTCGCGCCGGCGTGCGCGCGTGCCGCAGCAGTTCCAGGGCCGCGAACGCACCTGCCGGCAGCACGATTGCGCTCCATGCCGCCGCGCGCGGCAATGCGCCGCTGGCGATGACCGCCGTCAGCGCCAGCGCGGCGCCGATCAGGATCGCGACGTAGATCCGGGCCGCGACCTGCGGCGCCAGGCGCGCGACCCAGTGCCGCTTGCCGGCCGCCAGATCGGCTTCGCGATCCGGGAACTGGTTGATGAACAGGATGTTGGTCGCCAGCAGCGCGAACGGCATTCCGGCGGCAAGCGGCGCCGCATGCAATGCGCCGCGCTGGACGAAGTCGGCCCCGGCGACGATGCAGAGCATGCCCGCGGCAACCGCCGGCTCGCCCCAGCCGCGCGCGTTCAGCGCCAGCGGAGGTGCCGAGTAGGCCCAGCCAATCGCCAGGCCCGCGGCGCCGATCGCGATCAATCCGGCACCGCGGGCGAATGCGAGCAGCAGGCCGCCGGCAATGGTGGCGACGAAGAACGCCAGCGCCAGCCTGCGGATCTCCCCGCTCGTATACACGCCGTTCTGGATGAACCGGCTGCCGCCGGTGAACGGATACAGGCGCGTGGTGTTGCGTTCGTCGGTGCCGTTCTCCGCGTCGCTCCAGTCGTTCAGGAGATTGATCCCCGCATGCGCGAACAGCGCCAGCAGCAATGTCGTCAGCGCCAGGGACGCATGCGGCACGACCCCGCCGGCGGCGGCACTGGCGATGCCGAGGGCGACACCCACGGCGGTCAGGGTGAGGAACGCGGGCCGGGTCGAGAGCACGATGGCCGCGAGCGGCCGGGCACGCAGGCCCGGCCCCGGTTCGCCGGCGGGAACCGTGCTCACCGCGCGCGAATCCGCAGCAGGGCCGGCATCGCCGCGAACAGCGCCAGCATGATGAGATAGATCCCGCCGGCGACCGGATCGCGCTGCGCGAGGTACTGCGGAAGCGTCAGATCCCGCAACGCCAGGACCACGGCGACTTCGCACGTGAGCAGCAGCGCGAGCGCGGCGAGGCCGCAGGCGACGCATTGCGCGACTGAACCCTCGGGCAGCAGGCGTGCGATCGTACCGCGCGCGGCGAACAGGATGACGACCAGCATGACGGGCTGCTCGGCGATCTCGGCAGCGCGTTCGCCGATGCGCGGCACGAGCCACAGGACGCGGATCAGCCCGAGCACGAATCCGGCGCCGAAGACCAGCGTGAAGTAGACGGCGCCTGCCTGCAGCGTGCGCTGCGCGGACGTAGGTGCAGTACCCGTTCTTTGCTCGGGGCGTGCTTCCGGGAATTGGCCGTTGTCGAACATCGACGTACCGCTTCGCGCCGCAGCGCAGGGTGGCGGCAGCCTACGGCAATGCCGGCTTGAAGACCATCAGCCAGAACACCAGCACCAGCGCCCCGAACGCCGGCACGCCCAGTGCGAACCACGTACGCCTGTATGCATCGTAGCGCGCGGGCAGGGGCGTGCGGTCGCGCGCGGCCTGCACCGCCATCTCCCGCATCCGGATCTGCAGCCACACCACCGGCAGCCAGCACGCGCCGGCGAGCAGGTACAGTCCGAGCGCCCAGGCCACCCAGCCGCGATCGATCGGATACCCGGCAAGCCAGGCCATGCGCAGTCCGGTGAGCGGCTGGACCACGATCGCCGGGGTGGTGAAGACCCAGTCCGCGAGCACCACCGCGCGCATCACCGCCGCCTGCGCGACCGGATCCGCGTCCGCGTCCGCACGCCACTTGTAGAACGCGGTGCCGATGCCGGTGCCGAACAGGAAGGTCGCCGAGAGGATGTGCAACCACTTCAGCCAGAGATACTCCATGCTCACGCCTCGCTCACGCGCAGGTCCAGCCCCGGCACCGCGCCGAGGATCTCCTCGACGCCGAGCAGCCCCATGCACGCCATGGCGCCGCGTTCGACGGACTGCCCGCGCAGCAGCCGGCGCGCGAGCGCGATCGCGGGCAGGCACGGGATCTGCGGCCCGTGATGCCGGCCGGCGATGACGTGCCACACCCGATGCAGCGGCGCGCCGTCGCGGCCGCGCCCGCCCGCCTCGACGTGCATCGCGCTGTACGCCGAGCCCAGCGGTTCCATCATCCCGGCCAGGCGCCGCAGCGGACCGGCGTGATCCGCCAGATCCGCGATCGCTCCGGCGCGCACCAGCCAAGAGAATCCCCAGGTTGCCAGCGTGGTGGCGGCCATGCCCAGGCCGGCATGGAAGGTCACGGTGTGCAGGCCGGGGTAGCGGCGCGGAAACAGTTCCAGGTCGGGGACGTCGCAGGCGCCGAGCAGGCGCCGGCCGAGCGGCGCCGGGTAGCGCCGCAGGTGCAGGTCCTGCCAGCCGTGCACGGTGCGGATCCGGCCCGACTCCAGCCGCCGGATCGGCCGGCCGACGTAGCCGAGCACGCCGCGCATGGTCGCGATGCCGGGCGGACGGCTGCTGGAGGTGATGCCGAGTCGGATCGACTCGATGCGTTCGAACCGCGGCAGCAACCGATCCACCGCTGCCGACGACAGCGCCGGCAACGAACTCGCGCCGCTCGCCACGAGCACGCCGGCACTGCGCGCACGCGCGTCGAGCGCGTCGATGCCGCCGACGTACGCGCGCCCGTCGGCGATGTCGACGTAGTGACAGCCGGCGTCGATGCACGCCGAGGCGACCGTGTAGTCCTGGCCCTGGAACGGACCCGCGGTGTGGATCAGCACGCCGGCGCCCAGGCGCGCGAGCCGCGTGGCGAAATCCGGTGCCGCGGCGTCCAGCGCCATCGGTTCCGTGCCTGCGGGCGCGAGCGTCTGCGCCTTGCGCGGATCGCGCCCGGCGACGATCACGCGCCAGCGCCGATCCGCGGCGAGCGCCGCGGCGATGCGCGCGCCGAAATTTCCGTAGCCGCCCAGGACGATGATCGCGTCGTTCATGGAACCTGCCCGAGAGCGCGCACTCCAAGCCGATAGCCGCACAGGCGCGGGGAGCGCCGCAGCCGCGGCGACCGGCGGGTGGCACACATGTTCGGGCGTTCCAGTGTATCCGGTTCCGCGCTCGCGGCCTGGCTGATTGCATTCACGGCGTTCGCGCACGCCGCACCACCCCCCACAGAATTCGACCGCACGCCACCGCGGCTGGCGTTCGTGCAGGGCGATGCGTCGTTCCTGCGCGAGGGCGCGCAGGACTGGACGCCGGCGCTGCCCAACACGCCGCTGGCCCGCGGCGATCGGCTCTATACCGATGCGGCCGCGAACCTGGAGATGCAGATCGGCACGCGCGCGTTCCTGCGCGCGGGCGAGCATACCGAGGTGGGGATCCTGGCCCTGGAACCGAAGTTCCTCCAGGTGCGGATGGGCACGGGGCATCTGTCGCTCGATTTGCGCAGCGTCGATGCCGGGCACGCATTCGAGATCGACACACCCGCCGGCGCATTCACGATTGCACGCAGCGGGTACTACAGGATCGCGGTCGCCGGCGATACCACCACCTTCATCGCCCGGCGCGGCGGACGCGCCACCGCGACCACCGCGGGCGGCAAGGTCTACGAAATCGCGCCGAGCGAGCAGGTCGTGTTCGCCGGCGCCGGCGAACCGCGCATCGAGAGTTTCGCCGCGCCGGAACCCGATCCCTGGGATCGGTGGAACTTCGAACGCAGCGATCGACTCATCGACTCGGTGAGTGCACGGTACGTCCCGGCCGGCGTGTACGGCGTGGACGATCTCGACCACCACGGCGACTGGCGGGTGGTGGCCGAGTACGGCCCGGTGTGGATCCCGCGGGTCGCGGCGGGCTGGGCGCCCTACGGCGCCGGCACCTGGATCCATGATCCCGACTTCGGCTGGACCTGGGTCGACGACGCGCCGTGGGGCTGGGCACCGTTCCACTACGGCCGGTGGATACGCATCGGCGAATTCTGGGGCTGGGCACCCGGACCCATCGCGGCACGGCAGTGGTATGCGCCGGCGCTGGTGGCTTTCTACGGCCTGCCGGAGACCTCGATCGCGGTGAGCATCACTGCGGCGCCCGTCGCCTGGATTGCGCTCGGCTGGGGCGAACCCTGCATCCCATGGTGGGGCCCGCCGGCCATGCGCGGCCACCCGCACTGGCTCGGCTGGGGCGGCCCGCGGATTGTGAACGACGTCGTCGTCGCACGCACGCGCACCGTGCGGGCCGCGGACATCCATGCGTACCGCAATGCGGCGCTTCCGGGCGCACTCGTCGGCGTACCGGTGGATCGCTTCGGCCGCGGGCGGCTGCACCCCGTGGCGCTGGAGCATCGCGAGTTCGACCGCCTGCGGCCAATTCACGGCGCGTTGCCTTTGGCACCCACGCGCGCCAGCCTCGCGCCCGCGCAGGGCCGCGCCAAGCGGCCGGATGACGCGATCGCCCGGCGCGCCGTCGTGGCCCGCCGCGCTTTGCCCGCGCGCGTGCCGGCGCCGGCATTCGCGCGCGAACCCGATCGCACCCCGCCGCCGCGGATCGATCCGGCGCCAGTGGTGCGCCTGGCACCGATGGTGGACGGAAAGGCGCAGGAACGCCTGCGGCCACCGTTCGCGCGCGGCGGCGATCGCGAACGCATGCCGCCACCGCAACCGCCGCGCTTCCAGGGCCTCGCCGCGCCCGATGCGCAACGCGGATCAATCCCCGCACCGGCGGCGCGGACGGAACGGCGCGCGTCGCCCGGGCCCGCCGCCGCCGCGGGCCAGACGCGGCGCGATCTCCCGGGCGACCCGGCGAACCGGGTCTTCCACGGGCGACGCGACGAGGGGACGAGGCAGCGGCACGAGGACGGGCGCGGACGCTAGCGGCAGCCACGAAGCGGGTGGGCCGATCGACGCATCCGCGCCGTTGAACCTAGGCAGCCTGCAACCCCTTCACCTCCTGCGCCAGCGCGGTGCCGTCGAAGAAATGCGGGTTCGACTCCAGGTAGAAGCGCGCGGCGTTGCGGAACGTGAAATCGGCGAAGCCCTCTTCGTCGAGCAGGCCATCCTGCACCAGTTCCCAGGCCTCGGGCAGCACGCCGCGCATGTCCGGCACGTCCCAATGGCCGATGTCGGAGCTGAAGAATGCCCTAAAGCGCGGCGACAGGGGGAACAGGCGCGGATCGATGCTGGCCGCCACCATGCGATCATCGGCTTCGCAGCCGAAGAAGAAGTTCGGCACGAACCGATCGTGGATGTCCTGCACGGAATTCACCCCGGAAGCGGCCCATTCGTCGACAAAATCGTTCTCGTTCTGCGGCCGTTGCTCCAGGGCGAAGCTGACCTCGTTGCCGAGATCGCTGCGCATCGCGGCGTCGGCGTGTTCCAGGAACAGACGGGTGAATCGATCCAGGTCGATCCGTTCCGGAGCGTACCTGCGCACGCTGTCGCGGTTGCGCTTGCTCCAGCGGCTGACGATGTCGCCGTAGACGGTCGCGCCCCAGGCGACGCCGCCCTCGAGCAGGGCGACGCGAAGGCGCGGGAACCGGCGCGTGACGCCGCCGAAGAACAGCGACTTGCACAGGGCTTCGCCGGCCGCGGCGAAATGGCCGATGTGGTTGTACATGTAGCTGGAGATGGACGCGCGCGTGCCGATGCCCATCGTCGGCGAGTGCGTCGACACGGACACGCCGAGCTCGATGCACTTGGCCCAGACCGGATCGTAGTCGTACGCGCTGTCGATGCCGTAGGTATCCAGTGCCGTGGCGTAGCCCGCCATCCGGGCGGACTCCTGCTGCGCCGCGGGGATCGGCCGCTGCACGTAGCTGGGAATGAGGATTGCGCGATAGCCCAGCGTGCGCACGGCGTACTCCAGTTCGTTCAAGGCCTCGGCCGGGGTGTGCATCGGGATCACCGCCACCGGTTCGAGCCGTTGCCGGTGGCCGGCGAAGATATCGGCGTGGTAGCGGTTGATCGCGCGGCAGGCGGCCAGGCGCACCTGCTCGGTCTGTACGTGCGGAAAGCCCAGGCCCATGGTCGGATAGACGACGGCGAAGTCGATGCCGAGCGACTCCAGCCGCTGCGCGAGCAGGTGCGGGAACATCGCGGTGGCGAGATCAAGCGTGTTCTCCGCCGGAACGCCCCACCACGACGGGCGGGTGATGCGCCGGCGATAGCGTTCCTCCGGCGTGCGCCGGTACCACTCGAAGCCGTGCGGCGCGGCGGCCTTGTTGCGCTCCAGCGCCTGCGCCAGTGGCCGTATCGCCGCCGCGAACGAATTGTTCAGGCCGATCGTGACGCCCTCGGCCTGGATGTAGCTCTCCAGCGCCGGAACGTACTCCACCGTGTGGCCGTCGGCATCGATCACCGGATGCTTCAGCCGCGCACGGATCACCCGTGCATCAACGCCATGTCCGGTCATCTGCAATCTCCCGATTGAATTGTTTGCGTGGTCGAGGAACCGGGGCGCACGATGCCCGCCGGATCAGGTCACGTTGCACTCGATGCTGCCGAGCGGACCGAAGTCGGCCTGGAATCGACCGGCGCGCAGGGGCTGTACGGACCCGAGCGAACCCGTCATCAGCAGGTGGCCGGGCTCGATGACGTAGCCCTGCGCGATCGTGTGGTCGATCAGCCAGCGCAGCGCGTTGCGTTGGCCGCCCATCGCTTCGCGGGCGTGCCCGCGGTGCAGGAATTCGCCGTCGCGCGACAGGACGACGCTGACCGCGTCCGGATCCACGGCAGTCCCGACCGGCTCGCCCGGCAACTGATGCGATGCCACGGCGCTGGCGGCGACTGCGTCGTGCACGCCCATCCGCGCCGGCCCGGCGAACCCGGCATCGGCCAGTTCGAACATGGGTACGATGGCGGCGGTGACGGCGAGCGGATCCGCGTCGCCGGCGAGCGGTGCGCGCACCGTCGCCCCGGCGACGAAGCCGACTTCGGTTTCCAGCATGCCGCGCACCAGCGCGGACGCGGCGAACGTCGCGCCGCTGCGCAGCGTGCCCGATGAGAACAATACGCCGCCGATCGGATTCAGCCGACCGGCGGCATCGGGCGCGGTCATCGCGGCCTTGAAGCCAGCGATGCCATCGCCATGGCTCACGCGCAGCCGCACGTACTCGCGTTGCACGCGGTAGGCGTCTTGGATTGCCAGGCCGGCGAACGCATCGGCGCGCACCGGCCGCGGCGTACCGCGCCGCCAGGCCTCGAAGAGCGCCGCCGCCCATTCGCCGGCGGCGCTGGCATCGAACCGGCTGGTCGTCATCGAACACCTGTATTCGAGCGCAGGAGCCTGTCGTCGGTACGGTCGGGCCGAACCGCCAACCCCTGCCGGCGCGCCCGGCCGGCACGCGCGGCGTACGGCCAGTATAGGCGACGTCCGGCTGCCGGGGTTCGATGCGTCGTCAGCGTCGTCAGCGTCGTCAGCGTCGTCAGCGTCGCCCGCGGCACGCGAGCCAGGCCGCGGTGCCCACCGCGACGGTTGCGGCGAGTCCCACGATCTGCTCGGGTTGCCGGGCCGCGGAGAGCACCGCGAACAGCAGCGTGCAGGCGACGAACAGCGCCGGCACCCACGGATATGCCCGGCCGTGCGGGCGCTCCCCGAAGCGCGCATGGCGCACGAACAGCGACGACACCGCGAGCGCCAGGCACAGCGAGAGCGTCAGGCCCAGGTAGGAGAGCAGGTCGCGCAGATCGGCCAGGCCGGCCGTGAGCGCCGCGAGAACGACCTGCAGCGCGATCGCCGCGCGCGGCGGTTCGGCGCCTAGCATCCGGAACATCGCCGGCAGGGCGCCGTCCTGGGCCATCTTCGCATACACGCGCGGTCCGGCGAGCACCATGGCGGTCACGGACGACAGCAGCGACACGGCAATCAGCAATTCCATGCCGCGGCGCAGGCCGGTGCCGCCGATCGCCTCGGCCGCGATCGCCGCGACCTCGGGCTGGCCCGCGATCGCTTCCGCGCGCGGCGCGTACAGGAAGATCGCATTGACGGCGAGGTAGATCGCCAGCGTGATCGACGTGCCGACAAGCATGGCGCGCGGCACGTTGCGGGGCGCGTCCACGGCTTCGCCGCTGACATAGACCGCGGCGTTGAATCCGGAGTAGCTGAGCGAGATCCAGACCAGCGAGCCCGCGAATGCGGCGACATCCGGCGTGCCGTGCCAGTCGTTCGCCGCCGGTGGCTGCCAGCCGCCGCCCGCGAACGCCACGGCGGCCCAGGCGACGAAGCCGGCCAGGCCGAGCAGCATCGCGCCGACGACGAGATCGTGCACCCGTGCACCGACGTGCACGCGCGCGACGTGGATTGCACCGCCGAACAGGATCGCGCCGATGGCCACCGACCCGGCCGGCCAACGGGGCAGCGCCACTGCTGCCCGCACGTAGGTTTCCAGGGCCACGGCGGCCAGCGCGATTGCGCCGGTGAACCCGGCCAGCAGCGAAACGTATCCGCCGATGAAACCGGCGAGCGGATGAATCGAACGCGCGAGGTAGAGGTACTCGCCCCCGGATTCCGAAAGTCCGCGGGCCAGCATGCCGTAGCTGACGGCGCCCAGCAGCGCGACGCCGCCGCCGACCGCCCACGCCGCCAGCACCCATTCGCGCGATCCGAGGTCCGCCAGGGCGAAGCCTGAGGTGGTGTAGACACCGGCGCCGATCGCGTTGCCGACGACGAGCGTGACGAGCGTCGGCAGGCCGAAGCGTTCCCGGCCGCCGCCCGCCGCCGCGCCGGGCGTCACTCGGCGCCGGCCTTCCTGAAGTACAGAAGATAGTTCTCGCGCAGGCCGGGCACCGCGATCTGCTCCACGAGCCTGAAGCCGGCCGCCTCGATCTCCGCGGTCACCGCGGCCTTGCCGGCCCGCACGTGCGCCATCATGGCCGGCGTGGTCACGCCCTCGATCTTCTCGAAGTCCAGCACGTACAGGCGACCGTCCGGCTTCAGGGACCGGTGCAGGTCGGCGTTCATCGTCATCGGATACTCGAAGTGATGGTAGACGTCGGAATGGAAGATGACGTCCAGGGACGCCGCCGGCAGGTTCGCCGAACGGTCGGTGCCGAGCACCGTGCGGACGTTCGCCAGTCCGTCGCGGGCGGCATTGGCGGCGATGAACGCCAGGAACTTCGGTGCGATGTCGTTCGCGTACACCTGGCCGCCGGGGCCGACCGCCTCGGCGAACAGCTTCACGTACAGGCCGGTACCCGCGCCCACGTCGGCAATGTGCTCGCCCGGCTTCAGGGCAAGCGCCTTCAGGATCTCCATGCGCGCCGTGTAGACCTCGCGGCTCTCGCCGGTGAAGCGCTCGGCCCACGTCCCCGGATCCAGGCTCGCGCTCTTGAACGGCTCGTTGATCGCCGGCGCGACGTTCGCTTCCCGGCCAGCGGTCGCGGGCGCCCCGGCGTCCGCTGCCGCGCCGCGCATGGCGCACACGCCGATGAGGAACAATGCTGCAATCGTGATCGTGCGATTCATACGGGCGATCCTGGCGAAACGAGGAGCGGTTCAGCCGCCGAGCCAGAGCGTGGCGCGATAGGTGGCGAACGACGCGAGGTAGGCGAGCGCGAAGAGGTACGCCGCCATGATGGTCGGCATGCGCCAGCCGCCGGTCTCGCGCTTGACGGTTGCCAGCGTGCTCAGGCATTGCGGGGCGAACACGTACCAGGCCAGCAGCGAGAACGCCGTGGCCAGCGACCAGGTGTGGGCGATGAGCGGCGTGAGCGCCTGCTCGGTCGCGTCTCCGGTCGCCGAGAGCGCGTAGACGGTGCCTAGCGCGCTCACCGCCACCTCGCGTGCCGCCAGACCGGGCACCAGCGCGATGCTGATCTGCCAGTTGAACCCGATCGGCTCGAACAGCACGGCGAGCATGCGCCCCAGGGTCCCGGCGATGCTGTACTCGATCGCCGCGCCGGCGGCATCGGGGGGCGGGGCCGGGTAGCTCGCCAGGAACCACATCAGCACGGTCAGGCCCAGGATGATGCCGCCGACGCGCTTCACGAAGATCGTCACCCGCTGCCACAACCCCAACACGACGTTGCGCACCGCCGGCCAGTGGTAGTTCGGCAGTTCCATCATCAGCATGCGCACCTGCCCGCGGGTGGTGAAGCGCTTGAGCGCCCAGGCCACGATCAGCGCGCCGACGATGCCTGCCAGGTAAAGCGCGAACAGCACCAGCCCCTGCATCTCGATGCCGGCAGCCACCTCCCTGCGCGGCACGAATGCGCCGATGAGCAGCGCGTAGACCGGCAGGCGCGCCGAGCAGGTCATGAGCGGGGCGATCATGATGGTGACCAGCCGATCGCGCGGATCGGCGATGGTCCGCGTGGCCATGATCCCCGGGATGGCGCAGGCAAAGCTCGACAGAAGCGGGATGAACGAGCGGCCGGACAATCCCACCCCGCCCATGAGGCGATCGAGCAGGAACGCCGCGCGCGGCAGGTAGCCGGATTCCTCCAGCACCAGGATGAAGAAGAACAGGATCACTATCTGGGGCAGGAAGACCAGGACACCACCGACGCCGGCGACGATGCCGTCCACCAGCAGGCTGCGCACCCAGCCGTCCGGCAGCAGTGTGCTGACGCCTTCGCCGGCCCAGGTGGTGGCCGATTCGATCATCGCCATCGGCGCCTCGGCCCACGCGAACACCGCCTGGAAGACCAGGAACAACACGATCGCGAGCAGCAGGGGGCCAAGCAGCGGGTGCAGGACGAAGGCGTCGATGCGGTCGCTCGGCATGTGCGGCACCGTCTCGGCCAGCCCCAGGCGCTCCAGGATGGCCTGCACGGCGGCGTGGTCGCCGCGCACGTCGTCCTGCGGGGCACCCGGATACGACGGCGCGGCGTGCCAGACCGCGGCTTCGTCGAGCATGGAGACCAGCGCCCGCGCGCCCTGGCGCTGCACGCCGACCGTGGGGATGACCGGCGCGCCGAGTTGCTCGGATAGCGCCTGCGGATCGACGCGAATGCCGCGCCGCTCGGCGAGATCGGTCATGTTCAGCGCCACCACGCAGGGCAGGCCCAGGCGCTTGATCGCCAGCACCAGCCGCAGGTTGCGGCGCAGGTTGGTCGCATCCACCACGCAGACGACCAGATCGGGGCGCTTCTCGCCCTCGGCACGGCCGTTGAGCACATCGCAGGTCACGCGCTCGTCCGGCGAGCGAGGGTGCAGGCTGTAGGCACCCGGCAGGTCGAGCACGCGCAGGGTCTTGCCGGTCGGGGTCTGGAGCCGCCCTTCCTTGCGCTCCACGGTCACGCCGGCGTAGTTCGCCACCTTCTGGCGGCTGCCGGTGAGCAGGTTGAACAGCGCGGTCTTGCCGCAATTGGGGTTGCCCACCAGTGCGACCAGCGGCCCCGGCGGGTGGTAGTGCAGGATCGCAGCCTTCACCCGGCGGGTTCCACCAGCACGCAGGCGGCCTCCGCGCGGCGCAGGGCGAACGTCGACGTGCCGACCCGCAGCACGATCGGATCGCCACCCGGCGCCCGGCGCATCAGGCGCACGCGCTCGCCGGGGACGAAGCCGATGTCGTGCAGCCAGCGCGCCCAGTCCGCGGCGCCGGCAGGCGCCTGGACATCCGTGACTATCGCTTCAGTGCCCGGAGCGATCCGGTCGAGCGTCAACTGCGGAAGCGGAGTGACGGCATTCATGTCCTGGTTCCGGATATTGGGTTGCGGGGCCATCCCGGTCTCGTCGGGCCGGGCTGCGGCGGGCGTGGCGGGGGCCGCAGGCGGCGGCCCCGGACGGCGGCGGACGGGTCGGCGGTGTACACGGCGATCGGTGTTCGGATGGACGGTCGCCGCAGTATGCCATAGATGAGAATGATTTTCGTTATTGCGATCGAATCCACTCCGCCTTACCGCGGCGGACAATCCGAATCGACGAGCAACCGTTGCGCGCATAGCGCGGCGGCCACCTTCGAACCCTCATCCCCGGGCATGCGCACCTGCCCCGGCTGCGCACGGAACCCGCCGAACACGAAGCACAACTCGCCCGGCGCGAAGCCCTTCCCGCGCACGTTCCACCCCAGGTATGCGCCGGGCTCGTCCTGCAGCGCCCACAGGGGGATGCCCGGCCGATCGTTGCCGGCGGCATCGGTCCTGGGCACGAGCACCTGCCAGCCCTCGCCGACGGTTCGCGGCGGCACGACACCGTAGTCCACGCGTTCCACGCGGTTCGGCGCCGGTTCGTTCGCCAGCGGCTGGCGCAGTTCACCCCGCGCCAGGCGCGGCCAGACCGTTTCCGGCGGCTCCGCCTCGCCCCGCACCCAGCGCTCCATCGCGACCACCAGCGCGCGCAGTACCGGAGCGTAGGCGACCGGATTGGCCGGGAGGGCGCAGTACGGTGCCACCATGCCGGGTGCGTGCGAGGCACCGGCGAGCAGGTAGGCACGCACGTTTGCGGGGAAGTCGACGTCGAGACCCGCGC